>NZ_JAJFZL010000001.1:5079900-5714887 GCF_020733635.1 Nocardia spumae | reverse complement strand
GCTATCGGGTACTGCGCGCGAGCGTGCACCGCCTGGAACTGCGCCGCGAATCCGAAGGCTGGCGGATAGCGCGACGTACCGGCCGCCTGCTGGACGGCGGTTCGCACGCGCGGGAGCTGCTGGCCACCTTCGCACAGGACGCGCGCGACTGAGTCGCGGGCGGCCGCTCACCGCCCGCAGCCGAGCGGTGAGCGCGCCGGGGCGGGATCCCACCGGATCCCGGCGCCGGCGGCCGCCGCGCTACTCGTCGGCGATGAGTCCGTACTCGGCGAGGAGCTGACCGACCTCGGAACTCTCCAGTCTGCCGATGAGCTTGCGGCGCACGATATCCGGGCCCGGGATGTTCAGCGCGCCGCCGTCTCGCATATGGCTGACGGCATTGAGCAGACTGCGGATGTCGTAGGTGGAGTTGAACACCTCGGGCACACCACGCTCGATACCGAGCAGCCGGTAGGCAGCTTCCGTGGCCGACTCCCATTTCGTCTCCGGGATGTGGGCCCCGAATACATCGGGCCGCCCGAACGCGGGATCCTTCGCGGCGATGCGGCGCCACAGCTCCCGCGCCGGGGCCGGTCCCTCGTTCAGTTTCGCCGCGGTGTGGTGATCACCCTCGTCGGAGTTCTGCACCAGGGAGCCGATCGTGGTGAACACCAGATCGTCGGGGCCCAGGTCGGCGCTGCCCTCGGCGCCGCCGGACACCCAGTGGATCCGGGTGGCCCGCTTGCGTTCCGGGGTGATGTCGAAATCGATCTCGGTGACCTCGGTGTCGAACCGCACGGTCACTCCTCGGTCGAGCGGCCACCGGTACAGCGGCAGTACCAGCGCGAGGAAGATCTCGGCGATGTCCTTCTGCGCCTAGTCGTTCAGTGCGAACGGACCTACATATGGCTCCTCTTCGACGGTCGTGCGAGTACCCGGTGCACCTTCGGAATGTGCTGTGCGATAACGCTTTATGCCTGGTAGCGGTAGAATCCCTCACCGCTGGCGATACCGAGTTTGCCCTTGTCGATGTATTCCGACTTCAGCCAGGCGGCCAGTTTCCGCCCGTCCTCACCGCTGTTGACCAGGATGTTGTAGGGCGTGGTGAGGCCGACGATATCGAGGATCTGGAAGGGGCCGGCGGGTGCGCCGGTGCCGATGCGCCAGGTCTCGTCGACCGCCTTCGGTTCGGCGTAGCCGCCGGCCGCGAGTGCCATCGCCGAGTTGAGGAACGGCACCAGCAGCGAGTTCAGCACGTAACCCGCCTTCTCCTTGTGCAATTCGATCGGGACCATGCCGATGGCGCGGGCGAATTCGACGACCGCGTCGTACACCTTCGGATCGGTGTCGGCGGTACCCATCACCTCGGCGGTGTTGAAATGCCACACCTGATTCGCGAAATGCAGCGCCAGGAAGCGGTCCGGACGTCCGGTCGAATCCTTGATGTCACTGGGCAGCAGGGTGGAGGAGTTGGTGGCGAAGATGGTGTGCTCGGGCGCCGCCGCGGCGAGCTTGCGGTAGGTGTCCTGTTTGATGGACAGCACCTCCGGCACCGCCTCGATGATCAGATCGGCCTCCCGCGCGGCCGCGGCCAGATCGTCGGTGAGTGCGATACCGGCCGCGGTGGCATCGGCCTTGCCGTCGCCCGCGCCCTCGACCTGCTCGCGATAGGTGGCCGCCAGCTTGTCGAAGCGCTCACGCGCGGCGGTCAGCGCCTCGTCGTTGATGTCGTAGGAGGTGACGTCGAATCCGTGGAACGCGGTCTGGAAGGCGATCTGTGAACCGAGAACTCCGGTCCCGAGGACGGTTACCTTGCGAATGGTGGTCATATCGGCTCCGTTCTGCGGAGTGTTCTCCGCGCTGGGGTGAAATATGTTGTAGGGCAGCAAATCACGTGGTGTCGAGCACGTCCGGAGTGGCCCGGAAGCCGGCGACGAGCTGCACGATCTGGGCGTGCAGATCGGTGATCGGATCGTGGTCGGGATCGACTCCGATGGACGGACGCACCAGTGCCATGTGCAGTACCGCGAAAATGCTGCGACCGGTGACGCGCGCGGCCTCCCGCAGTGCCGGTGTGACCGGATGGGCGGCGGCGATCAGGATGTCGGCCAGTATCGCCTCGAGTCGTGCCACCAAGGCCAGGCCCTGTTCGCGGTAGGTCTCCTCGGGCGGTCCGAACAGTAATTCCCGCTGGTAGGCGATGGTGTTCTCGATATTCCGGTCGGCGGCCGACAGGATCGGACGCACCAGTGCCGCGATCGCGGCAACCGGGTCCGCGACTGTGCGTGCCTGCCGCTCGCCCGACTCCAGGGCCGCGCGGAAGTCCTCGTTGTAGACCATCAGCAACAGCTGGCCCTTGGATGAGGCATAGCGGAACAGGGTGCCCGCGGCGATATCGGCCCGATCCGAGATCTGCTGGGTGGTCACGGCATGAAATCCGCTTTCGGCAAACAGCCGGGAAGCCGCGTCGAAGATGCGAACCTGCTTATCCCGCATATTGCGAAGACGACGGTTCACCTGCTGAACATCGGATGGAGTTGTCAACCGGACACCTCCCCTCGGCATCAAAAAATGAGTAGACTCATTAATGAGCATACTCATGGTAAACGCGAGTGCAACCGCGTCCAGCATGACCGGGATCGCTGTCCGCGTCAGCCGCTCAGCACGCGACGTGCCCGGAACGTGATGCGCGGTTGCGGCGCGAGGCGACGAAGGAGGATCGGATGGGCGAGGTCACGACCGCGGAGCGGGAGATCGCCGAGCGGGTCGATCTGTGCACGCCCCGGGGACGGCTGAATCCCGACGCGGTCGGCTGGACCAGGCGGCCGCTGCACCGCGCGAATCTGCGGGGCTGGGGCCGGTGCAAGCGGTGGGAGTACTGGGGGATCGTCACCGCGGACTACATCATCGGCATCGTGCTGACATCGCTGGATTACGCTGGGCTGCAGGGGATCTACCTGCTCGATCGGCGCGACGGCACCGAAGTCGCCACCGATGTCGTCACACCGCTGGCACGGGGGGTCCGGCTGCCCGATCGCAGCGGTGTCGATACCGCCTCGGGGCAGGCCGGCGACGTGGTCATCGAATTGCGGAACGAGCTGGGCGGCACCAGTATTCACGCCACCACGCCTCGTATCGATATCGATCTGCGGGCCGTGCTGCCGGTCGGCCACGAATCGCTGGGCGTCGTCGTGCCCTGGAGTCCGACCCGGTTCCAGTACACGGTGAAGGATCTCGGGCGGCCGGTGACCGGCACCCTCACTGTCGACGGGGTCGCGCACGTGATCGACTCGGGTTTCGCCGTTCTCGACCACGGCCGCGGTAAGTGGCCCTATTCGGTGGCCTGGAACTGGGCGGCCGGATGTGGCCCCGGGGTGGCGATCCAGCTGGGCGGCAAATGGACCGACGGCACCGGATCGACCGAGAACGCGCTGTTCGTGGATGGCCGGTTGCACAAGATCGGTGACGATCTCGGCTGGGACTACGACCGCGCGGACTGGATGCGGCCGTGGCGGATCACCGGTCCGCGGGTGGAGGTCGAATTCACGCCCTTCCACGTGCGCGAGTCCCGGACGGCGCTCGGCGTGCTGGCCAACGACACCCATCAGTGCTTCGGTCATTTCACCGGCCGGGCCTGTGCCGACGACGGCCGCTGGGTCGACCTGGACGGGCTCACCGGCTGGGCGGAGGAGGCGCGCAACCGCTGGTGATCCGCGCTCGGATCTGAAACGCTACCCGCGTTGATTTGCTATTGCGTTCTTGTTCTCGGGATGTAGGGTCATCGCCAATTCGCTCCGGATGGTGACGTTTTCGATATCACGCGCGCACCACAACCGCATCTGTCGTTCAGCGTCGGCACGCATTTCTGCCTCGGGTCGGCGCCGGCCCGGCTCGAGGGCAGGATCGCGCTCGAGGAGATCTTGAAGCGGTTCCCGGAGTGGGAGGTGGGCATGTCCGCCGCGCGGCTGTCACCGACCTCGACCGTGCGCGGCTGGGAGCATCTGCCCGCTCGCATCGCCTGATCCGACTGTCGCGCGGGCCGGACACCGGCTCGGCCGCGACTCCTCGAAGTCCTTTCCGCACGGGTGACACCGGATCTCGGATGCGATGATCGGGATCGCATTCGTTTCTGATCGGAGTCGAGGAGTACAGATGAGCTATCCGCAGCGGTACGGACCGTGGGCGCTGGTGGTGGGCGCCGCGGTCGGGCTGGGAGCCGAGTTCTGCCGGCAGCTCGCCGAACGTGGCCTGAATCTGATCATGGTGGCGCTCGAACAGGACGAACTCGACACGCTCGCAACGGATGTGGCGCAGCGGTACGGCGTGCGCACCCAGGCGATCACCGGCGACATCACCTCCGCCGACGTTCTGGAATCGGTCGCGCTCCTGGTCGACGAGGTCGAACTCGGGATGATCGTGTACAACGCCGGATTGTCGGTCTGCGGTCTGTGGCTCGATACTCCACTGGAACGGCATCGCAAGGTCGTCGACATCAACGTCACCGCCATGATGACGGTCCTGCACCGCTTCGTCCCGCCGATGATCGAGCGCGGCCGCGGCGGCGTGGTGTTGCTGAGCTCGATGTCGGGTCTGCTCGGCACTCCCATGTACGGCTCCTACGCCGGGACCAAGGCCCTCACCCTGAACCTCGCCGAAACCCTGTGGGACGAATGGCGTCCGCGCGGGGTCGACGTCGTCGCGGTCATCCCCGGTCCGACCGACACGCCCGGATACCGTGCGGATGCGCCGCGGCAGATTCGCAGTTCGCCGAAGGTGATGCCGGTGGGCCCGGTGGTCGCCGCGGGTTTGGCCGCCCTCGGCAAGCGGCCGTCGGTGATTCCCGGGCGCGCCAACAGGTTCAGCGGCCTGCTGCTGTCGCGTCTGCTGCCGCGCAAGCGGGCGGTCGCCGTCATGGGATCGACGATGCGCGAGATCTACGCGGGCAGGTAGCGCCGCTCAGGTCTGCCGGACCGGGAGGTACTCCTCGGCGTCGAGGCCGAACGTCCACGCCACCCCTTCGGTCGCGGTGCGCGTGCTCGGCGGCACCCGCAACCAGTAGGTGCGGTGGGTGCCGTCGGGTTCCGGCGTGGAGTTGACGACCTCCACCATGACCACGTCCTCATCGTCGGGAAGCGGGATACGCCACAGGATTCCGGCGTCGTCGCGGTGGACGGGTTCGGCTCCGGACTCGGCCAGATACCGGTCGTAGCCGTAGTGCTCGAGCAGCACTCGGCGCAGTTCGGCATTTTCCTCGGTGCGGATGCGCTCGGCGGTGAGCGAGCCGAGCCCGGCGAAGAAGTCGGCCGGTACCGGCATACCGCGCCAGGCGTGCAGGGCGAATCCGTCGCCGAACGCCACCGCCGGACCGTCGTCGCTGTGCAGGCGGCCGGCCTCGTCGCGCCGCAATCGCACCGGGCGTTCGCTGACGACGGCGGCCCGCTCGTACGGCCACCACCAGCCCGCGCCGCGGGCCACCTCCATCAGACCGCCGAGGTTGTGGTCCCGGCCGTCGAAGGCGGCCAGCCAGGCAGCATCGTGCTGGCCGAGTACCGCGTCGAGCAGCACGCCGCGCACCTCGCGCTCGGCCGCGATCCGAGCCGGGCGGTCGGCCGGGTCCACGGTGACGAGCTGCGCGACCACGCCGTCACGGAGCCGGTCGGCCAGTGCGCGGATGATATCCCACAGCGGGGCCCCGGTGGCGCGCCAGTGCGCCGCCCAGCCGTCGGCGCCGAGTTCGTCGTGGACGCGCTCGCGCGCGGCCGCCCAGGGGGCGGTTCGGATGCGTTCGCGCACAGCGGCACCCGGATCGTCGAGTGCGCGGACCGCGCCGACCGCCGCCAGCGGGGACGGCACCCAGACGATCTGATCGGGTTCGGGCAGGCCCGCGTCGCGGTACGCCGCGCGGACCCCGGCCTCGGCCGCGGGCCGGTCGACCGGCCCGACCGCGGCGGCGATCGAACGCCAGTCCGAAAGTTGCTGCACTCCACTTCCTTTCATGGTTCAGTCCGCCACCACTCGGACGGAACCCGGAATGTACTCCCGCTGGCGCACAATGCGGAACCACCCCTTGGGCAGTGGGATGGCCGCATGCTCCTCGTGGACGACTCGCCCGCCCTCCGGCAGGTGCAGCATCGCGCCGTCACCGCCGGTGCGGATCAATCGGCCCGGCGCGATCAGCGCGTGCGTGTGCCCGGTCACCCCCCCGAGGGCCAGCACCATCCGGCCGCGCGCGTCGCGCGGTTCACCGGGTGCGTCGAGCACTGCCCGCGGTACCGACTGCTCGGCCACCGGCACGATCAGCACATCTCCCTGTCGGAACACGATTTTCCCTCCTGGACCGGCGCCTCGCGCGCCGGCCGTGCTGCCGAAGATAGCCCTCGGGTCCGACATCGCCGACGCCGCCGATCGCCGGATGCGGGCCGGGCCGCCCGATGTCGGTGCGACTTGATACAAACTGCTGACACCTGATCGACACTTTCGTCCACGGAGCCGCTGACATGACCGTTTCCGACCACCTCGAAACCTGGCACGGGCTACCGGTTGTCGCCTTTCCCGACGCCGATTCGACCGCCGAGCTGCCCGGTGCGGACGAGGTCGCGTGGCGTATCTCGGCCGATCCGTTCGGGGACTCCGACGAGACCTGGCCGCAGACCTTCGCACGCTTCCTCGACGCGGTCGATCCGTCCGCCGTGCGGGCGCTGGTGATCGGGGTGTGGGGCGAGATGTACGACGAGAGTTCGGAATTGGTGATCAACGAACTGCTCGCGGTGCGCGATCGGTTCTCGAATCTGCGGGCGCTGTTCGTCGGCGACGTCACCTTCGAGGAGAGCGAGATCTCCTGGATCAACCAGTCGGATGTGACGCCGTTGCTGAGCGCCTTCGATCAACTGCTGGAATTCGGGGTGCGCGGCGGTGAGCATCTGGCCTTTCCGCCGGCCTCGCACGCGACCCTGCGTTCCCTGGTCGTGCAGACCGGTGGTCTCGACGGTGAGGTGGTGCGTGGTATCGCCGCCAGTGACTTCCCGGCGCTCGAACATCTCGACATCTGGTTGGGTACCTCCTGGTACGGCGGCAATGCCACGGTCGCGGACCTGGAACCGCTGCTGCAGGGCACCCGGCTGCCGAAGCTGCGCTCACTCGCCCTGCGCAACAGCGAGATTCAGGACGAGATCGCCGCGGCCCTGGCCTCCGCCCCGGTGGTGCCGCGGCTGAGCACCCTGGACCTGTCCATGGGGACCCTGGGGGACGAGGGCGTCGAGGCGCTGCTCGGCGGTCAGCCGCTGACCCATCTGAAGAATCTGGATCTGCACCACCATTTCATCGGCGAGTCGATGCGCAACCGGCTGTTGGCGGCCCTGCCCGGCGTCGAGGTGGACCTGTCGGAATGTGAGAGCGATTCCGGTGAGCGCGAGGAGCGCTACACCGCCGTGGCGGAATGAGCGATCCGGCGCCGACGCGCATCGCGGTGGTCGGTATTCCCGGCAATCGGCGGGTCGGGCTGTTCCAGGAGGCGCTGCGACGGGCCGGCCTGCCCGCTGCGCGCACGGTCGGCTGGCGCGATGTCGTGTCCGGCCGTGCCGATTTCGCGCCCGGTGAACTCGTCCGCTGCGAGTCGCCCGGTGAGGACGCGGTGCTCGACCGACGGTGGCGTGCGGTGCCGGACCCGACGCGGGTGGAGGGTACGGCGCGCTGGTACGAGCGCTTCACCGCGGCCACCCGCGCGCTCGGCGCGCGAGTAACAGCCTGCGGGGCGGAACTTCTCGACGATCCCGGCGAGCTCGCGGTGCTGTTCGACAAACGTCGCTGTCATGCTGTGTTGCGCGAAGCCGGTGTGCCGGTGCCGGTTTCCCCGACCTCGGGGCGGCTCGAACCGATCGCGGGCTGGACGGGGGTCAGGGAATTGCTCGCCGCCGCGGGGCTGCGCCGCGCCTTCGTCAAACTCGCGCACGGATCCTCCGCGTCGGGTGTGCTGGCGATCCAGACGAGCGGCTCGGGCCGGATCCAGGCCACCACGTCGGTCCAGCTCGACGACGCCGGCCACCTGTACAACTCGCTGCGGGTGCGGCAGTACCGCACCGACGCGGAGGTCGGGGCCATCGTGGACGCGCTCGCTCCCGACGGCCTGCACGTGGAGCGCTGGCATCCCAAGGCATCTCAGCACGGGCGCAGCGCCGACCTGCGCGTCGTCGTGGTCGGCGGTCGCGCCACGCACGCGGTGGTGCGGACCGGCACGAGCCCGATGACGAATCTGCATCTGGGCGGAGCGCGCGGCGATCTCGACCTGGCGCGCGCGGCCACCGAATCGGCGGGCGGGCGCTGGCCGGAGGTCCTCGAACTCGCCGAGCGTGCCGCTGCCTGCTTCCCGGGATTCTCCCGGGTCGGCGTCGACGTGCTGCCCGGAGTCGGCTGGCGGCGATTCGTGGTGGGTGAGGTGAACGCGTTCGGTGACCTCCTGCCGGGCCTGCCCGCCCTGCCGGGCAGTGGGTTCGACGGTGATACCTACGATGCGCAGGTCGCCGCGATCGCGCGACGTCCGATCGGAGGTGAGCACGCTGTCCACGCGTGAACCGGCCACCGGCATCGACGATGCCGCGCCGGATATGAACGAGGTGGTCGGCCGCGACGATCTGCTGCTGGTCACTCTCGACACCCTGCGCTACGACGTCGCCGCCGACCTGGCGGCGGCGGGCCGGTTGCCGAATCTGGCTCGCCACCTGCCGGGCGGGCGATGGGAGAAGCGCCATGCTCCGGGCAGTTTCACCTATGCCTCCCACCAAGCGATCTTCGCGGGCTTCCTGCCCACTCCGGCCACTCCTGGACCGCATCCGCGGTTGTTCGCCGCGCGTTTCGAGGGGAGTGAGACCACCGCCGGGCGCACCTTCGTCTACGACAGTCCCGATCTGGTGACCGCCCTCGCACAGTGCGGATATCACACGGTCTGCATCGGTGGTGTGGGCTTCTTCAACAAGCGCGGGCCGCTGGGCGGTGTCCTGCCGGGGTTGTTCCAGGACAGTCGCTGGGAACCGGAGTTCTCCGTCGCCGCGCCCGGCTCGTTCGAGGCGCAGATCGCCTGTGCCGAGGAGGTGGTGGCAGCCGTGCCGCCCGAGCAGCGCCTGTTCCTGTTCGTCAATGTGTCGGCCCTGCATCAGCCGAACTGGTTCCATCTGCCGGGGGCGACTCGCGACGCGGGTGACACTCGCGAAACCCACGCCGCCGCACTGGAATACGTCGACCGGCACATCGGCCGCCTGTTCGCCGCGGCTCGCCGTCGTCGCCGGTGTTTCACCATCGTGTGTTCCGATCACGGCACCGCCTACGGCGACGACGGTTTCACCGGGCACCGGCTGGGCCACGAATCGGTCTGGACGGTGCCCTACGCTCAGTTCTTCCTCGAGGGTTCCCGATGACCGCTACTGTCCGCACCCGGCCCCGGCCGTATCAGAACTACGTGTACGGGTATCCGCACAAGACCGCCTATCGTCCGCTGCCCGATCGGCGGAGCCTGCGCGAGGTGTGGGCCGGCGAACCGGTCGACGCGCTGTCGCTGTACGCGCACATTCCCTTCTGCGAATTCCGGTGCGGCTTCTGTAATCTGTTCACCCGCATCGGGGCGCCCGGCGAGCTGACCACCCGATATCTCGACGCCCTCGACCGGCAGGCGGTGGCGGTCCGTGCGGCACTGGGGGACCGGCCGATCCGCTTCGCCGCCACGGCGTTCGGCGGGGGTACTCCCACCTACCTGTCCGCGGCCGAGCTGGAGCGGCTGTGCGATATCGCCGAGCGGCGCATGGGTGCGGATCTGCGGGCGACACCACTGTCGGTGGAGACGTCCCCGGGCACCGCCACCGCCGACCGGCTCGCGGTGCTCGCCGAGCGAGGTGCCACCCGGATCAGCATCGGCGTGCAGAGTTTCGTGCCGGCCGAGGCCCGATCCGCGGTCCGGCCGCAGGACCGCGCCGAGGTCGACGCCGCCCTGGGGCGGATCCGCGCGGCCGAGATCCCGATCCTCAACATCGATCTGATCTACGGCATCGAGGGCCAGACCGAACGGAGCTGGCGGTACTCCCTGGACGCGGCGCTGGCCTGGCAGCCGGAGGAGTTGTACCTGTATCCGCTGTACGTGCGACCGCTGACCGGTCTCGGCCGGTCGTCCTCCCCGCGGCCCGCCGCGGAGGCCGAGACCGCATGGGATGCGCAGCGGATGAGGTTGTACGCGTTCGGTCGCGACCATCTGCTGGCCGCCGGCTACGAGCAGGTGTCGATGCGCATGTTCCGGCGGCCGCACACCGGGCACGGTCTGCCGGGGTCGGAATTCGCCGACTACGCCTGCCAGACCGACGGCATGGTGGGCCTGGGCTGTGGTGCGCGCTCGTACACGGCGGGGCTGCACTACTCGTTCGACTACGCGGTCGATATGCGTGAAGTGCGCGGCATCATCGACACCTACACCCGAACAGCGGATTTCACCCATCCGCACGTGGGCCACCGCATCGACGGGGACGAGGCGCGCCGCCGGCATCTGCTGCAGTCGCTGCTGCGGGCCGAGGGGATGGACCTCACGGCCTACCGGGACCGCTTCGGCGCCTACCCGCGCGAGCACTTCCCCGCCGAATTCGCCGAGTTCGAGGACCTGGGCTGGCTCGATCCGGATTCCGGCCCGGAGTTGCTGCGGCTGAGCCCCGCGGGGCTGTCGTACTCCGATGCCCTGGGCCCGCGCCTGTTCTCACCGGCGGTGCGGGCGGCCATGGCCGCCTACGAGCCGCGCTGATCCGGGTAAGTCGATGGATCTGAGCATTCTGTATCGGGGCCCGCTCGCGTCGTGCGACTTCGACTGTCCCTATTGCCCATTCGCGAAACGCCGGGACAGCCGCGAGCAGTTGCGCGCCGACCGCGCCGCGCTGGAGCGGTTCGTCGACTGGGTGGGACACCAGCGGGGTGACCGGCTCTCGATCCTGTTCACACCGTGGGGTGAGGGGCTGGTGCGATCCTGGTATCGGCGCGCGCTGGTGCAGTTGTCACAGGTGCCCACGGTCGAGCGGGTCGCGATCCAGACCAATCTGAGCTGCCGCACCGACTGGCTCGCCGAGGCGGATCCGGCCGTGGTGGCACTGTGGTGCACATACCACCCGGACCAGACTCCGTACCACCGCTTCGTCGCCAAATGCGCCGACCTGTCCCACCGCGGAATCCGGTTCAGCGTCGGCGTTGTCGGATTGCCGCACCACTACGAACCCGCCCTGCGCCTGCGCGCCGATCTGCCCGACGACGTCTACCTGTGGGTGAACGCGCCCGAGGGATACGACCTGTCCGACGCGGAGGCTGCCCGCTGGACCACCCTGGACCCGCATTTCGGATTCAGTCGATATCCGCACCGCTCGGCCGGATTGCCTTGTCGCACAGGTGAATCCGTGATTTCGGTGGATGGCGACGGTACCGTCCGTCGTTGTCATTTCGTCCCCGTCGAGATCGGCAATCTGTACGACGGTTCCTACCGGGCGGCGCTGCGCCCGCGGCCGTGCCCGCTCGCCCGGTGCGATTGCCACATCGGCTACACCCACCTCGAAACCCTGCCGCTCTACGACGTATTCGCGGGCGGAATCCTCGAACGGATCCCGGCCGGGTGGTGAGCCGCTGCGGCTCGGCGCTCGGCGTTCACCGGCCGAAGCGTGCGTTCACCCAGGTCAGCGCGTCGGCGAAGGAGGCGTCGAGTACGCCGCGGTGATCGGCGCCCGGGTAGGTGCGGTATTCGATCGGCTGCTCGCCCACCCGCATCCGGGTGACCATCGCCTCGGTGGCGGCCGGCGGCACGGTGGTGTCGGCACTGCCCTGCAGGACGAGCAACGGCGAATCGACGCGCTGGACACTGGGATCGTTGTCGGCCAGTACTCGCAGGAATGCGGAGACATCGCCGACCGGGCTGAACACCGCGTCCACGGGCAGCCCACCCCAGCTTCCGGGTGCGCGTAGCGCGCCGATGCACTCGGTGTCGGCATCGGGTAGCAGCGCCAGTGATCGTGGGGTCAGAAAACGTGCCGGATCGATCGGCTCGACGGTTTGCGCACCGCGAATCAGCAACGGCAGGAAGGCGTTCGCACCCGCGAAGGCGGCGGGCAGGGCATTGCTCGCACCGACCGCGCTCGCCAGCCGGGCCGCACCCACGCCGATCGCCGTCTGCGAGGCCGGGGCCAGGGCCACCGCACCGCGCAGGTCCAGCTGCGGTGCCCAGGCGCGGGCCTGCGCATCGGTGAAGACCGCGGCCTGACCACCCTGAGAATGGCCGACGGCCGCCCACTGCTTACCGATCGAACCGTCGAGTTCGCGTGCGGCGAGGGCGATATCGGCCACGGCACGTGCCTCGGTGGTGCCGATCAGATAGCCGTGCGGACCCGGTGTGCCCAGGCCCTGGTAGTCGGTCTGCGCGACCGCGTATCCCGCTGCCAGCCAGCGTTGCTGGACCTCACGCACGAGTGCGGTGTAGTCGTGGGCCGGATAGCCCGGTCCGGTGTCGAGCGAGGGGGCACAGCTGTCGGCGACACCGGTGGTGCCGTGTGCCCAGGAGATCAGCGGCCAGCCACCCGGTGGTGGTGTCCCGTCCGGGACGGCGACGGTGCCCGAAACCGCTACCGGCTGTCCCTGCGGATCCACCGATCGATAGAGCACCAGCAGGTTGCGCGCACCCGGCAGTCCGGGGTCGCCGGTGATACTGCGGGCCCGGATCACCGAGCCGTGCGGTCCGGCGACGGCCTTTGCGGGCGCTTCGTAGAAGGCCGGCCCCTCCGGCACGGCGGGATCGGCAGTGGCGGTGACGGCCGAGGCGGTGATCGCGATCAGGGCGAGGGTCGCGGTCAGCAGCGGGCCGCGCCGCGATGCCAGATGATAGCGGGCGGTCCTGATCCGATTCGATACCCGAGCCATGGGTCCAAGATAGCCGTGTCGTCGCGAAACGGTAAACACCACCGGACTCGGTGGGGCCCAAGTTGTCTGCCTGCTGAGACCATTCGGAGACCATATCGGCTCTCGCTGGCTCGGCTGCGACGGCGTCTAATCGCTGAAAAGTAGCTATGGTGCGGGCGATGAATGGTGAGCCGGAGTGCCGGATGGTGCCACGCGGCGGGTTCATCCGAAACGAGCGATGCCGAACTGTATCCGCGCCGGTAGCCTCGACCCGGAAACCGCTGGGCGAGACGAAGGGATCCCCCATGACCGACGCATCCGCCACCGGAATCGACGACCGGCCGGATCTGCCCATCGTGGTCGCCGCCGACGGCTCCGAGATCTCCTATCAAGCGGTGGCGTGGGCCGCGGTCGATGCGGTGTTGCACGGTCGCCGGCTCGACATCATCACCTCCGCCACGTTGCCGACCGGGTTCGGTTCCGAGATCTGGGCCGGGAACGCGGAGTGGGTGCGACAAGACGGTGAGCACATCATCACCGAGGCGCGCCGGGTCGCCGGATTGGTGACCGGCCCGCTCGAGATTCGCACCGAGCTGGTGTTCGACCCGATCATTCCGACCCTGGTGGACCGCTCCGATCGTGCCTACCGGCTGGTCGTCGGTAGCCGCGGTCGCGGTGCGGTCAAGCGGGCGCTGCTGGGTTCGGTCAGTTCCGCGGTGGTGCAACGCGCGCGCTGCCCGGTCACGGTGGTTCCCGGTAACTCCGCGACCGATGTGGTGACCGCCGCCCAGCCGGTGGTCGTCGGTGTGGACGGTACCGACAACAGCGTGCCCGCGATCGGGGTGGCCTTCGACGAGGCGTCGCGGCGGCGGGTGCCGCTGATCGCCGTGCACACCTGGAGCGACATCAGCCTGCCCGAGGTGGCGGTGGCCGGATGGGACGCCCTGCGTGAATCCGAACGCGCCGCGCTCTCGGAGAGCCTGGCCGGTTGGCGTGAACAGTATCCGGATGTCGATGTGCGGCCGGTGGTCTGGGCCGACCGGCCCTCCCGCGCCCTGCTGGCCGAATCCGAACATGCCCAGCTGGTGGTGATCGGTAGTCACGGCCGCGGCGGGTTCACCGGCATGCTGCTCGGATCCACCGGTCACGCGCTGCTGCAGTCGGCCGAATGTCCGGTCATCGTGGTGCGCCGGCACTGACGGACCGCCGGGCGGCGCTAGCGGCCGCCCGGCACCCGTGGTGATCGATCAGGCGACCGATCACCACGTGCCCCCAGGCATACCCAAGCCCTTTCGGGGTTCGGCGCCCAGGTGGACACACGCGCGGTGGTGGCAAACCTGGGGCGACAACGCGGATCGGTGGAGCGATCGATAGGGCGCGCGCGAGCACGGGCCGAGCACTCGCGCCGGGTCGGTTGATCAGGAAAAGCTCACCGGGAGAACGGCTTCGGGCGCCGATCCGAGAAGTGTGGCGACCTATCGGGCGCTTCGGCGCGATCGCCGCACTCGGTCTGCAGAGGGGGCTCCGGCCCGTTTTCGGGGGGTGTGGCGGGTCGGCGGCGGCCGGGCGGAGAAATTTTTCTAGCGAAACGAAGGGTCTGGCGCGATCCAGGGCGGTCGCGCGGGCGAGGGGGCGGGTGGGGGTCGCTCCGGTGCGAAACTTCCGACCGGAAGTGAAACGTATTGCGGAGCAAGGCAACTCGAGATGTGGTCGCGGTGGTGCGTATCCGGTGCCGGTTCGGTACCGCGGCTCGACCGCCAGTTTGATAGCTGAAAGTTCGCCATTCGAGACCGTTAGCGCAGGTCATATATTTAGAGGAACTGCTTGCTTGAAAAGTGGACGCTTGATATGTTGCCTCGGTCACTGCCGATACAGGACCGTGACCTTTGACTCTCAGGCGTGATTCCGGCGGCTGAGGGGAGATTGGGACATGCTCACAAAGGAGATTCGTCAATGGGCTCATTGAGCGATTTGATCACCGCGCTGATTCCGGCCCTGGGTTCCGCCGTCGCGGGTGACGGGCTGTGGGATGTATTCCTGGGCTCGCTCGGGAACATCGTCAAGTAGCGGACGCGGAACTTCGTAAGTCGATCGGAATTTCCACCGCGGACTTTCGATTCATAAATACTTTAGGAGAAATGATATGGGATCGCTCATCGATATTCTGGGAATGGGCACCGCGAGCGCCGGATCGATCGGCACCAATGTCGTGAATGCACTCATCACCCTCAGCGGCGGCACCCCGGCCGCCGGTAAGTAATCCGGTTGGTGACCGTGGGGGCATACTCGATCGTCGAGTGTGCCCCCACAGCGGTTTTCGGAGCCGATGGTGGTGTGAGGCGAGGGTGGAGTGCAGAGGTTCAGTGAGCGACAATCGCGCAGCGGCTCGCTGTGCCGACCGGGTGCGGGTGGCCCGCGAATCTTCGGAGACAAGGTGAGCGGTGTGACACGCGTCGTCGCGTATCTCGCGTATCTGGCGGCGGCCGCCCTGGTGTGGACCGTGGTCGCGCCGACTGCCTCGGCCGCGCCGACGGCCGGGATCGTCAGCGAAACCGCGGGTCCGGGGCGGGTGGTCGATATCGGTGTGTACTCACCGTCGATGGACCGGGTGATCCCGCTGCAGGTGCTGCGAGCGCCGGACACCGGGACGCCGGCGCCGACGTTGTACCTGCTCAACGGCGCCGGAGGTGGTGAGGACGCCGCCACCTGGCTGAAGCAGACCGATGCCGTGGACTACTTCGCCGACAAGCAGGTCAACGTGGTGATCCCGATGGAAGGCGCGTTCAGCTACTACACCGATTGGGAGAAGGCCGACGACGGCCTGGCGCACAAGCTGAAGAACAACGGCAAGAACATGTGGTCGACCTTCCTCACCCGCGAACTGCCGCCGGTGATCGATGCCGCCTTCGGCACCACCGGTGCCAACGCGCTGGCGGGTATCTCCATGGCCGGCACGTCGGTATTGGATCTGGCGATCCAGGCGCCGACGCTCTATCGCAGCGTCGCCGCCTACTCCGGATGCGCGATGACCAGCGATCCGATCGGGCAGGCGTTCGTCACGCTCGTCGTCAGCCTGGGCAAGGGCGACGCGACCAATATGTGGGGCCCCAACGACGGCGCGGGCTGGAAGGAACACGATCCCTACCTGCACGCCGACCGGTTGCCGGATATCCCGATGTACATCTCGAGCGGCACCGGACTGCCCGGTCGCCACGACTCGCTCGCCGATCCGAGCATCCGCGCCGACAGCCGCATCCTGGCCAATCAGGTCCTGCTCGGCGGTGGTATCGAGTCCGCCGCCAACTACTGCACCGCCCGGCTGGCGGAGAAGACGCAGGCACTGGGGCGCACCAACATCACCTACAACTTCCATCCGGCGGGTACGCACTCGTGGGGATATTGGCAGGACGACTTGCACAAATCATGGCCGATGATGGCGGCCGCGCTCGGCGTGCGCTGAGCGCGGCCCGGGGCCCTACCGGGGCGCGGCGTGGATCGCGTCGCTCACGGTGCGGAACGACCGCAGCAGCAGCTCACCGTAGTGGCCCGGATCCGGCAGCATCGCGGTGTCGGAGCTGAACGTGATATCGAGCCGGTCGCCCTGTGAGGTGATCAGATGCCGCAGGCCGTCACCGTCCATGATCGGAAGTACCCCGAAGGCGCTGATCATCGGCGCGCCGAGGAATTCCGGACGATCGGCGACCGGCGGCACATTGCTGATCGTGGTGTTCATCAGTGGCACCGTGTCGACCTCGTCGAAAACCCGTTGCGCCCGAGCCCATCCGGCCAGCCGCAGCAACCACGCCGGTGAGGTCTGCATCCGGCCCTCGCGGGCGATCACCGCGTCGTCGGCGTAGCGCTGCTTCTCCCGCCGCGCCGAATCCCGGATCGCGCGCAGGCGATCGAGCGGATCCTCGCGGTCGGTGTGCAGATCGACCGACATCTGACACAGCTGGTTGACCGAATCCCATCGGGCGATACCCCGCATCGAGATCGGCACCATGGCGGCCAGTGAGGCGGGCGGCGTCTCGTCGCATTCGGCGAGGTAGTCGGTCAGGGCGCCGGAGATGACGGTCAGCAGCAGATCGTTGATCGTCGTGCGTTCGGTGAGCGCGTCCTTCGCCGCGCGGATGTCCGACATCGGCAAGGTAACCAGGTCGAACGTCGGCGCCGGTGTGATGCGGCGATTGAAACGCGTGGCGGGCCGCGTCGGATCCGGTTCGTGGACCAGCCCCTCGGCGATCCGGGCCCGGACGGTTTTCGCCGCCGACCGGGTGCGGGCCAGGCCGCCCACGAACCGGGCACATCTATACGGTGCCATCGCGGCGGCGCGCAGCAGCGCACCGGAGGCCGACCAGGCGCTGTCGACGGCGGGGATCGGCGGATGCGCGGTGTCGGCGCCGAACAGTCGCAGTTCGAGTTTCCGGGTGGCCACGCCATCGCCCACGCTGTGGTGGAATTTCAGTACCACGATGGTCACCGGCGCCGGAGTGCCGGGAAAGCCGGTGACGCCGTCGAAGACGTGCAGCTCCCACGGTGGGCGGGTGAGATCCATACGCGCGCCGGTGATCTCGGCCATGCGCTCGCGCACCGCCGGCCACGGCTGCGTCGCCTGCCCCTCGATCGTCACGTGATCGTCGATATCGAAGCCGGTGTCGGGCACCCAGTAGGGCAGATCGATATCGCCCGGCAGGCGTTCGAGGCGGCGGTGGAACAGCGGGGAGTAGCCCAGTCGCTCCCGCATCCAGGCCCGCACCTGCGCCCTGCTGACCGACGTGCCGGAACCGGCGAAGACATAGGCGGCGACGATATTCGACGGATGCCGTTCGAACTCGTCGTAAACGAATACCGCGTCCCGCGGTGCGAGTTGTTCCGCGGTGACGGTCAGCCCGCTGCCCGCATCGCGGACCGTTTTCGTCGTCATAGCTGCTCCTGCTCGGGCAATTTCACTCCGGCGGAGTCTACCGTCCCGGTTCGGATATGTGGTGCCCGCGGCCGGATAAAAGAATCGCACCGGAATTCGGCGCGAATCGAAAGATATTCGTCTCGCGCTATCGGCGATCGGGGTGTGGATCGCGATTGTTGTGCACGCGGCGATCGGAGAGGGAGAGGCCGTCTCGGAGCAGAGGGTTCCGATCGGTAATATCAATCGTCTATAACAATGGCGAGTCGGGCTGATCGCGGAATCGATGTCTCCGTGGTTGCCCGGGCGGGTGTGATGTGCTCTCGGGGCGGGCGGTCACGCTGGTCGCGGGCGGGGCCCGGGCACTGCGGCGAATCGAACGCAAGTCCTGTGCTCCCAATTGTGGGAGGTTTGCCGTGTTGTGCGGCGGGGCAAGTGCTGGCATCGTCATCCCGGCGGGACAGCTCCGGGCGTGAGGGATGTGATGAGCTCCGAATCCAATCGGCCACCTGGGACCCCCGGACCCCAACCGTTCGGCCCGCCATTGGGTTCCGCCGACTGGTTCGCCGCGCCCCCACCCCCGCTGCAGCGCTCGCGTGATTCGCGACCGGCCGATGCGCCGCCGCGGATCGTGCGGCGGTCGCCGGAGGCTCCGGAATGGGCGATCGATCCCGATGCCATCCAGCTGGCGCTCGGTACGCCTACCCGGACGTCGCGCCGGCCGGGCGCGCGCCGGCGCTGGATCGTCGGATCGGCGGTGGTGGCGGCACTCGCGGTGGTGGGTGCGGGTACCACGGTCGCCGTCGTGTCGGCGACGCGGGAGAAATCCGGAACTCCGGCCGCCGCACCCCTGTCGGCTGTCCCGGCGCCGGTCACCTCTTCCGTGTCCGCGACCTCGCCCGCCGCGATCGCCCCGCAGATCCCGCAGTGCCGGGCCGAGGCGCACGACGGCCGCACCGTCGGCAACGGTCCGGGCGGTACCGCCGACGGGCCCGGCGCGATTCTGGGATTCGAATACTCCTACTACACCGAGCGCAGCGGTGCCCGGGCTCAGGCCTTCATCGCCCCGGACACCGTGAACGTCGCCGCCGCGGCCGGTCTGCAGGAGGCGATCGATACCGCGATCCCGGTCGGCACCGCGTACTGCGTGCGCATCGCGGCGCGAGAAGCGGAACTGTTCGATGTGGATATCGAGGAGTACCGCCCGGGTGGCGCGACGACGGTCTATCACCAGTCCGTGCGCACGGTCGTCCGGGACGGCCGCACCCTGCTCTACGAAATTCGCGACCGGCAGGGCTGACGCGCGCGGGGCTGTACCGGTGTCGAAAGCGCCGGTACGCTGCGAGATGTCCGCCGCGTGAGAGGTTGAGCAATGAATACTCGCATTGTTTCCCGGCAGTGCACCCTGTGCGAGGCGCACTGCGGCATCCGAGTCACCGTCGAGGGCGATCAGGTCGTGCGGATCGAGGGCAATCCCGACGATGTGCTGTCGGAGGGATACATCTGTCCCAAGGCGACGGCGATGGGCGCGCTGCATCACGATCCCGACCGGCTCCGCACCCCGATGCGGCGCGTGGGCGACCGGTTCGAGCCGATCGGATGGGATGCGGCGTTCGACGAGATCGGCCGGCGGTTGCGGCGGATCCGGAATGAGCACGGCTCCAGTGCGATCGGCATGTACCTGGGAAATCCGGCGGCGCACAGCTCGTCGGTGCTGTACGGGGTGCTGCTGCGCGCGGTGCTGCTGACCCGCAACTTCTACTCGGCCTCGTCGATCGATCAGTTCCCGCAGGAGTTCGCGGCCTGGCGAATGTTCGGATCCAATGTGCTGATGCCGGTCGCCGACATCGACCGGACCGATCGGCTGGTGATCCTGGGAGCGAATCCGGCGGTCTCGAACGGCTCGGTCACGACCATGCCCAATGCCAGACAGCGGATCAAGCGGGTGCGTGAACGCGGCGGGACGGTGGTGGTGATCGATCCGCGGCGGACCGAGACCGCACGGCTGGCCGATCAGCACATCGCGGTCGTCCCCGGCGGTGACGTCTATCTATTGCTCGCCGTGCTGCACGTCATGGTCGCCGAGCAACTGTGCGACGACCGCGCGGTGCGCGACCGGTGTTCGGGCTGGGACGAACTGCGCGCGACGGTCGAGCCGTGGACGCCCGACGTCGCGGCGCCGCATGCGGGCGTGGACGCCGAGACGATTCGCGCCTTCGCCCGCGATCACGCCGCCGCGCGCTCGGCGGTTCTGTATGCCCGGATCGGGGTGTGCCAGCAGGTGACCGGCACGCTGACCCACTGGCTGGTCAACACGATCAACGCGGTGACCGGGAATCTGGATCGAGCGGGCGGGCAGATGTTCGCGACAGCGCCGGTCGACGCCGCGAGGTACGGCAAATATCTGCCGATGGCCCACGGCGCGTGGACCGACCGCTCCGGGCGCTACAAATCCTTCCGCTCCGAACTGCCCGTGGCGGCACTGGCCGACGAGATCCTCACCGAGGGGCCCGGGCGGATGCGCGCGATGATCACCTACGCGGGCAATCCGGTGCTGTCGACCCCGCAGCGCGGGCGGCTGGACGCGGCGCTGGAATCCCTGGATTTCTGTGTGTCCGTGGACATGTACATCACCGAGACCAGCCGGCATGCCGACATCATCCTGCCCCCGGTGTCCCAGCTCGAACGCGAGGACGTCAACCTGCTGTTCCCGGTGTTCAGCGTGCGCAACAATCTGCGCTACGACGCCAAGGTCTTCGAACCGCCGGCCGACGGTCTCGAGGATTGGCAGATTCTGGCCCGGATGGTGACCGAGATGGTGCCGCTGCCCGCTCGGCGATTCACCGGCCGGGCACTGAACGCGGTCTTCGAACGACTGTCGCCGATGCGATTCGCGGCGCTGGGCATCGCGGCCGGCCCGTACGGAGTACTCCGAAAAGGCCCCGCGGGGTTGACGATTCGCAAGGTGCGCGCCTCGGCCGGGGGCGTGGACCTCGGCCCGTTGCGCCCGCGCCTGCGTTCGCTGATCGGGACCCGCGATCGCAAGGTCTCGCTGGCGCCCGCGGATTTCCGGGAGGCGGTCCGGGATCTGCCCGCCGTCGCACCGGCCGAGGACGGCGGGTACGACCTGCGCTTGATCGGCCGACGTCATCTGCGCAGCAACAACTCCTGGTTGCACAACGTCCCGGCCATGGTCAAGGGACGTGATCGCTGCACGGTCCTGATGCACCCCGCCGATGCCGGAGCGCGCGGCCTGGCCGACGGCGAACCGGTCACCGTCGCTTCGGCCAGCGGTTCGATCGTGGTGACCCTCGAGGTCGGCGACGAGATCCGGCCGGGCACCGTCGCGATCCCGCACGGCTGGGGGCACCGTGAACCGGGCGTCGGCTGGCGGGTCGCGGCCGCACTGCCGGGGGCGAATGTGAATCTGCTGCACGATCCGGCCCTCGTCGATCCGTTGTCGGGCACCGCGGCGGTCAACAACACCTGGGTGAGCGTCACCGGCAACTAGCCGACGAACCCGAATGGCTGTGCGACCCTGCCGGTGGCGGTGCCGATCGAGGTCCGGCAACGGAACCGGTTCGCGCAGCGGGCATTTCCGTGCCGGCCGAGCGGTGCGCCGGCGCTATGGCATAGGTCACGCCGAGCCGGTGTCACAGGATCCGCGGTGCGGACGTCTCATGCAGGACCGATCGCGATGCCGACGATTCGGCATCGCCTCCACTCCTGCGAGGAGATGCTCGTGAACCTCACCCTCTGGATCGTCGCCGGACTGCTGGCCGTGGTCGCCCTGGCCGGTGGCATCACCAAAACCTTCGTACCCAAGGCGACGCTGGCCGCGGCGCCGGGCGGTGGCTGGACCGAACCGATCGCCCCGGGCCTGGTCAAAACCCTGGGTGTCCTCGAACTGCTGGCCGCGGCCGGTCTGATCCTGCCCGCGGCACTCGGCATCGCGCCGATCATGGTGCCGGTGACAGCGGTGTGCTGGGTGCTGTTGATGGTCGGCGCGATGATCACGCACTACCGCCACGGCGAACCGAAGCTGGTCACGGTGAATCTGGTCTACCTCGCGCTGGCGGTCCTCGTGGCCTGGGGGCGCTTCGGTTTCGAGACCTTCACCGCCTGATCGTGATCGCCGTGGCCGCGGATGTGGTTGGCTGTACCGTCAGCGGTTGTCAGGCCGAGCTAGCGGAGGGTGTCATGGCTGAGGAAGTGCTCGCGGAGATGGTGTCGACCGTCTTCCAGATCGTCGCCCAGGAGGGTGCGGCAGTGCATGAAGGCGACACCCTCGTGCTGCTGGAATCGATGAAGATGGAGATCCCCGTGGTCGCCGAGGGGGACGGCACCGTGGCCTCGATCAACGTCAAGCCCGGCGATGTGCTGCAGAAGGGCGATCTGATCGCGGTCATCTCGTAGGTCGTGATCGCCGTGGCTGTGCGCGGATACGATTCGTATCCACCCGGGGTACTTGACGTAATCTCTTATCGGCAGGCACGCCGGGAACGCCCGGAACTGATTCGGGCCGGTACCGCCGCCCCGCAACGCAGATCTCGCGGCACCTACCGGTGCGCTGAATTCCCGGAGAGGCGGAACAGTGTCGACCCTGAGTGACCTACTGGCCGAGCACACCGACCTACCCGGTGCGGCGGTGGATCATCTGCAGCGGGTGGTGGGCGATTGGCAGTTGCTGGCCGATCTGTCGTTCGCCGATCTGCAGCTGTGGGTCGGCGTCGGACCGGTGACCGACGGCGCCGACGTGGTGTGCGTCGCCCAGTGCCGGCCCACCACCGCCCCGACGGTTCAGCCCGACGATCTGGTCGGATCGCTGGCCTCGCGGCAGGAGCATCCGCAGATTTTCGAGGCTCTGGCCTCCGGTGAGATCGTCCGCGTCGAGGGCGAAGCGGAGTCGACGGGCGTGTACCACCCCAGTCCGGTGCACGTGATCCGCGAGGGCATTCCGGTGCGCTGCGGCAACGACGTCATCGCCGTACTCGGGCGCGATACCGATATGCAGCGCTCGAAGGTCCGGGGCAGTCTCGAGCACGCTTATATGAGCTGTGCCGACGATCTGTGCCAGATGATCGCAGACGGTACCTTCCCCACCCTCGAGGACCGCACCGGTTCCCATTCCAGCCCGCGCGCCGGTGACGGTTTCATCCGGCTCGACACCGACGGCCTGGTCGTCTACGCGAGCCCGAATGCCCTGTCGGCCTATCACCGCATGGGCTTGCAGAGCGAACTGGCCGGACAGGATCTGGCCCAGTCGACCCGGTCGCTGATCACCGATCCGTTCGACGCGCAGGAGGTCGTCAGCGATATCCAGGCCGCGCTGGCCGGGAAGTCGGGGCGACGCATGGAGGTCGAGGCGCGCGGCGCGACGGTGCTGCTGCGCACGCTGGTGTTGCGCCCGCACGGGGAGCTGGCCGGGGTCGCGGTCCTGGTGCGCGATGTCACCGAGGTCAAACGGCGCGATCGCGCGCTGCTGTCCAAGGACGCCACCATCCGCGAGATCCACCACCGGGTGAAGAACAACCTGCAGACCGTCGCGGCGCTGCTGCGCCTGCAGGCTCGCCGCACCGAGAACGAGGAGGCGCGGGTGGCGCTCACCGAGTCGGTGCGCCGGGTCACCTCGATCGCCTCCGTGCACGAGATGTTGTCGATGTCGGTGGACGAGGAGGTCGACCTCGACGAGGTGGTGGACCGGCTGTTGCCGATCATGGCCGATGTGGCCACCGTGCACACCGCGCGGATCAAGGTGCGTCGCGACGGTTCACTGGGAGTTTTCTCGGCCGAGCGCGCGACCCCCTTGGTGATGGTGCTGACCGAATTGGTGCAGAACGCCATCGAGCACGCATTCGATGCCGGCGAAAACGGCACCGTGACAATACGTTCCGAGCGTTCGGCGCGCTGGCTCGATGTCATCATCAGCGATGACGGCCGCGGTCTGCCGGAGGGCTTCAGTCTCGAGGGATCCGACCGGCTGGGTTTGCAGATCGTGCGCACGCTGGTCACCGCCGAACTCGGTGGTTCGATCGGTCTGCATCCGGGCGCGGATATCGGCACCGACGCGGTACTGCGGGTGCCGCTGGGCCGGCGTAACGCGCGCTGAAGACGCGCGACCGCGTAAATCGGAAAAACGGAAACAACTGCGAAAAAATAGGCGCGGAAATCAATCACCCGTTAAACAGTGAAGCCCGGCACCTTTTCGGTGCCGGGCCGAAATGCGTTACGGGCCTTGTGGCTGTGCGCTGTCGCCTGGCCGGTAACGCCGCGCCGTCTCAGACGACGGTGCGAGTGCGGGTGCGGGCGTTACGCCGCTTCAGCGCGCGTCGCTCGTCTTCGCTCATGCCACCCCACACGCCGGCATCCTGTCCGGAGGACAGGGCCCAGGACAGGCAGTCGGCGGTCACGGGGCAGCGGGCGCAGACCAGCTTGGCATCGGCAATCTGCGCGAGCGCAGGACCACTGTTACCCACCGGGAAGAACAGCTCGGGGTCCTCGTCGCGACAGATGGCCTTGTGGCGCCAGTCCATTCCTCTGCTCCTTTGCATGGGCGCCGCAAGGCGCCGCTGGTTTGTGGTCCGTTCACTTGTGCGACTCGAATGTTTCCGCACGGTTGCTTGTGAATGCTTTCACGAACACCGTAGATGTCAATAGCCTTTTGGTGCACCGTGGGGAAGCTCACGCTCTAAAGCCCTGAAAAGCCGGGCCTGCGGAGTCCTTTGTACTCGCTTGTACCGGTTTTCGCAGCACAACTGCGATGTTTCTCAGTTGTGTCGGGCGGATTCCGGCTCGGGCGCGACCACTTCGAGCACCTCGGGCACCGAGGTGAAATCCACCACGTTGCGCCGGCCGATGAAATCGCCATCGATTTGCAGTCCGACCTCGTCGGATGCCTCGATTCGCACGGACGGCACATCGTCCACGCGAAACAAATTGCGGCCCTTGGGATCTCCACTGGTGTCCAGGAGTTGCCGGGCGACCGACAGGGTGGGGATCACCCCCATGGTCCGCATCGCGAACACTCCGAGTCCCCGTTCGAACGTGGTACCGGGGTTGGTGCGTACCGGACGGTTATCCAAATAGGTCCACGGACTCGTGTTGGTCACGAATGCGTAATGCACTTCCGACACGGGTGTGTGACCGGGTACACATACCGTGATGGCGGGATCGTGACGTTTGGCCCGGAAGAACTGCCGCACCGTGGTGCGCAGATAGCGGGCGGGCGTGGCGGAGTGCCCGGCTGCGCGTGAACGGTCGATCGCCTCACAGACATCCGCGTCCAGGCCCACACCCGCACTGAACGCGCACCAGCGACCGTCGGCGACCATCAGGCCGATCCGGCGGTCCCCGGCATGCCCGGGGCCGTCACCGTCGAGCGACAGCAGATCGATGAGCTGATTGGTCGCCGCCACCGGATCCGGTTCGATACCGAGCGACCGCGCGAAGACGTTGGCGGAGCCGCCGGGAATGATCCCGAGCCGCGGCACCCGCGCCGGGGAGCGTTGTGCCGCACCCGATTCCGTGGTCGCATCGAGCTCGGGGAGCGGGAGGAAACCGTTCACGGTCTCGTTCACCGTGCCGTCGCCGCCGTGCACGACGATCAGATCCATCTCCGCCTCGGTCGCCCACTGCGCCAGTTCGGCGGCGTGACCACGATGCTGCGTGTGCGCGACGATGAGCTGGGTGCGGCTCTCCAAGGCATGGGCGAGCAGATCCCGAGTGGCCGGAGTGGTCGAAGTGGCATTCGGATTCACGATCAGCAGCGTCCGCACCCCAGCAGCCTACTGAGCCGCGGCCGCCGAAATCGCATGCGGCGGTGACCACCGGTGCGGGGCGGCTCGCGCGGTGGTGTGGTGGACTCCCACCGTCATCCGGGGCGACCTTCGCGGTGACGCAAGCCGTCGTCGCCGGGCCCGTCGCCGCCGTCGCTACGCTGGGCGGGTGGCGAAGCAGAACGCGGAGGACGACAGCACTCGCGCCGGCGGCCCCGGCGAGGCGGCCGAGACGACCCCCGGCACGGTGCGCGCGGCGGGTGCACTGGCCGCGCTCGAGGGGCTGATCGGCGTGATCATCGCGATCGTGCTGGTGGTGCAGGGGCACGACCGGTCCGCATACGGGACGGCGGCGTGGTTCGTGATCCTGGCCGGCGCGGTACTCGCGGCCGGCATCGGACTGCTGCGGGGTAAGCGCTGGGGCCGGGCCATCGTGGTCATCGCGCAGATCCTGCTGCTGCCGGCCGCCTGGTACATGCTCAGCTCACATCGACTGGAACTGGGAATTCCGGTCGGCCTGCTGGCATTGGTGACCCTGGGTCTGATCTTCTCCCCGCCGTCGGTGCGCTGGATGGCCGAGGCCTACGACGACATCGCGGACTGACGCCACATCGGCCACAGCAGTGGTCCGCCCCGGGTGACGTCGAGTTCACCGCGCAGCTCGAATCCGTAACGCTCGTAGTAGGCGATGTTGTCGAATTTGCTCGACTCCAGATAGGCCGGGACGCCGACCTCGTCACAGTGCGCCAGCCGCGGCGCGAGCAGTGCCTGCCCGTACCCCCGGCCACGTACCGCCGGATCGGTGCCGACGATCGCCAGGTACCAGTGCCGCTCGTGGGGATGCGCCGTGCTCATACGCTCCGACATCGCGCCCGCGGCCACCAGCCGCAACCCGAACGCGCGCGCCAGTGACGGCAGCATCCGCAGCGACCGGTCGCCACCGGAATCCCAGGCACCCGGAGGTGACCAGACCGCACCGCCGACGATGCGACCGGATTCGTCGAAAGCCGCGTCCACCGCTCCGTGCGGCAGATAGAGGTGGCGGATCAGGGTGGCGAACATCAGCGCCGCGCGCCGGGGCCGCCCGCGGTCGGACGGGATGCACCACCGCACGATCGGATCGTCGTCGAATGCCAGGCTCAGCACCCGCGACAGTTCGGGTATCTCCGATGCCACGATGGGACGAACGGTGACCTTCATCGGTCCAGACTATGCGTACGTCCGGCGGAAACGACGCCTGAACGCCCCGCTGCCGCACTTTCGGTCAATCGTCCAATTCTGCCAGCCGGGCGTTGAGAAAGTCGCGCTCCGCGGCGTTCTCGGTCAGCATCAGGGCCTCGGAATAGGCCAGCCGGGCCTCGTCGGCGCGCCGCTGCCGGGCCAGGAAGTGCGCCCGGGCGGCGGGCAGATAGCCGTAGCCGGCCAGCTGGGGCTCATTCGACAGCGCGTCGAGCGCTGCCGTGCCGGCCGCGTCGCCGCGTGCCATCCCCACCGCGACCGCCCGGTTCAGTGCCACCACCGGCGAGGGCCACAGCTGGATCAGCACATCGTAGAGACCCAGGATCTCCTGCCAGTCGGTGTCGTCGTAGCTGGGCGCCTCCGCGTGCACCGCGGCGATCGCGGCTTGCAGCGCGTAGCGGCCGGGCCGTCGTTCGAGGGCGGTGCGGACCAGTGCGAGCCCCTCGGTGATCTCGCCCCGATCCCAGCGCGACCGATCCTGATCGGCCAGCGCGACCATGGCGCCGTCGGCCGCGGTGCGCGCCGGACGGCGGGCATCGGTGAGCAGCAGCAGTGCGAGCAGACCCGCGATATCCGGATCGCCGGGCAGCAGGGTGTGCAGCATCCGGGCCAGATCGATGGCGCGTTCGGTGAGTTCGCGGCGGATCAGATCGGCGCCGGACGGTGCGGTGTGTCCGGTGGTGAACAGCAGATGCACCACCGCGAGGACGGCCTCGATGCGCTCGGGCAGTTCGGCCGGATCCGGTACCCGGTACGGAATGCGGGCGGCGGCGATCTTCTTCTTGGCGCGAGTGATGCGCGCGGCCATCGTGGGCTCGGCGACCAGGAAGGCGCGCGCCACCTCACCGGTGGTGAGCCCGCACACCAGGCGCAGGGTGAGCGCGATCTGGGTCTGCGGGGCCAGGGCCGGATGGCAACAGGTGCAGATCAGCCGCAGCCGGTCGTCACCGAATTCCGCGTCCGGATCGAACATCGCGAGCTCATCGATACCCGTTGTGCCGGAAGATCTCTCGTCGGCGAGGAGCAGTGGCAGGGCCCGGCGCGCGGTCGACCGGCGGCGCAGCAGGTCCAGCGCCCGGTTGCGCGCGACCGTGGTGAGCCAGGCCGCGGGCCGGCGCGGGATCCCGTCGGTGGCCCACCGCACGAGTGCCTGCGCATACGCGTCCTGCACGCATTCCTCGGCCAGATCCAGATCCCGGGTCACCCGCACGGTCGAGGCCAGGACGAAGGCCCATTCCCGGCGATGCGCGTCGGCGACGGCCGCGGCGACCGCGTCGGGGCCGGACCCGCCCACCCGGGGCAGATCCGGTCCGCGATCGGTGGCGCGATCGAACACGGTGTGTCTCAGCCGAGTTCGAGAATCGGCCGTACCTCGACACCACCGTGCGGCATCGGCACCCGGCGCGCGATCGCGATCGCGGCGTCCAGATCGGGCGCCTCGATCAGGTAGTAGCCGCCGAGTTGTTCCTTTGTTTCGGCGAACGGGCCGTCGGTGACCACGAAATCGCCGGCGCCGTCCGGGCGCACACTGGTCGCGGTGTGACCGCGATGCAGGGCGTTGCCGCCGCGCAGTGCGGCCGCGTGCTGTTCGGCGAACTCGCGGTGCTCGGTCAGCATCGGGCTGCCCGGCTCCGGCTCGGGTACCGCGTGTTCGTCCTGGTAGATCAGGATCAGATAGTTCGACATCGCTGGATCGTCCTCCGAGTGGGTGGTCCGCCTTTCGGACCATTCAACTCTTCGACGTCCGGTGTGCGGCCGAATCGACAGCCCGGCGGGGAAATATTCAGGACCCGGATTCGGCCAGCCGCGTCAGCGCGTCGCCGCTGAGCCGGAAGCCGGTCCACTCGTCCTGTGCGGCCGCGCCCAGGCGGCGATAGAACTCGATCGAGGGCGTATTCCAATCCAGCACCGACCAGTCCACCCGGGTGTAGTCGTTGGCCACCGCCTCGCGGGCCAATTCCGCCAGGAGCTCCTTGCCCAGGCCCCGGCCCCGCGCCTCCGGCCGGACGTAGAGATCTTCCAGGTAGATGCCGTGCTTACCGGTCCAGGTCGAATAGTTCAGGAACCAGATCGCGCAGCCGACCACCCGATCCGGCGAGCTGTCCGTGGCCACGTGGGCGAAGACCGCCGGCTCCGGGCCGAACAACGCGGTCTCCAGCAGCCGCGGGGTGAGCGCGCACTGCTCACGTGCCCGCTCGTATTCGGCGAGGTCGTAGACCAGCTCGACCAGGGCGGGTACGTCCTCGGGGGTCGCACGGCGGATCATCGGCCACCGTCCTGCGCGGGCACGAGATTGTGGGCCAGGATGGTGCGGGCCTGATGGTCGTGGCCGAGCACGCTGATCGCGGCGGTCGACAGGAAGAAGCGCCGCCCCTCGCGCGCCGGGAATTCGGCCCAGCGCGCGATCAGCACACGGGAGAAGTGTCCGTGGCCCACCAGGACGACATCGCGGGTACGCAGGGCCGGCTGAACCGATTCGAGGACGCGGTCGGCGCGGTCCGACACCGCCTCGAGGGATTCGCCGCCGGGCACCACACCGGTGAAAATGGTCCAGCCCGGCACGGTTTCGCGGATCTGCGGCGTGGTGCGGCCCTCGTATTCGCCGTAATCCCATTCGGCCAGGTCGTCAACGACGCGCGGATCCTGCAGCCCGGCCAGTTCGGCGGTGTGCACCGCGCGTTTGCGGGGACTGGTCAGCACCAGCGGATCGCTGAGGTCGAGTTCGGCCAGCACGGGCGCGGCGGCCCGGGCCTGCTCCTCACCGCGTGCCGTGAGCGCGATATCGGTGCGTCCGGTATGTTTGCGCGCCGCCGACCACGCGGTTTCGCCGTGCCGCAACACCACCAGTCGATAGTCCCTGTCCGATGCACTCATGATCCCGATCATGCCGCACCGGGGCCGCCGGCGGTGGAGTGGATCAGCTGATCCCGTAGAGCCGGCCGCCACGCTGTTCCAGCACCACCGGGCCGCTGATCGCCAGCGATATCGGCTCGCCGTGGTAGTCGCTGCGTCGCAGCGGAATTCGCCTCTGTTGCGCTCCGCTGCCCGGATCCAGGGCCGCGATACCGTCGGCGACCGGAATCAGGATGTGGCCGGCCATCATGGCGGGCGAGCCCAGGGCATCGGGCGCGGTCCACATCGGTTCGAATGTGGTGGCGTTCAACGCGATCACGCTGTTGCCGGTGAAGACGAAATACGCCGATCCCAGTCGGGTGACGGTGCTGTTGTCGCCGATCGGCGCGGTGAGCCGGTGCGCCGCAAGTGAATTGGCCGAAGTATCGTAGATCGCGAATTCCGGTGGTGCGGTCTCGGTTCCGGGCAGATACAGCACGATCCGATTGTCCGCGACCGCGATGACGCGGGCATCGGCGGCCGCGGCGCCCGGCTCGGTGAGCACATGTGAGCCGTACTCCTCCGGAGCGGAGGCGTCCTTGGGCGCCGGATTCAGCACGGTAAGCCGGTCGGCGGCGTCGTCGGGGCAGCGTTCGAGCACTGCCAGCCTGCTGCCGCCCGAGCCCGCCGACAGCAACCGGCAGTCGTGCCGGGGCTGGGTGTGCGGATTCACCGGCGCGTCGACATAGCCGTATTCGAGGGTGCGGACCAGATCCGAGCGCCACATCTCGAGCCGGTCGGCGCCCTGAGCCAGGACATAGGTGCCGTCGGAGCTGAGCCGGACCTCGGAGTCCATATAACTGCTGCGCGCGGTGCGCCGCCGACCGTCCTCGGCGCCGAGCATGGTGGTCTGACTGCAGCCGCGGTCGTCGCGGTAGGTGGCGATGACGGTGGCGAACTGGCTCTCCAGGCCGCACAGCGGCAGATCGCGCCGGTAGCTCCACACCTCGTGCCCGGTGGCCGGATCGAGTCCGGTGACGGTCCCGCCGTCGCCGGTGACGGCGACACCGCTCGAGGTCAGTGCCCGGCGCGCGACACCGTCGGGGGCGTGCCAGCGTTCGGTGAGGTTTTCCGGCAGCCGGTCGGCGGCCGGGGCGACCGATGCCGGATGCGCCGCGGGATCGGATTCGGTCCCGCGGGCAGCACTGTTCGCCCACACGACAACAGCCGCGATCGCCACGACGACGGCGATCGCGACTGCGGCATAGAGGTCGGCGCGCGTCCGCCGCTCGGGTGCGAGCACGTCAGCGAGACTAACCGATCAGGTGGCTAGACCGACGCGGCAGCCTGATCCGCGCCACCGGAACCGGAGTCCGATGCGTCCGCCGCGGCGGCGGTGTCACCGTTGTCCGCGGCGGGCTTGCGGCGACGACGGCGACGGCGGCGGGCCGGCTTGTCACCCTCGGGCTGATCGTCCGAAACCGGCTGGGACGCAGACGATTCGGACTTGCTCGCCGACTCGTCGGTGGGGTCGGAGTCGGTGGTGGTCTGCTCGGCACCGCCGCCCTCGACCGGCTGTCCGCCGCGGGTGCGGCGCCGGTTGCGCTTGCGCGGCGCCCGGGCTTCCCGTTCGACCACCACGGCGTCGGCGTCGCGCGCGGGAGCGCGCCGTAGCGTTCCGGTCGCGCTCTCCGGGATGCCGAGATCGGCGCGCAGGTGCTCGGAGCGGGAGTAGGTTTCCACCGGCTCCGGAATGTCAAGTCCCAGTGCGGAATTGATACTTTCCCAGCGGTGCAGTTCGTCCCAGTCGACCAGGGTCACCGCGACACCGGTGCGCCCGGCCCGGCCGGTGCGGCCGATGCGGTGCACGTAGGTCTTCTCGTCCTCCGGGCACTGGTAGTTGACGACATGGGTGACATCGTCGATATCGATACCGCGCGCGGCGACATCGGTGGCGACCAGGACGTCGATCTTGCCCTTGCGGAATTTGTCGAGCGCCTTCTCACGGGCGATCTGTCCCAGGTCGCCGTGGACCGCGCCCACCGCGAAACCGCGCTCGGCCAGATCGTCGGCGACCTTCTGGGCGGTGCGTTTGGTGCGGGTGAAGATCATGGTGGCGCCGCGGCTCTCGGCCTGCAGAATTCGCGCGATCAATTCGCTCTTGTCCAGTGCGTGCGCGCGATAGACGAATTGCGCGGTGCGATCGTGGACCGCCGAATCGTGCGGTTCCTCGGCCCGGATATGGGTCGGTTTGTGCAGGAACGTGCGAGCCAGGGTGATGATCGGTCCCGGCATGGTGGCCGAGAACAGCATGGTCTGGCGCTGATCAGGAACCATCGACAGAATGCGCTCGATATCGGGCAGGAAACCCAGATCGAGCATTTCGTCGGCCTCGTCGAGCACCAGAACGCCGACCTTGCCGAGGATCAGATGTTGCTGTTCGGCCAGATCCAGCAGACGGCCGGGCGTACCGACGACGACGTCGACACCCTCGCGCAGAGCCGCGATCTGGGCGTCGTAGGGCCGTCCGCCGTAGATCGAGGTGACGCGCAGCGGGCCCTGCTGATTGCGCAGATATTTACCGGCATTCTCCAGATCCTGGGTGACCTGAATGCACAACTCGCGGGTGGGCACGATGACCAATGCGCGGGGAGTGCCGTCCAATGCGGTGGTGCCGGAACCGGTCGAAGAAATTCGATGCAGCAGCGGTACGCCGAATCCGAAGGTCTTACCCATACCGGTGCGGGCCTGGCCGATCAGATCGTCGCCGGCCAGCGCCAGGGGCAGCGTCAGCTCCTGGATCGCGAAAGTACGTTCGATTCCGATCTCGCCGAGTGCGCGCACGATTTCCGGGCGCACTCCCAATTCGGTGAATGACGGAGCGGTGTGTGTGGGGTCCAGTTCCGCTGTGAGCAGCGTGTCCGACAACCCGGGTTCTTGTTCTACGGTGATCTTGCTCAGGGTTCGTGCCTTCCTCGTGTGAATCGCATCCAGCGCGCACGAGGGTGGATTGGGACCGGGAATTCCGGGCCACCACAAATCCGGCGTTTCCACCTGCACTCTCGCCGCCGAGGACGGTGCCCGGGTGCGGTGCAAAGGTGTCGCGGATCTGGTGCGCGCACATTTTCCGTGGGCTTCGGTTACCCCTGTCGCGCTACCCCGATCGGCCGGTCTCGATATGCCGGCCACGATATGGCAGCGCGAGCAAAATTTCCGTTGCCCACAAAGATTGTAGCGTGATACCTTTCTTCGCCTCATTTCCGCTCTCGGTCGGCGGACCGACCGAGCCGGTCTGTGCTGCGGCACACGGTAATTCGTCGTGGCCGGGAGAAAACGCCCGCGGGCGCGCTGGGCCGGAGCCGGAGTGCGGGCGTGGCCCATCCCACATATCTGAGACACTGCGTCTCACGATAAGTTGGTCGATGTGAGCTTGGCAGAGACCGTGGGCGCCGCGGCCCGCAACGCATGGGCGCTGACCTTCGGCGACGGCATCGAAGCCCCCGCGCCCACCCCGTCGACCGTACTGTGGGACGAACCGCACCGCCTGCTGCGCCGATACGACATCGACCCCGCCGGGCCGCCGCCGGCCGACGACGCCGCGGTGCTGCTGGTGCCGCCGCTGGCCGCCCCGGCGACGTGTTTCGATCTGCGACCGGATCAGAGCCTGGCCCGCTTCCTGCTCGAGATCGGGCGGCGTCCCTACCTGGTCGACTACGGCGAGATCGGCTTCGCCGACCGCCGCATGGGCTTCGAGGACTGGGTCGACGACATCCTGCCGGAGGCCGTACGGCGGGTATCGGCCGATCGCGACGGCGCACCGGTCGACCTCGTCGGCTGGTCGCTCGGCGGAGTGCTGGCGCTGCTGACCGCTGCGGCCGACGCGACGCTGCCGATTCGATCGATCACCGTGATCGGCGCACCGCTGGACTACAACCGTGTCAACGGAGTGCCACAGGTCCGCGCGCTGGCGCGGCTCGACGGCGGCCTCACCATGTCCACGCTGATCCGCGCGGCCGGCGGCGTCCCGGCTCCGCTGACCCGACTGGCCTACCGGGCCGCGGCCTGGGATCGGGAACTGCGCCGACCGCTGTTCCTGGCCAACAATCTGGCCGATGCGGCCACGCTGGCACGGATGGAGACCATCGACCGATTCCAATCGCAGTTGCCGGGCTATCCGGGGCGTTTCTACAACCAGCTGTGGAGCCGGTTCATGCTGGCCAACGACATCGGCAGGGGAGTGGTGCACATCGGGGCGCAGCCCATCGTGCTGGCCGAGATCACCGCACCGGTACTGCTGGTCGGCGGGCCTCAGGACGTCATCACGCCCGCGGCCGCGGTGGCGCACGGCCGGGACACGCTGACCGGTGCGCGCGAGGTGCGCTACGAGGACGCGCCCGGCAGTCATCTGGGCATCCTGATCGCCCGCGACACCACCTGGGGCTACCTCGAGAAATTCCTGCGGGACCAGGCATGAACGGCGCACTACGTCACATCGCGGCCCCCGCCGGACAGCGCTCCGCACCGCCGCTCCGCTGCTGCCTCCGGGCTTCGACCCATTAGGCTGGTGTTCATGGGTGCAAACACATCTGGCGCGCTGGGTGTTTCGACCGAATCCGATCATCGAATCCCCGCCGACCATCTCGGTGTCACCGATCTGTTCGCGGTGCTCGCCTACGGTGAGATCTCCGCGTTCTACCGCTTGGCGGAAGAGGCGAAATTATCGCCGACGCTGCGCGGCAAGGTCGCGGCGGCCAAGATGGCCGCCGCCGAAATGGCGCATTTCGAAACACTCGAAACCGCACTGCAGGGTCGTGGTGTCGATGTTTTCGACGCGATGGCGCCGTTCGTGCGGGCACTGGACGCCTATCACGCGTCGACCGACCCCTCGACCTGGCTCGAGTCGATGGTCAAGTTCTACGTCGGTGACGGTATCGCGGCCGATTTCTACACCGTGCTCGCCGATTCGCTCGCACCCGAGGTGGCCACGGTCGTTCACGACGTCCTGGCCGAGACCCACCATTCGGAATTCGTCGTCGAGGAGGTGCGCCGGGCGGTCACGGTGAGCCGCTCGGAGCGCGATCGGCTCACCCTGTGGGGGCGTCGGCTGCTGGGTGAGGCCATCACCCAGGCGCAGTTCGTGATGGCGCAGCGTGACGAGCTGACCGAAATCGTGCTGACCGCGACCGGTGATCTCAACGGGGTGGCGGCACTGTTCGAGCGGATGCAGAACTCACATGCCGAGCGGATGCGGGTGCTGAGCCTGGGATGACCACGGTCGGGTGTTCGCTGAGAGCACAGGCAGGCACATCGTCGCGGTCCCGTCGGCTGCACTAGCCTGAGACGACAGCATCTGGACTCTAGGAGGTTGGCCGTGGAGGTCAAGATCGGCATTTCGGATAGCCCGCGGGAACTGGTCATCGCCAGCTCGCAGACCCCCGAGGAGGTCGAAGCGCTGGTATCCGCGGCTCTGGGCGGTTCGGGTGGGGTGCTGGCGCTCGAGGACGAGAAAGGGCGCAAGTATCTGATCCAGGCAGCCAAGGTCGCCTATGTCGAAATCGGCACCTCCACCAGCGGCCGCGTCGGCTTCGCCGCGGTGTAGACCGGCGCTCGCCGCTTTCTGCATTCGGCTGAGGCTGTTGCGGCCTGAGAAACCTGAGAAATACGAAAGGGCCCGGACCCGCATCGGCGGGTCCGGGCCCTTTCGGTTATCTCAACGCTGCGACAGCGGCACGCGCGACAGCCCACCCCAACAGAGCTGGACCGTGGTGTCGACCGCCTCTTCCTTGGGGATCGGCCGGTCGGCCTCGAGCCAGTAGCGTGCGGTGATCTGGCTGGCGCCCACCAGTCCCACGGCCAGGATGCGGGCCCGGTAGGGGTCCAGGCCGGAATCGTGCGCGACGAGGTCGAACACCGCGTCCACACAGGCCTCGGTGGCTTGCTCGACGCGGCGCTGCACCTGCGGCTCGCTGGTGAGGTCGGATTCGAAGACCAGCCGGAAACCCTGGGTCTCGTGGTCGACGAAGTCGAAGTAGGCCGCGACCGCGGCGCGGACGCGTTGGCGGTTGTCCGTGGTCGAGCGCAGCGCCTGGCGGACACTGGAGACCAGGGCGTCGATATAGTTCTGCAGCACCGCCAAATAGAGTTCGAGCTTACTCGAAAAGTGCTGGTACAGAACGGGTTTGGAGACACCGGCGCATTGCGAGATCTCGTCCATGCCGGCGGCGTGATAGCCGCGTAGTACGAAAACCTCGCTGGCCGCGGCGAGCAGTTGGGCACGGCGGGCCTCGCGGGGTAGGCGGGTTCCGCGCTTGCTCGGTGCCATGGCCTCGGACGACAGTCGCGACGACGTCATCCGGTCCACGAGGTCAGTCATTTCGGTTCTCCCAGTCGATTCCCGGCGGGAACGTGGATGTGCACGGGTATCCAACGAACGATACTCGTTCGTGATCCACCGCGCTGCGGGTCGGGTGCACTTGGCTGTGAGCCGATCCCGTTCCTGCCATTGTGGTATTCGAATAACTTCCCACACCTATTGGCAACCTGTCAGTAACTGGCCGCCGTGAGAAATCTCGCACAGCGGTGAGATTTCTCGCAACCCGGGCCGGTCGGGGACGGTATGTGGTTCTGCTCGAGCAGGCTGTGAGACTCTGTTCGAGTGAGCGACCAACGGGGAAGATCCACCGGCGGGCCCGACTCGAGCCGCCCCGCAGGCGCCGTGGTCGCGCGTATGGAATCGCCCGATGACCCGCAGCGCAACCGGCAGCAACCCTCCGAACTCCCCGAAGTCTACGATCCGCTCGGCCTGTATTCCGGTGATCGTGAGTTCGCGCCCGGCGGGGACCGCTCGCATCAGCCGCTGCGCGCGAAGTGGGACCCCACCGACGCCGGCGACTCCGCGAATCGGCCACGCCCGGAACGCGATACGAAGAAGCAGAGCGCACTGGGCAGGTTCGTTTCCGCTTACGGCTGGCGTGCCTACGCACTTCCGATACTGGCGGTGATCACCGTGCTGGTGGCCGTGGACGCCGTCAAGGGGGGTACCGAATCTGCCAGCGGCCCCACCCCAGCCCTGGGAAGGCTCAGTCAGCACACCAGTAACGCGGGCATCATCGGCGCACCCCCGAAGGGGGATGGCAAATTCGGCGGCGAGCTGTCGTCGGGGGCGCTGCCGGCCGGTGGCGCCTTCACCGAGGCGGGCGCCGACTCCTGGCATCTCGTGCCCGGTACGACGCCTCAGGTCGGGGCGGCACAGGAACATCTGTTCACCTACACGGTCGAAGTCGAGAACGGGGTGGATACGTCCTCGCTGGGTGGTGACGACTCGGTCGCCAAAATGATCGAGGCGACGCTGGCAAACCCCAAGAGCTGGACCCACGATCCGCGCTTCGGCTTTCGCCGCATCGATAACGGTGAACCGGATTTCCGGATTTCGCTGACCTCGCGGCAGACCACCAAGTCCGCCTGCGGTTTCGAAATTCCGATCGACTCCTCCTGCTACAACTCGGATCTGGACCGGGTGGTGCTGTCCGAGGTGCGGTGGGTGCGCGGGGCGACCGCCTTCGAGGGGGATATCGGTTCCTATCGCCAATACCAGATCAACCACGAGGTCGGGCACGCGATCGGCTATCACGAACATCAGCCGTGCGAGAACGACGGCGGACTGGCGCCGGTGATGATGCAGCAGACCTTCGGGACCCGCAACAACGACATCGCGACCTTGGATCCACAGGGCGTGGTGCCCATGGACGGCAAGAAATGCCGGTTCAATCCCTGGCCGTATCCTCGGGGTTAGCAACGACCTGCCACCATGGCAGGCCGGGAAGAACGGCCCGATTCGCCGCGTTGCACCGATCAGCCCAATCGGCGAATTCGATTCGAGGAGTCTGCGACGTGTCATCACCACTGTCCCTGCCACCGCTGGTCGAGCCGGCCGCGGAGCTGACCAGGGATGAGGTCGCCCGCTACAGCCGGCATCTGATCATTCCGGATCTCGGTATGGACGGGCAGAAACGCTTGAAGAACGCCAAGGTCCTGGTGATCGGTGCGGGTGGTCTGGGATCACCGGCACTGCTGTATCTGGCCGCGGCCGGTGTCGGCACCCTGGGCATCGTGGAATTCGACGAGGTGGACGCGTCGAATCTGCAGCGGCAGATCATTCACGGCGAATCCGATATCGGCCGCAGCAAGGCCGACAGCGCGCGCGATTCGATTCTGGAGATCAATTCCGGCATCAGCGTGGTGCTGCACAAGATTCGGCTGGAACCGGAGAACGCGGTCGAGCTGTTCGCGCAGTACGACCTGATCGTCGACGGTACCGACAACTTCGCCACCCGCTATCTGGTCAACGATGCCGCGGTGCTCGCCGGGAAGCCCTATGTCTGGGGTTCGATCTACCGGTTCGAGGGGCAGGTCTCGGTGTTCTGGGAGGACGCCCCGGACGGTCGCGGCATCAACTACCGCGACCTGTACCCGGAGGCCCCGCCGCCGGGTATGGTCCCGTCCTGCGCCGAGGGCGGTGTGCTGGGCGTGCTGTGCGCGTCGATCGGTTCGATCATGGTGACCGAGGCGATCAAGCTGATCACCGGCATCGGGGAGACCCTGCTGGGCCGGCTGATGGTCTACGACGCACTGGATATGAACTACCGCACCATCAAGCTGCGCCGCGATCCCGAGCGGCAGCCCATCACCGAGCTCATCGATTACGAGGCGTTCTGCGGTGTGGTCTCCGAGGAGGGCCAGGCCGCGGCCGTGGGTTCCACGGTCACCGCTCGCGAGCTCAAGGACATGCTCGACGCGGGCAAGGATGTCGCGATCGTCGACGTCCGCGAGCCGGTGGAGTGGGATATCGTCCGCATCGACGGCGCGACCCTGATTCCCAAGGACCGCATCCTGTCCGGTGAGGCGCTGGCCGAACTCCCGCAGAACACCCCGATCGTGTTGCACTGCAAGACCGGTATCCGTTCCGCGGAGGCCTTGGCGGCGTTGAAGCGCGCCGGATTCTCCGACGCCACCCACCTGCAGGGCGGAATCATCGCCTGGGCCAACCAGATCGACCCGAGCCTGCCGGTGTACTAGGGCTGTGCCGCCCTCCCGGCCCGGCGCGCCGGGCCGGGCCGGGAGGAGCCGAGCGGTCGCCGAGGACGCGCCGGTATCCCGGTCGGGCTGTCGGCTGTGGGAAGCCGGAGGCGGTAGCGCGGTCCTAGGGTTCGGTGCATGACAGGACGAGGCGCACCTCTCGAGGTGACGTACGGCGAGGGCTGGGACGGGACGGCTGGGCGCGTGGCGGGCCCGATCGCGGTGGAGGAGGCGCGGTCGCGGGACGCGGCCGGTGAACCCTACGCGGTCGTGCTGACGGCGGCGGGTAGTGCGTTGCCCGTCGCGGTGTTGCATATCGCGTGGAACGACGACTACCTGGGTTTGTGGTGGTTCGATGAATTCGGGCGTCGCGACCGCGAGGTGGATCTGCGTCGTCTCGAATCCGAGCGCTTGTTCTTGCGCCATGACGAAAGATGGCGTTACCCGGATCGCGAAACCCTCGAATTCTCCGAGACCAGCTGGCACGTGACCACCGATCTGTTTCCCGATGGCAGGGGGCGTCAGGTCGTGGAGCCGAGGGGGCGTCTCGGCGGCTCCACCTACACGGTGCCGGAGTTGCCGGTCGATCGGCGATGGCTACCGCGGCCGGCATTCGGTGACTGGGCGGAGCTGCTCAACGTCCCCGTGCTGGGATCGGGGACCACATACCGGATTCGTGGGAACTCGCCGGATCCGGCCGAGCCGTCCAGCGGCGCACCGCAGCCGTTCGGCTGGCACGCGCCGGCCCCGTACTCGGAGCCGCTACTGGACACGCTGTTCACCCCGGGCGCCTCGGTCACCAACGAAGAGAGCCCCGATCCCATCGCCATCGAGGTTCGAACGATCTCCAGCTACACCGTGACCGGGTCCGCCGTGGCGTTCTGCGACCCCCAGCCGGTCCCGTCGGAGGGCACGGACGACCTCGTCATCGTCGACATTCCTTCCGGCACATACCCGTTGCAGGAATCCGTGGTCAGCTACGAGGGCGAGATGTTCGGGGAATCCTTCACCGTCCGGGAAAGCTACGCGTACCGCCTGCTGATCAGCGACGCGCCCACCGTCTCCTGGACGATGGCCATCCGGACCGGCGACGACCCGCGCCTGCTGCGCGACGGCGAGCGCTCGGGATTCCCCGTCGACACCGGTACCGGCTGCCTCGTCGATGTCACCGCGCGGTCGGCGTTGATGCGACGCTTCCGGGACGGCGAATCGTCGCCCGACGAGCAATACCCGGATTTCGACAGAGTCACGGATCCGGACGTCGGCGCCGAATTGCTGGCCTTCCCGACCGGAGGAGACGGCGACGTCACCGTCTGGATCGGTCACGACATCCAGGGGAACGTGACCGCTGTGGCGATCCCGATGCCGCTCGCGCTGATCGGAGTCGAACCCTGGACAACGGAGGCGGCGCCGACGGTCGCGTAACCCGACCGGTAGGCGGCGGCTCGGGGAGGCAGGCGACCCCCGGCGTGGTTACTCGAGTGGACAAGTTCGCGGGGTTACGGTACGGCCGTGACATCTGTCGAACCTCCGGAGCATGTGCGGGCCACCTTCGGCCTGCGCGAAGTGTCCCCGGTCGCGCTGGGCGACTGGGACGGTGGGTGGCGATGCGGGGATGTGGTGCTCAGCCCGGTAGCGGATCATGCCCGTGCGGCGTGGTCGGCGAAGGTGCGTGAGACGCTGCAGGTGGACGGGGTGCGACTGGCCCGGCCGGTCCGCGCCACCGATGGTCGCTATGTGGTCTCCGGGTGGCGGGCCGACACCTTCATGGAGGGCACGCCCGAACCGCGTCACGACGAGGTGGTGTCGGTGTCGTTGCGCCTGCACCACGCCACCGCGCGGCTGGAACGGCCGCGCTTTCTGGTACAGCAGCCCATCGCGCCCTGGGTCGATGTCGACGTCTTCGTCGCCGCCGATCGGGCAGCCTGGGAGACGGTGCCGCTGCGTAGCCTCAAGGCCGGCGGGATGCTGCCCGCGGCCTCCCTGGACGGCCGTCACAGCATCGATATGCTCGCGCAGCTGGCGACCTTGCGAAAGCCGGTGCAGACCCCGTCGCAGCTGGTGCACGGTGATCTGTTCGGCACGGTGTTGTTCGCCGGCGGGCAGGCGCCCGGGCTGACCGACATCACCCCGTACTGGCGGCCCGCGTCCTGGGCCGCCGGGGTGATCGTGGTCGACGCGCTGTCGTGGGGCGGTGCGGATCCGGGTCTGCTGGAGCGGTGGTCGGATATGCCGGAGTGGCCGCAGATGTTGTTGCGCGCGGTCATGTTCCGGCTGGCGGTGCACGCGCTGCATCCGCGGTCGACGTCGGAAGCCTTTCCCGGCCTGGCGCATACCGCCGACATGATCCGCCTGATGGTGTAGCGCGGCTCGCCGATCGCGGTGATCGGCGAGCCGCGCGTGCTCAGATGCCGGCGTGGGCCAGCGAGGGCGCCCGGCCGACCGCGAACGACGAACGCAGGTAGAACCACCAGGTGAGGCCGGCCATCGCGAGGAAGGCCACGGCATAGGCCCAGAAGGCCGGAGCCATTCCGCCGAAGTGGATATTGGATTCGCGCAGCGCCTGCTGCAGCACCCAGCCCCCGGCCGCGCCTACCGCGCCGACGACGCCGATCGCCGCGCCCGCCTGCCGTTTGGCCGCGGCCAGCGCCTGCGCCGGATCCTGACCGGCCTCGGCGGCCCGGCGCTTGGCCTCGGCGCCGAAGATGGACGGAATCATCCGGTAGGTCGATCCGTTGCCGACGCCGCTCAGGACGAACAGCAGCAGGAACGAAATCAGGTACAGCGGAAAGTTCTTCATCGACAGGGCCGTCACGATCAGCGCGGTGGCACCGGCCATACCGCCGAAGACGTAGATCGTGATCCGCGCTCCGGTGAATTTATCGGCGATCCAGCCACCGACCGGCCGGCTCAGGGAGCCGACGAACGCGCCGAGGAATGCGAGATTGCCGATGGTCGACATCCAGCCGATCTTCGCCAGCTCCGGGAATGTGGATTTGAGCAGGGTGGGGAAGGCGAAGGAGAAACCGATGAACGAGCCGAAGGTGCCGACGTAGAGCACGGCCATGATCCAGGTGTGCCGACTGGTCAGCGCGAGGCGATAGGAACTGCCGTCGGATTTCGCGCCGGTGATCGAATCCATGTAGCGCAGCGCACCGAACATCGCGATGAGAATGAACGGAATCCAGACCAGAACCGCGAGTGTGATGCCGAATCGGTAACCGCCGGGGTCCTTGGCCATCAGATGGGTGCCGAGGGTGATGATCAGCGGGACCAGCAGCTGGGTTTGCGCGACCCCCATATTGCCGCCGGCGGCGTTGATGCCCAGTGCGGCGCCCTTCTTGCCCTCGGGATAGAAGAAGTTGATATTCGCCATCGACGAGGAGAAATTGCCGCCGCCCACGCCGGCGAGCGCGGCCAGCAGCATGAACACCCAGAACGGTGTATCGGGTTGGTTGACGAAATAGACCAGGCCCAGGGTCGGCAGCAGCAACATACCCGCGCTGAATACGGTGAACGCCCGCCCGCCGAATTTCGGGATGGCGAAGGTGTACGGCACGCGCAGTGCGGCGCCGACGAGGGTGGGGGTCGAGGTGAGCAGTAGTGAATTGGCTACGGCGTCGGGGCCGCTCAGATAATGGAAACCGGCCGAGCCCATGGCGGTCACGACGCTGGCCCACAGCACCCAGATGCTGAATCCGAGATTCTCGGAGAACACCGAGAAGGTCAGATTCTTACGGGCCGTGCGCTTTCCGCCGTTGGCCCAGAAGGTTTCGTCGTCGGGTTCCCAGTGGTCGAGCCAGCGCCCGCGGGCTTGGTATCGGAAGGCCGGGGTCGAGGTACCGGCGGGTGCGACGTCGGTGGATGTCATCGGCGCGTCCTCTCGAAGGGTGCGACCGCCCTCATCGTGGTGTGGTCTCGGCCGAGATGCCGGGCCCGTGCGGTCGAATTCACGGTAGGAATCCGGGATTACGCGCGGTTCACCCGCGGTGACGTTCGTGCCAACTCTCGCTCACGCCGCCGCACACCGGATGGTGACGAGTCGTTTACCTATCGGCGGAGCGGGCCGCGGAGACAGCAGATCTCGCGCGAGCACACGGGCGAACTCACCGGGGACGTTCGGAACTCGATCGACTGTCGACCGCCGGCCCGACGCCCGCGTCGCGCGGCACCCGACGGTACGCCGGGGCTCCGAGCGGTGGATCGGCGTATTCGGCGATGAGCGAACCGAGGAAGCAATTGGCGGCCCGGGCGGCTCGCGCACCGTCCCCGTCGATCACCGCGTGCACCAGCTCGGCATGTTCGTCGTGATAATCGTCGCCGTGTCGCGTTGTGCGAGAACGGATCACATCCTCGATCGCCGGGAGCAGCGAATCGTAGAACTCCAGATAGACGGCATTGTGGCTGGCGGCCACGACGGCTCGATGCAAGGCGACGTCGGCGTCGACGGCAGCCGCGTTGTCGGTGTCCCAGGCCTTGCGGCGCCGTTCCAGTAACCGCAGCAGCTCGTCGATATCGCCGTCGTCGCGGCGCAGTGCGGCCAGCCGGGCGGCCTGTACATCGAGGGCCTGGCGCAATTCGAGCACGTCGCGTTCGACGGCGTCGGCGAAGTACTTGGTCAGGGTGCCGCCGAGATCGGAGGCGGCGATGACGTAGGTGCCCGAGCCCTGGCGGCGTTCGAGCATGCCCGCGTGCACCAGTGCCTGTACGGCTTCGCGCACCGTATTGCGTCCGGTGCCGGTCAGTTCGGTGAGTTCCGGCTCGGTCGGGATGCGGGAGCCGATAGGCCAACGACCCGAGCGGATTTCAGCGCGCAGTTGTTCGGTGACCTGGGCGATGAGGCTGGTGCGCCGGACTGGTTGCACGGCCAATAGAGTACCCCTCCTCACATTTGTTGCCTGCTTTCATCCAATCATCCTATGATTTCGCGGTGACCGTTACCCAGCAGCAGTCGAGTACCGACGTCCGGCGCCGCCGCGCCCTCGCCGAGGGCCGGATTCTGGTGCTGGTCGCGATCGTGCTGTCGGCGCTCACGCTGCGGGTCGCCGTCACGGCGTTCACGCCGCTGGCCGAACGGATCGGTGGCGATATCGGCTACTCGACCGCGGTCGTCGGCGTCTTCGGCATGATCCCGACCGCCATGTTCGCCCTCGCCGGACTGATCACCCCGATCTTCGTGCGGCGGCTGGGCCTGGAGCGGACGGCGCTGGTGGCCATGTTGATGACCGGCGCCGGACAGCTGACCCGGGCTCTGGTGCCCGACACCTGGGAACTACTGCTGCTGTCCGCGTTCGCGCTGGCCGGTATGGGTATCGGCAACGTGGTGATTCCGCCGCTGGTCAAGCGCTATTTCGCGGATCACCTGGCATTGATGAGCTCGGTGTACATCACGATGGTGCAGGTCGGCACCATGATTCCGGCGCTGATCGCGGTGCCGGTGGCCGACGCGGCCGGTTGGCGAGTGTCGCTGGGCGTGTGGGCGCTGGTCGGTTTCGCGGCCACGGTGCCCTGGCTGGGTGTGCTGCGCGGTCGGCGCGGCCGTGATCGGGTCGACGCGACCGCGCTGTCCGCGGTGCCCGGCGAACAGCCGGAGCGGCCGGGCAACATCTGGCGTTCGCCGCTGGCCTGGGGTATGGCGGCCATGTTCGGGATGACCTCGCTCAATACCTATGCCATGTTCACCTGGCTGCCCAAGATCCTGGCCGACGCCGGCGCCGACGCGAGTTTCGGCGGCACCATGGTCGCCTTCTTCTCGTTCATCGGCCTGGCGGCCGCGCTGACCGCACCCACGTTCACCGCGCGGATCCGCAATCCGTTCCCGATCGTCGTCGTGTGCGCGGTCTCGTTCTTCGCCGCCTTCGCCGGTCTGCTGATCGCCCCGATGAGCGCGCCGTGGCTGTGGGTGCTGTTGCTGGGCATCGGCCCGAGCACCTTCCCGATGGCACTGACCCTGATCAATCTGCGCACCCGGACGCAGGCCGGTTCCGCGGCGCTGTCCGGCTTCACCCAGGGCATCGGATACACGGTCGCCTGTGTCGGTCCACTGCTGTTCGGTGTACTGCACAGTGTCTCCGGGAGTTGGGCGATGCCGTTCGCACTACTGTCGGTGGCCGTGGTCGTGCTGGTGGTGGGCGCCTGGCAGGCGTGCACACCGCGCATGCTCGAGGACACCTGGCACTGACGCGCCTCGGATCGCCGATTTCACCGCTCGGGTTGCGCGGCGGTGAGCCGATGGCGATGATGTGAATCGACCCCCCGCGCAGTGTGTTCCGAACCACTCGCCGAGGTCGAGCTCACCGGCTCACTCCGTGACCGTGGGCACTTCGTGACGCACGGAAACCGTTGTGTCATATGGGCGAAACATAGCCGGAGTTCTCACCGGGAAAACGCCGGAATCGTGAGCAACCGTTGATTTACGCGTCATGTGGCGCAGCATCGCGGCAATACCCGTTTCCTACCTTGGGGCCAACCGGATTTCAGGAGGCCCTGTTGAGCACGCTGACGCGTAACCACGACATCGAGCATTGGGACGCCGAAGATGTCGCGGCCTGGGAGGCCGGCGGCAAGGACATCGCCCGTCGCAATCTGATCTGGTCGGTCGTGGCCGAGCATGTCGGATTCTCGGTGTGGTCGATCTGGTCGGTGATGGTGCTGTTCATGCCGACCGAGAAGTTCGGCATCGATGCCGCCGGGAAGTTCTTCCTGGTCGCGATGCCGACTCTGGTCGGCGGCATCCTGCGCATCCCCTACACCGTCGCCACCGCCCGTTTCGGCGGCCGCAACTGGACGATCTTCAGCGCGCTGATGCTGCTGATCCCGACGCTGCTGACGCTGTACTTCATCAACCAGCCCGGCACCTCCTACACCACATTCATGGTGGTGGCGGCGTTCGCGGGCTTCGGCGGCGGCAACTTCGCCTCCTCGATGACCAATATCAACGCCTTCTATCCGCAGCGGCTCAAGGGCTGGGCGCTGGGGATGAACGCCGGCGGCGGCAATATCGGCGTCCCGGTGATCCAGCTGATCGGTCTGCTGGTGATCGCTACTGTCGGCAATACCCACGCCTCGATCGTGTGCCTGGTGTATCTGGCCTTCATCGCGATCGCCGGTATCGGTGCGGCGCTGTACATGGACAATCTGCGCAACCAGAAGGCGGATCTGTCCTACATGCTGGAGTCGCTGAAGGTCCCGCAGTCGTGGGCGATCGCCTTCCTCTACATCGGCACCTTCGGATCGTTCATCGGATTCAGCTTCGCCTTCGGTCAGGTGCTGCAGATCAGTTTCAAGGCCGGTGGCGACTCGGCCGCCCAGGCCAGCCTGCACGCCGCGCAGATCGCGTTCATCGGACCGCTGCTCGGTTCGCTGGCCCGCCCCTACGGCGGCACGTGGGCCGACCGTATCGGCGGCAGCCGGGTGACGCTGTTCGCCTTCGGCGGCATGATGGCCGCGGCCGTCGTGGTCGCGGTCGCCAGTGTGGCCGCCGACCGTAACAACGGGGTCGCCTCCGGCGCCACCATGGCCGTCCTGGTCGCCGGATTCATCGCGCTGTTCGTGCTCTCGGGCATCGGCAACGGTTCGGTCACCAAGATCATCCCGTCGGTGTTCGACGCGAAATCCAAGAGCCTGCCGGGGAATTCGGCCGAACAGGCGGCCTGGTCGCGCAACACCTCCGGCGCCCTGATCGGCTTCGTCGGCGCGATCGGTGCCCTCGGCGGGGTGGGCATCAACCTGGTGCTGCGCTCGTCCTACGCCTCCACCAATTCCGCTACGACGGCGTTCTGGGTGTTCCTGGCCTTCTACGTCCTCTGCGCGATCGTCGTCTGGACGGTCTTCCTGCGGCGCCCCGGAACGCGTACGCCGCGAACGGAATCCGGTGTCGTCGCCGAAGCCGAGGCTCTGGTGCTCGGCGCCGAGCGGTCGCCGGAATCCGACTCCACCTCGTCCACGGCTCGCGCCTGACCATCTCGAAAGCATCGGAGGACAGTCATGTTCACGACAGTCGACCCCTCGCAGCGCAAGACCGTGGTGGTCATCGGCCACGGCATGGTCGGGCACCGATTCGTCGAGGCGTTGCGCTCTCGCGACGAGGCCGGACAGTGGCAGGTCGTGGTGCTGAGCGAGGAGAGCCTGCCCGCCTACGACCGCGTCGGCCTCTCGTCCTATGTCGGCAGCTGGGATCCCGCCGCGCTCGCCCTGCCCGGTAACGAGTACGCCGGTGACGCGCTGGTGGACCTGCACCTGGGCGTGCGGGCCGAGGAGATCGACCGCGCCGCGCGCAAGGTCACCACCTCCTCCGGCGACGTGATCGGTTACGACGCACTGGTGCTGGCGACCGGATCGTATGCGTTCGTACCGCCGGTTCCGGGCCATGATCGGCCCGAATGCTTCGTCTACCGCACCCTCGAGGATCTCGACGGCATCCGTGCCGCGGCCGACGTCGCCGGCCCGGGCGCGGTCGGTGTGGTCGTCGGCGGTGGTCTGCTGGGGCTCGAGGCCGCCAACGCGCTGCGGCTGATGGGAATGACCCCGCACGTGGTCGAATTCGCGCCGCGCCTGATGCCGGTGCAGGTCGACGAGGGTGGTGGCGCCATCCTGGAGAAGCTGGTCACCGATCTCGGCCTGCACGTGCACACCGGAGTCGGCACCTCGGCCATCGAACCGGCCGAAGACGGTGCGGGACTGCGGGTTACGCTGTCCGACGAATCGGCCATCGACGCCTCGCTGGTGGTCTTCTCCGCCGGTGTCCGCCCGCGCGATCAGATCGCCCGCGACGCCGGACTCGAGATCGGCGCGCGCGGCGGTGCGGTCACCGACCTCGGCATGGCCACCTCGGATCCCAATATCTTCGCGATCGGTGAGGTCGCGGCGGTGGAGGGCACCTGCTACGGCCTGGTGGCACCCGGTTACACCACCGCCGAGATCGTCGCGGATCGGCTGCTCGGTGGAGCGGGGGAATTCCCCGGCGCGGATCTGTCGACCAAGCTGAAACTGCTCGGGGTGGACGTGGCCAGCTTCGGCGACGCGCACGCCACCACCGAGGGTGCGCTGTCGGTGGTGCTGCACGACGCCGCCAAGGGCACCTACGCCAAACTCGTGCTCTCCGACGATGCCAAGACCCTGCTCGGCGGCATTCTGGTCGGCGACGCCTCACAGTACGCGGCGCTGCGGCCGCTGGTCGGCAGTGAACTGCCGGCCGAACCGGCCGCGCTGATCTCGCCCGCGGGTGCGGAACTCGGCGCCGACGCGCTGCCCGACGAGGCGCAGATCTGCTCCTGCAACAATGTGAGCAAGGGCGCGATCTGCGGTGCGATCGCGGACGGCGCGTGCGATATCGCCGGGGTCAAGAGCTGCACTGCCGCTGGAACCTCCTGTGGCGGTTGCGTTCCCATGATCAAGAAGCTGCTCGAGCAGTCCGGCGTCGAGATGTCGAAGGCGCTGTGCGAGCACTTCACCCAGTCGCGGTCGGAGCTGTTCGAGATCGTCCAGGCCACCGGGATCCGCACCTTCTCCGAACTGATCGCCAAGCACGGCACCGGAATCGGTTGCGATATCTGCAAGCCGACCGTCGCCTCCATCCTCGCTTCCACCTCGAGCGATCACATCCTCGACGGTGAGCAGTCGGCACTGCAGGACACCAACGACCACTTCCTGGCCAACCTGCAGAAGAACGGTACCTACTCGGTGGTGCCGCGGATGCCCGGCGGCGAGGTCACCCCCGAGCAGCTGATCGAAATCGGCCAGATCGCCAAGGATTTCGGTCTCTACGTGAAGGTCACCGGCGGTCAGCGCATCGACCTGTTCGGCGCCCGGGTCGAGCAGCTGCCGCAGATCTGGCAGCGGCTGGTGGACAAGGGGATGGAATCCGGCCACGCCTACGGCAAATCGCTGCGCACGGTGAAGAGCTGTGTGGGCTCGACCTGGTGCCGCTACGGACAGCAGGATTCGGTGGGAATGGCCGTCCTGCTGGAGAAGCGCTACCGGGGTCTGCGTTCCCCGCACAAGCTCAAGCTGGCGGTGTCGGGATGTGCCCGGGAATGCGCGGAGGCGCGCGGCAAGGATGTCGGCGTCATCGCCACCGAGAACGGGTGGAACCTCTACGTCGGCGGTAACGGCGGTCTGACGCCCAAGCACGCCGTGCTGCTGGCGGGCGACCTCGACGACGAGACGCTGATCCGCTACATCGACCGCTACCTGATGTTCTACATCCGCACCGCGGACCGGCTGCAGCGCACCGCGCCGTGGCAGGAATCACTCGAGGGCGGGATCGAACACCTCAAGCAGGTTGTCTGCGAGGACTCACTCGGCATCGCCGACGATCTGGAGGCCGCGATGGCCCGTCACGTCGCGGGTTACAAGGACGAATGGGCCGCTGTACTGGAGGATCCGCAGAAGCTGTCGCGCTTCGTGACCTTCGTCAACGCTCCCGAGGAAGCCGATCCCACGATCGCCTTCGACGACAGCGGCGCCCGCAAGGTGCCGGTATTGCTCGGTTTGCCGGATATGCCGGCAACTACCGCCACGCCCGAGAAATAGCCACGTAATCGTGTGGAAACAGGACACCGGTACCTATTAGGTAAGGCGTTCGGAGGAGATTACCGATGACCGTTATCGACACACCCGGATTCACACCGGCAACCACCGCGGGTTGGACCTCGGCATGCCGGCTCGACTATCTGATTCCCGGCCGCGGCGTGGCGGTGCTGCTGCGGGGCGGACGCCAGGCCGCCCTGTTCCTGCTGCCCGACGGCACGCTCTACGCGGTCGGCAATATCGATCCGTTCGGGCGGGCCGCGGTGATGTCGCGCGGTATCGTCGGCGACCGCGCCGGTGTCCCGGTGGTCGCCTCGCCGCTGCTCAAGCAGGCGTTCTCACTGCTCGACGGGCGCTGCCTGGACGACGAATCGGTGGCGCTGCCGGTCTACGGCGTGCGCGTGGTCGACGGCGTCGTCACGGTATCCAACGAACCGCTCTACAGCGGCGGTACGCCGTGAGCGATGCGACACCTTCGAAACCTCTGGACGGCTTCACCATCGGGGTGACTGCTGCCCGCCGGGCCGACGAATTGGCCACCCTGCTGACTCGCCGAGGCGCGAATATCGTTTCCGCCCCGGCGATCCGCATCATTCCGCTGGCCGACGACACCGAGCTGGAGCGGGTCACCCGGCAGCTGGTCGCCGATCCGCCGCAGATCACGGTCGCCACCACCGGTATCGGCTTCCGAGGCTGGATGGAAGCCGCCGAGGGCTGGGGACTGGCCGAGAATCTCCGGGCCACCATGGATTCCACGCGGGTACTGGCGCGCGGTCCCAAGGCCAAGGGCGCCATCCGCGCCGCCGAACTGCGGGAGGAGTGGTCACCGGCCTCGGAGTCCTCGGCGGAGGTGCTCGATCACCTGCTGGCCGAGGGCGTCGAGGGAGTCCGGATCGCCGTGCAGCTGCACGGCGCGACCACCGAATGGGAACCGGTGCCCGACTTCTGTGAGGTATTGCGCTGTGCCGGAGCGGATGTCGTTCCGGTGCCGGTGTATCGCTGGGTGCCGCCCGACGACCGGGCGCCGATGGACCGGCTGATCGAGGGTGTGATGACCTCCGCGCTGGACTGCGTCACCTTCACCAGCGCGCCGGCGGTGGCCTCGATGCTGATGCGGGCCAAGGAAACCGGGCTGCTCGAAGGGGTGTTGCAGGCGATGCGCGCGCGGGTGCTGCCCGCCTGCGTCGGCCCGATCACCGCCGCGCCGCTCGAGGAGCTGGGCGTGTCCTCGTCCATGCCGGGGCGTGCGCGACTGGGTGCGCTGGCACGTCACGTCGCCGAGGAACTTCCGCGGCGCGCCAATCGGATTCACGCCGCCGGGCACGAACTGAGTGTGCGCGGTGGCTGTGTGGTGGTCGACGGCTCGGTGCGCCAGCTCGCACCCGCGCCGATGGCGCTGATGCGGGCGCTGGCCCGCCAGCCCGGCCGCGTGGTGTCGCGGGAGGATCTGCTCGCGGCGCTGCCTGGCGGCGGTGACGACACTCACGCGGTGGAAACCGGAATCGCCCGGCTGCGTGCGGGTCTCGGCACGCCGAAGGCGATTCAGACCGTGGTCAAACGCGGCTACCGGCTGGCCCTGGACCCGGCCGAATGCGTCGACAACAATTCGCGTCCCCCGGTGGGATACGCGCCGTCGCTGCGCCCGCAGCGGCCCGCGCCGATGGCGGGGGTGTGGTGAGCGCCCCCGCCCTGGTGCTGGTGGCTCACGGCACCCGCAGTCCGCGCGGAGTGGAGATGATCGGCACCCTCGCCGACGCGGTGCGAGCGGAACTGGCCGGGTCCGGCGCCGAGCCGGAGGTACGAACCGCCTTCGTCGACGTGCTCGGGCCCACTCCCGCCGACGTACTTCGCGAACTGGATTGCGGCCCGGCCGTGGTGGTTCCGGCCTTCCTCGCCTCCGGATACCACGTGTACCAGGACGTCCCGCGCGAGGTCCGCGACAGCGGCCACCCGGATGTGGTGGTGACCCCGGCGATGGGCCCGGACCCGATGTTGGCCCGCGTGATGCGTAAGCGTTTGCGTGAGGCGGGTATGCGCCGGGGCGACGCCGTCGTGCTCGCGGCGGCCGGATCCTCGGATGCCCGCGCGCGCCACGATGTCCGGCGGGCCACCGCCCTGCTGGCCGAGGAGCTGGGCGGCTCCGTGCGCACCGCGTATATCGCCACCGGCGAGCCGCGGGTTCCGGAAGTTGTCGCCGCCCTGCGGGAATCCGGTCGAGATCGGGTGTTCGTCGGCTCTTATCTCCTGGCGCACGGACTGTTCCATCAACGCCTGCGCGAGGCGGGAGCCGACGGCGTCGCCGAACCCCTGGGAGCGCATCCGGGGATCGTGCGCCTGCTGACCGAACGGTATCTTTTCGGCGCAAGCGAATATCTTTCCACCGCTGCGTGATTCGAGCTCGTTCTCACCACCGATCGATTCGGGACGAGTTCGGTCGCGGCCGCGTGGACCGGCCCCGCGGTGGTGGTGGAAACGAGCGCCGGCCCCGCAATACCGTGCGGAGGCCGGCGCTCGCCCCCCCGTTATTGCACGGCGGTGAGGGGCGCTCAGCCGCTCGCGCTCGGCTGGATCCACGATATCGACCCCTTCATCTTCGGAGTCGAGTTGGCCAAGCGAATTGCCGGGAACGCCGCCACCGGCGCCGAACTCACCGTCTCGATCTACCTCAGCGGCCAGCTGATCGAGGACTTCCACGCCGACCTGGCCGTGGACAAGGTGATCGTCGGAGACATCGAATCTCTCACCCCCACACCGATTCTCGAACTCGACGGCTTCACCGAGCTGCCGCCGGCGCGCTTGATCCCCGTGCCGAGCCAGGGCGCGGACAAAATTTGCGCCATGACCGCCCACTACGGCGCTACCCGCCAACCCTCGAACCGCTGGCGCGACCTCGCCGACCTGTGCTTTATCGTCGGCAACCTCTCCTTCGACTCCTTCGACGCCACCGAAACGCTCGCCGCCCTGGACGTGCAACGCCAACGCCGCACGCTCGAACTGCCGACCGCACTGGTCTCGCCGCGGTGGGTGGCCACCGCTACCCAGCGCCCGCTGGGCAGAGACGGATTCGAACCTCCTCGCAGTGATGCGGGGAGGTTCGAATCCGGTGTGACTCACACGCGCGGTGCGATGGTGAGGTCGCCGTTGATGACCGTCTGCGTCATCTCCCGAGCCAGCATATTGTGCGGGAAACCCGGCTCGACCGCGCTGGCCGCGTTCAGCCGATCCAGCTGGGCCGCACCGAATTCCACCTCCAGCGCGCCCAGGTTGTCGGACAGCTGCGCGGGCGTGCGGGCGCCGATGATCGGCGCGGTGACCGCCGGATTCCGGAGGGTCCAGGCCAGTGCGGTCTGTGCGGGAGTGCGGCCCAGTTCGGCGGCGACTTCCTTGACGACCTCGGCGATCTCGAGCCCACGCGGGGTCAGCGATCCGTTCGCGGCGGCGACGTCGCGCCGGGTGCCCTCGGGCGATCCGGTCGCCGAGGCGTCCAGATCGGCCGCGGTGTACTTGCCGGTCAGCACGCCACTGCCCAGCGGCGACCACGGAATCACCCCGAGCCCGAGCTCGCGCGCCATCGGGAACAGATCGTGTTCCACCGTGCGCTCGATCAGGCTGTATTCGACCTGCAGCGCCACCAGGGGCGACCATCCGCGCAGATCGGCGACGGTCTGCATGCGCGCCACCTGCCAGGCGGGGGTGTCGGAGATGGCGACGTAGAGGACCTTGCCCTGCCGGACCAGATCGTCCATACCGCGCAGGACCTCCTCGACGGGGGTCGTGAAATCCCACGCGTGCAGGTACAGCAGATCGATGTAGTCGGTGTTCAGATTGCGCAGGCTGGCCTCGACCGAGGCGAACATCGACTTGCGGTTGTTGCCGCCGGAGTTCGGGTCGCCGGGCCGGCGCAGCATCGTGTACTTGGTGGCCAATACCAGGCTCTCCCGGTTGTCCCGGGTGAATTCGCCGAGCAGACGTTCGGAGCTGCCGTTGGTGTAGACGCTGGCGGTATCGATGAAGTTGCCGCCCCGCGAGACGTAATCGTCGAACAGTTTGCGCGCGTCGTCGCGGTCCGCGCCCCATCCCCAGTCGGCGCCGAAGGTCATCGTGCCCAGCGCCAGCGGGGAGACCCGCAGCCCGGACCGGCCCAGCAGCCGATAGGTGTCGAGGGTGAGCGCCATGGTGTCCTCCTGTGTGGGTGCGATCTCGACACCGAGTCTGCGCGGGCCCGGTGGGCGCGGTAAGGGAAGGATCTTCCTGGGATCGCCGGTACCAGGCTCGCCGTAGGATCGAAGGCGATGACCGGCACGGTGGAAGTGACACAGGAGCTGGGAGCGTTTCTGCGCACCCGGCGCGAAAGACTGGATCCACACGACTTCGGCCTGCCGCAGCGCCGGCAGACCCGTCGGACCCCCGGTCTGCGCCGGGAGGAGGTCGCCGAGCTGGCCGGAGTCAGTATCGACTACATCGTGCGGCTGGAGCAGGGGCGCGGCCTGCGGCCCTCGCCGGAGGTATTGGACGCGCTGGCCCGGGCGCTTCGCCTGGCCCCCGATGAGCGCATGTACCTGTTCGATCTGGCCCGGCAGCGGCCTCCGGACGACGGTAAACCCGCCACCACCGCATCGCCGGAGCTCACCCGCCTGGTGGCCGATCTGGCGCCGCTGCCGGCGATGGTGATCAATCACCGGTACGACATCCTGGCCTGGAATCAGCAGATGTCGCGGCTACTGCTGGATTTCGACACCCTGCCGCCGCGCCAGCGCAATTCCATGTGGTTGTGCCTGCTGTACCCGCAGATGTGCGATTTCTACGCCGACCGAGAACGCACCGTGCGGGAGGGGATCGCGGGCTTGCGGGCGGCCTGGGCGGCTCACCCCGACGATCGGGTGCTCGCCGATCTGATCGACGAGTTCCGTACCGGCAGTGCCGAATTCGTCGAGCTGTGGGAACGCCGCGATGTGCGGGTCCAGGGCCGCGGCCAGAAGACCATGCGGCATCCGGACGTCGGCGTGCTCACGGTGTCGTTCGAGGCTTTGATCCCGATGCAGGATCCCGATCAGCGTCTGATCATCTATCGCGCCGCTGACGAGGCGAGTCAGGCCGCGCTGGACCGGCTCCCGGAGCCGTAACCGGGCCTGCGGGTGTCTCGGCGGCTCCCGGCACGCCGACCTGCGGTGTGATCATCTTGCGCGCGGGTATTCGGATTCGGTGAGCGCATGCCGTAGGTTTGCTCGGTAACCCTTCGATGCATGCTCCTCGGAGATGACAGGAGGCCCAGTGAGTGAAAATTGCGTAGCGGCTTGCTGGGCCGACCGGGTGCGGGTGTCCCGCGGATCGCAGGAGGCCCAGTGAGTGAAAATTGCGTAGCGGCTTGCTGGGCCGACCGGGTGCGGGTGTCCCGCGGATCGCAGGAGGCCCGGTGACTCGAGTCGGAGACGCCGCGGCCCGGACGGATTTCGGTGACCTGCCCGACATCCCACTATCGGAGGCACAACTGCGCTGGTGGGTTGCTCAGCAGCTTTATCCACAGTTGCCCAATACGGTGGCCATGTACCTGGATCTGACCGGTCCGCTGCGGGTCGGGCCGTTGCGCGCGGCGGCGGCCACCGCGGCCGCGGAGCTGCAATCACCGCAGGTGCGTTTCCGGATGTGCGCGGGCAGTCCGCGGCAGTTCCTGGATCCCGATGCGTTCGAACCACTGTCGGTGGTGGATCTCGCCGCGACCGCCGATCCGGTCGGCGCGGCCCGTGCGCGGATGGCCGCCGATTACGATGCGCCGCTGGATCTGCTGAGCGATCGCCTGTCGCTGGCCACGCTGTATCGGATCGGTCCGCAACGGCATCTGTTGTATCTGCGCAGCCATCACATCGTGCTCGACGGTGTCGGCGCCGCGGCGGTGCTGCGCCGCACCGCCGAACTCTATGCCGCGGCAATCGGATCCGGGGAGCCGGCCCGGCCTGCCCGTCGGCCGCTCTCGATCGCCGAGCTGGTAGCCGACGAGCAGGCGTACCGCGATTCCGATCGAGCCCGCGCCGATGCCGATTACTGGCGTGAACAATTGGCCGATCTGCCGCCCACCACCGGATTGAGCGGTTCCTCGGCGCCCCCGTCCTCGCGGCCGCATCGAGTGGGCGGGCAGGTGCCCGAGGGCACCGCGCAACGGCTTGCGGTGGTGCGCGATCGAACGGGAGCGGGGTTCACCGAGCTCACCGTGGCCGCCTTCGCCTGCTATCTGGCGGCGATGACCGGCCGTGACGATCTCGTGGTCGCCGTCCCGATGGCGGTGCGGCCCACGGCGGCGTTGCGCAACTCCGCCGGATCGCTGTCGAATGTGGTTCCGTTGCGGCTGCGGGATATCGGGGCGGCCACGGTCACCGAGATGATCGATCGGGTCCGGGTGCGTGTGATCGGCGCGCTGCGCCATCAGCGCTATCGATATGAGGATATGCAGCGCGATCGCGGTGAGAGCCGGGTCGCGCGAGGCGGTTTCGGCCCGGTGCTGAACGTGCTCGGATTCGTGGAACCGCTGCGGCTGGGCCCGGTCACCGGTCAAGCGGTGCTGCTGGCGCTCGGACCCGTGGAGGATCTGCTGGTCAACGGATATCAGCTGGGCGCCGACGAGCGCACCGCGCGGATCGATATGCAGGCCAATCCGGCGCTGTATTCGCAGCGCACGCTGGCCTGGCATCACGAGGGGTTTCTCACCTACTTCGACGAATTCCTCCGTGCCGCACCGGATCAGCGTGTCGGCTCACTCGGATCGCGGAGTACGGTCGTGCCGGTCCAGGCCGAGGACGCCGGTGCGTCGACTGTCCGACTGCTGCCGGAGCTGCTGCGGTCCGCGGGCGATCCGGACGCGATCGCGGTCTGCGACGGCGCCCGGCGGTGGACATTCCGGGAATGGGATCGCCGGTGCGCCCAATGGGCGCGGGAACTCCTCGAATACGGTGTCGGGCCCGGTGATTCGGTCGTCGCCGCGGTGCCACGCTCCGCCGAATCGATACTGGCGCTTCGGGCGGTGGCAGCCGTCGGCGCCGCGTTCGTTCCGGTCGACCCACAGGATCCGCCCGCACGTCTGGCGGTGGTGGTCGCGAACTCCGGTGCGCGGGTGGGGCTCACGGTGTCCTCCGTGCGCGGCGGGTTGCCGGACGGGCCGCACTGGCTCACGCTCGACGATCCGGAATCGGTGGCGCGGGTGCGGCAACGTCCGGCGACGGAGGTCGGTGAGGCGGATCGTCTCCGCTCGCTGCATCCGGACCAGCACGCGTACGTCATTCACACCTCGGGGACGACCGGGCGGCCGAAAGCGGTCGCGGTGACCCATCGCGGTCTGGGCGCCCTCGCCGCGCATATCGCCGAAGCCTATGCGGTGCGGCCCGATTCACGGGTGCTGCACGCGCACGCGCCGTCGTTCGATGCGCATCTGCTCGAGCTGCTGGCCGCTTGCGCCGCCGGCGCGCGTATCGTCGTCGAGCCGCCCTCGATCGTGGCCGGTACCGAACTGAGCGATCTGCTGCGAACGCAGGCGATCACCCATTTCCTGACCACACCCGCCGTCCTGGCCACGCTGGATCCGCGACAGGTGCCGTGCCTGCGGGTCGTGGTGGTGGGTGGGGAGGCGTGTCCGGTCGAGCTCGCCCGGCGCTGGAGCTCATCGGTTCGCCTGTTCAACGGCTACGGTCCGACCGAAACGACGGTCATGACAACGCAATTCGAGGTGCCCGCGGAGCCGCCGCCGGGCGCCGTGCCGATCGGGACGATGCTGCCGGGGGTGCGTGCCGTGGTGCTCGACGAGCAGCTGCGGCCGGTTCCGCCCGGCGGGCGCGGTGAGTTGTATCTCGGCGGAGACGGTGTGGCCGCGGGATATCGCGGCGATCCGGCGGCGACCGCGGCCGCTTTCGTGGCCGATCCGGCGAGGCCGGGACAGCGCTGCTATCGCACCGGCGATCTGATCCGCCTCGACGTCGACGGGGTCGCGGAGTTCCTGGGCCGGGCCGATGTCCAACTGAGTATCCGGGGGCGCCGGATCGAGCCGGGCGAGATCGAATCGGCGCTGACCGAGCTGCCGGAGATCGCTCAGGCCGCGGTGGCCGTCGATCGAGCATCGCGGGGGGAGCGGTTGATCGGCTACATCGTCGCCGCGCGGACGACGCACACCGTTGCCGGACAAGCTGATCGGATCGATCTCCACCGGGTGATCCGCCGATTGCGCGAACGGCTGCCCGCGGCGCTGGTCCCGGCCCAGCTGGTCGAATTGCCCGCGTTGCCGGTCACACCGCACGGCAAGGTCGATCGCGCGGCCCTGCCGGCGCCGCATCCGGTGGCGCATCGATACCGGCAGCCGGAATCCGAGGCGCAGCGGGTGGTCGCGGCGCTTTTCGCGAGGGCCACCGGAGCCGATCGGGTCGGTATCGACGACGACTTCTTCGAACTCGGGGGAAATTCCCTGCTCGGTGTGACGGTGGCGGCCGAACTCGCGAGTGCCACCGGGCAACCCGTGACCGTGCGCTGGCTGTACGCCGCGTCCTCGGTCGCCGAACTCGCCGAACGGCTCGAGGCCCCCGTGGCCGCGCCCGGCGAGGACGGTCTGGGCCCACTGCTCACGCTGCGCCGCAACGGATTACAGGCGCCGCTGTTCTGCGTGCATTCCGCGGTGCCGCTGGCGTGGTGTTACGCCGGCCTGGCCGGACACATCCGGGATCGGCCGGTATACGGTCTGCAGTCACCGCTGCTGGCCGTCCAGGACGACGACGGGCGCGACACCGACCGCGGTGCGACCGATATCGGCGAACTGGCCGGGCGCTATGTCGAGCAGATCCGGCGTATCCGGCCCACGGGTCCCTACCATCTGCTGGGCTGGTCACTGGGCGGGCAGATCGCCCACGCCATCGCGGTGCGGTTGCGTGATGAGGGCGCGGAGGTCGCCACCCTGGCCATGCTGGACAGTCTCGTGTTCAGCGACGAGATACCGCCGCCGCCGATACCGCGCATGCGGGATCTGCTGACCCATCTGCTCGGGGACGAACCCGAGGACGCCGACCAGCTCGACGACCTCACCGCCGCACAGGCCGCCGCCGAATTGGCCGCCGCCGGCCCCTCGTTCGGCACCGGTCTCTCGGCCGCGCAATTGACCCGACTGCACCGCGGATATGTCGACGGTGTCCGGATGTCGCATCGCTATCGCCCCGGCGTCTTCGACGGTGATCTGCTCTACTTCTCGGCCACCCGAGGTCCGACCGAGCTGTTCGACGCGGAGCTGTGGCGGCCCTACGTCCGCGGTGCCCTCGTCGAACATCCCGTCGCGGCCGCCCATGCCCAGCTCACCAACGGCGCTGTGGTCGCGGAGATCGGTCCGCTCCTCGCCGACTACCTGCGGGCGAGGGATTGACATGGTGGAGTCGGGTGCGCGGACCGGGACACGGTGGTGGGATGTGTACGGCGACCGGGACGGATGGCACGGATGTCACGCCGCCGCCGGCACTCTCACCGACTGGGTGGCCCGGCATCTGATGGCGCCGCATCCCGATCTGGGGCGTGACGGTCCGGTCTGCCCGTTCGTGCAGCACAGCGCGGCCCGGCACACGCTGTGGGCGGCCATGGTGCCCGGCGGTGACGAGGTGACCGTCGAACGAATGCACGCGGTCGTCGACGACGCGATCGAGGCCTACGGCAAGCTGGTGGCGGGCGGCGATCGGCCGCCGCACTCCACCGCGTTGGTGACCGTCTTCCCCGAGCTCACCGACTGCGCGCGCATCGATGCCGTGCACGGGGAGCGCAAGACCGAGGTGGTGCGGCGCGGCTGGATGCTCGGCCAGTTCTATCCCGGCTGTACCGTTCCGGGCCTGTGGAATCGGGACTTCCACCCGCTGGACGCGCCGCTGCCGATGCTGGTGCTGCGTCCGATGATGAGTACCGACTATCCCTTCCTGGTCGGGCGCAGTGAGTGGCTGTACGCCTATTTCACCCATCTGGCGCCGAATCTGCCCCGCCGCTTGCGCTGGGAAATAGCCGAACGGATGCGAGTAGCCGGGCCCGCCGCCGGTGAGATCACCGCGTTGCGGGCGCATGCGCCCGGTGAACACGCCCGCTGACTACGCTGCGGCGACCGTGACAGGGTGCGATACTCCACGCATGCACCGGCTCCCACGCTGTTTTGCTGTCCTGTTCGCCGCCTTCGCCATGATTGCCGCGGTGGTGCCTGTGGTCGCTTCGGCCGATCCCGGTGGTCCGGCGATCGTCGGCGTCCATCCACTCGGTGGCCGGCAGTATTCGGTCGATGTGTACTCCCCGGCGATGAACAGGCAGATCAATGTCTGGGTGTCGCATCCGGACTTCGCCGCTCCCGCACTGTATCTGCTCAACGCGGTCGACGGCGGTGAGGACGGCGGCCCGTGGATGAACCGGACCGACGTGGCGCAGTTCTTCGCCGACAAGCCGGTCAACGTGATCGTGCCGATGGGCGGTCGCGCCAGCTACTACACCGACTGGAAATCCGATGATCCGGTGCTGGGCCGCAACGAGTGGTCGACCTTCCTGACCCGCGAGCTGCCGCCGCTGCTGGACTCCGAATTCCGGATGACCGGCCGCAATGCCGTCGCGGGCACGTCGATGTCGGCTACGTCGGCGCTGGATCTGGCGATCCAGACACCTGGTCTGTACCAGGCGGTCGGCGCCTACAGCGGCTGCCCGGTGACCAGCGGCGGGGTGCCCCAGGCGTACGTGTACTCGCAACTGGGCGTTTTCGGCGCCAATGCCGGGAACATGTGGGGCGGTCCGGGCGATCCGGCCTGGGCGGCCCACGATCCGGTGATCAACGCCGACCGGCTGCGCGGTACCGCGCTCTACATCTCCTCCGGCAACGGTGTACCCGGGGTGCACGACACTCTCGGCGATCCGTCGATCTCCGGTGATCTGGGCAAGCTGATCAATCGGGTCGCGGTCGGCGGTGTGATGGAGGGCGTGGTCAACGCGTGCACCCGCCAGCTCACCGGCCGCCTCGGCGCCCTGGGCATTCCGGCCACGGTGGTCAGCCGTCCGGGCACCCACGCCTGGACCTACTGGCAGGACGATCTGCACGACTCCTGGGCGGTGTTCGCCCCGGCGCTGGGCGTGTAGCCCGGCGATCAGTTCGACTGCCGCGCACCGTGCGCGGCGATGACCGTGTCTCCGTATCGGGTGATCGCCTCGAGTTTCTCGTCCAGCGAGCGGGTATCGGGGCCGGCGTCGTAGGCGCTGCGGAATCCGACGATCACATCGGTGACGCCGGCCCCCGCCAGCCCGGCGACGCCGTCGACGGTGAAGGCATCGGGGGAGACGACGTGGATTTCGAACGGCCGGTCCGTCCGCTGTCCGGGGTGCTGTGCGCGCAGGGCGGCGAGGCGGTGCAGGAGTCCGGTCAGTTCCCGGGGGTCGCCGCCCGCGTGCATCCAGCCGTCGCCCCGGCGGGCCGCCCGGCGCAGGGCCGCCTCGCTGTGCCCGCCGACGAGGATCGGGATCGGCTGGGCCGGAACGGGTTCGATCTGTATCGCCGGTAGTTCATAGAGTTGTCCGTGGTAGTCGAACATGCCACCCGCGCACAGCCCGCGCACGATGTCGATGGCCTCGTCCAGGCGGGCCCCGCGTCGTTCGAACAGCACTCCCATCGCGGTGAAATCCTGTGGCCAGGGACTGATACCGACGCCCAGCGACAGCCGATGCCCGCTCAGCACCGCCAGTGAGGCAGCCTGTTTCGCCACCAGCAGCGGCGGCCGGACCGGCAGTTTGAGCACGAACGGCGTCGCTCGCAGAGTTGTGGTGGCGGTCAGTATCGCGGTGCAGGCGATCATCGGCTCCACGAAGGGCTTGCCGCGCAGGAACTCGCGCTGCCCCGAGTCGGTATAGGGGTAGCGGGCGTCGCTGTCACGCGGAAAGGCCAGGCTGTCGGCGACACAGATTCCGGTGAACCCGGCCGCCTCCACCGCGCGCGCCAGCGGAATCCAGTGATCCGGGGCGGTGGCCGCCTCGGCGAAATGGAAGCGCATGGCCGCCATCCTGGTCGCCGCCGGTACCGGGCACTACCGAGTGATCCGGTCAGTGGTAGCGCCGTCCGGCTGACCGGACCCCTCGGTTGACGTGGGTCATCCGGAACCCGCGCAGCGTCACGGCCGCTGCCGCGCCGGGTGCGGCAGACGGTCGGCGGCGTTCATCAGCAGTTCGTAGGATTCGTGCCGGTCCTCCGGGTCGTAAACGTCGGTCTTCACCAGTAGCTCGTCGGCATCGGCGGCGTCGGCGAGCGCGGCCAATGCCGGTAGCACGGTCGTCGTCGTCCCGACGATCAGGCCGGGCGGCTCGTCGCCGGGATGCCGAGGGGTCGCGAACCCGCGGTCGGCGGCGACGTCGGGGGCCGGCAGCCGCATCGGTTCGCCCTGTCGCCGGCGCGCGGTCTTCATCCGCAGCGATCCGGCGAGCCAGTGCGCGCGTTCCGCATTCGTCGCGACGATCACCGAGACACTGATCGAGATCCGCGGTGTGGGGCAGATCGCGGATGGACGGAAGCAGTCGAGATAGCGGCCGGTGGCTTCCACCGTGTTCATCGGCGTCAAATGATGGGCGGCCGCGAAGGGCAGTCCGAGGTCCCCGGCGATCCGGGCGGTGTGGTCGCTGCTGCCGAGCAGCCAGATCTCGGGTCGGTTGCCTGCGGCCGGGACCGCTGCCGGTCGGTCGCCGTCGGCATCGAAAAGCGCGATCAATTCGGCTATTCGGTCCGCGAAGGGCGTGGCTGCGCGTTCGTGTGGACCGCGCACGCGGTCGGCGACGTCGCGCGGTCCGCCGAGCGCGCGGCCCAGCCCGAGATCGATGCGTCCCGGGTGGAAGCACTCCAGGGTGCCGAACTCCTCCGCGACGACGACGGGGGAATGGTTGGGCAGCATCACGCCGCCCGCACCCACCCGTATCCGGTGGGTCGCCGAGGCGATCCGGGCCGCGACGACCGCCGGTGCGGTACTGGCCACGCCGCGCATCCCGTGGTGCTCGGGCAGCCAATACCGATGGTACCCAAGGGCATCGGCACGTTTCGCGAGTTCGACGCTGTTGTGCAGCGCCGTCCTCGCGTCCGATCCCGCCGCGATGGGAGCGGTGTCGAGAACCGAGAGGCGAACCCGGCGAGAGCGATTCGTCATGGCGACCATCTTGGCGCAGGGCGGCCGGCCCTGCCCGTGGACGGCCGAGAGCTCAGCGACCCACTCGGCGGCGGTAGGTGACCTTGTCGAACTCGCGGCCGTATTCGTCCACCGCGACCACGTCCATCTCGCTGGCGAAGAAGCCGGGGCGCACATCGACCCGGACGAACGAGTAGTTCCGGAAGCGGACCCGTGACCACGGTGCGGCCTCGTCCTGTTTGCTCCCGGCCGGTGTCCACACGTAGCTGTTGGGTACCGCGGTATCGGCGACCTCGTGGCCGCGGTAGGTCTCGGGGGAGCCGGGCTGGAAGCCGTAGCGCGGGCGGCCGCCGCCGCCCACCGTGTAGTAGACGGTGCCGTCGGCATCCGGGTAGACGATCGAATTGTCACCGGCGGTTGTGGTGGGACGGCCGCCGCGAATCGGATCGGTGCGTTCGAAGATGTGGTTGTGGCCCTGCAGCACCAGGTCGACCTGATAGCGGTCGAACAGTCCGCACCAGGCGTCGCGCAGACCGCCGTCACTGGCGTGCGAGTCGGTGGTGGAGTACGCGCAGTGATGGAAGAAGCAGACGATGAAGTCGATATTCGGATTCGATCGATAGTTCGCGAGAGTGCGCTCCACCCAACCGGTTTGGCCGCCGCCCGAGTATCCGGTGTTGGCCTTGATCTCGTAGGAGACGTCGTTGGCGTCCAGGGAGAGCACCGCCACATTGCCGTAGGTGAACGAGTACGCCGACGGACATCCGGCGGGACCGTTGCCCGGAAAATCCAGGCGCGCAAGGTGTCCGCCGTAGCCGTGGGTGTCGTAGGCGGCCTCCATGTCGTGGTTGCCGGTGGCGAACATCCACGGTGTCGTCGAGGCGCTGGCCTCGATCGTGCCGAGATACACGTCCCACACGAAGGGGTTGAACTTGTCGAAGCCGCTCGGCACGGAACCCCCGGCGGCGACGTACTCGGGCTTCTTACCCGCGCCCGACGGGTCGGCGTAGGCGATATCGCCCGCGAGTACGTGGAAATCCGGCTTGCACGCCACGATCTGATTGAGCACATTGTCCGCGTGCGGGACCGCCGGATCGTTGTCGGCCTTGTAGTACTTGTCGTCGTAGTCGCCGGGCGCGACACCCGCGGGCTGTGCGGGAGTGGCGTCGGTGCCCTGATCGCCCATCATGGTGAATCGGAAGGGCACCACGGCATTTCGCGCACTCGGCATCGCGGTGGCGGCCGCGCGGATGTCGCCGGTGAAGCCGTCGGAGGTGCGCCAGCGGTAGAAGTGCGGAATGCGCCCGGGCAGACCGTCGACCGGCGCGTGCGCGTAGAACTGCTCGGCGGCGAGGACCCCGCCGTCGCCGGTGGGGATCTGGGTCACCAGATTGCGGACCTCGGCCTCGAGCGTCCCGCCGAGTGCGGGGGTGGGGCCATGATCCAGAAAGACCTTGGTGCCGGCGGGATTACGCGACAACTGAGCGCCGAAGCGGAGCTGACTGGCGGCGTCGGCACCGAAGCCGACATGGCGCCCGCCCACCGCGAGCTGGGCCTGATCGGCGTAGGCGCGGGCGCCGAACGGTGTGGTCCCCACCGCTGCCACGGCCGCCGCGGCCGCCGAACCGCGCAGGAAGTTGCGTCGCGAAACCGACCGCGACCGCAGGTACCCTCGATGCCACTCGTGCTGTTCGGCCATCGTCATGGTGGCGGCCAGCGCCTCGGGAATTCCGGTATCGGGAATATCACCGGCAGGATTCAAGCGATTCCGCATGAGCTTGGATGCTGGTCCAACCTCGTGCCCGGAGCAACCACCGCGGGTTCCCATCGGTGCAAATTCCCGGTGAATTCTTCTCCCACCGCGCCGGCCCGAATCTGTCGGTGCCCGGAGGGACAATGCCGTATGGCCTATGACGAGGTATTGGCCGATCGGATCCGGGACCTGCTCGGGCCCGCGGTGACCGAGACGGTCGAGAAGCGCATGTTCGGCGGGCTGGCCTTCCTGGTCGGCGGCAATATGGCGGTGGCGGCCAGTGGGAAGGGCGGGCTGCTGGTGCGGGTCGACCCGGCCGAGGCCGCGGAATTGATCGACGGGGTGGCGGTGGCGCCCATGGTGATGGGCGGTCGTGAGATGCGGAACTGGCTGCACGTCACCGCCGACCACCTCGATGCCGACGACGTGCTGGGCGGGTGGATCGAACGCGGTATGGACTACGCCCGCTCACTACCGCCCAAGTAGTGTTCAGCTCTGCGGTGCCTGCAGGGCCGGATACCAGATATCGGTGAGCACCTCCGCGGCGTCGGCCGCGTCCACTTCGATGGTGCCCTGCATCGCCCAGCGGGTGAAGAACCGTTCGAGCTGGGCCACCAGCAGTTCGATCCGCAGCCGCGCCTCGTGCTGCCGGGCGCGCGGCCAGCGGGACAGGTATTCCGGCATGCTGTCGGCGAGTTGCATGATGCCCTCGCGTGCGATGTCGCGGAACTCGGGCTCGAGCACGGTCGCTTCGTCCCAGGCCGGCAGCAGATCCTTGTTGGCGACGAACCATTCGATCGCCTGCCGGATCCAGACCGCGAACTCCTCGCGCGAATTGCTGCTCAGCACCCGGTCCAGGTCGCGGTAGTAGAACTGGACGCTGGCCAGCGTCCCCTCCCGGGCGATAGCGCGCAGTACCTCGGGCTTGCCGGTGAAATGCAGATAGAAGGTGGCTCGGCTGCAGCCCACCGCCGCCGCGATGTCGTCCACCCGGACGCCGGTATAGCCCTCCTTGGTGAACAACCGCCGTGCTTCCTCCACGATTCGCATACGCGTGGCCCGCTTCTGCTCATCGCGCAGCGAGCCGCGCCGGGCGGTCGATTCCGAAGGCATACCCTCGATGATAGACGCATGATTACTCACTAGACGCCGTGTCCAGTGAGTGCTAGCGTGTGTGCCACGTCACGTCCGGCCGTGCGCCGAACAGGAGATCGACTTGGATACACGCGAACTGCCCCGGGTGTGCGTCATCGGCGCCGGTCCCTCGGGCATCACGGCCGCCAAACGGCTCGCCGAATATGGCATCCCCTTCGATTGCTACGAGGCCTCCGACGAGGTCGGGGGCAATTGGTATTACAAGAATCCGAACGGGATGTCGGCCTGCTACCAGAGTCTGCACATCGATACCTCGAAGTATCGGCTGCAGTTCGAGGACTTCCCGGCGCCGGAGCACTGGCCCGACTTTCCCCATCATTCCCAGCTGTTCGAATACTTCAAGGATTACGTCGAACACTTCGGGCTGCGCGATCACATCCGCTTCAACGCGAAAGTGGTCGGTGCGCAGCGGGATGCCGACGGACTGTGGACGATCACCACCGAATCGGGCGAGACCGAGACCTACGACGCGCTGATCGTCTGCAACGGCCACCACTGGAATCCGCGCTTCCCCGACTATCCGGGTGAATTCGACGGCGTGCTCATGCACAGCCACGCCTACAACGATCCGTTCGACCCAGTGGATATGCGGGGCAAGCGGGTCGTGGTCGTCGGCATGGGCAATTCGGGACTGGATATCGCCTCGGAACTGTCACAGCGTTTCCTGGCCGAGAAGCTGTTCGTCTCGGCCCGCCGCGGGGTGTGGGTGCTGCCGAAGTATGTGAACGGCGTGGCCGCCGACCGGCGCACCACCCCGGCCTGGATGCCGCCGAAGCTCGCCCTGAAGGTGCGGCAACGCTCCATCCGCAAGTTCCTCGGCGCGATGTCGGGGTACGGGCTGCCCGATCCGGATCATCTGCCGCTCGAAGCGCATCCGTCGGCGAGTGAGGAATTCCTGCACCGGGCCGGCTGCGGCGATATCACCGCGAAGCCGGCGATCACCCGCCTGGACGGATCGCGGGTGCATTTCGCCGACGGCACCGTCGAAGAGATCGACGTGGTGCTGTGCGCCACCGGCTATCACATCAGCTTCCCGTTCTTCTCCGATCCGGCGCTGCTGCCCGATGCGGCGAATCGGATGTCGCTGTACCAACTGATGATGAAACCCGGGATCGACAATCTGTTCTATCTGGGTCTGGCGCAGCCCCTGCCGACGCTGGTGAACTTCGCCGAACAGCAGTCGAAATTCGTCGCCGAATATCTCAGCGGCCGCTACCACCTGCCGACGGCGCCGGAAATGGAAACCGCGATGGCCGAGCGGGAAGCCCGGCGCGCGGCGCGCTACTACGATTCGCCGCGGCACACGATCCAGATCGAATTCGTGCCCTACGTGCGGGAACTGACCAAGGAAATGGAACTCGGCGCCAAGCGGGCGGCGGCCGCCGGCCACACGCTGCCGGTACGGCCCCGAGCCGCGGAGGGCGCACGATGAGCAGCGCGGGCCTGTGTCATGACGAATTCGCCGATGTGCGGGCGGTATTCGACGAGCGGCTCGACAACGGCGCGGAACTGGGCGCATCGCTGTGTGTCGTCCGTGACGGCGAGCCGGTGGTGGATCTGTGGGGCGGATATACCGACTCCGGGCGCGACACGCGCTGGGGCGCCGACACCCTGGTCAACGTCTTCTCCATCACCAAGACCATGACCGCGCTGTGTGCCCTGCTGCTGATCGATCGGGGAGAACTCGATCCGTACCGGCCGGTGGCCCACTACTGGCCGGAATTCGCCGCGGAAGGTAAGGGCGGCATCGAGATTCGGCATCTGCTCTCCCATACCTCGGGTGTGTCGGGCTGGAATCGGCCCATCGAGCTGGCCGATATCTACGATGTGGAAGCCGCGGCCGATCGCCTCGCCGCGCAGGCGCCGTGGTGGGAACCGGGCACCGCGTCCGGCTATCACGCGGTCTCCTACGGGCACCTGATCGACGCGGTGATCCGCCGGATCACGGGTCGTTCGCTCGGTCGATTCTTCGCCGACGAACTGGCCGGGCCGCTGGCGGCCGACTTCCATATCGGCACCGGCCCCGAATATTTCGACCGCATCGCGACACTGGTGCCGCCGCCCAGACGGGCGGTGGACCGCTCGACACTCGATCCGGACAGCATCGCGATCCGGACCCTGACCACCCCGGCCCTCGATATCGCCGAGATCGCCTCGCCGAGGTGGCGCCAGGCCGAGCTGGGCGCGGTCAACGGACACGGCAACGCCCGCTCGATCGCGCGGGTGCAGTCGCTGATCTCCTGCGGCGGCGAACTGAACGGCCGGCGTCTGCTGTCCGAGCGAACCGTCGCGCTGATCTTCGAACAGCAATCCGACGGTATCGATCTCGCGCTGGGAGTGCCGGTGCGCTTCGGCATCGGATACGGACTGGCGCATCCGCGAACCACGCCGTCGATGCCGTCCGGCCGGGTGTGCTGGTGGGCCGGTTACGGGGGAGCGCTGGTGGTCAACGATCTGGAACGCCGAATCACAGTGGGATACAGCATGAATCGAATGGGGCCATCGTTGCTGATCGACGAGCGCGCCGATACCTACCTGCGAGCGGTCTTCGCCGCGGCCGGGGCGTCCGCATGATGCGCGCACTGCAGCTGACCGGACCCGGCACGCTGGAACTCCGTGAGGTCGCCATTCCGGAGATCGGCCCCGCGGATCTGCTGCTGAAGGTCGGCGCCGCCGGCATCTGCCACTCCGACTCGTTCGTGCTGAGCCTGCCGTTCGCGCTGCGCGAGGATCCACTGACCATGGGCCACGAGATCGCGGGCACCGTAGAGCGCGTGGGCAGCCAGGTCGAGGGCAGATCCGAGGGCGAACGTGGATTGGTGTATCTGTGCTGGTCGTGTGGGGTGTGCCGGGAGTGTGTGAGCGGGAACGAGAACGTCTGCCTGGCGGCCGGGCGCACCGCGATGCCGCCGTGCCCCGGGCTGGGGCCCGACGGCGGAATGGCGGAATACGTTCGGATTCCCGCGAATTCGTTCGTACCGATCGGTGATCTGGACTTCGCCGCGGCGGCCCCGCTCGCCGACGCGGCGCTGACCCCCTATCACGCGATTCGCGGCGCGGCCGACCAGCTGCGGCCGGGAGCGACCGCCGTCGCGATCGGCATCGGCGGGCTCGGACATGTGGCGGTGCAGATCCTGAAGGCGGTCACCGCCTGCCGGATCATCGCCGTCGATATCTCCGCCGAGAAACTGGACCTCGCCACGAAGTGTGGTGCCGACCTCACGCTCGAGGCCGGCGCGACCACCGCCGCCCAGATCCTCGAGTGCACCGGCGGCCGAGGCGCGGAGGCGGTATTCGACTTCGTCGGCAACGACGCCACCGCGAAACTGGCCGTCGAATCCGTCGCCCCCAACGGGGCCTATCGCATGGTCGGCCTCGACGGCGGTATTCCGGGCATCGACGCCGGCCCCGCCGGTGGCCCGGGGCTGCCGTGGGGAGCCACCGTCCGGAAATCCTACGGCGGCACCAGAAGTGACCTGTACGCCTCGGTCGCACTGGCTCAGCGCGGCGCCATCGACGTCTCGGTGGAGCGTTTCGATCTCGCCGCGGGGCTCACCGCATTCGAACGTCTCGACCAGGGGTTGATCCGCGGTCGAGCCGTGCTCATCCCGTAATCGCAGAAAGTGAACGATATGACTCGAGCCGCCGACCCACAGGCCATCGCCGCCCGGATCACCGCCGAGCTCACCGGGCCCGGTGGACCGTTCGAGATGCAGGTCGAACAGGTTCTGGGCGCGCCGATCCCGGTCATGCGCAACCGGCGGCGCAGTATGGCCGAGCTGTTCCACGCGGGGACGGCCTGGGGTGCGCAGGACTATCTGGTGACCGCGGAGCGGTCCATCACCTTCGCCGAGCACGGCGCCGCCGTCACGGCTCTGGCGCGGGCCCTGGCCGACCGCTACGGCGTCGCGAAGGGCGACCGGGTCGGCATTCTCGCCGCGAACACCCCGGAATGGGTGATGACGTTCTGGGCGGCGCAGCTGCTGGGTGCGATCCCGGTGGGATACAACGCCTGGTGGGCACCGCGGGAAGTCGCCTACGGGCTCGAACACACCCGGCCCACCGTGGTGGTCGCCGACGCCAAACGCGCCGCGCTGCTGGCGGATACCGCGAGCGATGTTGCGGTCCTCACCATGGAGGCCGATCTGCCGGAGCTGATCGCCGCCTACCCCGGTCCGGCTCCCGAGACGCCGATCGCGGAGGACGATCCCGCCGTCATCCTGTACACCAGCGGCACCAGCGGGCGCCCGAAGGGCGTGGTGCACACCCATCGAAATCTGCTGGCGGTCTGCGACTATCACCGGTTCACCGATGCCATGATGGCCGCGTTCCGTGGTCAGCAGCCCGGCCCCGGCCCCAGTGAACGGCGGTTCCTGCTCACCTCACCGCTGTTCCATATCGCGAGCCTGCACAACCTGATCATCCCGCGGCTGGCCACCGGGGCGACCGTGGTCATGCACACCGGCAGCTTCGATCCGCACCGGGTGCTGACCCTCATGGAGCGGCAGCGGGTCACCAACTGGGGTGCGGTGCCGACCATGGTCAGCCGCATGCTCGAACACGATCTGTCGCGCTACGACCTGTCGAATCTGGTGGCGTTCTCGCTCAACGCCGCACCGTCCTCACCGGCGTTCCACCAGCGGCTGCGCCGCGAACTGCCGATGGCCGAGGTGGCGCTCACCACCAGCTACGGACTCACCGAGAGTGGTACCGCGGCGACGGTTGCCACCCCGCCGGTGCTGGCCGCGTTCCCGGATACCGTCGGCATGCCGATCATCGGAGTGAGCGTCGAGATCCGCGATCCCGGCAACCGGCCGCTGCCCGACGGGGAGGAAGGCGAGATCTGCGTGCGCAGCCCGTACGTGATGCTCGGTTACTGGAACGATCCGGGCGCGACCGCGAACGCCATCGACGGCGAACGCTGGTTGCACACCGGTGATTTCGGTGTCCTGGAGCAGGGCAGGCTGCGTCTGTCGGGCCGGCGCTCGGACCTGATCCTGCGCGGCGGCGAGAACGTCTACCCGACCGAGATCGAGAACGCGCTCGACGAGCATCCCCAGGTCGTGGAGTCGGCGGTACTCGGTGTGCCGCACGAGGATCTGGGACAGGAGGTGGCGGCCGTGGTGGTCGTCGCCGATCCGGCGGCCGTCACCGAGGACGAACTGCGGGCGTTCACCGCCGAGCGGCTCGCCTATTTCAAGGTGCCGGCGCGCTGGGTGATCACCGCACAACCGCTGCCGCGCAACGCGACCGGCAAGGTCGTGCGGCGCGAGATAGAGATCTGACCGCGCCCCAGCCCGGGGCCGGTGGGTGAAAGAGGAACTGCCATGTACGACAGCATCATCAGAGGCGGTACCTGGTTCGACGGTACGGGCGCACCGTCGGCGGTGCGTGATGTGGGCATCCGCGACGGCCGGGTCGCCGCGGTGTCCGCCGAACCCCTGGACGAATCCGGCTGCGACACCGTGATCGACGCGACCGGAAAATGGGTCATCCCCGGAATGCTCGATATCCACACCCATTACGACGTCGAGGTCCTGCTGGATCCGTCGCTGTCGGAATCGGTGCGCCACGGCGTCACCACCGTCCTGCTCGGATCCTGTTCCCTGTCGACCGTCCACGTCGACGCCGAGACCGCCGGAGACCTCTTCGGACGAGTCGAGGCCATTCCGCGCGGCCACGTCATCGACGCGGTCGCCGGGGTGAAGACCTGGCGGGGAGCCCAGGACTACGCGGCGGCGTTGGACGCCATGCCGCTGGGACCGAATGTGGCCGCGTTTCTGGGACATTCGGATATCCGGGCGGCCGAGATGGGATTGGACCGGGCCACCCGCACCGAGGTGAAACCGACCATCGGCGAACTGACCGCCATGCGGCGGCACCTGGAAGAGGCGCTGGACGCCGGGTTCGTCGGAATGTCGTCCCAGCAGCTGATGTTCGACAAACTCGACGGTGACACCTGTCGCTCGCGTACGCTGCCGTCGACCTACGCGCCGATGCGGGAACGCCACCAGCTGAACGCGATCCTGCGGCAACGGCGGCGGGCGCTACAGGGCGGCCCGGATGTGGCGCGGCCGCAGAGTCTGGTGGCGATGGCGCTGTCCAGTCTCGGCGTGGGGCAGCCGGCGTTGAAGGTGAGCCTGCTGTCGGCGGCCGACATCAAGGCGATTCCGCTGGTGGCGCATGTCTTTCCGGCGATGGCGCGGGTGATCAACGCCCTCGGCGGGGACTTCCGATTCCAGCATCTGCCGGTGCCGTTCGAGGTGTACGCCGACGGGATCGATCTGGTGGTGTTCGAGGAATTCGGCTCCGGCGCAGCGGCATTGCACCTGTCGAATCAGCTCGACGAGCGGCACCGCATGCTGCGGAGCGAGAGTTATCGGCGTCAGTTCCGCAAGGACTACGATCGGAAATTCGGTCCGCGCGTCTGGCATCGGGACTTCTTCGACGCCGAGATCGTCGAATGCCCGGACACCTCGGTGATCGGCAAGACCTTCGGGCAGGTCGGCGTGGAGCGCGGCGGAGTCCATCCGGTCGACGCGTTCCTGGATCTGGTGGTGGAGTACGGCCCGAAGGTGCGCTGGCGGACCACGATCTCCAATCACCGGCCGCGCGTCCTGGACCGTTTCGCCGCCGATCCCGGTGTGCAGCTGGGGTTCTCGGATGCCGGAGCGCACCTGCGCAATATGGCCTTCTACAACTTCGGGCTGCGGCTGCTGCGCCGGGTGCGCGACGCCGAGCTGGCCGGCCGTCCGTTCATGTCGATCGAACACGCGGTGCATCGGCTCACCGGGGAACTGGCCGACTGGTACGGGCTCGACGCCGGGCGCCTGCGGGTCGGCGATCGCGCCGACGCGGTGGTGATCGATCCGAGCGCGCTGGATTCGCGCCTCGAACGCTATGGCGAGGCCCCGATGCCCTGTTTCGGCAACCTGTCGCGGATGGTCAACCGCAACGACGAGGCGGTGAACGCGGTATTCGTGGGCGGCCGTTACGTTTTCGGTGCCGGTGTGGCGGCGCCCGAATTCGGTTCGCAACGTTTCGGGAGGTTCCTCGCCGCCGGCTGAGTTCAGGGCAGCTGGTCGAGTTTGCGACGCAGTACCGAGCGTTCACCCTCGTTGCCGCACAACTCGAGCGCGCGCTCCCACTCCGCACGCGCCTCGCCCGCCCGGCCCATGCGGGCGAGCAGTTCGCCCCGAACCGTGGGCAGCAGTTGGGAATTCGGCAAGGCGCCCCCGGCCCGCAGGCGGTCCACGATCTCGAGGCCCGCCGCGGGTCCGCGGGCCATCGCGACCGCCACGGCCCGGTTGAGCTCGACCACGGGCGAGGGCGCGAGCCGGTTCAGCGCCTCGTAGAGGTCGACCACCCGCGGCCAGTCGGTGTCGTTCACCGACGGCGCGACGGCATGGCATTCGGCGATCGCCGCCTGCAAACCGTAGGCCCCGAGGCCGCGGCCCACCCCGGTGGCGTGGGCCAGCGCCGCCCGGCCGCGCCGGATCGCCGAGCGGTCCCAGCGGCGGCGATCCTGATCCTCCAGCAGGATCGGCTCACCATCGGGACCGGTGCGCGCCGGAAACCGGGCCGCCGTCAGCTCCAGGAGCGCGAGCAGTCCGTGCACCTCGGGTTCGTCGGGCACGAGCCGTGCCAGTACCCGCGCCAGCCGCTGGGCCTCCCCGGCCAGATCGAAGCGGATCACGTCCGAGCCCGAACTGGCCGAGGACCCCTCGGTGAAGATCAGATAGATCACGCTGAGCACCGACCCCAGCCGCTGTGCCCGAGCGTCGGCCGGCGGCACCGCGAACGGAACATTCTCCGCGGCGAGGGTTTTCTTCGCCCGCGTGATCCGCGCCTGTACGGTGGCCGCCGGAACGAGGAAGGCCCTGGCGATCTCGTCACTGGTGAGACCGCCCACCACTCGCAATGTCAGCGCCACCCGGGCCTCCCGGGAGAGGATGGGGTGGCAGGCGGTGAACATCAGAGCCAGCACATCGTCGTCGATATGGTCGGGATCCCACAGCGGTTCGCTGCCCGCGGCCGCCGGATCGGAGCCCGGGCCGCCGGTGACGATGCCGCCCTCACCCAGTCCGTGGGCGAGGGCGGCATACCGTTCGTCGAGGGCGCTGCGCCGGCGGAAGGTGTCGATGGCGCGGCGCCGGCCCACCGTCAGCAGCCAGCCGGCCGGATTGCGCGGCGTCCCCTCGCGCGGCCAGGTCACCAGAGCCTCGGCCAGCGCCTCCTGGGCGAGGTCCTCCGCGAGCGCGAAGTCGCCGGTATAGCGGGCGAGAGCACCGACGATATGTGCCGACTCGATGCGCCAGACCGCGGCGACGGCTTCGCGACCGTTCAGAGCTGGCCGTTGGCCTCGCGCCAGGCCCGCTCCTTCTGCACCCACACGTTGTCCTGCGGGAACTCGTCGATCGTCGGGACCCGCCGGACCTCGGTCTTGAACCCCTTCCCGATCACCGGCATCCGCTTGGCCCATTCGACCGCCTCCTCCTTCGAGGCCACATCGAGAATGTAGAACCCGCCGAACAACTCCTTGGTCTCACCGTACGGACCATCGGTGGCTACCGGGGTCTCGGAGTCGTAGTCGACGACCACTCCCTGCGCGGCGTCCTCGAGCCCCTCGGCCGCGAGCAGGACACCGGCCCGGATCAACTCGTCGTTGAACTTGCCCATCGTCTCGAGCATGGTGTCGAAATCGATCTCGCCCATGCTCGCGTAGGCCTCGTCGGTGGCGCGCATGATCAGCATGTACTTCATGGTGTGTCTCCTTCGGTTCACGGATCCGTCCGGACCCTCTCACGCATAGGTCGAACGGGACCCGCTGTGGATCGACACGGCGGCCGAAGTTTTTCGAAAGAAATTTCCGACGCGATTATCGCAGGGTGAGGTCGCGGCACAACTCGTCGATCACGGGCGTGCCACGCCGGGGCCACGGCCGGCCCGCTGCGGCATCCGGCGAGGGTGGCGTCGGATTTCGGCGATGAACTCGTCCAGCGGTGCGGACGCGCCGGGTGCCGGTATCGGGTTCGCGCCGATCCGATAGCGCTCGGCTTGGAAGGTCGTCATCCGAATGCGACCGGCAGGGTGGCGTATCCGTGCAGGAAATTGGAATACAGCGGCCGGGGCGGTGCGGTCGCGACGATGTTTCGTGTCGTGCGGCGTAGTTCGTCGAGCACGATAGCGATCTCCAAACGGGCCAGTGGCGCGCCGATGCAGAAATGCGGGCCGTAGCCGAAGGCGAGATGGGGGTTGGGGCGGCGGTCGAAGAGCACGGTGTCCGGATCCGGGAATCGTCGCTCGTCGCGATTGGCGGAGATGTTCCACATCGTGACGATGTCCCCCGCCTCGATGCGCACCCCGTCGATATCGACGTCGACATTCGCGATGCGGCCGAAATGCATGGTGGGAGCGAAACATCGGATGATCTCTTCGACCGCGGTGCCGAGATCGTCCACCGCGCCGAATCGCCGCCACAGCTCCGGATCTGCCGCGAACGCGTGCACGGCGTTGATCATGGTCAGCCGGGCCGTCTCGTCACCACCCAGAATGATGCTGTAGCAGTTCGTGACGATCTGGTCGTCGGTCAGCGGCGCACCCTCGAACTCGGCGTCGATCAAACCGGCGATGAGCCCCTCGGCCGGATGCTGTCGCTGCGCCTGTACCTGGTCGAGCAGGCAGAGCAGGATCTCCTGGCGCGCGGCCAGTGCCGAAGTGGCCGACTGCGCGGCATCGTCGGAGCTCAGCGCCTGTTTGGTCAGCGAGACCAGCAGTTCGTGCTCGCTGTCGGGAATGCCCAGCAGATCGCAGATGGTCCAGATGGGAATGCGGGAGACGATCTCGTCGGCGAAGTCGAATTCCCCCGAACCCGCCCACTGGGCGAGCAACCGCGCGGTGCGTTCGCGAATCCGACATGTCAATGCCCGCACCGCTTCCCGGGTCAGGGCGGGAGTCATCAGGCGCCGTAGCAGATTGTGCCGCGGCGGATCGGTGACGGCCAGCATCTTTCCCGCGGCGTTGTCGCGACCGGCCAGCAGCGTGAGTAGGACGTTGCCGCGCTGCGAGGTGAACCGGGTGGCGTCACGGTAGATCCGCATCGCCGGTTCGTGGGTGCAGACGACCCAGAACCCGGGGCGGTGTGCGGTGGCCTCGTGCCGGAAGATCGGCTGCCGCTGCCGGCGCGTACGCCAGAACTCCGCCATCTCCGGCCGCAGATGGGTCGCCGGCTCGGTCAGATCCGGGGATCGTGTCTCGTCGTGGCTCGTCGCCGGAAGCGTGATGGTCATCCGCCGCTGACCAGATCCGGTTCCGGAATCGACAGCAGTGTCGCCAATTGCGCGGGCGACGGTGCGTCGAGCAGCATCCGCATCGTCATCTCGACTCCGATTCTCCGGCGGATACTCCGGGTGAGCCGTGCGGCCTCCATGGATTCGCCGCCGAGATCGAAAAAGCTGTCCGTCGGATGAAATTCGGGCAGATTCAGGATTTCGGCGAAGAGCTCACAGAGCACTCGTTCGGCCGCGGTCATCGACTCCGGGGCCGGCCGGCTCGGACCGGGGGTGTGCACCAGATCGGCCACGGCGGCGAAATCGGTCTTCCCATGGGGTGTCCGCGGCATGTCGGCGATAATTTCCACCCGGTCCGGCAGCAGATAGCCGGGCAGTTGATCGGCGAGAAATCGGCGGATCCGATCCGCGTCGGCGCCGTCGTCGGCGACTACACAGCACACCAGTTGGGTCGCGGTCGCCACGACCGCCGATTGACGCACACCCGCGCAGCGCAGGGCGACGGATTCGATATCGGCCGGCTCGATGCGGCGGCCGCGCAATTTGAGGCGCCGATCCATGCGTCCGAGGAATTCGAGCCCGCCGTCGGGTAATTGCCGGACCAGATCGCCGGAGCGGTAGAACCTGTCTCCGGTCACCGGGTCGTCGAGGAACGCTCGGGCGGTCTCGGCCGGCATGCCGAGATAGCCGCGGGCCACCCCGAGTCCGCCGATCCACAGTTCGCCGGCCGTACCGGGTTCCACCGCGGCGCCGTCCTCGCCGACGATCCGCAGGGTGGTGCCCGCGATGGGATGTCCGATCGTGATGGGTCGTGCGGAGCCGGCCAGGGGGGCGCTGATGGTGGCGCAGACGGTGGTTTCGGTGGGCCCGTAGGAATTGACGATGCGGTGCCGGACCGTCCACTCGTCGACCACGGCCGGATTGGCCGCTTCACCGGCGATGATCATGCTCAACCCGGCGGGAACCCGCTGCTGGGGAATCGCGGCGAGGATCGACGGCACCATGATCGCGTGCGTGATTCGCTGCGCGACAATCGTTTCGGCGATGGCCATCCCGTCCGACAGCTGTTCGTGCCCGGCGAAGACCGCCGTCGCGCCGGCGCCGAGTGCCGAGGTGATCTCCGCGATGGATGCGTCGAAGGAGGCCGGCGCGAATTGCAGCATGCGGGAGCCGGGGCGCAGTTCGAGGGCCTCGGCGGTGGCCTCGGCCATGGCGAGGATGCCTCGATGCGGTACCGCCACGCCCTTCGGTGTGCCGGACGAACCGGAGGTGAAGATCACGTAGGCGAGGCTGTCCGACTCGACGACCGGATAGTCCGGTGGCGCCACCGGGCCGCCGGTCGAAGGCACGACGACAGACGCGATCTCTTGGGGCAGTGCGGGTTTCGTGGCATCGGGGTCGAGCAGGGCCAGCCGGATCGAACAGGCCGCCACGATCTGCGCGGTGCGTTCTCGCGGCTGATCCGCCGCCACCGGTACATACACCGCGCCCAGCCGCCAGACGGCGAGCATGGCCGCGATCGTGTGTGGTGTGCGTCGTGGGGGTGCCACCACCGCGATCGAATCGGAGGCGCGGACACCGGCTTCGATCAATGTCAGACATATCCGATCCACCCACTGATCGAGTTCTCGATATGTCGATGTCAATCGGCTATCTGTCAGCGCAACGTCGTGCGCGACCTCGGTAATTCGTTCTTCCAACCGCTGCAACCAGGTCCGATTCGGCGGTTGGAGCGGCACCTCATCGGGCGTACGCACGCCGGTGACTGTAATTGAGGTATTCGACCGTGGTGTTACGTGATCGCCAACAATGGGAACAGGTCGGGAATGTCGATCGTGGTTGTTTCACCGGCCGGAAAGGAAGTCGATCAACACCCTGTCGACCTCCTCCGGACGCTCCAGATAACCCAGGTGACCGCAGCCGTCCAATTCGACGTACCGGGCGCCGGGAATGGCCGCCGCAACTTCGCGGCAATACGTCGGTGGTGCCAGTTGGTCATCGGCGAAACCGATTATCAAGCTGGGGTTGCTGATTCGTGCGTAATCGGCGAGTCGATTGCGGGAATGGTCGATGCCGAGTTGCGCTCGGACCCCGGGGGTCGTCGGCGTGGATGCCGCGAATTCGAATGTGTCGAGCCACTGTTCGGCCGCGTCGGGGTCGGCCAGGGTGCGCGGCGACAGATACAGTGCCGCTTCCACGGCCGCCTGATATCCGGCCGGAAGCCGAATATCGTTGTCGTGCAGCGCGGCCCGACCGGCTTCGAGCGCGAGCAGCATCGGATGCGCTCGGCCCGCGGTGGCCAGCATCACCGCGCGATCGACGAGCTCCGGATGCGTGAGAGCCAGCTCCTGGGTCACCACCGCGCCCAGTGAGGTGCCCACGACATGCGCGGGTGCGCCGAGATACTCGATCAGCGCGGCCGTATCGGCCACCAAATCCTCGAGGGTGATCCCGTCGGCGCTCTCCTCGGACGGTGCGATTCCCCTGTTGTCGAAGGTGACGACGCGGAATCCGGCCCCCACCAGCGCGGGCACCTGATAGGTGCGCCACACCCGTCCGGGGCTGCCGCTGCCCGAGATCAGCAGTACCAACGGTCCGGTACCGGACTCCTGATAACTCAACCGGATACCGTTGACGAGCGCGATCGACATGGTGTTCAGGTTCCCGCCGACCGCTCTCGCGGTATTCCCGGGGGTGGGAGGTCTGCGGCGGGTCGCCGTTTTCCTGACCGCCGACCATGCCACCACTCGGAGTCACGATCAGGTCAACGAAGCGGTCAGGGATGTCCGGGAGGACGGCGAGTGATCGTTCTGGCGGCTCTCCCGGACGGTGCTGCCGGGAGGTTTCACCCCCTGCTCGAGACGCGCAGGGCCCAGGCGAGGACACCGAGGGCTGCGGTGTTGAACAGGGCTCGCACGATGTTGAGGATTACCCACGATCCCTCGAACTGCTCACGCAGGGCGGTGAAATCGCCCGAGGACGTGTCGGCCAAGGCGTTGTTGAGCGGTACGTTGCCGCCCGAGGTGATGAGGAAGCTGATCACATTCAGGGCCAGCGCGATCAGCACCCACCAGAGCACGGTGCGCTGATCGGTGCGCCAATACAGCACGGCGGCGAGGCCGGTGAGTGCGACCGAGCCGAGGAAGCTGAGCATGAAGATCGGATTGACGATGACGGTGTTGATCCGGTTCATCACATCGACGAAGGTGCGGTCGTCGAGCTGGCGCAGGGCGAGCATGACCGAACTGGCGTAGGCGTAGAAGACGCCGGCCAGCAGGCCGGTGGTGACGGTCGCCCCGATCAGGGAGCCGGTGGCGAACCCGGAGGCGGTCGAGGTGGTGGCGGAGGCGGTGGTCGCTGTCATGCATTCAGTACACCGGGATCCGATGAGTGTTCCCATGGTTGTGACGCTCGTGCGCATACGCGAGCGTCCACGAAGCCGGACAGCGTGCGACACACTCACCGGACACCGTGGGTATCGATCAGTCCACGCCGGGCGCGGTGGTCCGGTCGTGGGGGCGGGGCAGCCGGAAGAGGTTCTTCAGCCGGCCCAATGCCTTTCGGTCACCGGAGGCCGATGCCGCGCCGGTCGTGATCGCGTCGGCGAATGTTCTGCCCTGGCTGGTCACCTCGAGGAATGCCTCCTCGCTGATCGTGATGGTCGCGTCGGGGTGCTGGGCAGGTCCGTGCAGCGCCTCGATCGCTCCGTCCTCGATCCGGGCATGGAAGACCTCGTCGTCGATGCGGAACTCGTACACCGCGGACAGCCCCCGCGCGGCCTCGGCATCGAAACAGGCCCGCAGGCCGAGCACCGCCCAGCCCGGATGAAACGTCTCGCTCTCGAGCCGTTCGCCCATCGCCCACTTCAGACCCCATCGGGCCAGTCCCAGGATCGGCGGTCCCAATTCCTGGCCGGCCTCGGTGAGGGCGTACGCGGGGGTACGGGCGGGCGGCGGGAGCGTGATCTTCTGTGCGAGGCCCTCTCGTTCCAGATGTTTCAGGCGCGCGGCCAGCAGTCCGGTGCCGAGGCCGCGCAGACTGGCCTGTAGATCGCCGAACCGTTTCGGCCCGGTCAGCAGTTCGCGGATCAACAGCAGCGTCCAGCGCTCGCCGACGAGGTCGAGAGTGCGCGCGGTCGCGCAGTACTGGTTGTAGGTTCGCTGGTCCACTTCCTCACTCTAGACTTCGTACTTCTCAATTTTGAACAAGTCCCAGGAGGGTTCGGGCGAGGGGTTCGGGATCGGTGAGCATCACGTCGTGCGGGCCGTCCACCGCGCAGGTGCGGTAGCCGAGGGCCGCACCGAATCGGTCGAACGGATAGGTCTGTGGTCTGCAGTAGAGCGCGGTGCCGGGAATCCGGTCGACGGCCCCGCCGAGACGGGTGGGTTCGGTGAATGTGCGCAACGGCTGTGGCAGCAGGCGCGCGGCCAGCCGGTCCGCGTCGGCGGTGCCGGTGATGCCGAATGCCGCCGGAGCCGGGGCCGGGATCCACCGGCCGGCCCCGCGGGCTTCGGTGGCCGCACGGATGGTCCGCGCGAACGCCTCGGGGGCCAGGCTGAACATGCTGGCGCCGTCGGCTCCTGCCCAGCCGTCCACGAGGACGATGTGGGCGACGGCATCGGGTCGGGTGTCGGCTGCCTCCCGGACGACCAGGCCGGAGTAACTGTGCCCGACCAGTATCAGCTCCTCGTCCGGTGCGGTGTCCAGCGCGGCGGCGACGATGGCGGCGTGGTCGTGCAGCCCGCAGTCTCCGACGGCGCTGAGATCCGGGACGACGGTGCGTGCCCCCGCGGCGTGCAACAACGGGACGACTCGCTCCCACGCCCATGGGCCGTGCCAGGCGCCGTGGACGAGAACGAAGGTGGTCACAGCGAATTCTCCTTGCGCAGTAGCGGCAGCACCCGGTCGGCGAGTTCCGTCAGTCCGTGGTCGTGGTCCTCGGTGGCCAGGCGGATGACGATGTGGCGAGCACCGGCATCGGCATAGCCGGACAACCAGTCCGCGGCTCCCCGCGCGGTCCCGGCGAACAGCGCCTGGACCGATGCGATGTACTCGAGGGGCGCGTTGTAGTAGCGCTCGACGCTGATCCGCAGACGTTCACGTGCCCTGTCCGGGTCCTCGTCCAGGCAGAGCGTCGCGTACAGCGCGGGGGTGATCGGGCGCCCGGCCCGCTGCTCGATGATCGCCCGTTCGGTCGCGTATATCCGCGCTTCGGTCGGATAGGGGAGCCAGCCGTCGGCGAGGTCCGCCACGCGCCGCAGTGCCGGCCCGCCGCTGCCTGCCAGCCAGATCGCCGGGCCTCGCGGGCGCACCGGTGTAGGTGCGATCCGCACGTCTTCGAAGGTGAAGTGCTCGCCCTCGTAGGAGACGGTCTTCCCGGACCAGAGTCGCCGCATGATCTCGATCGACTCCCGCATGCGGCCGATCCGCCGACCGAAATCGATTCCGAGCGCGGCGAATTGGGCCTCGGTGTTCCGGCTGGGGAATCCGCCGCCCATGCCCGTGATCAACCGCCCGTTCGACAGCCGGTCGAGAGTGGCGAGTTGGTGTGCCAGCAGAATCGGATGGCGCAGCGCCGGGAGCAGTACCGCCGTGCCCAGCCCGACGCGTTCGGTGGCTTGGGCCACCGCGGCCAACAGCAGTGTCGGATCCGCGCGCGGCCTGGTCACCGGACTCTCTCCCGCCCACACCGAGTCCAGCCCGAGCTCCTCGGCTCGCCGCGCTTGCGCCACAAGGGGTTCCGGATCGTCGTCGCCTCGGACAGTCCGGTCCCGGGTCGGCAGTAGATAGCCGATCGCCAGCTGTGCCATGTCACCTCCTGATCGTCGTGCGGACCTGAGCGTAGCTATTGACTTCTTATTTTTGAAGTGCCAAGTTCATAATCAGGTATCAACGAATGGGAGACTCTCGATGACGAAGGTGCTCTACCAGGCACAGGCTCGTGTGACCGGAGGACGGAATGGCCACGGCCGCACGTCCGACGGACAACTGAATCTGGACCTACGCCAACCCAGGGAGTTGGGCGGTGACGGCGCGGGCGCGAATCCGGAGCAGCTCTTCGCGATCGGATATGCCGCCTGCTTCGGGACCACGCTCGCCCTGATCGGGCAGCGCGGCAAGCTGCGCGCCGACGACGCGGTCATCGACTCGTCGGTCGGCTTGATACCGATCGACGGTGGCCGGTTCGAACTCGGTGTGGAGCTACGGATCTCGCTGCCGTCGGTCACCGACGAGCAAGCGGTCGAGCTGGTCGAGACGGCGCATCAGGTCTGCCCCTACTCCAACGCCACACGCGACAACATCGCGGTGGCGTTGGAGGTCAACGGTATCCGGCTGTGACCCCGCGCGGGCTGCTAGAGATACCCGCCGCTGCCCGGAGCGGGAGCCGCGGGTGCGGCCTGAATACGAGATCTGTTGTCGCGCACTTCGATCAGCTCGGCCAAGGTCATACCGTCGGGGCCGACCGGATGCGCCGGCGCGCCGGGTAGTTCGCGGGCCAGCCATGCGGCCGCCTCGGCGGCGGACAGGCGACCGACCTCGAGCTGGGCCAGGCATCGGCCGGGGCGGACCACCGCGGGGTGCAGGCGGGACAGGTTCTCGTTGGTCGTGATGGCAACCAGCACATCGCGGCCCTGGCCGAGCATCCCGTCGGTGAGGTTCAGCAGTCGGGAAAGACCTTGTCCGGTCGTCTCTTTCGCCGAGCCGCGGATGAGCTCATCACAGTCCTCGAGCACCAGCAGCCGCCACCGGCGTTTGGACTCGTCGTAGGTGTCGACGCCGATCGCCACCTCCATGAGATAGCCGGGGTTGGCGAACAACGCCTCGGGATCGAGGACGCAGTCGACCTGACACCAGTCCGACCATTCCCGTGCCAGCGCCCGCAGCGCGGAGGTCTTACCGGTGCCCGGCGGACCGTGCAGCAGCACCAACCGGCCGCGCACATCGTCGGCGCGCACGTCCATCAACCGCTGGATCGCCGCGCTCACCTCGGCGCCGTAGTTGCCGGTGATCTCCGGCCACGACGCCGCCGAGATCGTGCGCAGCCGCCGGTTCGGCCCGTGGGAGCCGTGGTGCCAGAACCCCATCGACACCTGGGTGTCATCGGCTTCCGGCTCCGCCGTGGCATCGGCGGAGCAGGTTTCGATGACCTCGCGGGCCAGTTCCTCGGTAGTGGCGGTGACGTTGAGTTCGGCGCTGCCGTTACCGCGCCGCACCACGCGCAGGGTCCAGCCCGGACCTGTCGCCAGCTGCGCGCGGGTGCCGTCGTCGTCGACGGTGCGCAGGATGCGGGCTTCACCCGGGCACAGCGGCGCGTCGGGTTTCACATGTTCCAATTCCGCTGTCACCGCGTGTGGTTGGGTGCCGTCGAGATACGGCGTGAGTGCCAGGGCGTCGATCACATCGCGCGGGGTGTCCGCATCGTCGACGTTCATCACCCACGAGAGTGCCCCCGCCGCGGCGGCCGGGGACTCCTCGCGTCCGATCAGCCTGAGGCGTTCCGAGCTCGTGGTCATTGCGTCGATGATCCGGAAATCCGGGTCTTCCATCCACTCATTTTCCCTGTCGCGCCGATGATCACGCAGACCGGGGTTTTCCAGGCATTGTGCGACAACGGATCTGGAGGGATCAGTCGATGGCCCCGAGGGTCGGCGCGATCAATTCGTCGGCAATCCAGCGTGCGACCCCGTCGGGGAAGGGCGCCGGGGGATTCAGCACCAGATGAGTGAATCCGGCATCGATGAGCTCCAGGAGGACATCGCGGGTGCGCGCGGGCTCGGCGTAGGTGATCGGGAGCTGCACCGAGCGGGTGATCAGTGCGGGATCACGGCCGATCGCCGCGCACTGCTCATCGAGCGCCCGGCTGTGTTCGGTCAGTCGCGCGACCGGGGCCAAGGGCGGTCCGATCACATTCCACAGGTCGGCGTACTCGGCCACGAGCGGCAGCGTCGACGCACCCGATCCGGCCATCAGGATCGGTGGATGCGGCCGCTGCTGCGGTGCCGGATCGCAGTGGGCGCCGGTGAGCCGGTAGTACTCGCCCGCGAAATCGAACACCTCCCCGGACCACATTCGCCGCACGATCGCGAGCGCCTCGCCGAATGCGCCCACCGCGTCGCCCCAGGCGCCGATCGGAATCCCGTACGCCTCGTATTCGGGCGCGACCATCACGTCGAAACGTGGATCCCGGCGCGGAAATCCGCCCACCCCGATGCCGAAGTCCAGGCGCCCGCCCGAGATCACGTCGACAGTGGCCGCCATCTTCGCCAGCAGCGCCGGATGCCGGATTCGGTTGTTGGTCACCAGCAGGCCCAGCCGCAATCGCCGGGTCCGGGCCGCGAGCGCCGCCAGCAGCGTCCACCCCTCGAAGACCGGGCCGGCGGTACCGGGCCCGGCGGCGGCCGGCTGGCCGACGCGCTCGGGATCGCGGGCGGACAGCTCGACCGCCGCCCGCGGCATCAGATGGTCGTACAACCACGCGTGCTCGATCTCGGGGATCTCGTCGGCTTCCCGCCACACCCGCAGAATGTCGGCGTAGCCCACATGCGCTGGCGTCGTCTTGATCCCGAAACTCGGCGCGCTCCGGCCCCTGTCGCTCATACCGCCGACGCTAGATCGTGGAGCGCACTCCAGGTCAAGGGTCCGCGGGAAACGTCTTCCACCACCGATGCCGCGGCTTCGGCGTCAGCTACCCGCATCGGCGATGAGAGTGTCGGGTGTCCGCCACATCCGCGAATGCGCGACCCTCTGGCATCACCGCGGTGACCACTCGGCCGGTGTCAACGGCTCGGCGGCAGGACCGGTGATTGCCAGGCGCGCGCGTACTTGCGCTTGTTGGTGGTGTCCACCGGTTTGCTTCGGTAGACGACGTAGGGACGGACGAGATAACCGACGGGTGCGCTGAACATGTGCACCAGGCGGGTGTAGGGCCAGACGGCGATCAGGGTGAGCACGATCAGGCCGTGCGCCTGGAAGGTCCACGGGGTGCCGACCATCAGATCGGGCTGGGGATGTGCGGTGAAAATGCTGCGGAACCACGGGGAAACGGTCTCGCGGTAGTTGTAGGTGCCCCAGAGCAGATTGCTGCCGACCGTGTTGAGCAGGCCGGTGATCAGCGCGGCGGCCAGCAGCGCGTACATGAATGTGTCGTTGGTGGTGGTGGCCCGGCGGACGGCGGGCACGCTCAGCCGCCGATAGGCGAGGATCGCGATTCCGGCAACGACGGCGATGCCGGCCACCGTGCCCGCCGACACCGCGACCAGGTGATAGAGGTGTTCGGAGATGCCGATCGCATCGGTCCACGACTGCGGAATCAACACCCCGAGCACGTGTCCGCCGATCACACCCAGCATGCCGAAGTGGAACAGCGGACTGCCCAGCCGCAGCAACCGGGACTCGTAGATCTGCGACGACCTCGTGGTCCAGCCGAACTGGTCGTTGCGGTAGCGCCACAGGTGCCCCAGCACGAACGAGGTGAACGCGATATAGGGCAGCGTCGCCCATACGGTGGAGGTCATCGTCGGTCTCCGGTTCCGGCGAAAAGCCCTGCGGTCGCGGAATTCTCGGCAGCGGGTGGCGAATACAGGGCGGGGTTCATCGCGGGGTGCATCGTGTCGCCGCCCATCGAATACGTTTCCAGGCCGACGTCCTCATCCGGCGGGCCCTGTGCGGCCAGCTCCGCGATCCGGCGCCGGTCGGCCGTCGTCGGCGGCGGAAGGGTGCACAGCACGGCCGCCAGCGCGGCAGCGTAGGGCGATGCGCTGTCGGTCAGCGACAGCCGAAGCATCTCGAGCACCGGCACATGTTCGCCCAGCAGGCGTTCGCCGCCGATCGGATCGACGGTGGCGGCGAATTCGAGCAGTACCGGCAGATGGTCGGGCAGTTCGTGATCGGACAGTTCCGCACCCGCGTGCCGGTAGGCGTGTTTGAAACGCAGCAGCGCCATGCCACGCTTGCGGGTATCGCCGTAGGCGTAATAGGTCAGGTGCAGACTGGCTCGACGGCGCAGATCGAAGGTTTCGACATAGTCGCGCGCCGAGGTCAGCGGTGGAGTGTCGCGGAGATGGGTGAGCAGCGCGGTGAGGTGGTCACGCACCGGATCGGGCAGCGTCGTGACCGCAGCGGACAACTCACCCGCCATCGCCAGCGTATCGGGGCTCGGGTAGTCGAGCAGGAGTGCGGAGATCCGCCACACCAGGCGGCGGTCGCGTTCGGATATCGCGATGGCGGGGGCAGGGCGTTTGCGCGGGGTCAGCAATCCCATGAGACAGCTCCTCGACCGGTGTGGCGTCGCCGGGCCGCGCCCGCGCCGTGAGCGCGGCGAGGGCGGTCGCCGGACCGCGGTAGCGGCGCACGCGCGAAACCGGCTTTCCGGCAACGGAATTCGATCATCGGGGAGCCCCCGTGGGCTCCGGGGCGGTGGCCTGTTCGCCGGGTCGCGAGGGCATCAGCCCGTCGGTCGATCCGCCGTTCCAGTTCAGCAGGTTGATCCGGCCCGATTTCTGTTCCGGCGCAGCGGTATTGGCGTCGACAAGCGCGAACTTCTCCGATGTCACATCGAATGCGGTCATCCCCGGGCCGCCGTCACCGTCGAGGCTGCAGCCGGTGGCGAGGGAATCCAGTTCGTGCGCCCGCGAGGTCGCGCCCGACGGAATCACGTATCGGTGTTCGTATTTGGCGATGGCCAGCAACCGGTACATGGCCTCGATCTCCTCGGGTTCCAGGCCCAGCGCGCCGGGGAGCTCGAGATCCGGCTCCTGACCGAGATTGATCGAGCGCATGAACGAGCGCATTCCCGCCAGTCGCTGCAGGGCCGCGCGCACCGGCGCGACGTCACCGGCGGTGAACAGTTCGGCCAGGTACTCCACCGGAATCCGCAGTGCGTCGATAGCGCCGAACAGATTGCCGGCGTCCTCACCGTCGTGCCCGGTCTCCGACAGCACATCCACCATCGGCGACAGCGGCGGCACGTACCAGACCATCGGCATGGTCCGGTATTCCGGATGCAGCGGCAGGGCGATCTTGTAGTCGACGATCAGCTTGTAGACCGGCGAATCCTGGGCGGCCGCAATCCATTCCGGCGAGATGCCGGCGCGCTCGGCCTCGGTGATCACCCGCGGATCGTGCGGATTGAGGAAGACGCCGAGCTGGGACGGATAGAGTTGGGTCTCATCGGTGACCGATGCGGCCTCGAGCACCGCGTCGGCGTCGTAGAGCAGCACCCCGATATAGCGCAGCCGCCCCACACAGGTCTCCGAGCACACGGTCGGGATGCCGACCTCCACTCGCGGGTAGCAGAACGTGCACTTCTCGGCCTTGCCGGTCTTGTGGTTGAAGTAGATCTTCTTGTAGGGGCAGCCGGTGATGCACTGCCGCCAGCCGCGGCATTTGTCCTGGTCGACGAGCACGATGCCGTCCTCGGCGCGCTTGTAGATCGCGCCGGACGGGCAGGACGCGCCACAGGACGGATTCAGGCAGTGCTCGCAGATGCGCGGCAGATAGAACATGAAGGTTTGCTCGAACTCGAGTTTGACCTGCTCCGACAGCCGCGACAGCAGCGGATCCCGGCCCACCTGATCCGGGCCCGACCCGAGATCGTCATCCCAGTTCGCGCCCCAGGTGACCTTCGTATCCTCGCCGGTGATCAGCGATTTCGGCCGTGCCACCGGGGTGGTGTCCATGGCCGGCGCCGACAGCAGATTGTCGTAGTCGTAGCTCCACGGGTCGTAGTAGTCCGAGACCGTGGGCAGGTCGGGATTGGCGAAGATGTTGAGCAGACGCTTCATTCGCGAGCCGGACTTCAGGGTGAGCCGTCCGCGGCGGTCGAGCTTCCAGCCGCCCTTCCACTTCTCCTGATCCTGGTAGCCACGTGGATAGCCCTGTCCCGGACGGGTTTCCACATTGTTGAACCAGACGTATTCGGTGCCGCCGCGATTGGTCCAGGCCTGTTTGCAGGTGACGCTGCAGGTGTGGCATCCGATGCACTTGTCCAGGTTCATCACCATGGCCAGCTGTGCCATGACACGCATCAGTACCGCACCTCCTGTGAGCGCAATCGGATACAGCGTGGTGACCTCGTCATGTCAGTACGCCACTTCCTGTGAACGTTTGCGGATCGTGGTGACCTCGTCACGCTGATTTCCGGTGGGCCCGTGGTAGTTGAGGGCGAACGACTGCTGGGCGTAGCCACCGATCAGGTGAGTGGGCTTGATCATGATTCGGGTGAGCGCGTTGTGGATACCGCCGCGTTTGCCCCTGCCCGCCCGCAGTTGTGGCGTGCCCTCGATCCGCGGCACATCCACCGCGCGGTCCTGCGCGTGGTACATGAACACCGTGCCCTCCGGCATCCGGTGGCTGACGATCGCCCGCGCCACCACGACGCCGTTGCGGTTGACCGCCTCGATCCAGTCATTGTCCGCCACACCGATTTTCGCGGCGTCGCGATCGGACATCCAGATGGCCTGCCCGCCCCGGGAGAGGGTGAGCATATGCAGGTTGTCCTGATAGGCCGAGTGGATGGACCACTTGGAATGCGGGGTCAGGTAGCGGACGGTGACACCCCTCTCACCGATCGCGCCGTCTCCCACGGTGCCGATCTCGGGCTCCCGGAACAGTGCCGACATGTCCAGCGGCGGCCGGAAGATGGGAAGTTGCTCGCCCAGTTCGATCATCCAGTCGTGATCGAGATAGAAGTGCTGACGACCGGTGAGGGTGTGCCAGGGCTTGAGTCGTTCGGTGTTGATGGTGAACGGGGAGTACCGGCGCCCGCCGGTCTCGGATCCGGACCACTCCGGTGAGGTGATCACCGGTACGGGCCGGGCCTGGGTGTCCGCGAAACTGATGCGCTTGCCCTCGTGTTCGGCGGCCAGATCGGCCAGCCGGGTTCCGGTGCGCTGCTCGAGCACGTGGAATCCCTCCACCGCGAGCCGGCCGTTGGTGGTGCCGGACAGGGCCAGAATGGCCTCCGCCGCGTGCGTGTCCCTGGCCAGCGACGGGCGACCCTGTGCGGCACCGGAAACCACGGCGCCGTTGACACCGCGTAGATATTCGACCTCGGCGTCGGGAATCGTGGTGACGCCTTTCGTGGTGACACCGAGTGTTTCGATCAGCGGGCCCAGGGCCGCCATCTTCTCCGCGAGTTTCGGGTAATCCCGTTCCACCACTACGAGTTTCGGCATGGTACGCCCCGGAACCGGCTCGCATTCACCGGCTTTCCAGTCCAGCACCCGCCCGCGCGCCTGTGCCAGCGCATCGGCCGAATCGTGCTGCAGCGGCACCGCGACCAGATCCTTGCGCACACCGAGATGTTTCTCGGCCAGCCAGGAGAATCCGCGCGCGATCCGATGGAAGGCGTCGAAATCGGTCTTCGCCTCCCACGGCGGGGAGATGGCGGGGGAGAAGGCGTGCACGAACGGATGCATATCCGTGGAGGACAGATCGTGTTTCTCGTACCAGGTCGCGGCCGGGAAAACGATGTCGGAGAACAGCGTCGTGGAGGTCATCCGGAAATCCATCGACATCAGCAGATCCAGCTTGCCGGTCGGGGCCTGCTCGCGCCAGCGCACCTCGGTGGGGCGCACGCCGGTGGAATCATCGGCCTGCAGATTCGAATCGGCGCCCAGCAGATGCCGGTGGAAGTACTCGTTGCCCTTACCGGAGGATCCCAGCAGATTCGCCCGCCAGACGGTCAGTACCCGGGGGAAGTTCTCCGGGGCGTCGGGATCCTCGCAGGCGAAGTTCAGCTCACCCGATTTCAGGCCGTCGACGACATACTCCTGTGGCGACATGCCCGCGGCCGCCGCGTCGTCGACCAGATCCAGGGGATTGCGGTCGAAGGTGGGGTAGCTCGGCATCCAGCCCAGCCGGGAGGCGAGCGCGATGTTGTCGGCCGCCGTGCGACCGGCGAATGCTCCCGAACCCAGTGGGGACGCGAAGGATTCGGAGGTGAACGGGTCGTAGCGCCACTGGTCGTTGGTCAGATACCAGAACACCGTGCCCTGCATCTGCCGCGGCGGGCGCTGCCAGTCCAGACCGAACGCCAGGGTGGACCAGCCGGTCACCGGACGGCACTTCTCCTGGCCGACGTAATGGGCCCAGCCGCCGCCGTTCACCCCCTGACAGCCGGTGAGCAGTGTGAGGGTGAAGAACGCGCGATAGATCTGATCGGAATGGAACCAGTGGTTGGTGCCCGCGCCCATCACAATCATCGACCGGCCGCCGGAACGGTCGGCATTGTCGGCGAATTCGCGCGCGATCCGGATCGACTGGGCGGCGGGCACTCCCGTGATCGCTTCCTGCCAGGCGGGGGTGTAGGGCGCGGATGCGTCGTCGTAGCCGGTGGCCCAGTCGCCGGACAGGCCGGGCCGGCCCACGCCGTACTGGGCCAGCAGTAGATCGAAGACGGTCGTGACGCGGCGTCCGGCCACCGTCATCGTCGGCACCGAGCGCGTGACGGCGGCGGAGGCGGCGTCGAAACGGGGGAACTGTACGGCCGCAGCATCGTCGGTGCGGCCGTACAGCGTCAGCAGGGGATCGACCTCCCCTAGATCCAGGTTCCATCGTCCGGCGCCCGAATCGCCGAAGCGGTCACCCAGGGTTCCGTTGGGGACCACGGGATTTCCGTCGCCGTCCAGCAGCACCGTCTTGTGGTCGGCGTTGTCCACATCGAAGTCGGCGTCACCCGCCGCGGCGAGATCGGCCGCGGTGAGGAACTTTCCGGGCAGCCAGGTGTGGCCCTGGTATTCACCGTTGTCGTTCCAGCCGCCCTCGCGCTCGTCGAGGGTGATCAGGAACGGCAGATCGGTGTAGCGCTTGATGTAGTCGTCGAATCGGGGTGTCGAGCGTTCCACGAAGAATTCGCGGAGTACGACGTGACCCATCGCCATCGCCAGCGCGGCATCGGTGCCCGGTCGGGCGGGGAGCCATTCATCGGCGAACTTGGTGTTGTCGGCGTAATCGGGGGAGACCACGACGACCTTCTGGCCGCGATAGCGGGCCTCGGTCATGTAGTGCGCGTCCGGTGTTCGCGTCACCGGGACGTTCGACCCCCACATGATCAGGTAGCCGGCGTCGAACCAGTCCGCGGATTCCGGCACATCGGTCTGGTCCCCGAAGACCTGCGGTGAGGCCACCGGCAGATCGGCGTACCAGTCGTAGAACGACAGCATGGATCCACCGAGCAGCGAGATGAACCGCGCGCCGACCGCGTGCGAGACCATCGACATCGCCGGAATCGGGGAGAAGCCCGCGATGCGGTCGGGACCGTACTGTTTGATCGTGTGAACATGTGCGGCGGCGGCGATTTCGGCCGCCTCCCACCACTCGGCCCGCACGAATCCGCCCTTGCCGCGCGCGGATTTGTAGGTCTTCGCCCGCTCGGCGTCTTCGACGATGTCGGCCCAGGCCAGCACCGGATCCTTCACGCGGGCCTTGGCATCTCGATACATCTCGAGCAGCGCCCCGCGTACATACGGGTAGCGGACTCTGGCCGGGCTGTAGGTGTACCAGGAGAACGACGCTCCGCGGGGACAGCCGCGTGGCTCGTATTCCGGCTTGTCGGCGCCCACCGACGGATAGTCGGTCTGCTGGGACTCCCAGGTGATCACACCGTCGGAGACGTAGATCTTCCACGAACACGATCCGGTGCAGTTCACGCCGTGCGTCGACCGCACCACCTTGTCGTGGGCCCATCGATCGCGATAGAACTCGTCGGCCTCGCGCCCACCGACCTTGTGCACCGTGCGCAGATCGTCGGACACTTCACCGCGTTGGAAGTAGCGGCCCAATGTCAGGAGCGCGTCGGACGGTGAGACCGTGCTCGCCGTCGCGTGCTCGCCGTTCGATTCCGCGGCTACGCCGTTCGACGCTGACGAGGGGGTCGAACCCTTCTGGTGTGAAATGACCACAGCGCCCCCATCGAGACAAGTGAAATCGGGCTGACGCAACCGAGAGTAGGGACGCCGGCGACGGCGGCAAAACAATGTGCTCACACCCCGTTCAGGGGGATGGTGAGCTGTGAGGTGCGGGAAACCTGACGGTCACTGGGCAATTGCGGATCGGCCCGGTGGATTCCGGTCCGACCTGGGCGGATATCGGTTTGCGTCACCTCGCCGTCCGGTCGGAGCGGGGTTACGCGGCCGCGCGGTGAAGCTTTGGAAACGGGCGCTTCTCGGGTGTTTTACATTTGTTAACACATTCGGCGCCGCCGAATCGGGTCGAGAGGACAGCGGTTCACCGGCGAAAGTGACGCCGGTTACCACGGCCGCGACATTGTTTGCGGAACGGTCGCCGCCGGAGCGGACTCCGGCGGCTAGCATCCCGGTATGGAACGCTTCCAGGCGCGAATCGAATCCGCTCGCGGCGGCGGTGCGTACGTCGCGGTGCCGGTGGAGGTGGTCACCGCACTGGGCGGCGGTGGCCGGATTCCGGTGCGGGCGACCTTCGACGGCGTCGACTACATCGGCTCCGTCGTCTCCATGGGCGACGGCCCGTGCCTGGGCGTGCTCGGGGCCATTCGCGCCGAACTCGGCAAGCAGCGGGGTGACACCGTCGAGGTGACCGTCGAGCGCGATACCGCCGAACGGGTCGTCGCCGTCCCCGACGATCTGGCCGCAGCCCTGGCCGAGGCCGGGCTCCGCGCCGCCTTCGACGGGCTGTCCTACAGCCGCAGGCGCGAGCAGGTCGGGTCGATCACCTCCGCCAAGCGCCCCGAGACCCGCGCTCGCCGCGTGGCCGTGACGGTCGAGGCGCTGGCGAACTGATCGAGCGCGAGCTGTCGCCCTGTCGGCCGGGCCCGCGCGACGGCCTGACATTCGGGACGGCTGTGTCGTCGGAAGGGTGTGACACTTTCAGCGACACAGGAGTTCCGGATATGACCAGAATCGGCATCATCCTCGGTAGTACCCGGCCCAACCGCAACGGCGCCCAGATCGCCCGGTGGGTGCTGGACACGGCATCGCGGCGGGACGACGCCGAGTTCGAACTGGTCGACCTGCGTGACCACCCACTTCCCCATCTCGACGAGCCGGTGCCGCCGATGTTCGGCCCGTCGGCCCACGAACACACCCGTGCCTGGGCCGAACGGATCGCCCCATTCGACGCCTTCGTGATCGTGACGCCGGAGTACAACGGCGGCGCTCCCGGCGTACTCAAGAACGCCTTGGACCACCTGTTCGCGGAGTGGACGAACAAGGCGCTCGGATTCGTTTCCTACGGGGTGAACGGCGGCGCCCGGGCCGTGGTGCAACTGCGCACGGTCTGCAGCACACTGGGCATGGCCGACGTCGGCTACCAGGTCTCGATCTCGGTGCTCACCGATTTCGAGAACAACACCACATTCATCCCGCGCGACCACCATGCCGACGCCTTGACCAAGACACTGGACCAGATCATCGCGTGGAGCACCGCGCTGGCGCCGCTGCGCCGGCCCGCCGCCGACACCTCGAACAGCACCCCGGAAGGAGCCGATCATGACGACGCCGAACGACTTTCGGTCACCCGCTGACCGCGCCGCGCAGGACGAGGCCGAGATTCGCGGGCGATTCGCCGAGTTGGTGGAGGGACTGCGGACCAAGGATCTCCAAGCCCTGAAGCAGGGCTACACGCCCGACGTGGTGTCCTTCGATGTCGAGCCGCCGCTGCAGCATGCGGGGGTTGCGGCGAAGCTGGAGAACTGGGCGAAGGTGTTCCGGTTCTTCGCGGAGGTGGACTACGAGTTCCGCGATCTGACGTTCGTCGTGGGCGATGACGTGGCGTACGGGCACGGCTTCGGGCGTCTGCGCGGCACGCTGAACGACGGCACGGCCGCCCCGGGGACGTGGGTCAGAGCCACCTTCGGTCTGCGGAAGATCGACGGCACCTGGCTGATCGCGCACGATCAGGTCTCGGTGCCACTCGATATCGCCAGCGGCACAGGGGTTGTCGACCTCGAGCCCTGACCCGGGCGGGAGTGCGGTCGAGAGCCCGTGTCGTGCGGGCTCTTCTCCCGGGTCGTGGATCGGCCTGTGCCTCGGTCGTCGTAGTGTCCGCCTACGCACACGATGGCGACTTCGCTGTCGGTGACGTAGTAGATCAGGCGGTGTTCTCTGGTGATTCGTCGCGACCAGTTCCCGGCAAGCTGGTATTTGAGCGGCTCGGGCTTCCCGATGCCGGTGAACGGGTCGGCGAGCACCGCGGTGATCAACTTGTTCGCTGCTTTCAGGACCGTTCGATCTCGTGCCGGCCAGGACGTGTAGGTTTCCCAGCCGTCCAATCGGACTCGGAGACGAGGACCGCGTTCTCGCCACTCTTGGTTACGACGGTGACCGTGTCGTGGTCGTCGTTGACCTGCTGCACCAGCGAGATCCTGTTGTGCGGGTGAATTATTCGCTGTGGAATCGGTCATCGGATACGCTCCCTAACGGGCCGCGGCGGGCGGAAACGGGCTGCATGCGCCCCATGAACTTTCGTGTGAAGTGACGCAATGCGCCAGGACGGATTACAGAATTCGCCAAGCACCGTTTCAACTCGAAACGACAACAGCCAGGGGGCATGTGATGGTCGAAACAGGGGAAGCGCTCTCGCTGCCGAAGCGCCAGCTCGGTTATTACCTGCGGCTGGCTCGGCAGGAGGCGGGATGAGTCCGGCCGAGGCCGCCGATCACATCGGCCGCTCGGCCCCTACCTTGACGCGGATCGAGAAGGGCCTCACCCGGAAGCTGTTCCATCGATCGAGAGAAGATCGAGGCTATGAAAGAAATTGCACAGCAAGCCAATACAAAGAAGTAGTGGCATGAGTACGACGACTTGATACCCGCCGACTTCGACATCTACGCCGGGTTGGAGACCGCTGCACAGGAGATTGCGACCTACCAGCCCGAATTGGTTGCTGGGAGAAGCCCTGGGCCCCTTCGTCATGCTGCGTTTCGGCGATGAAGCGCACAGCGTCGTCTACGCGGAAACCTTCACGGGCGATTTGTATTTGGAGAACCGCACATCCCCGGTGAAGGCATCCCCACTCACCGGGGGTGAAAACGAGCGCAGGCCCACGGGGATTCTTCGAATCACGAACCCGACCCAGCCCGCAGGATGGCGTGTTCGGGCGACCATCCGCGTAGTCGACACGAGCCGCATCGGAGCGTCATCGCACCCCGCGTTCGGTATTCGTCTTGCCTCTCACACAGTGGAATCCCGCCGTCGAGCATCATCGGTGGCTGCACGAAATCAGCTACGCGGCAATCGGTTCGGTCGTGACATGAGCGGATGGAGGCCGATCGCCGGTGCTGATCTTCCGTAACGGCTACAGCCGCGGCTGGGCGCGACTATGGTTGTCGGCTAAGTGTTGTCCGGAAGCGATCGAGCAGAGGTGAACCGTTCCATGGCTCCGACCTTCGAGGATGTCTACCGCGCGAGGTATCTGCTGCTGACCACCTTCACCAAGGACGGCAGGCCCAAGCCGACCCCGGTCTGGGGCGTGCCCGAGGGCGACAAGCTCCTGATCATCACCGACGACGGATCCTGGAAGACCAAGCGGATCGGGAACACCCCGCGGGTCACCATCCAGAAGTGCGGAGTGCTGGGCAAGGTGAAAGGCGAGCCGGTCGAAGCGGTGGCGCGCATGCTGCCCGAGACCGAGACACGGCGCGTATTCGACAAGATCGTCAAGCGGTACTGGAACCATGCCTTCTACTTCGTCCCGCTGGCGATCCTGCGAGGCGGCATCGACAAGGTGCACGCCGCCATCGAAGTTCAGGCAGTGCGTCCCTCTGCCGAAGCCTAGGAAGCTATTCCGCGACGAGCTCCGCTTCGGATTCCACCGCCCGCACCACCGGCTCCGGCACTCGCAGCGGGCCCGCCATTCCGACGAGTTGCACCTGCTCGGGCAGGGTCGCGACGGAGGCGCCGTCGAGGGGCGATGCGAAATCCCAGAGCGCAGTCGTGGGCGTACGGTCGCGGCCAGGACGATCTCCCGGGTGCCGGCGGCGATCGGCGCGGAGACTTCGGCATAGCGTCCGAATGCGTTGAATCCGAACGTGATTCGACCGTCTTCGATATAGATCAGGTACCCGCCCCGGGAATCGCCGTGCGCGACCCGCCGAGGTGTCCGGTGGGCAGCGACAGCGGGTGGTGCTGGCGCGGGCCCTGGCGCTGGCGCCACGCCTGGTGGTCGCCGACGAACCCACCAGTGCGCTGGATGTGTCGGTACAGGCGCAGGTACTGGAACTGTGCGCCGATCTGCGTGAGGACTACGGCTTCGCCGGCCTGTTCATCAGCCATGATCTGGCGGTGGTGCACGGTGTCCCGATCGGGTGGTGGTGCTGCGCGGCGGCCGGGTGGTCGAAACCGGTTCGACGGCCGCGGTTTTCGGCAGACCGGGTGACCCGTATACCCGGCGGCCGCTCGCGGCGGTGCCGATCCCGGACCCGGCCCACCGCGATCGCGTGCCCGCCGGGACGGTCAGCCCTGCTGGGCGGCCATCGCCGTGAAGGGCGCCATGTCGAAGTAGTCGCGCCAGGCCACGATTTTGCCGTCGCGGACCTCGAAGCTGCCCATCACCGGCAACTCGACCTTGTTCTCGCCGACGGTGAAGCGATCGGTGCGCTCGTTGAGCACCATGGCGCCGACCTCGGCCTGATGGTGGATATCGAAGTCGATATGTCCGAAGTTGCCGATGAAACCCCGGAGGAAGTCGAGGATCGCGGCCTTCCCACGCAGCGGCTCCATCGGAATGTTGTGGTAGACGGCGTCGTCGCTGAAGAACTCCACGATCGACTCGGGGGTGCCGGTGCGCCATTCGGCGCAGAAGGTGGTGACGAGCTCGCTCGAGGTGGACATGCACGGCCTCCTAGATTTCTAGAACGCGTTACAGAATGCGCGCGGGTGGGTGCCGGCGCAACCCTCGGCCGCACAGCGGGCACGGTTCATCCCGGTAGTGGCAGGTATTCGACCGGTGCGCCGTCGGCGGCCCCGGCGGGGACGAGGACCAGTGCTTCGCGATCGAGCAGTCCGGCCAGATGGGCGGTGCGAATATGCGCATCGCCCAGCCAGCCGCCCGCGGCAGCCGCGCGCGCGGGCACGATCCGTGGGACCGGTCCGGAGATCTCACCCGCGTTGAGCAGGGGAGCGGTCCGAATCCGTGCCGGGGGGCGTCCGGTGAGACCGGACACGACGGCCGGAGCCAACGCCGACAGCGTGGCCACCGCCGCGAACGGATTTCCCGGCAGGCCGAGAACCACGGGGCCGCCGGACAATTCGGCGACCACGGTGGAACCGCCGGGACGCATCCGCAAGCGGTGCACCAGAATGCGCGCCCCGGCCCGATCCAGGGCACTGCGCAGCTGATCCGCGGCGCCGCCGCCCGTCGCCCCGACGATCACCAGGAGATCGTCATCGGACGGGGCGGTCAGCACTTCGTCGAATCCGTTCGGCGTATCCCGCAGATGGACGCGGTCCGACGGTGCGATTCCGTGCCAGGACAACAGATTCGGCAGTACCGGGCCGATCGAGTCGCGGGTCTGGCCGCTGTGCAGCGGTCCCTCGCTGCGAATCTCGTCGCCGGTCATGATGATTCGCGCCCGGACCGGTCCACGGACCCGGACGGTGGCCACCTCGGCCGCCGCCGCCACCGAGATCAGCGCGGCGGTCACCGGGGTGCCCGCGGCGGCGACGGTATCGCCGACGGCCCAATCCTCGCCGCGGCGGCGGATGTCGTCGCGGATCGGCGCGTCGGGCAGTCGTCGCAGGACACCGTCGTCGAGCCGGATGTACTCGTCGCGGATCACCGCGTCCGTGCCCTCGGGGATATGTGCCCCGGTCGCGATCCGCACCGCCTCACCGGCGAGCAGACCGACCGGGCGCTCACCGCCGGCGAAGCCGACATCGTGGCGCAGCCGCCACGGTGGCGAGCCCGCCACCGCGTACCCGTCCATCGCCGAGACATCGAACCGGGGTAGCGCCTCGGCCGCGGTCAGCGGCGCGGCCAGGGCCGCACCGGGAACCGAGGCCGGGCGGGCTTCGCGGACCGGCAGCCGGGTGAGGCCGGTCGCCAGGATCTCGCGCGCCCGCTCCAACGGCAGCGGCGGCGCCGCGGCCTGGGCGGCGCGTACCTGCTCGGGGGTGTCGCAGTCGGCGATCCCGGACAGCGGCACCATGACGGTATCGACCGGAACGAGAGCCTTCATCGGTTGATTGGCGACCGAATCCAACTGCTGCAGCGCCGCCAGCAGCGCCGCGTGCCGCCAGACGCCCACCAGATACTGCGGGCGCCCGGACTCGTCGGTCGCGAAGACCGCATCGGCCGCGGAAGTCGTTGCGTGCTCGATCAATTCGTCGACCGCCGGGGCGGTCAGGAACGGCAGATCGGCGGCCAGGACCACCACCAGATCCGCCGGAAAATCGCATTCCTGCAGTGCGCGCATCCCGCAGGCCAGGGCGGCGACCGGTCCGGACCCGGCCGGAACCTCTTGCACCTGCCGGATGCCGGGGCCGAGCTCCGGCCGCTGCGGGCCGACGACCACGGTGCGAGCACAGGCCGCGACCGCTTCCACCGCGACACCCAGCATCGCCCGCCCGCCCACGGCGATCGCGGGTTTGTCCACGCCACCCATCCGGGTGGCGCGCCCACCGGCCAGCACGATCGCGTCGACTGTCGTCACAGCGGCCCACCCGGCAGGTTGATCATGGACCGATCGTAGTGTGCGGGCGGGTAGGCGCCGAGGGTGTGCGCCCGGTCAATCACTCGGCGCGAGCAGCAACCGGAAGCGGTTGGTCTCCGGATCGGCCAGTTCCGCCTGTGCGGGCGGATGCGGGGTGCCGTCGCACGCGACGGCGCCGGCGGCCGTGAGCCGCGCGACCTCCGAGGCGGGATCACCGGTGGGGGTGGCGACGATATCGAGGCGCAGGCGATCGCATTCGCGATCCGCGACCCCGGTGCGCAGGAATTCCAGCCACGGACCCAGCCCGGTCGCCGAGCGGATACCGGCCACCTCCGATTCGTCGTGGGTGAGCGGCCAGCCCGCGGCGGCCGACCAGAACCGCGCCAGCTGTCCGGGATGCGGGGTATCGACCACGATCGCGGCGACCGCACCGGTGTCGACATATTCCTCCCGCGGTTCCAGCACACAGAACTCGTTGCCCTCCGGATCCGACAGCACCGACCACGGCACCGCGCCCTGCCCGATATCGGCCGGTCGCGCACCCAGCGCCAGCGCCCGATCCACTTGGACGCGTTGATGATCCAGTGAATGTCCGACCAGATCGAGGTGGATCCGGTTCTTCCCGGATTTCGGTCTGGTCGTCGGCAGGAACATCAGAGCCACATCGGCGGCGTCGGGATCGGGGGCCGCCACCTCGACCGCCTCCGGACGATCCACGGTGACCTGCCAGCCGAGCAACTCCGCCCAGAACCGGGCCACGGTCCGGGGCCGGATCGCATCGAACACCACGCACGCCAGACGGGTGGACATAACTCCACGGTAGACGCCGTCCGGCGGGTACGGGCGGATTCGGACATCGTGGGTCGGCGCCGGATCGGCCGGGCCGGATCAGGACTCGAAGCGAAACCGGGCCGCGGCCAGGTCCACCCGGTCACCGCGGGTCGGGCAGCCCTCCTCGGTCAGCAGGCGCAGCTGCCGATGCGCCAGGTGGGCGGCCGGGGTGCCGTCGGCACGCAGCACCCGATGCCACGGCAGATCCGCCGAGTCGGTGCGCATGATCCAGCCGACGGTGCGCGGGGTCGACAGCCCGGCCGCGGCCGCGATGTCGCCGTAGGTCGCGACCCGTCCGGGCGGTATCGCGGCCACCAGTTCGCGCACTCGTTCGATCTCGGCATCGGAGGTGGCCATCACAACACCGACCGCACGATATCGGCGGTTTCGGCGGGGCGCGCCTGGGCCACCATGTGATCGCAGTCGAATTCGTGCAGGGTGAACCGCGGCAGGGTGGCGAACGCCGCCCGGGTGGCGGGCGTGACGAAGGGCGCTTTCCCGGCCTGGACCAGCACTGTCGGGATCTGCGGTGGCGGCAGTACCAGCTCGCGCGCCAGCTGTCCCCAGTACGAGGTGATGGCCGGCAGGCTCATCCGCCACGTCATCCGGCCCTCGGGTGTCGCGACCAGATGTTGGGCGAGTTCCGCCTCGAGCAGACCGGGGTCCACATCGGCCCAGGCGGTGGCGAGCTTGTCCTGGCGCGCCTCGGCGATATCGGCATAGTCCGGCCGGGCGAGCCCGGCCTCGGCGATGTCGTGGACCAGCTGCGGATCCAGCCCGATCGCCGGATCGAGCAGGACCAGCGCCCGCACCAGATCCGGCCGGTGGCGGGCGAGATGGACGGCCACCGCGGCGCCGAACGAATGGGCCAGCACGATCGCCGGTTCGGTGTGTTCGACGAGATCGGCCGCGAGCAACTCGACGAGATCGTCGACGATCTGCTCGTAGGTCCACGGCGGCAGCGCACCGGCCCGGCCGTGCCCGCGCAGGTCGGGTGCCAGCACGCGGGCCTCGGGCAGATGGCGCTCGGCCAGGTCGGCCCAGCGCAGACCGTGTCCGGTCAGCCCGTGCAGGGCGAGGACGAGGTGACCGTCGGCGGGGCCGAAGCGATGAACATGGGCGTCGTGCACACCGCTCATTGTGCCGTCGCCCGCCCGGCGGCGCGCAGCGTGGCGGTGGGGCCCGGCGCAAAGGTGTTGGCGCGCAGCGCGAATGTCGTGCCGGATTCGCCGTCGGCGATTGCCGGAGGCTGTCCGTTTCGGTGAACGGCCGGGGAACGGGTGCGGCCGCGCGATTTCCGGTCCGATATTCGCGGCGGCCGGATCCCGGTGCCGCGGACTGCCGCCGGGGAGGCCCTCACCAGGCACTTGTTCACTCCAGCGTGGTGTGTCCGGGAATTCGGCGAATACCGGTCGGTGGCGGGTGGCGCCGATCACAGGTCGGACACAGCGCGGTGCCGGGGTGCGTTTGCTGTCACGGAATTCAATTCTGTCGGGGGTGTCTGTTGAAATAGCCGCTGTGATGCGATCGGATAGCTCGGTGCGACTGGTGCACCGCAGTGAGACCGCACCCCGGCAACGCGAATGGGGTGCCGACGTCCGAACGCTGTTCGCGGGTGGGTTCGGCGCGGATCCCGGCTGGCGTCCCTGGCAGGTACTCGGCGGTCCGGGAACCGGGAAGACCGCCCTGCTGACCGATCTGGCCGTCGACCGGATCACCGCGGGCGCCGATCCGGAATCGGTGGTGATCCTCACCCATTCCAAACAGGCCGCACTGCGGGTCCGCAGCGCACTCACCCGGCAGCTGAACGCGGTCGCGCCCGAACTCGGTGGCGTACCCGGCGCCAGCCGGGAGCCGATGGTGCGCACCGTGCACTCGTACGCCTTCGCGATCCTGCGCACCCACGCGGCTGCTCGCGGCAACCCGCCGCCGCGATTGCTCACCGGCGCCGAACAGGATGTCGCCCTCCGCGAGATGCTGCGTGGCGAGCTGGCCGACGCCGCCGCCGGAGGTGAGGTGCTATGGCCGCAGCGCCTGCACGCCGCGCTGGGCACCGACGGATTCGCCGAACAGCTGCGCGATCTGATGTTGCGCGCCACCGAACGGGATCTGGGACCCGAGGACCTGGTCGAGCTGGGCCGGCTGCACGATCGCGCGGAGTGGGAGGCGGCCGGCGCGTTCGCGCAGCGGTACGAGTACGCGATGCTGCTGCGCTGGTCGGTCGGGGTGCAGGCGCCCGAGGCCAGTGCGCCCGCGCTCGACGCCGCCGAACTCGTCGGTGCGGCACTCGATGTCCTGATCTCCGACGCCGATCTGCTCGCCGCCGAACGCGACCGCGTCCGCACCCTGCTGGTCGACGACACCCAACATGTGGATCCGCTCGCCGTGCAACTGATTCGCGCGATCGGGTCGGGCCCGGCGACCACCGTGGTGGCGGGCGACCCGGATCAGGCGGTCTTCAGTTTCCGTGGCGCGGACACCCGATTCGTCACCGAACCCGATGCTCCGCCCGAACGCCGGATCATCCTGCACGACGATCATCGTTGCGCACCGGCGGTGCATGCGGCGGTCGCGCGGATCGCCGGGCGCATGCCGGGACGGACGGCCCACCGGTTCGGGGTACGCACCGGTGGGCCGCCGCCGCTCGGTGACCCCGCCGTGGACGGACAGGTCCTGGTGCGGGTCCTCACCACACCGGCCAAGGAAGCGGCCGTCATCGCCGACCATCTGCGCCGCGCCCACCTCACCGCCGAGATGCCGTGGTCGCGGATGGCGGTCGTGGTGCGCTCGGTGCCGCTGTCGCTGGGGCCGCTGCGGCGGGCACTCACCGCCGCGGGAGTGCCCGTGCTGCAACCGAAACCGACGACACCGCTGGCGCGGCGACGCGGCGCGGCCTGGATGTTGCAGGCACTGCGGGCGCTGCTGGTCGCCGAACGCGGCCGGTCGGAGCTGTTCACCGATGACGACGCCCTCGACCTGCTGCTGGGCCCGCTCGGCGGTGCGGACCAGATCAGCCTGCGCCGCTTGCGCCGGGGTATTCGCCGGGCCCTCATCGAACGCGGCCACTCGCGCACGGATCTCGATGCGGATTCGCCCACCGAGGACGCCGCGACCGGAACCGCCGGCGCCGAGGACTCCTCGGAAGCGCTCGCTCCCTACTCCGAACTGGATCGGTCCTCGGCGCTGGTACTGCGGGATCTGATCACCGGCGTCGGCGATCGCGGCCTGATCCAGCAGCTCACCGAGGTCGAGGTGGCACCGCTGATCCGAGTGCTCAAGGCGGTCGACCGCGCCCGCCGGGCGCTGCGGCGCGGGGCCGGCGTCGAGGATGTGCTGTGGGTGCTGTGGACGGCATCGCGACTCGAGAAGCGCTGGGTGGCGCAATCCGAGCGCGGCGGGTCCGGTGCCGTGCAGGCCGATCGCGATCTGGACGCGGCGGTCGGACTGTTCGACGCCGCGGCCGCCTATGTCGACCGCCTGCCCGGTGCGTCCGTCGACGGGTTCGTGGAATATCTGGAAATGCAGGAGATCAACCAGGATTCGGCGCCGCTCACCGAACCGGGTGACGCGGTCGCGATCGTCAGCGCGCACGCGGCGGCGGGCCGGGAATGGGATGTGGTGGCCGTCGCCGGTGTGCAGGAGGGGATCTGGCCCAATCTGCGCCCGCGCGGCACCCTGCTCGGCGTGGAGGAACTGGTCGATCTGGTGGGTGGGGTGGCCGATCCCGGGGAGCAGATCAGCCGCGCTGCCCCGATTCTGGCCGAGGAACGCCGGCTGCTGTTGGTGGCCTGCAGCCGGGCTCGCTACAGCCTGCTGGTCACCGCCGTCGAATCCGTCACCGGTGACCGCGATCTGGTGCCCTCCCGCTTCCTGGCCGAACTCGATCCCGAGGCCGAACCCGGTGAGCCGGGCCGCATTCCGGCGCCGGTCGACCCGGGGCGCGCACTGATCGCCCAGGCGCTGATCGCCGAATTGCGTGGTGTGGTCTGCGATGAGGCCGCCGATCCGGCGCGCCGCGATCGCGCGGCCGCCCAGTTGGCGCGGCTGGCCCGGGCCGGGGTGCGGGGTGCGCATCCCGACGAGTGGTACGGCATCGCGGACCCGAGTTCCGAACTGGCGCTGTGGGACGATGGTGACGGCCCGGTGGCGCTGTCGCCGTCGACGGTGGAACTGCTGAAGACGTGTCCGCTGCGCTGGGCGCTGGAACGCCACGGTGGGGGTGACGGTGACAATCCCCATGCGGTCAAGGGCAATCTGGTGCACACGCTGGTGCAGGCGCTCGCCGGCCGGGTGACCGAGGACCAGGTCAAGGCCGCGCTGGTCAAGGCGTGGAGGGCGGTCGATCCGAGTTCCGGCGCCGACGGTCCGCACAGCTGGCACTCCCGGCTGGAACTACGGCGCACCGAATCGATGGTCGACACCTTCCTGGCGTGGTTGCGCAACACCCGTGCCGAATTGTCCGAGGTCGGCGTCGAGGTGCCGGTGGACTGTGTCCTGCCGGCCCGCGATCCGGACGAGGTGCCGGTGCGAATTCGCGGACGGGTCGACCGCGTGGAGCGAGATGCGCTGGGCCGCTTCGTGATCGTCGATGTCAAGACCGGGAAGAATCCGGTCTCCAAACAGGCCGCCGAAGAGCACGCGCAGCTGGCCACCTATCAGGTGGCCGCGGGGGTCGGCGGTTTCGCCGCGGAGGTGGACGGCCGGCACGTCGATCCCGGTGGCGCCCGGCTGGTCTACGTGGCCAAGCCCAGCCGCGACGGCGCCACCGAACGTCTGCAGGCCGCACTGGATTCCGACGGTATCGCCCAGTGGCGCACGACTATTCATGCCGCCGCCGCTGCCACTCGCGGACCGGGCTTTCTGGCCATGCGCAACGACGGCTGCCGGCACTGCCGGGTGGCCGGTAGCTGTCCGGTGCAGGACGCGGGCCGGCAGGTGACGGATCGATGACGATCACGCCGGGGGAGTTGGCGCAGACCCTCGGTCTGCCGCCACCCACCGACGAACAGGCCGCCGTGATCGCCGCACCGCTCGGCCCCACCCTCGTGGTGGCGGGGGCCGGCGCCGGCAAGACCGAGACCATGGCCGCGCGCGTGGTGTGGATGGTCGCCAACCGGCTGGTGGCCCCGGACGCGGTTCTCGGCTTGACCTTCACTCGAAAAGCCGCGCAGCAGTTGACGACTCGTATCCGCACCCGCCTGGCCCGGCTGGCCGGGTCGCCGTTGCTGCGGGAGATCGACAGCACCGGGCGATTGCGTGCCACGCTGGCCGGATCGGAACCGGAGATCAGCACCTATCACTCCTACGCGGGGCGGCTGCTGTCCGAACACGGCCTGCTGCTGCCGGTGGAACCCTCCGCGACGCTGCTCACCGAAACCCAGCTGTGGCAGCTCGCGCACCGTGTGGTCACCGGCTGGGACGGTGATCTCGATACCGAGCGCACCCCGGTGTCGGTCACCGAGGCGGTGCTGGCGCTGTCCGGTCAGCTCGCCGAACACCTGGTCGAGCCCGAACAACTCGTGACCGCGCACCACGAGCTGGAGCGGCTGGTGGACACGCTGCCCGCCGGGCCGCGCCAGCGCGGCGGTCCGAAGCAGGAATTGCGCGCGATCGTCAAAGCCCAGCAGGACCGGGTGGCGTTGCTGCCGCTGGTGGCGCGCCTGGGCGAGGAGTTACGCCGCAGGGGCGCTTTGGATTTCGGCTCCCAGATGTCACTGGCGGCCCGGCTGGCCGTGACGCATTCCGAGGTGGGGGCCGCCGAGTGCGAGCGGTTCCGGCTGGTGCTGCTCGACGAATACCAGGACACCGGCCACGCGCAGCGCATCCTGCTCGCCGCCCTGTTCGGTGAGCGCGGTGCGGTCGGTGGCGAGGTGGCGGTCCCGGCGTCGGGACCGGATTTCGCCGCCCGGCCGGCGGTGACCGCGGTCGGCGATCCGATGCAGTCCATCTACGGCTGGCGCGGCGCCTCGGCGGCCAATCTGCCCCGCTTCACCACCGACTTTCCGGCGGCACCCGATACCCCCGCCCCGGTGCTGCCGCTGCTCACCAGCTGGCGGAATCCGCCCGAGGCGCTGGATCTGGCGAATCTGATCGCCGAACCGCTGCGCGACGCCGAGGGGGCCGTATCGGTGGACGCGCTGCGCCCGCGCCCGCAGGCGAGCGCCGGAACCGTCGCCCTCGCGCTCACCGACACCGTTGCCGACGAACGGGATTGGGTCGCCGAGCGGATCGCCGCCGAGTGGGCGCGCCACTCCGGCGCCGGGCAGCCGCCACCCACCTCCGCGGTTCTGGTGCGACGCAATGCCGATGCGGCGCCACTGGCCGAGGCGCTGCGGGCGCGGGGGCTGCCCGTGGAGATCGTCGGTCTCGGCGGGCTCCTGGCCACCCCGGAGGTCGCCGATATCGTCGCCACCCTGCGGCTGATCGCCGACCCCGCCGCTGGTAGCGCCGCCATGCGGATTCTCACCGGCGCCCGCTGGCGGCTGGGTGTGCGCGATCTGGCGGCCTTGTCGGCGCGGGCGCGGGATCTGTCGATCGTCGGGCAGCAGGGCCGCTCCGAGCCCATCACCGATACCGAGGCGCTGTCGGCCGCCCTGCGCGCGGTGGCGCCGGAGCCCGCCGAGCAGGCGGGAATCGCCGACGCGATAGCCGATCCCGGTCCGCCGCATCGTTATTCGGAGTCCGGATATGCGCGGATCGTCGCACTGGCCCGGGAACTCGCGGGCCTGCGTGAACGCGGCGGACAGTCGCTGCCGGAGCTGGTTGCCGATGTGGAACGCACCATCGGGGTGGGCGTGGAGAGTCAGACCCGCCGCGCGGCCGTCGGCGCCGGTGCCGGGCGCGAACATCTGGACGCCTTCGCCGATGTGGTCGCCGGATACGCCGGAGATCATCGCGCCACCCTGCCCGGCCTCCTGAGTTTCCTCGCCGCCGCCGAGGAGGTCGAAAACGGTTTGGAGCCGGGCGAAGTGGAGGTCGCCCACGATCGGGTGCAGGTCCTGACCGTCCATGCCGCCAAGGGGCTGGAATGGGAGGTGGTGGCGGTACCGCACGTGGTCCGCGGACTGTTCCCCTCCGGGACCGCGGCGGGTACCTGGCTGGGCGCGCTCGCCGAACTTCCCACCGCGTTGCGCGGGGACCGGCAACGCGAACCCGGCTCGGACACCACCGATTCCGCCGCCGGGCGCGACGGCGTCCCGGTTCTCGACCTCGGCGAACTCTACGACCGCAGCGATCTCGAACAGGCGATCAAGCAGCACAAGGACGCGCTCGCCCGCCGCCGCGTCGACGAGGAGCGTCGCCTGTTCTACGTCGCGCTCACCAGAACCGAACGGGCACTGTTCGTTTCGGCCCATCACTGGGCCGAGACCGGATCCGCTCCCAAGGGGCCCTCGGATTTCCTGCTCGAGCTGAAGCGGTGGACCGAACATCCGGAGTCACCTGGTCACGGCACGGTCGGCATCGATGTGTGGGCCGAGGCGCCCGCGGGCGATGCGGGCAATCCGTTCACCGACAATCCCGCGGTCGCCGGTTGGCCACGGGATCCGCTGGGAGCGCGCCGCCCCGCGGTGGAAGCGGGCGCGGCACTCGTCCGCGCGGCCATGTCGAGCCTGCCGCCCGAGGCGGAACTCTCACCGGCCGGCCGCGGGACCGCCGTCGGTGCGAGCCGGGCCGAGACGGCCGCGGTGCCGTCGAGATCCGCCGAACCGGCGCGCCAGCTGGATCTGTTCGACGATATGGCGGCCGAATCCGAGACGGCCACCACGACGTCCGCCGAGAACGGGGCATCCGCCGAGGCCGATCCCGAGGGGTGGGCGGCCGATGTGGATGCCCTGCTGGCCGAGCATTTCGCGACGGCGGACGGGATCCACGAGGTGGAGCTGCCCGCACAACTGCCCGCGACGGCGCTGGTCGATATGCGTGCCGATCCGGCCAAGCTGGCGGCCCGGCTGCGTCGGCCGCTGCCGTATCCGCCGAGCCCGCTCGCGCGGCGCGGCACCGCATTCCACGCCTGGCTGCAGCGCTGGTTCGGCGCGGTGGGCCTGCTGGATTTCGACGAGCTGCCCGGTGCGGCCGACAGCGGCGGCACCGACGGCGATCTGGTCCGGCTGCAGGAGGCGTTCCTGGCCTCACCGTGGGCCGACCGCAATCCCATTGATGTCGAAGTGGGATTCGAGACCAGTATCGGCGGCACCCTGATCCGCGGCCGGATGGACGCGGTATTCGGTGAGCCCGGTGGCCGGTGGCTGGTCGTGGACTGGAAGACCGGCGCCGAACCGACCCGCGCGCAGGAACGGTCGGTGGCGATGCAGCTGGCGGTCTACCGGGTGGCGTGGGCGCGGATGATCGCCGCGCGCATCGGCGAACCCGAAGATCGGGTACTCGAAAAGGTCGGCGCCGCATTTCATTACGTGCGCAGCGGTCGCACCGTCGCACCCGCCGAACTGCCGGGCCCCGCCGAGCTGGCCGGCCTCATCGCCGATGCGGCGCCGTCCTGGGCGCCCGCCGACCTCCCGCCCGAGCCGGACTTCGGTGACGACCCGGAGCCGGCTCCGGAATCGGAGTCCGCCGTCGCGTCCGGATTCGACGCCGAGCCCGCGCCCGACCCGGAGTTGGTCTCCGAGGCCGATTTCGCGCCCGAGGCCGGCTATCCGCCGGACACCGCTCTGGACTGACGCGGACCCGCCCGGCGGCGTGCGCACCGACCTCAGGCGGCTTCGCGGCTGATGCGCAGTGCCTGGGAGATCATCGGGGCCTGCAGCGGCAACCGCAGTACCGACACCCACTTCACCGGTGCGCCGGCCTTCGGATTGCGCACCGAATCGGCGGCGAACTGGACGTTGGCGGGGAAGACGGCGATGAACAGCAGCGCGGCCAGCCGGCCGCCGAGGCGCCTGGTGCGTGGCACCGCCAGCGCCACCGCGACACCGAGTTCGGCGACTCCGGAGGCGTAGGTGTAGGTGCGGGCCCGGCCGGGCAGGGCGGGCGGCACGATCGAGTCGAACGGCTTCGGTACGAGGAAATGCAGGGTGCCCATGCCGAACAGTGCCGTACTCATCAGAACCACGCGCCGGTGCGAGGCTCGGCCGACATCACTCATGCTGTATCCCTTCAGGAGTACGCGGGCGAGTGTGTAGTGACGCACGCCCCACATATGTCACTGTTCCACTCGTGTGCCCGGTCCGTCGAGTCGGCGTCAGGCCGGTACGCTGCCGAGCTGTGGCACAGGTGAGCAACGACATTTCCGGGGGGCGCCGTGTTCGGTGACAGCTCACGAGGTCTGGGCCGTTTGACCGAACGCCCCGACTACGCGCTGGTCGGCATTCTGCGTATTCCCGAACTCCGCACCAGCCCGTGGGTTTCGCTGACTCGTCGGGTCCTGTTCGCGGTGCTGCTGCTGGTGGCCGCGACGCTGGTGGTGTACTTCGGACGCGGCGGCTATCACGACAATCGCGGCGAGGAACTGACCCTGCTCGACGCCGCCTACTACTCGACGGTGTCGCTGTCGACGACCGGCTACGGCGATATCACCCCGATCACCGAACAGGCGCGGCTGATCAACACGATCGTGATCACCCCGCTGCGCGTGCTCTTCCTGATCGTCCTGGTCGGTACCACCCTGCAGGTGCTCACCGAGCGGTCACGTCAGGCGTTCAAGATTCAGCGATGGAGGCAGAAGGTGCGTAATCACACCGTGGTCGTGGGATACGGGACCAAGGGCCGGACCGCGGTCGACGCGATGCTCGGCGACGGAGTCCAGCCGGCGGAGATCGTGGTCGTCGACACCGACGCGGGGGTCCTCGAGGCGGCCGCCAACGCCGGTCTGGTGACGGTGCACGGTTCGGCGACTCGATCGGATGTGCTGCGGCTGGCCGGAGTTCAGCACGCCTCGTCGCTGGTGGTGGCCGCCAATCGCGACGACACCGCGGTCCTGGTCACCCTCACCGCGCGCGAGCTCAATGCCAAGGCCAAGATCGTCGCCTCGATCCGGGAGGCGGAGAACACCCATCTGCTGCGGCAGTCCGGCGCCGATTCGGTCGTGGTGTCCTCGGAGACGGCGGGGCGGCTGCTCGGCATCGCGACCACCACGCCCAGCGTCGTCGACATGATCGAGGATCTGCTCACCCCGGAGGCGGGTTTCGCGATCGCCGAACGTGACGTCGAATCCGACGAGGTGGGCGGTTCGCCACGGCATCTGCGCGATATCGTGCTCGGCGTCGTGCGGGAGGGCACGTTGATCCGGGTGGACGAACCGGAGGTGGACGCCCTCGAAACCGGCGACAAACTCCTCTACATCCGCCGCGTGCACAAATAGCGCGGACAGATAGTCTCGATACCGTGTCGGTATTCGAACTGAATGGTGTCCCGTTGTTGTCGCGCACGGCCCTCGATCGCGCCGAAACGGCGCGTTCGGACGAGCAAGCACTGAAACAGGGCTGGCCCGACGCCAAACTCCTGCGCATGAACCGGCGGGGCCAGGTTCGTATCGACGGTGATCGGGTCGTCCTGGAACCTGCGGTGACCTATGCGGCCGAGCCCACCCCGGACACGGTGCTGCTGGGCGTGGTCGACGGCGCGCACATCTGGGCGATCCGCGACGACGAGCTCGACGGTCAGCTGATGGATCTGCGGGTGGTCGGCAGCGCGTTGCAGCTCGACGATGTGACCCTCGGCATCCTGTCCACCGCGCTGGCCCTGCTGAACTGGCACGACCGCGCCCGGTTCAGCGCGGTCGACGGCAGCCCGACCACGGTCTCCAACGCCGGCTGGTCGCGCGTCAACGCTTCGGGACACGAGGAGTTCCCGCGCATCGACCCGGCCGTGATCTGCCTGGTCCACGACGGCGCCGACCGGGTACTGCTCGGCCGTCAGCACACGTGGCCGGAGCGGATGTTCTCCCTGCTCGCGGGTTTCGTGGAGGCGGGGGAGTCTCTGGAGCGCTGTGTCGCGCGTGAGATCCGTGAGGAAGTGGGGGTCGAGGTCAGCGATATCCGCTATCTCGGCAGCCAGCCCTGGCCGCTGCCGCGATCGCTGATGCTGGGATTCGCCGCGGTCGCCGACCCGGCCGCGCCGCTGTTCTTCTCCGACGGTGAGATCGCCGAGGCCCACTGGTTCACCCGCGACGAGGTGCGTACCGCCCTGGCCGCGGGTGCGTGGGGTTCGGTCACCGGTGAGACCTCGGAGGCCGAGCAGCAGCGTCTGTTGCTGCCGGGTTCGATCTCCATCGCCCGCACCATCGTCGAATCCTGGGCTGTCGCGGGCTGATCCGCGCCACTCAGCCGATGGCGGCGAGGGCCTGCTTCACCTGCGCGAGGCTGGGATTGGTCGCGGTCGAGCCGTCGGCGTATTTGACGGTCGGCACCACATGGTTGCCGCCGTTGACGCTGCCGACGAAGTCGGCGGCGGTCGGATCCTGCTCGATATCGACCTTGGTGTAGGTGATGCCGGCCTCCTGGAGTTGCTTCTCCAGGCGACGGCAATAGCCGCACCAGGTCGTCGAGTACATGGTCAGGTCAGTAGCAGTCACGCCTGATTGAACATCGAACGGGATATTCGTGTTCCCACCGGGGTTGTGATTCAAGTAGTAAGCGCGCATACTAAGTTCATGACACAGATCGCCACCGCGCACGCCGTCTCGACCGCCGCACCCGCCGACTTCTTCGCCGTCTGGGCAGATATGGCGGCCTGGCCGGAGTGGAATACCGATACCGAGTGGGTCCGGCTGGACGGTCCGTTCGTCGAGGGGGCCACGGGCACGCTCAAGCCCAAGGGTGGACCGAAGGTGCCGTTCGTGGTCGAACGGCTGACCGATGAGGAGTTCGTCGACGTCTCCCGGCTGCTCGGCGCGCGGCTCGTGTTCGCGCATCGCGTGGTCGAGACCGAGGCGGGCTGCGAGGTGTCGGTGACCATCACCATGACCGGCCCGCTGCGCCGGCTGTGGTCGGCGCTGATGGGCCGCGGCCTGGCCGGGTCGGTCCAGCGGGATCTGGACGCGCTGGTGACCACCGCCCAGGCGCGTCGCGTCGCACAGCACGGCCGCGGCTGACCGCATCGACATGTCAGGAGGAGATATGACCAGGTATTGGCTCGCCGTCGTCTCGCGCGATCACGTCCGCCGGGGCGTGGCGCTCGGTATCGCACAGGCCAATCACGGCAAACGGGCGCCGGTCGAACGGATGCGGCCCGGCGACGGACTCGTCCACTACTCGCCGAGGACCGGCATGCGTGAAGGGGAGCCGGTGAAGTCGTTCACCGCCGTCGGCACCATCGACGACCGGCCGGTGTGGCAGGCCGAGGATCAGAGCGGCTGCTTCCGGCCGTGGCGTCGAGCGGTGAGCTATCGGCACGAGGCCCGTGACATCCCGATCGACACCCTGCGCGGTGAACTCGAACTGACCAGCGTGCCCCACTGGGGCGTGGTACTGCGGCGTGGGCTGGTGGAACTGAGCGCCCACGATTTCGCGGTGATCTCGCGGGCGATGCTCACGCCGGCGGCCGCCCGGTGAGTGACGAAACCCGTTCGCTGCGATCGGAATTCAGCTCGGCCGATGACAGTCCCGGACTGCTGCTCTGGCAGGTCACCAACCGCTGGCAGGCCGCTGTCCGGGCCGCGCTGGACCCGTTCGGCCTCACCCATGTGCAATTCGTCCTGCTGGCGGCGCTGACCTGGTTCGCCGGCGCGAATGCCGATACCCCGGTGATGCAGCGCGATCTCGCCGTCCACGCCTCCACCGACCCGATGATGACCTCGCAGGTGTTGCGTGCCCTGGAAGGGAAGGGGCTGATCGAGCGCCGCGACCACCCGCACGATCGCCGGGCGAAATCACTGGTGCCCACGGCAGCCGGGGTGGCGCTGGTGAACCGGGCGATCGTCGCGGTGGAGGACTGCGACCGGATGTTCTTCGGGCCGCTCGCCTCCGGTACACCGGATTTCACCGCGGCACTGCGGGTGCTGCGCGACCGCTAGCTTGTCTCGGGGACGCGGCGGCCGCGCACCGTCGGGTCTTCGATGCGCGGCGACCCACTCCCGGGCCAGGGCCCACAGAATCAGGACCGCGATGCCCGCCACCAGCCAGACCGCGCCGATATGCGGGTCGAGACCGCCGAACAGCAGGGGCCAGGGCGGTCGCGGGCACCGCCGCGGCCATCACGCCGAGGCCGAGCATCGCCGCCACCGTCAACGGGGTGCGGGTGGCCTCGTGAGCGATATCGCTGGAGCGGGTGACCGTCGCCCACACCATCCGGAACGCCAGGTACAGCACCAGGTAGAGGCCGAGATCGGCCGGGGCGGAGCCGTGGTGCAGGACATGGGTGAGCTGGCCGATTCCGGCGACCGCGACCAGGTCGACGAACAACGCGGTCCAGGTGGCGTGCCGGTCGTGTGGTGCACCGGTCGGTGTGTCGGTGGTCACTCGGGCACATTAACCAGCGCCGCGGCAGGGAGCGAGGCAACCGGGATCCGGCGTCGCGGTGTGTTCGTGACCGGGAGATCGGACGGGTCCGCGGATGTCGGTGCCCCCTGTCATGATGGAGCGCGTGCCTGTCCCGACTCCACCGACCAGCCTGCGGCTCGACGGGCTCGACCCGGAGCAGGCCGCGGCGGTGCGGGCACCCCGCGGACCGGTCTGCGTGATCGCGGGTGCGGGCACCGGCAAAACGCGCACCATCACCCATCGCATCGCCCATCTGGTGTCGGCCGGACACGTCCGGGCCGATCAGGTGCTGGCGGTGACCTTCACCGCGCGGGCTGCGGGTGAGCTGCGGGCGCGGCTGCGCGGCCTGGGCCTGGGCGGCGACGCGAACACGGTGCAGGCGCGCACCTTCCACGCCGCGGCGCTGCGCCAGTTGAAGTACTTCTGGCCCCAGGTCGTCGGTGATGTGCCCTGGAAGCTGATCGATTCCAAATTCACGATCGTCGCGCAGGCCGCCAATCGGGTCGGTCTGCCCACCGCCGGCGACAGCGTGCGCGACCTGGCGAGCGAGATCGAGTGGGCGAAGGCCTCGCTCGTCGCCCCGGAGGATTACGCCCACGCCGCGCACCGCCACCATCGCGATATCCCGTATCAGGCGGACAAGATCGCGGCCGTCTACACCGGCTACGAGACCCTGAAGAACACCCCGGACGGCCTGCTGCTGGATTTCGACGACCTGCTGTTGCACACCGCCGCCGCCCTCGAGGATTACCCGGCGGTCGCCGAGGAGTTCCGGGGCCGCTACCGCTGCTTCGTGGTCGACGAATATCAGGACGTCACCCCGTTGCAGCAGCGGGTGCTCGATGCGTGGCTCGGCGATCGCGACGATCTGACCGTGGTCGGCGACGCCAATCAGACGATCTATTCCTTCACCGGCGCGAGCCCGTCCTATCTGCTGGATTTCTCCCGCCGCTTCCCGGAGGCGACCGTGGTCCGGCTCGAACGCGACTATCGCTCCACCCCCGAGGTGGTGTCGCTGGCCAACCGGGTGATCGGCGCGGCGCGCGGCCGCATCGCCGGTACACGGCTGCAGCTGGTCGGGCAGCGCGCCGAGGGCCCGGAACCGGAGTTCGTCGAATACGAGGACGAGACGGCCGAGGCCACCGCCGTCGCCCAACGGATCGCCGCGCTCATCGGCCAGGGCGTGCCCGCCGCCGAGATCGCGGTGCTGTACCGCATCAACGCCCAATCCGAGGTGTACGAGCACGCACTGACCGAGGCCGGCATCCCCTATCAGATCCGCGGTGGTGAGGGCTTCTTCCAGCGGGCGGACGTCCGGCAGGCGGTGCAGGCGCTGCGGCAGGCCGCCGCCCGCGACGATCTGCCGGATGCGCGCGGCGCCGAGGTGGTGACGCTGGTTCGCGCGGTGCTCGCCCGCTTGGGGCTGACCGCCACCGAACCCGCGGGCGCGCAGGCCCGCGAACGCTGGGCGGCGCTGGTGGCGCTGGTGCAGCTCGCCGAGGAACTCGCCGCCCATGATGCCGACCTCGAATTCGGCGGGCTGCTGCGGGAATTGGCGGTCCGGGCCGAGGCCCGTCATCCACCGACGGTGCAAGGGGTGACACTGGCCTCGCTGCACGCGGCCAAGGGCCTGGAGTGGGATGCGGTCTTCCTGGTGGGGCTCACCGACGGCACCCTGCCCATCGGTCATGTGCTCGGCGACGGGGGTGCGGTGGCCGACGAGGCCGGTCTGGAGGAGGAGCGGCGGCTGCTCTATGTGGGCGTCACCCGGGCACGGGAACATCTGCGGCTGTCGTGGGCGCTGGCCCGGGCCGACGGCAGGCGTCGCAACCGGCGCCGGAGCCGATTCCTCACCGGCCTGGTGCCCGAGGATTCACCGGCGTCGACGATCGCCCGCAATGCCGGTGTGCGTGGCGGTCGGGGCCGCCGGCTTCCGGTGTGCCGGGTGTGCGGCCTGTCGCTGTTGAATTCCACCGACACCCTGCTCGGCCGGTGCTCGAGCTGCCCGGCGGAGGTGGATACCGAACTGCTCGGCGCCCTGCAGGAGTGGCGCCGGCAACGGGCCGAGGAATTGCGGATCAAACCGTTCGCGGTGGTCAGCATCAAAACCCTGACCGCGATCGCGGAGCAGGTGCCGATCGATGAGGACGCGCTGGCGGCGATCCCCGGTATCGGACAGCAGAAGTCGCAGCAGTACGGCCTGGAACTGTTGGCGATCGTGCGATCCCGGCTGCGCGACCGCTGATCCGACGGATGTGTTGGAACCCGCAAAACCGCAGGTGAAAAATAGGTTGTGCGGTTGTGTATCGCCCCCGTAGGGTGGTGATCACGCACCGGGAGGGCATTCCGGCGCGCACAGTGATCAGTCGGATTACGAGTAGGAGGGAGGTAGACAAAATGAACAACATCGTGACTCTCGCTTCGAGAAGCGTTGTGGCACCGGTGGTTCCATGCGTGTCCACCTCCCGGGGGGTCCTCGCCTTGCAGGGGACCGGTCTGTCCGTCGCAAGCATTTTCGGTGCCGTTTCGAAAGCACCGTCGTATGCAATCGGCACTGACAAGTCCGAGTGGAGCTGGCATCAGGCACACGTCGGTTTCCACACCGACGCAGCCCGCGCCTTCGCAGCAGAAGCCGATCGTATGACGGCCGATCTGCGGGCAGCCCGCCTCCGCAATGCACACCCAGCGACCGTGATCAGTAGTCGACACCGAAGTCGACTCAGGTAGCACCCGCTACCACAGCCTCCTGGCCACGGATCGCCGAAGCGAAACCGTGGCCATAGTTTTATCCGGCCTCCAGCCACCGGCACCGGTTTCGCGGAAGACAACGAAACGACTGCTGTACGAGCTGAAGGAGCAAGACGTGTCCACCGCGACCGTTTCTCGCGTGACATGCCGATCGACCCAGGCCGCGAGGCCGACCCGCGCCCGCGGCGTCGTGCTCGCACTGCCCTGCCGAGTCGGCGACCCGGACCTGTGGTTCGCTGAAAGCCCCACTCAACTGGAGGAGGCCAAGACGCTGTGTGCCTCCTGCCCGATCCGCAAGGGCTGCCTCGCGGCCGCTCTGGATCGCGGTGAGCCCTGGGGGGTCTGGGGTGGCGAAATCTTCGAACAGGGCGTCGTGATCGCCCGCAAGCGGCCGCGTGGTCGCCCGCGCAAGGTCGCACTGGCGTGATCAGCGCCGGTCCGGGCCGTCGGCGGGTCCGCCTCGGCCATCCATGGGAACGCGAACGAGCCCCGCATCCGATGACTGGTGCGGGGCTCGACCCGTATTCGCGGTGAGCGCGCTCACCGCTCGATAATCAACTGGCGCTGCGGTATTCGGCGTAACCCGGCACCCAGTCGTGCATCAGTTTCATGAACGGCACTTCGGCGTCGAGTTGTGCGCAGATGCCGATCGAACCCATCAGCACCCGGAACACCATGATGTGCTCGGCCGGAAGTTGCAGTGACATACCGGTTTTCATCTCCGGGCGGCTCACATCGGTGGCCCGCCCCGCCACCCGCTGCATCCACTTGCGGGTGAAGTGGAACGAGTCCTCTCGGATAGGGTCGGTGAAGGGGCGCAGATAGTCCGCGATTTCGGCATGGGTGACCCTGCGGCCCGGAATGACCCAGCCGTTGGTGTACATCAGCTCGGTCAGTTCCTCGAAGCGATCCTCGACCGCCAGGGCGACCATCTGACCCAGCACCGGAGGGAATCCGTCCGGCAGGGGGGCGCAGGCGCCGAAGTCCAGAACCGCCAGGCGACCGTCCTCGAGCATCATGAAATTGCCCGGATGCGGGTCCGCGTGCAGCAGCCCGGCCAGGGCGGGGGAGGAGAAGTGGAATTCCCCCATCAGCGTCGCCACGTGATTGCGCAGGTCGACGGTGCCGGCCGGATCGTCTTGTCCGCGCCTGATGATGCCCGAGACCGCGGTGCCGTCGAGCCACTCGGTGACGATCACCTTCGGCGCACCGGCGACCACCTTCGGCACCAGGAAACGCGGATGGCCGTCGAAGGCCTTGGCGAACCGGCGTTGATTGGCGGCCTCGGTGCGGTAGTCGAGCTCTTCTTCGGTGCGCTCGGTGATCTCGGCGAGGATGGGTTTGACGTCCGCGCCCGGCACGACCGCGCCGATCATGCCGGCCATCCGGTTGAGGGTCTTCAGGTCCGCCCGCAGGGCCTCGTCGGCGCCGGGATACTGCACCTTCACCGCGACCGCGCGGCCGTCGGACCATTCGGCCTTGTGCACCTGCCCGATGCTGGCCGAGGCGGTGGGCTCGTCGTCGAAGGAACGGAAGCGCTTGCGCCAGGCCGTGCCCAGCTGCTGGTCGAGGACCCGGTGCACGGCGGGGGCCGGTAGCGGTGGAGCGGCGGCCTGTAGTTTGGTCAGCGCCTCGCGGTAGTGCTCGCCGAACTCCTCGGGTACCGCGGCCTCCATCACCGACAGCGCCTGCCCGAATTTCATTGCGCCGCCCTTGAGTTCACCGAGGACGGAGAAGATCTGCTCGGCTGCCCGCTGATTCAGCTCGGCGTTGATCTCGCCCTTGTCGCCGCCGGCGAGCTTGCGACCGAACCCCACGGCGGCCCGTCCCGCGATACCGAGCGGAATTTTGGCCAGCTTGGCGTTTCGGGATGAGCTACGGCGCACAATCTCAGACACATACCCATCATGGCTGACCCACCGTGCCGCGTGCCATGTGAATCGGGTGATCTCTCCCCCTGCAACGGGACGTGTCATCGGTCACAGTATGGCCGGTCCGGGTGGGAAACGTGCCGGGTGAGCGTGGTTCGCCGACGATCTTCGAGGAGGTCGGCGATGTTTTAGTCGTACTAACAAAAATTTGGTCGAAGCTCTGGCCCCGATGGTTTTAGTCAGTTAGACTAAAACAATGACGACGACGCGAGACGCGATAGCGGCCCTCCGGGAGGTGGGGCGTCCGGAGGAGCTGTTCGAGGCCGGGGTCGCCGGTTCCATCGCCCGCCGGCACGCGCATCGGACCTATCTGCGGCTGGCCGCCGCACTCCATCCGGACCGGGCATCCACCGCCGAGGCCACTGCCGCGTTCCTGCGCCTGGGTGAGCTGTATCGCGACTGGCTGGCCATCGGCGCCGACACGGTCGAGGTGATCGGTGGGCACGGAAGCTACCGCCTCGCGGCGATGCACGCGCGCGGGTCGGTGGCCGATCTGTATCGCGCCGCACCCGATGTGATCGTGAAGATCGCGCGCCGGCCCGCCGCGAACCCGCTACTGGCGAACGAGCGGAATGCGCTGGCCGATCTCGCCGCGCTGAGCGCGGATCATCGATGGCTCGCGCCGTACTTCCCGCGACCGGTCGACACCGTCGACCACGCCGGCACCGCGAACGGTGAGGTACGCGCGGTGAATGTCCTCGGCGCGCTGACCGAGGAGTTCGTGACGCTGGCACGGGTCCGCGCCGCCTACCCGCGAGGGCTCGATCCGCGCGACTACGCGTGGATACATCGGCGGCTGCTGCGCTGTCTGGCCGGTGCCGCGACCGCGCAGTGGGTCCACACCGCGCTGCACCCCGACAACGTGCTGATCCATCCGCGTCTGCACGGTGTGGTGCTGGTGGGCTGGTCGTTCGCGACCCGGCCGGGACGCCCCGCGGCCGCCACGCTCGCCACGATCGACTACCCGCCCGAGATCGGCGAGGCGGTGGACCCGCGCACCGATGTGTATCAGGCCCACAGGCTCCTGCTCACCATGCTCGGCGAGCGCACGCCCGCGCCGATGCGTGCCTTCGCCCGGGGATGTCTGCAGCCGGCCCCGCGACTGCGGCCCGACGCGCACACCCTGCTCGGCGAATTCGACGACCTTCTCGATCGACTGTGCGGCCGCCGCCGTTTCCGGCCGTTGGAACTACCGAAAGGGCAGTGATCACCATGGGTTACGGACAGTGGGACGACAGCGCCTACGACGCCGCCCGCACCTTCCGCGCCGCCCGCGGACTCGACGATTTCGGCTACACCGCCGATATGCGAGCACAACCGTTGTCCGCCTGGGTTGCCCATCCGCAGCTCGATCCGTTCGGGGTGGGCGCGCGCGAATCGAGAGATTCCGCGGAGCACGGGGCGTCCCTGCCGATCGCGGTGCTCTTCGATGTCACCGGATCGATGGGCGTGGTGCCGCGCGTCATGCAGGAGAAGCTGGCGACCCTGCACGGCCTGTTGCAGCGCAAGGGCTACGCCGAGGATCCGCAGATCCTGTTCGGCGGAATCGGCGACGCCGATTGCGATCGGGTGCCGCTGCAGGTCGGGCAGTTCGAATCGGACAATCGCATGGACGAGCAGCTGCGCCTCATCCTGCTCGAGGGTGGCGGTGGCGGACAGAAGTCCGAAAGCTACGAGCTGGCAGCGTATTTCATGGCCCGGCACACCGCCACCGATGCCTGGGACAAGCGAGGACGCAAGGGGTACCTGTTCATCGTCGGTGACGAGCTGAACAAGTCGCGGCTCGCGGCCGCGCACATCCGCCGGGTCATCGGAGACGAGGTCACACAGGATGTCTCGGTGTCCTCGATCTACCGGGAGCTGAGCGACCGATGGCAGGTGTACTACATCCTGCCCAACCGATCGCACTACTACAACGACCCGGATATCACCGAGCACTGGCGGGGAGTGCTGGGGGAAAGGGTGCTGCGCCTGGAGGATCCGGCCGCGGTCTGCGAACTCATCGCGCTGACCATCGGCATCGGTGAGGACCGCGTCGATCTGGGCGTCGGTCTCGCCGACCTGCGCGATATCGGTTCCGATGCCGCCGACGCGGTCGGCCGGGCACTGGCCTCGATCGAGGGGCGCGGTCGCGGTCATGGCGCGGGCGCCCTGCCGGCCGCATCCGCCGGTGACGACGAGGTCCGGTTCGGATAGCGAAGGAGCGATGCGATGTTCGGCGACCGTCACGTGATCGTGGTCGATCTGGGATTCGGCGACGCAGGTAAGGGTGCCACCGTGGACTGGCTGTGCTCGCCGCGGGCCGGGCTGGACGTGTCGGCGGTGGTGCGTTTCAACGGGGGTGCGCAGGCCGCGCACACCGTGGTCTCGGGTCCGCGGCGGCACACCTTCCGGCAGTTCGGGTCCGGCACGCTGTCCGGGGTGCCGACGCTGCTGGCGCGGCATGTGCTGGTGGATCCGATCGCCCTCGCCGCCGAGGCCCGGGCGCTGACCGCGCTCGGTGTGCGCGATCCACTGGAGCTGCTGTTCGTGGACGAGCGGGCCTTGCTCACCACCCCGATCCACGGGGCCGCCAACCGTTGCCGGGAGGATGCGCGGGGTGCCGCCCGGCACGGTTCGTGCGGAATGGGCATCGGGGAGACCGCGAGCTATGCCCTCGACCACGACGCACCGCGGATCCGGGACTGCCGACGTCCGGATGTACTGCGCCGCAAGCTCATCGCACTCGAGCAGCACTACGCGCCACTGCTGGCCACCGGCCGCCATCGCTACGATCCGGTCGACGATCTCGTCGCCGCCTACACCGAATTCGCGCGGGTGGTGGCGGTGGTTCCGGGTGACCGGCTCGCCGCGTTCGCGGCGGCTGGCCGGCTGGTCTTCGAAGGTGCGCAGGGCGTACTGCTCGACGAGTGGCGAGGCCTGCACCCGTACACCACCTGGTCGACGGTGGAGCCGCGCCGGGCCCGTGCCCTGCTGGCCGGGATCGGCGAATCCGGTGCGGTACTGGGGGTGACGCGCGCCTACCAGACTCGGCACGGTGCGGGCCCCTTCCCGACCGAGGAGGTGACGCTGTCGATGCCGGAACCGGACAACGCGACCGGGCGATATCAGGGCGCCTTCCGGGTGGGGCATCTCGATCCGATACTGCTGCGCTATGCGGTGGACGCCTGCGCCGGAGTGGACGCACTGGCCGTCAACCATCTCGACATCATCGCCGGACGCGGCGATATCCGGACCGCCGCCGGCTACTTCACCGCGGACGGGTACCTGCGCCGGCTGGATTGCGGACCTTGGCGAGATCTGGAATATCAGCGCCGACTCACCGGCCTGGTCGCGCACAGCACACCCGATCTGGTGCCCATGCCCGCGGATGTGCCGGATTTCCTGGAACAGCGGTTGTCCGCACCGGTGGTGCTGACCGGCCACGGACCCGACCGTGCCGATCGGCTGGTCCGGGTCCCGGCTGCGGCATGATGGTTCGCCGTGGAGCAGCAATCGGCCGTATCGCTCGATGTCGTCGCACTCCGATTCGGCGTCGACGACCCGACCGTCACCTTCGGAGTGGCGCCCCGGCGATGGGATCCGTTCGCCGGGGCGCTCGCCCTGCCCGGTGTGCTCCTCGGTCGCGGCGAGCGCCTCGCCGAGGCGGCCAGGCGGGCCGTGCACGACAAGCTGGGGGTCGCGCACGAGCGCATCCCGGCGGTGGGCCAGCTGGTGACCTTCGATGAGCCGCATCGCGATCCGCGCGGCCCGACACTGTCGATCGCGATGTGGGCGGTACTGGGCGATCCGGCCGCGAGCGAAGCGGCCGGTGCGGGCGAATTATCCGGCCGGGCAACCGATCCGGGCACCGAATGGGTCACCTTCGATGAGGTCCCGCCCCTGGCCTTCGATCACAATATGATCGTCGGGGTCGCCCGGACTCGGCTGGCCGACCTGCTCTGGAAGGACCTGACCTTCACCCGGGCCCTGATCGGCGAACATTTTCCCGCCACCCGCGCGGTAGCGCTGAGCACGGCCCTGACCGGAACCCGCCCCGATCCCGGCAATCTCAACCGCACCCTCGCCGCCATCCCGGGCCTGACCCGCACCGGCGAACGCGCGCGGGTGAAGGCCACCGGCCGTCCCGCCGCCGTGTGGGCGTTCGACGGTTAGCCACCGGCGGCGGCATGCAGGGCCGCGAGATATCCGAACACGATGGCGGGGCCGATGGTGGCGCCCGGTCCGGCGTAGGTGTGGCCCATGACCGGGGCGCCGGCATTGCCGGCGGCGTAGAGACCCTCGATGACGGTGCCGTCACCACGTTGGACCCGGCCGTCACTATCGGTGACCAGACCGCCCTTGGTGCCCAGGTCGCCGGGGACCAGCCGGGCGGCGTAGAACGGGGCCTCGACCAGTGCGCCGAGATTGGGATTCGGCCGCTGGCGTGGATCGCCGTAATAGCGGTCGTAGGCACTCTCGCCACGACCGAAGTCCTCGTCGACGCCGTTGTGCGCGAAGGAGTTGAAGCGGTCGACGGTTCCGGTGAGCTGGTCGGCCGGAACGCCGATGGCCTCGGCGAGCTCGCCGATCGACGCCGCCCGGGTCAGCGCGCCACTGTCGAACCACCGCCGCGGTAACGGTTGCCGCGGCGGCAGACCCGCGAACAGATAGCGGTTGCGATACCGCTGATCGAAGATCAACCACGCTGGGAGATTCACTCCGGGGCCCTCGCCCTGCCCGTTGTCCCCGCCGTACATGCGGTGGGTGGCTTCGACGTACGGCAGTGATTCGTTCATGAATCGCGTCCCGTCCGCGTTGACGATCAAGCTGCCGGGCAGATTGCGTTCGGCCAGGCAGAACCACGGGGTGCGGGGCAGCGGGATCGACGGGCCCCACCACGCGTCGGCCATGAAGGCCGTTGCCGCGCCGATGTTCTCACCCGCCCGGATGCCGTCACCGGTGTTGTCGGCGGCGCCGACGGTCCACTCGGTGCCGATCGGCTGGCGCTGATACTGCTTGCGCATCGTCTCGTTGTGCTCGAATCCACCGGATGCGATGACGACGCCGCGCCGGGCGGTGATGGTCCGCTCCCGGCCGTCGTGCCGCACGACGACTCCGGTGACCCGGCCGTTCGCGGTGCACAGTTCGACCAGTGCGGTGTCCAGCAGCAGCGGTACCCCGGCGGAGAGCATGCCGTGGCGCAGCATCGCGCTCAGTGCCTGCCCGCGCGCCAGCAGATGGCGGCCCCGGATAGTGGCGGTCAGCCAGCGCGCGCCGATCCGCATGGCGCGCAGCGGGGTTCGCGGGTTCCGCAGGCCCAGGTGGATCTGGCGGAAGTCGGCCTGGGTGAGCACGAAGTTGCGCGGCGCCTTCGAATAGTCGGGCTCCAGCGTCGCCAATTCCGCACCGAGTGCCGTGGCGTCGTAGGGTTTCGGCTCGACCGAGCGGCCGTGGGCTCGTCCGCCCGGTGCCTCCGGGTAGTAATCGCTGTAGCCGGGAACCCAGCTCATCCGCAGTGGTGTGTGCGCGGCCAGGAACTCGAAAGCCTCGGGGCCGCGGTCGATGTAGGTGTCGATCCTCTCGGCGGCGACGGCCGGTCCGATGATGCTGGTGAGATATGCGCGGGCGGAGGCGATGTCGTCGTCCGGCGCTTCACGGCGCAGTACCGAGTTGCCCGGGATCCACACCCCGCCGCCGGAGCGGGCCGTCGAGCCACCCCATCGACCGGCCTTCTCCACCACGACCGCCGAGAGGCCGTGGCGGGCGGCGGTGATCGCGGCGGTCATCCCGGCCGCGCCGGAGCCGACGACGACCACATCGACCACATCGAACGCGTCGCTTGCGCTGTTGCTCGTCATGAGAGTTGTTCCTGTTCGGTCGAAATGGTCGCGGACCTCATCGCGCGGTACGCCAGCGGTCGCCGAGTACCGCGTCGAGCGCGGCTTCGACGCACACCGGCAGGGAGGCCGCCGGGTTGTCGGTATTGCGTAGCCATTGCAGATAGCCGAACTCGGCCGCCGCGAGCATCAGATGCACCAGCAGCCCCGGGCCGCTGTCGGATCCGGGATCGGTCCCCATCCGATCAGCGGCCAGTTCCACCAGTCGCACTCGATGATCCGGAGGAATCAGGGCGACCCGATCGAGCAGGTGCGGGGCGGTCGCGAAGGCCGCGCGCCACTGCTCGAGTTCCTCCGATCCCAGTGCGGCCGAGCGGCTGAGGATCGCGGCCGCCAGAGCGACGTCGGCGGGCTCGGTGCCGGGGCGGGCTTCCAGGAGTGCGGCGATTCCGGCGCCGCCCTCGCGGACCGGATCCAGTAGCAGATCCTCCTTGCTGCGCACATGCCGGAAGTACGTGCTCGGTGAGACGCCCGCCGCCGCCGCGATCTGGTCGGTGGTCACCTCGTCGAATCCCGATCGCACGAACAGGGCGAATGCCGCCCGCTGGATTTCTTGCCGAATCTGCCGCCGTTGCCGCTCACGCAAGGACATCCCGAACCTCCACTGTCACGCCGTTGATCCCCCGAGGATCCGACACTGAAAGTATCTAGCTGTATGACAGTAGCTGTCAACTAGGTTTTGTCTGTCGATTGTTGAGGTGGTCGATGCCGTGGCCGCCGGTTCGGTGCGGATGAGTACGACGGTCCACCCGTCGCCACCCCCGCGCCGGCCCGGGAGTCGGGCGGCACCGGCGCGGCGATCCGGCGGCAGGCGCAGGAGGCATGCGGCGCCCAGGTGCGGGTGCCGATGCGACGGGTCGCCGGATCCAGCTCCAGGGTGGTGTCCAGAGTGCGGGGAGGATCATCGGTGCTGCCGCCCACGATCGATTCGACCTCGCGCAGGGCCAGTGCGGCGGTGGCGGCAATGGTCGCCGGAGAGGCATAGCCGGTACGGCCCAGCAGCTGGGCCGCCACATGGGGCCATTCGGCGTCGAAGTCGGCGCGAGTCAGATCCGCGCAGCGCAGACAGCTGGTACCGCCGGGCAGCACCAGCGGGCCGATGACACCGTGGCCGTCGCGGATCCGCACCTGCAGATGCGGGATCCGGTGGATCAGTAACGCGCTGACCAGTTCCGGAGCCGGTACGAGCGCGTCGGTGAGCAGCACCAGATCGGTCGACCGCAGGGGATCGGTCGACCGCAGGGGATCGGTATCGGCGCAACGGTATTCGTGCGAACGGGTGGGAGTGATACCCAGCCGGCGGATCTCCGCGCTCAACGCGTCCGCCAGTGGCCCCCGGCCGTGCACGTGCACGGCGCGCACGCGGGTACGCCCGGGCCGCGGCCACACCAGCAGCCCGGCGGCATCGATATCGCGTAACAGGCCCAGCGCCGCGGCGCCGCCGATACCCGATCTGCCCGCCTCCCACAGGATCTGGGGATGGCTGTGTAATCCGTCGAGCAACCGGACGAAGGTCAGTACCGCGTCGGCGGGAACTCCGGGTGGTTGCAGGACCACCGCGTGTTCCGGATCCCACCCCAACTGCACCACGCCCGAGGGGCGGCGCAGTACGGCAACCCGCGGATGGAGCATCGGTCCCCGTGCGTGCGACAGCGTCATGGGCCGAGTATGACCGGCGGCCGGGTGTGCTCCGCTCGTAGAACCGCTGGTTATCCACAGGTTCGGCGTTCTCCACAGGGGCGGCGGCTCGCCGCCGCGGCGGCCGCGGTGTGCGCGCGGTTTCACAAAATCCCCCGCCGACTCGCCGTGAATTCTCCAGACCGGAGCCGGGAGTGCTAACGGCCGATGCCCTTCGGCCGACAATCGTGGCGATTCGTGTCGTTCGAAGGAGCAATATGGTCAGTGCGTCGCCCGAGGTGCCGGTGGCGCCCCTGCACGGCGAACATCGGTTTCGTTCCCGCAGTGAATACGCGATCGTCGCGGACGTGATGCGCGACTACGCCCGGGCGGTCGGCGCCGACGACCCCATCCACTGTGATGAACGCGCCGCGGCCGCACGCGGTTTCGCGGCACTGGTGGCGCCGCCGACCTTCGCCACGACGATCTGGATGCGGGCCGAGGAGCGGATCCTCGACGCACTGGTCCCGGGCTTTCACAGCGGCCGGGTCGTGCACGCCGACCGCACCCTCGAGATCGCGCGGCCGCTGCTGGCCGGTGACCGGATCGGATGTGAAGTCGACTTCGAATCCTTCCGTCACTACCGCGATTACGACGTCGTCTCGGTGACCACCGTGCTGCGTGATCACGACGGCCAGGTGACCACCACCGGATCCTCGACGCTGCTCGTGCACACCCGGCCGGTCGGCTGCGGGCAACCGGGCCTGCCCCGGCAACCGCAGGATCTCGAGCGCGTGCCGGTCCGGCGCCGGCTGCGCACCGACCGGCGCGATCGGATCACCTCGGCCCTGCCGCGACCGATCGTCGACCTCGGGCCGCTCGCCGTCGGCGCCGACCTGCCGGACGCCACCGTCACGATCGCGGCCGCCGATGTCATGCGCCACGCCGGTGCCGTCGATTCGAGCGCGGGCGCGCCCGGACATGCGACGGCGGTCCCGGGAATGCTCACGTTCGGCCTGATCTCCGGATATCTCGGCCGCTGGCTCGGCGATCCGACCGCGCTGACCAAGCTGCGGGTGCAGTACGCGCCGAGGATGCACTACCTTCCGGTCGGCCCCGATGCCCCGGCGCCGATCCGATTCGGCGGCCAGGTCGGGTGGCTGAGCTCACGCCGGCGGATGGTGACCGTGGTCGTGGACGCGCTGTCCAAGGGCCGCAAGCTGTTCGGCTACGCGACCGCGGAGGCACGGCTGGGCTGACTCCGCCCGCTACCCGGGCGTGCCGCCGCTACTTGCCGCTCTCGCCCGGTTCGTCGGTATCGGAATCCTCGGGGGCGGTGGCGGCATCGGTGTCCGTGCCCGCTGAATCCCCGGCCCCGCCGCCCGGCCGCTCCTGCTGCGCGGCGGCGCCTTCGCGACGCTCGCGTGCCTCGGTCTCGGCCAGCTGTGCCAGCGGATCGTCGAATACGTTCGCACCCCCGCCGATCACGCCGTCGATGAACCGGCCCGGGTTGTCGAGGTCGTCGGAACCGGGCAGCAGATCGGGATGTGCCCACACCGCGTCGCGTGCCGACATCCCGGCCCCGGTGGTCAGCCGCTGCCACAGCGTGGCCGCCTCACGCAGTTTGCGCGGGCGCAGTTCCAGGCCGACGAGCGTGGCGAAGGTCTGCTCGGCGGGTCCGCCGGTGGCGCGCCGGCGCCGCAGCGTCTCCGCGAGCGCGCCCGCGCCGGGCAGTCGGTCGCCCACCGCATCGGCCACGACGACCTGCACCCAGCCCTCGATGAGCGCGAGCAGGGTCTCGAGCCGTTCCAGTGCGGCCTTCTGTTCGGGGGTGGTCTGCGGTTCGAAGGTGCCCTGGGACAGCAACTCCTCGAGTTTCGACGGATCGGTCAGCGACATCGGGTCGATGTTCTGCGCCGCCTCCTCGATCGCCGAGAAGTCCATCCGGATGCCCCGGGCGTAATCCTCGACCGCGCCCAGCACCTGCTGGCGCAGCCACGGCACATGCCCGAACAACCGCTGATGGGCGGCCTCGCGGGCGGCCAGATAGACCATGATCTCGCTCTCGGGGAGCTCGAGTCCCTTGCTGAACTCGCTGATCGCGCTGGGCAGCAGCGCCGCGGTGCCGGCCGGCCCCAGCGGCAGGCCGATATCGGTGGAGGTCAGCACCTCCTGCGCGAGCTGCCCCAGAGCCTGGCCCAGCTGCGAACCGAATGCCAATCCGCCCATCTGGCCCAACATGCCGAGCATCGGGCCCGCGAACTGCTTGGCCTCCTCCGGCAGCGTCGAACTCCACATCCCCGAGACCTGCTCGGCCACCGGATCACAGAGCCGCTTCCAGGTCGGCAGGGTCTGCTCGATCCAGTCGTTGGGTGTCCACGCCACCGTCTTGGTCGCGCCCGCGGGCAGGGTGGTCGCCGCGTCCAGCCACAACTCGGCGAGATGGGCGGCATCGCTGACCGCGCGCTGGGCGCCGTCGGTGATCGGGGAGACCGTGGCACCGAGCTGCTGGCGGGCCAATCGCTTGGCGACGTCGTAGTTGACCGGGCTGGACTGGGTGCCGGGCTGGCCCATGGTCGAGAACATCTGACCCAGCGAGGTCAGCATCTGTCCGAATGCGCTGGGATCGAATCCGCCCGCACCCGCGGATCCCATGCCGAAGGCGAAGGGGTTGTTCGCTCCGGAACCGGACTGATCATCACGCTTGTCGCGGTCGGGATCGTCGTCGCGGTTCGAGAATCCGAAGGGCACGTCGCTCATGCCCCCAAGGCTACGCGGATGGAGATCACGGAGCCGCTACTGTGGGCCGGGTGAATCGTCGGATCATCACCTTGATAGCGGCCTTGGTGCCAGTGCTCGTCCTCGGTGTGGTGGGCAGCGCGGTGACGGTGCCGTTCGTCGCTCTCGGCCCTGGTCCCACCTTCAATACCCTCGGTGAGGTCGAAGGAAAAGCGGTCGTCGCGGTGCAGGGCGCACAGCTGGATCCGACCTCGGGACATCTGAACATGACGACCGTGTCCGTTCGCGACGGGCTGAATATCTTCGAGGCGCTGGGCCTGTGGGTGGACGGCCGCTACGGCCTGGTGCCGCGGGCGGAGGTCTACCCGCCGGGCGTGCCGCGCGAGAAGGTCGACGAGTCGAACCAGGCCGATTTCAAGGAGTCCGAGGACAACGCCGAACTCGCGGCGCTGAACTTCCTGAAGTACCCGACCAAGGTGCAGGTGCGCACGGTCGCCGACAACGGTCCCGCCAAAGAGGCGCTGCGCAAGGGCGACGAACTGATGAGCGTGAACGGCAAGCCGATCACCACGTCCAAGGACGTCGTCGAGGCGGTGCAGGGCGCCGCACCGGGGACCACCGTCGCGCTGGTGATCCGCCGCGAGGGCGCGGAGCAGACCGTCGAGGTGAAACTCGCCGCGCGACCGGATGATTCGAGTAAGGGCTATCTCGGCATCACCCCGGAGGAAGTTCCGGCCGGGCCGCTGCAGGTCGACTTCAACCTCGCCGACATCGGTGGCCCGTCCGCCGGTCTGATGTTCAGTCTGGCCCTGGTCGACAAGCTCAGCCCCGGTGAACTCAACGGCGGGCGCTTCGTCGCCGGCACCGGCACCATCGATCCCCAGGGCAAGGTCGGTCCGATCGGCGGCATCCAGTACAAGATGATCGCCGCCCGCGATGCCGGTGCGGAGACCTTCCTGGTCCCCGCCGACAACTGCAACGAGGCCCGCCAGCGCACCCCGGACGGGCTGAAGCTGGTCAAGGTCGACACCCTGGCCGGCGCTGTCCAGTCACTCGACGACGTCAACGCCGGCCGGCCGGCACCGAGCTGCGGCTAGTCCGGCTCGTTCTCGAGGGTGTGGCGCAGCGCCTCGACCAGGTTGGGGGCCAGGTTGGGCGCGGTGCGCAGATCCAGATCCGGGAACGCGTCGTCCTCCTCGGGCCGTAACTGCAACAGGCACAACGAGACTCCCTCGCGCAGCACACCGGCATACAGCCGCGCGTCGCGCCGCTCGGGATGGGTCTGCGCGGCGTCGCGCCCGGCCTGGTCGGCGGCATCGCGATCGGCCAGCAGCGGGGCGATCGCCTCGTCGAGGGTCTGCTCGGCGGTGGGCGGCAGCACCACGATCTGCTGGACCAGCACCACGCCGTGGACCGCGGGCGGCCAGCTCGTGGTGGCGAGGAACTCGTCGAGCGCCATCGAATCGCCGGTCAGATCGTCGGGAAGCGCCTCCTGGGCAATGGGAGTCAACGCCGCCCCGTCGTCGAGCTGTTCCTCGAGGGTCGGCTCGGCGGCCACCAGATCGGCGGTGGGCACCAGCGCGAACAACTGCGGCGGCTGATCCCAGCCCTCGGAGTCGGCGTACTCGGCCACGTCGCGGATACAGCGATAGAGGGCGGAGGAGGGGTTGTCCAGGGTCACGGCCGACACTGTACGTCGCCACCGCGATACCGCGGCGCCGGTGCGCCGGGCGCGGCATACCGGAACCATCGCGATCCAATCCGACCCGTTTTACGTAGAGTGGGGCGCGAGAGACGGTCCGCAGGGACCATACGCATCATCGGACTGCGGCGTACCGGTCGATATTCGCTTCGGTACGCCGCCGGACCTGGGAGAGTGGCATCGTGGGCATGCGCCCCCCGACAGGCTTACCTTCGCTGTCTCGACGCAGCCGGATATTGCTGATCACCGCGCTCGTCATTGCGGCGTTACTGCTGGTCGGCCCGCGGTTGACCGACGCGTACACCAATTGGCTGTGGTTCGGCGAGGTCGGATTCCGTCAAGTGTTCACCACGGTGCTGGTCACCCGCCTGCTGTTGTTCCTGGTGGTGGCGGTCGTGGTCGGCCTGGTCATCTGGCTCGCACTGCTCGCCGCCTACCGCACCCGGCCGGTCTTCGTTCCGGTCTCGGGACCCAGCGATCCGATCGCGCGGTATCGCACCACGGTGATGGGCCGGCTGCGATTGTTCGGCATCGGGATTCCGGTGCTGGTCGGTCTGCTGTCGGGTCTGGTCGCGCAGTCGAGCTGGGTGACGGTGCAGCTGTTCCTGCACGGTGGATCGTTCGGGATCAAGGATCCGCAGTTCCACATCGACGTGGGTTTCTACGCCTTCGATCTGCCGTTCTACAAGCTGCTGCTGAACTGGCTGTTCGTGGCGGTGGTGATCGCGTTCTTCGCGAACCTGGTGACCCACTACATCTTCGGCGGGTTGCGGCTGTCCGGGCGCGAGGGCACCCTGACCCGCCCGGCCCGCATCCAGCTGGCCGTCATCGCGGGTACCTTCGTGGTGCTCAAGGCGATCGCCTACTGGTTCGACCGGTACTCGTTGCTGTCGAGCACTCGCAAGGAGCCCACCTTCACCGGTGGCTCCTACACCGATATCAACGCGGTGCTGCCGGCCAAGCTGATCCTGATGTCGATCGCGATCATCTGCGCCGTCGCCTTCTTCGCCGGTGTGGTGCTGCGTGATCTGCGGGTGCCGGCGATGGCGGCCGCGCTGCTGCTGCTGTCGTCGATTCTGGTGGGTGCGGTGTGGCCGCTGGTGGTCGAGCAGTTCGAGGTGCGCCCGAACGCGGCGACCAAGGAAGCGACCTATATCCAGCGCAATATCGCCGCGACCCGGCAGGCGTACGGGCTCACCGACGACAAGGTGTCCTATGTCGACTACAAGGGTTCGCAGACCAAGGACCCGGGTTCGATCCCGGCCGATCAGCAGACCATCGGCAATATCCGCCTGCTCGATCCGAATCTGCTGACCCAGACGTTCATCCAGCGTCAGCAGCTGCAGAACTTCTACGGCTTCCCGGATCCTCTGGACATCGACCGCTACACCATCAACGGCGAGAAGCAGGACTACATCGTCGCCGCGCGAGAACTGGTGCCGCAGAACCTGTCCGGTAACCAGACCGACTGGATCAACAAACACACCGTCTACACCCACGGCGACGGCTTCGTCGCCTCGCCGGCCAACCGCGTGAACGTGGCGCCGCCGAAGGAGACCCAGCAGGCCGCCACCGGGGCAGGGACGAGCAGTTCCAGCGGCGGTTACGGATATCCGGTGTTCAACGTCGGCGACAAGTCGACGGTCAGCGATCTGTTCACGCCCAAGGACAAGCAGGCCATCCCGGTCGATCAGCCGCGTATCTACTACGGCGAGATGATCTCCAAATCCGATGCCGACTACGCGATCGTGGGCGGTAACAACCAGCCGCCGCGTGAATACGACACCGGCACCGAGCAGTACACCTATACCGGCCAGGGTGGTGTCCCGATCGGCAACTGGTTCAACCGGCTCGCCTTCGCCGCCAAGTACGCCGAGCGCAACATCCTGTTCTCCGGCGCTATCGGCTCGGACTCCAAGATCATCTACAACCGCGATCCCCGCAGCCGTGTGCAGCAGGTGGCGCCGTGGCTGACCACCGACGGCGACGTGTATCCGGCAGTGGTCAACGGCCGCATCCAGTGGATCGTCGACGCCTACACCACGCTGGACAACTTCCCCTACGCGCAGCGCACCTCGCTGGAGGGCGTGGTCGAGGACAGCATCGACCAGAACACCGGTCGTACGCTGCCCCGCAAGGAAGTCAGCTACATCCGCAATTCGGTGAAGGCGACCGTCGACGCCTACGACGGCACGGTCAACCTCTACGACGTGGATCCGACCGATCCGGTGCTCAACGCCTGGCGCGGGGTGTTCCCGAATTCGGTGAAACCGCAGAGCGAGATCTCACCGGAGTTGCGGGCACACTTCCGGTATCCGGAGGACCTGTTCAAGGTGCAGCGCGAGATGCTGGCGCGGTACCACGTCAACGATCCGCGGGAGTTCTTCACCAACAACGCGTTCTGGTCGGTGCCCAACGATCCGACGTCGGACACCCCGACCAACGCGCATCAGCCGCCGTACTACGTGCTGATCGGTGATCCGAAAACCGGTAAGCCGCAATTCAATCTGACCAGTGCGATGGTCGGCTTCAAGCGGCAGTTCCTGGCCGCATACATCCAGGTGGCCGCCGATCCGGAGAACTACGGCAAGTTCACGGTGCTGAAGTTGCCGACGGATTCGCAGACACCGGGTCCGCAACAGGTCCAGACGTCGATGACCACCGATGCCCGAGTCTCCAATGACCGGACATTGCTGACAGGTGGGAATACCAACAAGATCAAATACGGAAATCTGCTGACCCTGCCGATAGGTGAAGGCGGGATCCTGTATGTCGAACCCTGGTATCTGGAACGCAACAGCGGTCCGACCACGGCATCGTTCCCGCAATTGGTGAAGGTGCTCGCGTCCTACGGCGACAAGGTCGGCTATCAATCCACGCTGGGTGACGCGCTCAACGATGTGCAGGACGGATTGGGCGCGGCGACGACACAGCAGCCGGGCCAGGCGGCGATCAACCCACCCGGCCAGCAGAGCAGTACATCGCCACCGCCGTCGAATACGGGCACCGCACCGCCGTCGACCCCGCCCCCGGCAACCGGTTCGGCCGGTAAGGACGCGGCGGTCAAGGAGCTCAACGATGCGTTGAAGAGTGTCGAGGACGCGCAGAAGTCCGGCGATCTCGGCCAGCTGGGCAAGTCGCTCGAGGGTCTGCAGAAGGCCATCGACGACTACAACAAGGCCGGCGGATAGCGGTGATGGTCCGGGTATCCGGCCGGCTGCCCGGACCACCGCCGCGGTAACGGACACCCTGCCGTAGAACGAGATTCGGCGCCGCCATCCGATCGGATGGCGGCGCCGAATCTCGTTCGAGTCGCAGTGGTTCGCGTGGACCTGCCGGCCGGCGGCGAAGCGCTACTGCCGGGCTCAGCGACCCAGGGTGTCGATCAGGCCGCTGTTCTGGTCGAGGACCTGCTGGAACTGCGGGCCATAGCCGAACTGCTGGGCAGCCTGCTTGCCGGCCTCGGTGGCCTTGCTGACCAGCTCCTGGCGGTCGGTCGGCAGCTGGGCGGGGGCGGCCGGCTCGGGCTGCGGCGCGGGCGCCGGCTGAGCCTCCTCGGCCGGCGCGTAGCGCAGGTACTGGCCGCAGACCGGCCAGGCGCCGGGGCCCTGGGTGTCCAGCACGTTCTCCGCGACGCGGATCTGCTCGTCCTTGCTGGCGTTCTGCGGCGAGCCGCTGCCACCGTTGGCGTTCCAGGTCGACTGCGTGAACTGCAGGCCGCCGTAGTAGCCGTTGCCGGTGTTGATGTTCCAGTTGCCGCCGCTCTCGCACTGCGCGACACCGTCCCAGTCGTGGGCGGGCGCAGCGGAAGCGGTGCTGGACGCTGCGAACGGGACGGCAACAAGGGCGCCGGCTACGGCGGCGAAGCCGAGGGCGCGACTGCTGATCTTCCGGTTCTTGTTCATGGTGGTGTCCCTCCCTGCGCCCGCCGGCCCGGCGATGTTCTGCCGCGTCCCTGCCCCCAGGAGGTCGGGGATCCCCGGACCGCGGGGCAGGGTTGCCGGTGTGCAGCGGTTCGGGTCGGAGCCCATCACGAGGTCGATCCGGGCCGCAGCCGACCATAACGAAATAATTTCGACAGATCACGTCTTGATAACAGCGATAATTGCATGAAGCGAATAACCCGATTCCACCCATTGATGCAGGTTGGCTATGCACTATTTGCTTATTCGGCGACCCCGTTATGCGGTCGTTATGTGTGGTGAATCACGCGCAAATAGTGGTACGGGTCACGTTTTTCCGGGCGTGGTTTTGGAAACGCGCGCGTTTCCCATGGTGGTGCATCCATTCGGACCGGTGCTTCGTATCGAATCATCGGGTCGGTGTCGCGGATCCGGTCTCGGTGCGGCGGGATGTCCGTTGGGTTGCCCGCAGCGGCGCCGACGGGCTCGTCAAGATCACCGGGTCGAACCGGAAAATGCACTCTGACCACACGATTTGCGGGGATCTCCTACTCGTGTGTAATGTTATGTTCACCGACGCGGGGTGGAGCAGCTCGGTAGCTCGCTGGGCTCATAACCCAGAGGTCGCAGGTTCAAATCCTGTCCCCGCTACTAGGGAGTGTGGCCCGGAACCATCAGGTTCCGGGCCACACTTCTTTCCCGTCTGTTCGACATGACCGTCCGGGCCGTCTGCCTCGGCCGCATCGCTCCAACGCGAGTACACCGGCTGCCGAAATCCCGAGATCCGCGAGCTGCGGCCGTACCGAGATATCGGACACCGTGCGCTGGAAGATCTTCGCAGGGCGAGCAGGTGACGAGTGTGCGGGTGACCCCGCCGTCACGACCGGGCGACGGCGAGGCCGTGGTGACCGCGCGCGACCTGTCAGCTGATGTAGGTGAGATATGACTTGTACAGCCTGAACACAAGTCTCTCGGGCACCCCGAAGCGCAAGCCCGAGTAGGAAAGCAGGTTGTAGTAGGCGTTCTTCCAAGGTGCCCCGTGCAGCACGCTCGCTGTCCCGTGCCGAGCGCTGTCCACGGTGTGCCAGTCGATATTGAACGACATCGCGATACTCAGGTTCGTAACGTGATGCAGAGTGCCCGCCGGCATGAAGAGCACATCGCCGGGTTCCAAGTCGACAACGAGCGGCGTGGCTTGCCGTGCCAGCGGAAATTCGTCGAAGTCCGGTGCCGTCGGATCGAAGCGCGTCCATCGCCAGTCCCGCGGATAGCACAGGTGTCTCTGGTTCGCCGGGACGAGGATGAACCGCTTACGTCCATACAGGTGAAAGAACAGGTTGTTGGTCAGCAACGTGTCGAAGTGCAACGGGGTGATACTGCCCGTCGGTCCGATGAAGTGCTGGGTGTAGTCGTGCCACCGCGATCGGTAGAAGCCGGGCAGCAGATGCACGGGGAAGGGGGTGATATCGGCGATCAAGCTGGGCATGAGCCGAAACAGTGGGATGTCGTGCAGATAACCGGGCCTGGCCACCGACTCTCCGGCGCCGACGCGCGTCTCATGGGCTTCGAGCTCATCGACATAGTCGGATAGCAGCACACTTTCCTGTCGCCCGTCGGCGACGTCGCCCTGCTTGATCGGGAGCCGGGTGGACTGTCCGATTGCGCGGAAGTAGTCGGGGCTCCAGGACAGGGCTCGCCAATCCGCCGTCAGATTCTCGATGACCACCGGCTTTCCCGGTGTCACGAAGTCACGGTAGAAGGTCTCGCTGTCCAGGTCTTTCACTCGCTCTACGGGCTGTTCCGTGGTGGTCAATGAAGAACCTTTTCGTTTGCGTGAGGTGGCGGCGCTACTCGGCTTCACCGAGCAGGGCACGCATCTCGTTGTCGGGCATGGTGTCGATGGCGGCCAGTGCGTCGGCCAGATCAGCGGCGCGCTGGTCGGCTACCTGCGGTTCCAGGTGCTGGGCGAGACTGCCGACTGTCGAATGTTCGAACAACGTCCGCACTGTGATCGGCACGTTCAGGAGTTCGTCGATCATCGCCGTGACCCGGGCCGCGAGCAGTGAATGCCCGCCGAGTCCGAAGAAGTCGGCAGACGTATCGGTCACATCGGTGCGCAGTACCTCGCTCCAGATCGCCACGAGCACCCGTTCGATCGGCGTCGACGCGATGGTGGGAAGCCTCGGCACGGATTCCCGGACGGATGCCGGTGCAGCCTGACGCTGACGCGGTGGCCGCTGTGCGTATCGCCTCGCAGGCAGGTGTTCGACCGGAGTCCCCGGAGCGGCGACGGCAGCTAGCAACAGGGTGCCCCAGTCCTGCGCCATGTAGTCGATCGTCGAGTTGTCGAAAAGGTCGGTGCTGTACCGCAGCGTGCATACGAGTCCGCTGTCGGTCTTGGTCGCCTCCATACTCAGATCCGATTGAGATGTCCCCGTAACGACCGGCATCGCGACCGCATCGATTCCAGGCAGAGTGAGGGTCTCCTCGTCGTTGCTCTGCAAGGTGAACATGACCTGGACCACCGGTTGGTACGCCGGATCGCGGGCGGGGTTCAACTCCTCGACGAGCCGTTCGAACGGTAGTTCCTGATGGGCGTACCCGTACAGTGCCGCCTCGCGGACGCGGCCGGCCGCCACCGCGAACGTCGGGTTGTCGGACAGATCGAGCCGAAGTGGCAGTGTGTTCACGAAGAACCCGATCAGATTCTGAGTGGCGGCCTGGGTGCGGTTGGCGATGGTCGTACCGACGACCACGTCGTCCTGTTCGCAGTACCGGGCCAGTAACACCTGAAAGGCCGTCAGCAAGGTCATGAAAAGTGTGACGCCGTGTTGTCGGCCGAATCTCTCAACGGCTGTCAGGTCCGCAGGGGACAAGGTGAAATCGAGACAGCGGCCACGCTTGCTCGGTCTGACCGGCCGCGGCCGGTCCAGCGGCAGGTCGAGTAGCTCGGGTGCACCCGCCAGGTGCGCGCGCCATTGTTCGAGGAGCCGCCGGACCACCGTGTCGTCGAGCCGGTCTCGTTGCCACACAGCGAAATCCGCGTACTGGACGGGCAGAGCCGGCAGGGCTGCTCCGAGGCCGGCGGTGTAGTACTCGGCGAGTTCGGCCAGGAATATGGGCATCGACCAGCCATCGGTCACGATGTGGTGCATGGTGAAGGCCACCAGATGCTCATCGTGGGCCGTGCGGACGACAGCCAGCCGTACCAACGGTCCTTCGGCCAGGTCGAATGTCCGCACACGTTCTTGCTCGACGATGCGGTCAGCTTCGGTACGTCCGTCGGCCGCCTCGGATACGTCTTCGAATCGCATGTCGGGCTCGCTGGATGGCAGCACTACCTGCCGGGGGGTACCAGCGCTCACCCGGAACACGGACCGGAGAACCTCGTGCCGGTTCATTACCGCAGCACACGCGCGGTGCAATGCGGCCACGTCCAGCCTGCCGCGCAACTCGAACACCGACTGCATGTGGTAGGCGGCGGTGCCCGGATCGTACTGTTCGACGAACCACAGCCGCTGCTGACCGAACGACAGCGGCGCTCCGTCCTCCGGCCGCGGCCGGGCGGTCACGGTCGGTGCGGCCTGAGTGTCGCCGTCCCGGCCCACGAGGTGTTTCGCCAATTCTTCGATGGTGGGGTGCTCGAAGATCTGCATAACGGGTAGTTCGACGCCCAGAGCCTCGCGTACCCGCGCCACGACCCGCATCGCGACCAACGAGTGGCCACCCAATTCGAAGAAGTCGTCGGAGATGCCGACATGGGGAACATCGAGGACCTCCTCCCAGATCGTGGCCAGGATCTCCTCTTCCGGGGTGGTCGGTGGTACGTGAGCCGTCGCCTCCGATCCCGGGTCGTCCCACATCGCGGGCGGCAGCGCGGCCCGGTCGAGCTTGCCGTTGGCGTTCACCGGCATCCGCGGCAGCACGCTGAAGGCGGACGGCACCATATATCTCGGCAGACATGTGCGCAGGTGGTTCCGGACGTCGGCGAGGTCTACGTCGATCCCGGCGGCGGGTGTGACGAACGCGGCCAGCGCCCGGTCACCCGAAGCGCGCTCCCTGACCACCACGGCGCCTTCGCCGACCTGGGCGTGGGTGCGCAGTACCGACTCGACCTCGCCGAGTTCGATTCGATAGCCGCGAACCTTCACCTGGCTGTCGGCCCGGCCGATGATTTCGATCGTCCCGTCGGCTCGGTACCGGGTGAGATCGCCGGTGCGATAGAGCCGGGCGCCCTGTTCCGGGCCGAATGGATCGGCGACATAACGCACGGCGGTCAGGCCCGGCCTTCCCGCATAACCGCGGCCGACACCGCGGCCCCCGATGTACAGCTCGCCGATGACGCCTACCGGCACCACCCGCAGGTTCCGGTCGAGGATGTAGACACGAGTGCCCGGGAGTGGACGGCCGATCGGTACCGCGTCGATCGTCACGGACGGCAGATCACCGGTGAAGGTGACGTTATCGATACCGGTCTCGGTCGTGCCGCAGGTGTCGACCAGTCTGGTATCCGGACCGCAGAGCCGTTGGGTGCGTTCGTAGTCGGCCGCGTACCAGATATCACCGCCCGCAGCTATCACATCCATGAAGGCCATCGTCCGGCCGGTCTGCTCGAGATGATCCAGCAGCAGTCGCAGCACCGAGGGGGCGAACTCGGCCATGTTCGCGCCGCTGCGGACCATCAGGGCGTAGAGGTCCGGTGGGGACAGCAGCACCTCCTTGGGGCACACCACGAGTTGGGCGCCGACGAACAGCGCTCGCATGGTGTCGGCAACGAAGATGTCGAACGAGAAGGCCGCCATCTGAATGATTCCGCGGATCCTGCCGCGCAAGTCGTACTGCCGGTCGAAGGCATGGAAGTAGTTGGTGAAGTTGCCGTGGGAGACCATCGCGCATTTCGGCGCGCCCGTCGACCCGGAGGTGTAGATCATCGCCGCCAGGTTGTCCGGAGAAACATCGGACGGGGGTGGGCCGGGCGGCAGGGCCGACCATGTTGTCCGGTCGCGGTCGAGCAGCAATCGGGGTGGACCGGAGCGAGGCAGTACTTCATCCATGTCGGTCACCGTGATCAGCGCGGAGGCACCGGCGTCGCCGATCATGAACCCCAGCCGCGCGGGCGGAAGATCCGGGTCGAGTGGGATGAACGCGCCGCCCGCCTTGAGTACACCCAGCATCGAGACGACCAAGTCGGCCGATCTGGGCAGGCAGATACCCACAGTGGATTCCGGGCCGACACCCGCGCCGCGTAAGGCGTGCGCGAGCCGGTTCGCCTCGCGGTCCAGTTGGGAGTAGCTGAGCTGATCGTCGCCGTACACGACGGCCACCGACTCCGGTGTTCGAGCGGCTTGGGCTTCGAAAAGCTCGTGCATGCACCGCGGATCCGAATCGCCGGCGCCGGTGTCGTTCCAACTGACCAGGGCCCGCTCGCGTTCGGCTTCGGTCAGCATGTCGATGGTCGATACCCGTTGATCGAGATCGGCGACGAAGGCACGCAGTACCTGTCGCCAATGTTCGATCATCCGCCGGACCATGGCTTCGTCGAAGAGGTCGGTGCTGTATTCGACGTTGCAGCGCACGCCATCCGGTGTGAGGGCCGCGTCCACGTCGAGGTCGAACTTGCTCGTGGTAGTCGCCACGTCGAGCCGCTCAACCCTCAGGCCCTGCAGCGCCGGCTCCGCCACATGTCGTTCATCGAGGGCGCTGAACCGAACCTGGGTCAGTGATGTGCGGTTGCCCACCCGCTTCGGCGCGACGGCCCGGACCACGTCGTCGAAGGGAGTGTCCGCATGATCCAGGGCATCGAACACGACCTCGTCGACTCGCTCGAGGAGTTCCCGAACTGTCGCGTTCGGCGATACCCGAACTCGCAGGGCCAATGTGTTGAGGAAGTATCCGATGGTCCGGCTCAACTCCGCCCGGTCCCGGGTGGACACCGATGTGCCCACTACGACGTCCGGGCTGTCGGTATACCGCGAGAGCACGGTGTCGAACGCCGCGAGCAGAATGACGAACGGTGTCGTTTCCCTTTCCTCGGCGAGATCGGTCAGCTGCGCACTCAGGTCGGTGCCGAGGTCGAATCGAAAGCTTGCCCCGCGTTCGTCGCGCACCGCGGGCGGCTGCCGGTCCGAGGGCAAGGACATCAGCGGCACCTCGTGCAGGTGTTCCTGCCAGAACCGCAGATCCACATCGGACGATCGGCGGTCTTGTTGCGCGGCGTGTTCGGTGTACTGCGTGCCCGGGGGCGGCAATTCCGCGCCGCGCCCCGCATAGAACTCGTTCAGCTCGCGGAAGAACACGCCCGCCGAGACCGCGTCGAAAGCGATGTGGTGCACAGTCAGCAGCAGCGCATGATCGTCCTCGGCCATGCGGACGACGGTGGACCGCAGGGGAGGACCGGCGGTCAGATCGAAAGGGCGGCCCGCCTCCCGAGTCGCGAGGTCTCGGAGGGTTCGAGTCCGCTCCGGTTCCGGATGCCCGCTCACATCGACAACCAGCAGTTCCGGGCCATCGGGTTCATCGACGAACTGCACCGGTATGCCGTCCTCGTCGACATAACGGGTGCGCAGAACATCGTGGCGACGAACCACCTCGGTCAGCGCCTCCCGCAGGGCGTCTACCCGCAGCGGTCCGCCGATGCGCAGCGCAAACGGCATGATGTACGCGGCGCTGTCCGGCTGGAGCCGTTGCAGCAGCCACAATTGGCGCTGCGCGGCGCTCAGTGGGTACGCCGTCGTGCCTCGATGCATTGTTCCCCCCAGTGATGTGAATGTGTGCAGGTGCAGATCCGGCAGGTCATAGTCCGGCGTCGGAAGCCGAGTGCGCCGCGACGAAGGCCGTCATCGCCGCGATCGTCGGCTTGCGAATGAAGTCCTTGAGTTTCATCTGCACGCCGGTCGCGGTGTGGACCTTCTTCACCACGCGGGTGCCCATGAGCGAGTGACCGCCCAGTTCGAAGAAGTTGTCGTCGGGTCCGATGTCGGTCAATCCCAGAACTTCGCGCCAGACCTCGGTGATCGCCGCCTCGACGGGGCCCGCGGATCGGCCCCGGCCCTCCCCCCGAACGAACCGGACAGGATTGCGCGCGGCCAGAGCCCGTCGATCGATCTTTCCGCTGATCGTCGTGGGCAGGGTGTCCAGGAAATCCCAGCGCTGCGGGACCATGTACTCGGGCAGCCGGCGCGCAACCAGCGCCCGCAGCTCGGCTCCGTCCGGTCGACCGGATCGACCGGCAACGCAATACGCGACGAGCAATTTGTCGTCGCCGTCACCGTGGGTGACGACAACGCACTGCGCGATACCTTCGTGCGCGAGAACGGTCGCCTCGATCTCGCCGGGCTCGATCCGGAAGCCACGGACCTTCACTTGGTTGTCCTGCCGGTGCAGGAACTGTAGGTTCCCGTCCGGTAGCCAGCGGACGATATCCCCGGTGCGGTAGAGACGTGCGGACGGATCGTCGGCAAAGGGGTCCGGACCGAACTTCTCCCGGTTCAGCTCGGGTGCGTTGAGGTATCCGCGCGCGACGCCGACACCGCCGATCCACAGCTCGCCGGGGACTCCTTCCGGCACCGGCTGGCCGTGCGGGTCCACGACATACACCCTGGTGTTGTGGATAGGGCGTCCGATCGGCATCGTGTGGCCCGCCGGGGTGGCGTGATCGACCGGATAGCTTGTCGAGATCACCGTGGTCTCCGTGGGGCCGTACCAGTGCACAAGGCGCTTCGGGGCGTGCGGACCGGACATCAGGTCGTCCATCACGGATCGGTCCACGACCTCGCCTCCGTAGCAGACGGTATCGAGGCCGGCGAGCAGATCGGGCTCGGTGCGCAGGTGGCCGACGAGCAGTGATGCCGGCAGCCGAAGTACGGAAAGCCGATTGCCGATGATCGCGTGCCGCAGGGTGTCCGGAGACAACAGATCTTCGCGCCGAATGACAACCAGTGTCGCGCCGGCGGTCAGCGGAGCCCAGCATTCGAAGGTGAAGATATCGAACGCGGCGGTGGATTCCTGGCCGACGGTGTCCTGCGGCCCGATCCCGAGGCGGTCACGGGCGAAGGCCAGAAAGTTCACTACCCCCCGGTGCTCGATCTGCACCCCTTTGGGCGTACCGGTGGAGCCGGAGGTGTAGATGATGTAGGCGAGGTCGTGCGGACCCGCCGCCGATGCCGGATCCGTGGACGGCATGTTCTCGAGTGCCGGCCAGTCGGCGTCGAGGTCGAATACGGCGCAGTCCTCGCCGGGTTGCACGCGCGAGAGAAGATGTGTCCGGGTGAGGAGCACGGACGCGCCGCAATCGGAGTGCATCAGTGCCAGCCGGTCCTCCGGGAGGCCGGGATCCAGTGGTACGTATGCGCCCCCCGCCTTGAGAACCGCCAGGAGCGCGATGATCAGCCGTGGTCCGCGCTCGGCGCACACCACAACGGATGTATCGGTTCGCACACCGAGTTCGCGCAGGCGGTGTGCGAGACGATTGGCCTGCTCGTCGAGGTCACGGTACGTCAGCGACCCGCCCTCCGAGACGATGGCGACGTGATCGGGAGTTCGGTGGGCCTGCTGGGCCACGAGCTGGTGAACGCACAGGTCCGGTGGCGGGTCGGCGGCGGTGTCGTTCGTGTCGATCAGCAAGCGCCGGCGTTCGTCTTCGTCGAGAAGACACAGCTCGCTCAGCCGCGCCGCCGGGTTCGCGCCGATCGTCGCCAGCAACGCGGCGAACCCGTGGGCCATACGCTCGATCGACGCTTCGTCGAAGAGATCGTGGTCGTAGTCGATGCTGATACGCACGCCACCGTCCGATTGTTCGGCGAAAGACGGTGCGATATCGGGAAAGCGGCCGAGCGGAACATCGAGTCCGCCTCTTGCCTCATGGATTTCGGTCGTCGCGCGGTCCAGCAGTGCCGCGAAGGCCGGATCACCGGTCGTATCGGCTCGGAGGAACAGCAGGCCCGCCGGATCGAGTGAGCAGGCGGTGATGTCGCTGTACCGGCTGTACTTACCCAATACCACCGCGAATACCGTCAGCAGCACCTCGTGCAGTGGACGACCGTGCTGTCGCGCGATGCCACGCAGGCCTTCGGCCACTCGCGCGGAGATCTCGCGCGTATGCTGCAGCCTTGCGCCCGAGCTCTCGGCGGGCCGCGGCCTGTCGGTGGGCAGCTCCGGATGTTCGGCGTCGGCGAACATTGCCCGCCGATATCTCGAAACACGTTGTGAGCCATGGTGTTCCGTCATGGTTGTTTCCTCCCCCGTTGTGGTGCTCCTCAGCGTGGACATTCCTCGGTCGCACTGCTCCGCCGCGCGCGCAACCCGGGACCGGAACCCGGAACCCCGGCATGGCTGCCCGGTGTCTGCACCCGTCCGCCCCTCATGACGATGACGTGGTCGGCTCGGTCGAGCACGGCCTGCCGGTGCGACACCACCAGGCAGGTCCGACCCGGCTGTTGCATCAGCCGGTCCCACAGCTCGCGTTCGGTGTCGGTATCCAGCGCGCTGGAAATGTCGTCGAAGATCAGCAGATCCGGGGCTCGGACGAACATCCTGGCCGCGGCTACGCGTTGAATCTGACCGCCCGACAGCCGCATCCCGCGGGGGCCGATCTCGGTTTGCAATCCGTCGATGAGACTGTCGAGGTCCCGCTCGAGAACGGCGGACCGGACCGCTTCCCGCACCCGCTCGTGATCGATCCGCAGGCCCATGCGGATGTTCTCTTCGATCGAATCGCTGAACAGCCTCGGGACCTGGGGTACGTAGGCGCTGCGCGGCGGCACGAAGAACGCTGCTGGGTCGGTGACCTCCGTGCCGTTCCACCGTATGGTCCCGGACTGCTTGGGCAGTAGCCCCGTCAAGGTTCTGAGCAGGGTCGTCTTCCCCGCGCCCACTTGACCGGTCACCACGACCAGCGAGCCTGCGCGCACCGTCAGATCGATGCCGTGGATGCCGTTCCCGCCGGGATGGGCGAAAGTCAGGCCCTCGACCTCGAGACACGCCAGCGGCTCGATGGGCGATCGGTTGTCCGCGGGCACGATTCGCGGCTCCTCGACGACCAGTTCGGAAACTCCGCGCTCACCCGGCGTGATTTCCGCGAGTCGGCCCACCGCGATACCCGCTTGCCGATACAGCGCGAAATTCTGGCTGAAGAGTGCGGTGAAGTCGGATATCCACCCCAGGTACGCGACGAAAAGAGCCAAGGCGCCGACGCTGAATGTACCGCCCTCGACGCCCGCGGCCGCGAGCAGCAAGACGATCCCGATAGCTACGTTGGCGGCGTTGCCCCAGACCGAACGCAGGAATACATCTGTGAACAGTTTGCTCTGCAGGGTCTGGCCACGGCGAGTGTCGTTGAGCCACTGAAACCTGTCGAGCACCCGCTGCTGCGCACCGCCCAGCTGCACCGCTTGGATCGAACCGAAGACCTCGCCCAGGAAGGCGCTGACCTCACCGTCGGCCTGACGGTTGCGCTGGTGCAGATGTTTGATCCGCTGGCTGGCCAGGTTGATCAGCACGCCCGTGGCTGCCAGCGGGCCGAACACCACGAGAGTGATCTCGGCGTCGATCGAGAGCATTATTCCGACAGCCAGGAGCGCTTGGACTCCGGAGCCGATCACCATGAGAGTAAAGGTGAGCAGGTTCGACACGGCTTCCGTGTCCGCACCGAGTCGGCTCAGTACGTCACCGGTCGACCGGCTCAACGGTTCGGCGCCCGGTTTGGTGAGAATCGCGTCGAAGGCGTTGCGCATCAGCAGTGAGCTGGTTCTGCTCGTGACTCGGGCGTCGACGGCTACGCATGAGAGCAGAGCGGTTACCCTGGCCAGCGCCAAACCGACCAGCACCGCGAACAAGAGCAACATATTCGGTGACAGCCCCGGAGCGCGCACCAGGGAGTCGAGGATTCGGGCGACCACGATCCCGGGCAGCAGCGGAATCGTACTGCGCAGCAGTTGCAGGACGACATCGAATGCGAACAGGCCCGGATAATTTCGGACGAGCGCGCGCAGCGCCCTGCCCGTACTCATGCGATCGCTCCGGTCAGCAGCTTGGCGAAATGTGAATCCGCGTCGTGAACCAAATCGGCGCGTGACCCCTGCTCGAGAATTCGTCCCTGGTCGAGAACCATGATCTGGTCCATGTAATCGAGCGTCGACAGGCGGTGCGCGATAACGATCGCGGTTCTGCCGTCCAGTAACCGGGACATCGCCCGATCGAGAAGTTTCTCGGTCGCCGGGTCGAGTAGCGATGACGCCTCGTCGAGGATCACGATATCGGGCTGCCGCAACAGGACTCGTGTGAATGCCAGCAGCTGCGCTTCACCCGCGGACAGTGTGTGCCCGCTGCGGATCACGGTGTCGAGACCATCCTCGAGTCCGCGATACCAGCCGGTGAGGCCGAGTTCGTCGATCCCCTCCTCGATGCGGCGTGCGGGGACGTCCGGGTCGAACAATGTGAGGTTGTCCCGGACGGTAGCGTGGAAGAGTTGCACGTCCTGGGTCACGACACCGACGCGCGCGCGTAGGTCGTCGAGCCCGAGTAGCCGAACATCCTGGCCGCCTATGCGAACTCGGCCTGTTCCGGCATCCACCCCGCGAAAGACCAGGCGGCCGATCGTCGTTTTGCCGCTGCCGGTCCGGCCCACGAGGCCGAGGGTCTGCCCCGCGTCGAGGGAGAACGAAACCTGCTGGAGGGTTGGCCGATCCGGCGTGTAACTGAAGCCGACCTCGTCGAACTCGATGGACAGCGACCCGGGCGCCAATCGACCGCCCCGTCCGTCCTGGATCGTTCGCTCGGTGTCGAACAGTTCAGCGATGCGATTGACTCCCGCCGAGGCCGACTGGAACTGATTCAGTTGGCGGGTGATCATCGACAGCGAGACCGCCAGGAGGTTCATATAACTGAAACCGAGGTAGACCTGCCCGAACGTGATCGAATGGTGCCGCAGCAGAACGGCGCCCAACAGCAACGTCGACGCACCCGCCACAGCTACGGTCACTTCGAGCGCGCTCGAATAGTAGCGACCACTCACGCTGCTCTTGACGGTCTCGTCGGAGAACTTGTCGAGAAGCACGCCGAGCTTCGAACGCGCGTGCCCGCGGGCTCCGTTGGCGCGAATGTCCTCGGTGGCGTTGATGTTTTCCTCGAAGAAGGCCGAGAGGTCCGCACTCACCACTCGAAGTGCCCTGAAGTGTGGAACCGCGATACCGCGCAGCCGGCGCAGGGCGAGGACGCTCACGACGCCGAAGGCTCCGAGCAATGCGCCGATGCGCCAGTCGACGAGGAAAGTCAGTACGAGTATCCCCGCCACCAGTGCCAGTCGCCCGGTCAGCTCGAATACGAAATAGGCGAAGAACTGGGCCAGCATCGACACATCACCATCGATTCGCTCGATGAGCTCGCCGGGCGCGTGCGTCTTGTGGAAGGACATGTCCAGCCCGAGACAGTGCTCGACCAGGTCCATCCGAAGGGTGTTGGTCGCCCGCCAGCCGATATCCTGGCTCAGGTAACCGGCGATCGATACGACGAACTGACGACAGACGGTGACGGCGACGAATTCGATCGCGGTCTGCTGCAATGCAGCCAGGCCGGCGCCTGTCACAGCCTCGTCGATGAAGCGCGAAAGCAGTAGCGGCGGCACAAGTTCCAGTCCGATATTCAGCAGGACCAGACTGAGCATGAGAATTGCTCTGGGCCATAACGGTTTCAGGTATCGCCAGAGCAGGGCGCTGTTCCGCCTCATGAATTTTCCCGGTATATCGAGCTTGATATCAGAGCCGAACCGGTATCCCTTACTCCCCGTGTGCTATACGCGACAAACCCACCACTTATGACGTCCATAATGACGCAATGCCCCCTCGGTCTCGGCGTAATAACCATACCCAAGATTTCTGCAAGCTACAGTCGGGCTGTTGTGCTGTCAAGTGGGTTCGGGCCTGTCCCTGCTCGACAACGAGTGTCGCGGACACGAGGTGCGCCAAGCGCTTCCGGTGTCTCGTCGCGTCGCGTCGCGGCCTGCGCCGAGCACTCCTGCTCGCGGGCGGCGTCTTCGGCGCACTGCGGGTTTCGAATCCGACTGATCGCACCCGAATCCTGTTGTTGTGCTGATGGATTCGCGGCAGTACGCGGGGCGAGAGGGGGGCGATCGGGGGTTGCGTCATCCCGTAGCTCGCGCTAACGTTACCTCCTGCCGAGGTCTCTTGCGGCAGTCTTATCGGGGGTCGAATTCATTCGGGGGTAGTCGGTTGAGCAGTCTTCGCTGCATTTCATAATTTGTGAGATTCCGCTCGACGCATAACTCGTCCGGGATGGGGATCATTGTCGTCGGTACGGCAATGAGGATACGAACGCGAGCAGTTTTGCGAGAGCTGTAAAACTATGAGTATCGGGGGATCGAATGGTCGTGGGCGATGGGGTCGATAGTGAGAAGCTACGCCGAGCGGTTCTGCTGACGACACTTGCTCGGACCCGGCGCGGTTCGTCGGAGACGGGGGCCGAGGCCGGTGAACCCACCGGGGACCGGCTGATTCCCGCAACGATGGGCCAGCGCGGATTGTGGCTCATCGACCAGGTCGAGGGCACGTCGGCCAAGTACTCCATGCCCTTCGCGTACCGTTTCCACGGCAAACTCTCGCACGAAGCGCTCGCCCACGCCGTGAACGGTGTTATCGCACGGCACGCCGCATTGCGGGTGACCTTCGTCGACCGTGATGGCGAACCATGGCAGCGGGTGCGACCGGCATTGGTTCTCGACCTGCCCGTCGAGAACATCTCGTCCGTCGATCGGTCCGCGACCGAGCGTGCACTGACGACGCGTATTGCCGAGGAGTGCGAGCGGCCGTTCGATCTCACGGCAGGTCCCCTGATCAGAGTGCTGCTGTTCGGCCTGGCGGAGGACGAGCATGTGCTGCTGCTGAACGTGCACCACGCGATTTTCGACGGATGGTCGCTGGGCATCGTGCTCGATGAGTTGCGTGAGTTCTACCGGTCGGCGGTCGCTGGGCACAGCGCAGTACTGGCGCCGGTCGCTCTGCAGTACCCCGAATACGCTCTCACCGAATTGCAGTGGCTGGATACCGCTGACGCCCGGGGACAACTGGATCACTGGCGCCGGCGGCTCGCCGATACCAGGCCGGTCGATCCCTTCCCCGGTGGCCGGAGACAACGGCCGGCGTTGCCCGGTTCGGACGCGGTGCGTTTCACCGTCGCCGAGGGAATCACCGATATCGGCGAGTCGCTGGCCGACGAGCGAACCACCACATTCATGACCCTGCTCGCCGTCTACCACCTGGTGCTCGCCCGGGCCACCGGTCGGCGCGACATTCCGGTGGGCACCGTCGCGGCCAACCGTGATGCGTCGTCGACCCGCCTGCTCGTGGGCTATCTTGCGAACATCGTTGTCGTGCGGGTCGATTCGGCCGACGATCTGACCTTTCGTGACCTGCTACGACAGGTTCGTGACCGCACCCTCGACGCATACGACAATCAGCGCCTGCCGTTCGCCCGGCTCACCTCCGAACTCGATCGTGACCGCGGGGCCCTGGTCGACAGCATGTTCGTTGTGGACGAGGCGGGCGAGGAACTCGGTGGATGGCCGGGTCTCGAGATATCGCCCGAACCGCTACCCGAGTCGGAAGCCAAATTCGACCTGACCCTGTCGATACGCGCGGAACGTTCCGCGATGTCGGGGGAGTTCGCCTTCCGGGCGGCTGCGATCGCCGGTGCGATTGTCACCCGGATGGCGTCGGACTTCACCCGGGTCCTGAAACAGGTACTGGCGGACCCGGATACACCGATCCGTTCGCTGCTGGACCCGATTACAGCTGCGCGACCGGCTGTTCCACCCGCGAGGACTCTGCCGGCGCTGTTCGAAGATGCGGTGGACCGGGATCCCGACGCGACGGCGATCGCTTGGGGGACAACGGTATCGACATTTCGTGAGCTCGATGCGCGCGCCAACCGGCTGGCTCGGTTCCTGGTGAGTCGTGGAGTCGGTCCGGAGCGCTATGTCGGCCTTGCCATGCGCAGGAGCCCCGACCTGGTCATCGCCATGCTCGCCGTCTCCAAGGCAGGCGGAGCATTCGTGACGGTCGACGCCACATACCCGCCCGAGCGCGTGTCCTACCTGCTCGCCGACGCGCGGCCGACGCTGGTCGTCACCGACAGCTCGACTCGTGCCCTGCTCCCGGCATTCGATGCCGAAACCATCACCATCGATGAGCCCGAATGGGCGCAAGCGGTGGCCGGACAGCCTGGCAGTGCATTGTCGGACGTCGATCGCCTCGCTCCGCTGGCGCCGGCACACCCCGCGTACATCATCTATACGTCGGGTTCTACCGGCCGCCCCAAGGGGGTGATCGTCCAGCACACCGGTCTGGCGGCGTTGGCGGCGAGCCAGCGCGACATCGTGGGAATCGACCACGACAGCAGAGTTCTTCAGTTCGCGTCGCCGTCGTTCGACGTGGTCGTATGGGAACTTCTCGCCTTGACCCAAGGAGCCACCGTCGTCATGGCTCCGCTCGACAGCTCGACGGTGGGGCCGGCGCTGGTCGAGCTGATCAACCGCAGCCGAATCACCCATGCCCTCCTTCCCCCCGCGGTGCTCGATGCGCTCGACCCCGGTGCGGAAAAGACGGTCGTGTCACTGACGAACCTGATCACCGGTGGTGACACCTGCCCGCCGTCGGTCGTGGACAGATGGTCGGAAGGGCGACGGTTCCACAACGCCTACGGACCCACCGAGGCGACGGTGGCGGCCACCATCTCCACCCCACTGGCCGCGGGCGGACCGGTACCGATCGGCGGACCGATAGTCGGCAGCGTCGTCCATGTGCTCGACACCGAGCTGAAGCCGGTGGCCGTGGGGGTCACGGGGGAGCTCTACATCGCCGGAGCCGGTCTCGCCCGCGGCTACCTCAACCGCCCGGGGTTGACGTCGCAGCGGTTCGTCGCCTGTCCGTTCGGCGAACCCGGCGGCCGGATGTACCGCACCGGCGATCTCGTGCGCTGGAACACCGATGGCGAGCTCGAGTTCGTCGGCCGGGCGGACGACCAGGTCAAGGTGCGTGGGTTCCGAATCGAACTCGGTGAACTCGAGGCCGCGCTGGCGGACGTGCCGTCGGTGGTCCGGGCCTGTGCGATGGTGCGTGAGGACCGCCCCGGCGACCGGAGGCTCGTAGGATATGTCGTGCCCGCGGCGGGAATGCCGCGCGAGGGGCTTGCCATCGCCGCTCGCGACGCGATCCGGCGCCGGCTGCCCCGGTATCTGGTGCCTTCGGCCGTGGTGGTGGTCGACAGCTTGCCGCTGAACACCAACGGGAAGCTGGATCGCCGGGCGCTACCCGCACCGGAGCTCGCCCCGCTGCCGCGAGGACGCGCCGCGCGCACGCCCGAGGAGGCACAGCTGTGCGCACTGTTCGCCGATGTGCTGGGCATCGCCGACGTCGGCATCGATGACGATTTCTTCGACATGGGCGGGCATTCCCTGCTGGCCACCCGCTTGATCAGCCGGATTTCCTCGAATCTGGGTGTGCAGCTGCCATACCGGACGCTCTTCGACACACCGACTGTGGCGCAGCTGGCCGAACGAATCGGCGATCGAGGGCTCGGTGATCACGAGACCACAGCCGCCGGGCCCACGCGAGGAGCGGCGCGGGCGGGTCGTGCGCCGATGTCGTATCAGCAACGGCGCCTGTGGTTCATCAGTGAACTCGACGGGGGTGTGGCGTACAACGTGCCGACCGCTCTGCGACTGTCGGGAACCGTGCGGCCGGATGTGCTGGAGGTGGCGCTCACCGATGTGATCTCCCGCCACGGGGCGCTGCGCACGGTGTTCTCGGCCGAGGGCGGCGAGCTGTGGCAGCAGGTTCTGACCGGGCCGAGAGCACAGATCCCGCTCGGTATTCGGCTCGTCGAGCGGAGCGCGCTGCGAGGTGAGTTGGATGCCGAAGCGCACCGGCCGTTCGACCTGGCCACGGATCTGCCGGTACGGGCAACGCTGTTCCGTCTCGACGAGCAGAGTCACGTCCTGCTGTTGGTCGTGCACCACATCGCGTGTGACGGTTGGTCGCTGAAGTTGTTGCTGGACGATCTGACCGAGGCGTACGGGGCACGACTGCGGTCCGTGCCACCGGCGTGGGCCGACGAGCCCGTGCAATATGCGGACTACACGCTCTGGCAACGCGAGCAGCTCGGCCGTGATGACGACCCGGGTAGTCCGCTGGCTCGCCAACGGGCCTACTGGCGGGAATCGCTCACCGGCTCACCACATCGGACACCCTTGCCGGTGGATCATCCGCGCACTGCGGGGACCGGTCGAAGGGCAGGGCTCGTCACGTTCGAGATCGGGTCGGGCACGCACGTCGCGCTGGTCGGGCTCGCTCGTGCGGCAGGTTGCACATTGTTCATGGCGCTGCAGGCCGCCGTGGCCACCGCGCTGGCGGGGCTGGGCGCGGGCACCGACATCCCGCTGGGTACGGCGGTACTCGGCCGTCCCCACGAATCTCTCGAGACCGTGGTGGGCCTTTTCGTCAAGACACTGGTCCTGCGCACCGATCTGTCCGGTGATCCTTCGTTCACGGAGCTGCTTCGCCGGGTACGGGAGACGACCGTGCACGCGTTCGCCAACCAGGACGTGCCCTTCGAGATGATCGTCGAGGACCTCAACCCGCCCCGCGTGGCCGGTGCGAACCCCCTGTTCCAGGTCAGCGTGTCGATGGACTCGACCGGCGAGCAGGCACTGCGGATGCCGGGGCTCGTGGTCGAATCCGAGCCGATGGAGGCCGGTATGGCCCCATTCGACCTGTCGTTCGTTTTCGACGACCCGGGCCATACCGGCGACCCGATGCCGGTCGGCGGTTCCATCCGATACAACGCCGATCTCTTCGAGCGAACAACAGTGGAGGGCATCGCTACCGGCATCATCCGGCTGTTGCAGACCGCGGTCGCCGATCCCTCGGTCCGCGTCCGCGATCTCGCTCCGACCGTGGTGGACCTGTTCGCTGCTCGAGTCGCGCGGACACCGGAAGCGGTGGCGGTGGAGTCCGGCGACCACGCGCTCACATACGCCGAACTCGCACAGGCTGCGAGCGGCGTGGCGCTGGATCTGGCGGCCCGCGGCATCGGCGTCGGCCAGGTTGTGGCTCTGGTGCTTCCGCGATCCGAACAGATGGTGGTCGCGGCGCTCGGGGTGCTCCGCTCGGGCGCGGCCTATCTCCCGATCGATCCGGACTATCCGGCGGAACGGATCGCGCTGATGCTCGAGGACGCCGCTCCCGCCTGTGTGCTGACCACCCGCGCACTGGCCGCAGCGGTACCGGCGGTCGGTGTGCCGAGCGTCGTGCTCGATGACGACCGCGGGGCGCCGAGGGCCGGCGGGCACGCAGGCCCGCTTCGGCCGGTCGTGGCCGGCGACCCCGCGTATGTCATCTACACCTCCGGATCCACCGGACGGCCGAAGGGCGTCGTGGTAGACCACGTCGGCATTCCGCATGTCGTCCTGGCGCAAGCTCGCGAGCTGGAGGTCACCCGTGAATCTCGGGTGCTGCAATTCGCGTCCTTCGGATTCGATGCTGCGGTGTCGGAGATGTGGATGGCTCTGCTCACCGGTGCCTGTCTGGTGGTCGCGGCACGGGAGGACCGGACGGCAGGCCCCGCTCTGGTGGATCTCGTCCGGGCCCGGCGCATCACGCACCTCACGCTGCCCCCGTCGGTGTTGCTCGAAACGGAATTCGGAACCGAAGCCGCCGACGTGGCGTTGATCAGCGCGGGCGAGCCGTGCACGCCGGAGGTCGTCGAAGCCGTTCGTGGCTTTCGTCAGGTGTTCAACGCTTATGGGCCGACCGAGGCCACGGTATGCGCGACCATGCACCGGCTGACCTTCGACGAGTCCGTCGTGCCGGTGGGGCAGCCGCTGGCCGGCAGCGCGGTGTATGTGCTGGATTCCGAGCTGTCGCCGGTGCCTCCGGGCGAGCTCGGTGAGGTCTACCTCGCCGGAGTGGGTTTGGCCCGTGGGTACCTGAATCGCCCCGGTCCGACCGCGGCGAGGTTCGTGGCCAACCCATTCGGTACCACGGGCAACCGGATGTATCGGACCGGCGACCTGGCTCGCTGGTCCGACGGCACTCTGGTGTTCGCCGGCCGCGTCGACGACCAGGTGAAGCTCCGCGGCTTCCGGATCGAGCCGGGTGAAATCGAGACGATATTGGGACAGCACCCCGATATCGGACGTGCGGTGGTGGTGCCACGTACCGATCCGCCCGGGGAACCACGCTTGATCGCGTACGTGGTGCCAGCGGAGGCCGGACATGCGCTCGACGTCGCAGCTCTGCGTGGCTTCGCGATCGACCGTCTGCCGAGCTACATGGTGCCGTCCGCATTCGTCGTGCTGGGCGCATTCCCGGTGACGGCGCACGGCAAGCTCGACCGATCGGCGCTGCCCGCACCGCATTCGCCCGTGGCGGTTACCGCCGGCGGCGCGCCCGATACTCGAACGGATGTGGTGCGCAGACTGTTCGCCCAGGTATTGGGACTGCCCGACGTCGGCCCGAACGACTCGTTCTTCGATCTCGGTGGTCATTCGCTGCTCGCGGTCCGGCTGATCACTCGAATCGGCGCGCTGCTCTCCGCCGAGATCAGCGTGACGACACTGTTCGAGGCGCCCACCGCGGCGGCGCTCGCCGCCCGGATAGACGAGGCTCCGAGTGACCCCTATGCCAACGTCGTCACACTGCGGCCCGGTGGCGGGGGCGGGCCAGCGGTCTTCTGCATTCATCCAGCGGGTGGGCTGGCCTGGTGCTACGCGGCTCTCCTGCCGTACATCGGCGATGACAGGGCGGTCTACGGTATCCAGGCCACCGAGAGTCACGGGCGATTCCGGCCCGTGGCATCCCTGGACGAGTTGGTGAGCCGCTACACCGAACTCATCAGGTCGACCGATCCCGGCGGCCCCTATGTGATCGTCGGATGGTCACTCGGTGGAGTGCTCGCTCACGAGGTCGCGCACCGGCTGGCCCAGGAGGGCGCGCCGGTGGATCTCCTCGTCCTGTTCGATACACGGCCCTACCGGCAGGCGGGTGCGCCGGCGGAGTCCGATATCGATCTGGTGGCCGCACGGGGGTCGGATGCCGAGATCGATGAGCGCCAGACCATGGCACTGGTCGATGCGGCAAAGGCGATCACGTCGGTGGCCGGAGCGCCGACATTCCGCGACTATCCCGGTCGGGCGCTGTGTATTTCGGCGTCGGAGTCGGTGCGGGATCTGGGATCCGCCGAGGAGGTTTGGCGGCCTTATCTCCAGGAGGTCGAGCATCACACGGTGCAGGCTCATCACGACGAGATGATGTCCGCGCGGGTGATGGAACAGGCCGGCCCGATCGTCCGACGTTTCCTGTCCGGCTCGACTGCTTGTGGCGAGCAGCAGCGGCAACCGAATATTCCCGACCCCGACCAGCCCCGGCCCCTGGGCGATGACCGTTGCGTGTTCATCCGCCCGACATTGAGTACGACCAGCAGGGTTACCGCCGGCGCGTACTCGTACTACGACGCCTCCGAGGACGCGGCCGGGTTCGAGCAGTCGCGGGTCCGCTACGCCTCCGGCGGTGAGCGCCTGACGATCGGCCGGTACTGCTCGATCGCGGCGGGGGTGCAGTTCATCATGGCCGGCGCCAACCATGTGTTCAGCGGGCCGACGGCGTATCCGTTCGCGATGTTCGCCGGGGACTGGCAGGACGGCCTGCTGGATCCGCTCGGCGCGCTTGTACGCGATCGCCGGAAGGACACGACCATCGGTCACGATGTGTGGATCGGCCGGGACGCGATGATCATGCCGGGGGTCACCATCGGCGACGGTGCGATCATCGCCGCTCGCGCCGTTGTGACCGCCGATGTGGGTGCCTATCGAGTTGTCGCGGGCAATCCGGCCCGGGTCGTCCGTTCGCGCTACACACCCGACGAGGTGGAGACGCTGCTCGCGGTTCGCTGGTGGGACTGGCCGGTCGACGTGGTGTCCCGGCATGTGCGGGCGCTCGTACTCGGCAGCCCGGACGAGTTGCTGAAGATCGCTGTCGCCGAGGGCCTGGCCGCGGATTGCTGTTCGGAAAACCGAGATACCTAGGAATATCGACGATGTCTTCGATTGCTCCCGTGTCCGTCGACGCGATAGATCTCGGCGATCCCACGCTGTACGCGTCCGAGGCTCCCGAGCGGTTGTGGGCGGCGTTGCGTGCGCAGCGCCCGGTCCACTGGAACGTCAGGCCGGACGGAAGCGGTTTCTGGGCCATCACCCGGTTCCGGGACTCCATTCGAATAATGAAGGACGCGAAGGTTTTTCGATCCGAGCGCGGTATGCGCCTGGACGGTACTCCCGCCGCCACCGCCGCGGCCGCGGGCAAGCTACTGGTCGTGTCCGACGGTGCTCGGCATGCCAACATCCGGCGGGTCATCAGTGGGGCGTTCACGCCGCGTACGGTCGCGCGCCTGGAACACAACATGCGGGCCACTGTGCGGCAGGCGCTGGCGCCCGCCCTGTCCGGTGAACCGTGCGACTTCACCGACATTGCGGCGATGCTGCCGGTGGCGGTGGTCTGTGACCTGCTCGGTGTGCCGCAACAGGATTGGGGTTTCATGGCGGAGCGCACCCGCATCGCCTTCGGTGAGTCCAGTGCGACCGCGATGGAGCGCCTGGCCGCGCACGCGGACATCTTCGAGTACTACGAGGATCTCGTCGCGCGCCGTAGGCGAGAGCCGCAGGACGACGTGATCAGTTCGATGGTCGGTTGCCTGGTGGACGGCCGGCCGCTCTCCGACGAGGAGATATTCCTCAACTGTGACGGTTTGATCTCCGGTGGCAACGAGACGACGAGACACGCCGCGGTCGGTGGCGTGCTCGCCCTCGTCCAGGATCCGAGCCGGTGGGCGACGTGGCGCCGAGCCCAACCGGACCTCCTGGTCAATGAGATCCTCCGCTGGACCAGTCCGGCGTTACACGTGCTTCGGACCCCGGTCGAGGACGTGGAGATCGGCGGGCAGCGGATCCGTTCCGGTGAGCCTGTCACTGTCTGGATGCCGTCGGCCAACCGCGACGAGAGCGCCTTCGAGGATGCCACGCGATTCGATCCGAACCGGTCCCCGAACCCGCACATCGCGCTCGGCATAGGGCCGCACTATTGCCTGGGCGGTGCTCTCGCGCGTACGGAGCTGCGGGTGCTCTTCGAAGAACTGCTGGCCGGTGCGGCCGCGGTGGAATCGGCAGGGCCCATCCGTCGCCTGGTGTCGAACCTGATGTGGGGCTACGAATCGCTGCCGGTGGTATTCCGCGGCTGAAGGAGGAAAAAATGGAGAATCCCTTCGATCGTGAGGACGGCGAATTCCTCGTCCTCGTCAATACGGAGAACCAGCATTCGTTGTGGCCCACGACGAACGCCGTCCCGGCGGGCTGGGCCGTAGCTCACGGACCGGACGCCCGTGGACGGTGCCTCGACTATGTCGAGTCCCACTGGACCGACATGCGCCCGGCCGGTCTGTCTGCCTCCGGGGGTGCTTAGCATTGCCGAGGAGTGCGAGTCTCAGCATCGTCCCGGACGCCGGGCGCGGCGCGATCCTCATGCTGTCGTCGGAGGAGGGCTGGCGCCTACCATCGCACCCGAGCACAGTCGTGAACGAGGTCAACCAACGGATTCTGGAAGGCTGCGGCGTCGAAGTGACGGTGGCGGCCCGCTTCGGCGAAGTGCTGTACGACGACGGGCCGACATATGTTTTCCTGCACCACAACAACGGTTCGCGGGATACGCTGCCGAGCGGTGTCGGATGGGTGAGCCGGACGATGACCAACTCACTGACCTTCGCCGATGCCCGGCACGAGACGATTGTCGGGGAGTGGTTTCGGTGCGCCGGCGACGGCCTGGGCACTGTGTCCACCTGTGATTGGGTCCGGCCGGACTGGTTCGGCGAGGTGTCGGAATGGATTACCGCGGCGGCCGGCCGGCACGGCTACCAGCCCAGTGGTCCTATCGAGCAGATAGTCAGCTCGCCGCACTCCACCGTGCTTCGCACACCCACGAGTGGCGGTGATCTCTACTTCAAAGCAACCCCCGCGGTTTTCGCCCATGAGCCACGACTGTTGGAGTCGTTGGCCCGGCTCTTTCCCGAACGTCTGCCGGACGTGGTCGCGATCGACTCCGAGCGCGGCTGGAGTTTGACCAAGGATGTCGGGTCGTTCGTTCACCTCGAGCCCACGCTGGCGGACGTACCGCGGTATGAGGAGGTTGTCCGTGGTTACGCCGCTATGCAGAAGGAACTCGCGGGTGATGTGAACGCGCTGCTCGCGCTGGGGGTTCCGGATCGCAGGCCCGCGGCGTTGCTCGCGCTGCTGGACGAGATTCTGGAGGATGTGGACAGCCTGGTCTTCGATGGTGAGGAGTCGCTGACTCGGGAAGAGTACGACCGGATCGTGTCCTTCCGGCCGCGTTTCGCCGAACTGTGCGAGCGCATGGCGGAGTTCGGAACACCGAACACGTTGGTGGACATGGACTTCTGGCGTGGGAATATCGCGCTCACCCCCGGCCGGTGGGTGCTGCTCGACTGGGCCGAGGCTGTGGTGGGCAGCCCGATGCAGTCGATGGTGACGGTGCTGAACGAGTTCCGGGTCACGCAGGTGGCGAACAGGGACGAGCTGCATCGGAGATTACTCGGTGCGTACCTGGCCGAGTGGGCCGATTACGAATCGCCAGAACGGATTCGGGAAGCCTACGAGATCGCCCGGCCTGCCGCAGTGCTGTGCCGGACACAGTCTTGGCGCGCCGGCATCGCATCGCTGGCAACGCCGTATCGGCACCAGTACCTGCGCCGTGCGGTCGCGGTGAATTTGCGGAAATTGATCGAGTTCACCTCGACCACGCCGTAGCGCGGGTATAGCGGGAATTCTTCCCGACGACGGGGAGGCGCGTGGCTGTTCGGGGGCGCAGTCGAATTCGCGATTTCACGATCGGGATCGGGCCACCGGCCGAGGGATTCCCGCTGATCATAGTTTTTCAATGGGCCGACATTCATCGTCGCCACCGGGAACGGCCGCCGCTCCACACGTCATTCATGAGCTCGAGGAGAATCCGATGATTCCGTTGTCGTTCGCACAGCGCAGGTTGTGGTTTATGCACCAGTTCGGGGGTGCTTCGACGGCATACGTCATTCCCTTGGCGATCGAATTGTCGGGGACTTTGGATGCGGACGCGTTGCGGTGCGCGGTGAAAGATGTTGTGAATCGGCACGAAACGTTGCGGACCGTGATCGTGCAGGATGAGCATGGCGACGCCTTTCAACGGGTGCTGATGCCGGCCGAGGTATCGCTGGAGCTGCCCGTAGTGGACGTGCCCGCCGATGGCGTGGTCGCCGCACTGGCGGAACTGTGCGGACGCCGGTTCGATCTGAGTGCCGAGCCCGCACTGCGGGCATCGCTGCTGCGGTGTTCGGAGACCGAGCACGTGCTGATTATGGCGCTGCACCACATCGCCGCAGACGGATGGTCGATCCGGCCGCTGACCCATGATCTGTCCGAGGCCTACGCCGCGCGGTGTTCGCGGCGGGAGCCCCGATGGGATCCGCTGCCGGTGCAGTACTCGGATTACACCCTGTGGCAGCGGGAGTTGCTGGGCGATGACAGCGACCCGGACAGTGTGATTTCGACGCAGCTCGACTATTGGCGCGGCGAGCTTGCCGAGTTGTCACAGCCGACCCAATTGGCCACGGATCGGCCACGTCCGGCGGTGGCCGGTCGACAGGGAGCGGTGGTGCCGTTCTCGATCGACGGGCAGTTGCTCGGTGCCGTCGAGGAACTGGCGCGGAACCAGAACGTCACGGTCTCGATGGTGATGCAGACGGCGCTGGTGGTGCTCCTGTCGCGTCTGGGCGGCGGCGCAGATATCGCCGTGGGGTCGCCGATCGCGGGGCGAACCGACGAGGCGTTGACGGATCTCGTGGGATTCTTCGTCAATACCTGGGTGCTGCGAGTCGCACTCTCCGAGACGACCACATTCGCCGCACTGCTACAGCAGGTCCGGGGTAAGGCATTGGCCGCCTACGACAATCAGGATGCTCCATTCGAAAGGCTGGTGGAGCTACTGAATCCGGATCGGTCCGCGGCATACCATCCGCTTTTCCAGGTGGTCTTCGCATGGCAGAACTACCAACCGCCGGTCCTGGAACTTCCGGGACTGCGGGGAAGTGTCACACTCGGTGAGACCGGGACCGCGAAGTTCGATCTGGACTTCAGTCTGGTCGAAGTCGCGCAGTTGCCGGGGACATCGCAGCGCGGGGTCGAGGCCAAAATCGAGTATGCGACCGATCTTTTCGATCGCAGTACGGTCGAGGCGATGGCCGCCCGGTATCTGGGCATCCTGCGGGAAGTCGTCGCGGATCCGGCGATCCTCGTCGGTCGTACGAACGTTCTGCTGCCGGGCGAGTGGGAGCGGCTCGCCGAATGCGGGCGGGCGGAGACGCCGCCGCTGAATCAGGGTTCAGCGACATTGGATCGGTTGTTCGCCGAGCAAGTGGCGCTGTGTCCGGATGCAGTTGCGGTCGTGTGCGGTGACACGGCGTTGACGTATCGGGAGTTGGATGCGCGTTCATCGCGACTGGCAAGGGTTCTGGTGCGGTCCGGGGTGGCAGTCGATGATGTGGTGGCCGTCGCGTTGCCCCGAACGGCGGATCTGGTGACGGCGCTGGTAGCCGTAGTGAAAGCCGGCGCCGCGTACCTCCCGGTCGACACGAACTACGTGAGTGCGCGCGTGGAATCCATTCTGGCCGAGGCCGGGCCGATCCTGGTGGTGACCGACCACACGGTGCGTGGGTCGCTGCCGTTGTCCGGCCCCTCGTGCCTATCGCTCGATGAACTGGACTTGTCCGAGGACTCCGAGGAGGAGCCGGAAGCATTCGAGGCGGCCGCGGTCCGCCCGGACGGTCTCGCGTACGTGATCTACACCTCGGGCTCGACCGGCGTGCCGAAGGGCGTCGCTGTCACCCATGCCAATGCCGTGGCGCTGTTCGATGGGGTCGACCTGCGTCATCGGTACCGCGGCGACGATGTCTGGGCACTGTGTCACTCGGTGGCGTTCGATTTCTCGGTCTGGGAGATCTGGGGTCCGTTGCTGTCCGGCGGCAGGCTCGTAGTTGTTCCATGGGAAGCGGTCCTCGATCCGGTCGAATTGTGGAAACTAGTGGTCGATGCGCGGGTGACCGTTCTCAGCCAGACACCGTCCGCCTGCTACGAACTGGTGCGATGCGTGGACGGGGAGGACATCGCCCAGTCCGCGATCAGAGAAGTGCTCTTCGGTGGCGAGCCCCTCGACCCGGCCCGGTTGGGAGTGTGGACGAGCGGCTCGGATATCCGCCTGATCAACGGATACGGACCGACCGAAACGACGGTCTTCGCGACGTGGCACCCGCTCGCCGGCGACGAAGGTGCTTCGTCGGCGCCGATCGGTGTGCCGCTCGGTAATGAGCGGGCTTATGTGCTGAGCCCGGGGTTGTTGCCGGTACCGGTCGGTGTGGTGGGCGAGTTGTATATCGGCGGGCCGGGACTCGCGCGCGGGTATCGGGCGCGACGCGGTTTGACGGCGTCGCGGTTTGTGGCGGATCCGTTCGGTGTGTCGGGGGGTCGGTTGTATCGGACGGGTGATTTGGTGCGGTGGGGTGTTGATGGGGAGTTGCGGTTTGTGGGGCGTGTTGATGATCAGGTGAAGGTTCGGGGTTTTCGTATCGAGCCGGGTGAGGTGGAGGCGGCTTTGTTGTCTCATCCGTCGGTGTCGCAGGCGGTGGTGGTGGCTCGTGATGCGGCGGGGGTCGGCGCGCAGCTTGTTGCGTATGTGGTTGCCGGAGAAGACTGTTCGCCCCTGGATTCGGGGGTGTTGCGTCGTTTTGTGGGTGGGCGGTTGCCGGGGTTCATGGTGCCGTCGGTGGTGGTGGTGTTGGAGGAGTTTCCGTTGACGGTGAGTGGGAAGTTGGATCGGGGGGCGTTGCCGGATCCGGTGTTTGTGTCGGGGGTGGGGTTTCGGGCTCCGGGTGATGAGTTGGAGCGGGTGTTGGTGGGGTTGTTCGGTGAGGTGTTGGGGGTGTCGGGGGTTGGGGTGGATGACAGTTTTTTCGATTTGGGTGGGCAGTCGTTGTTGGTGACGCGGTTGGTGGGTCGGATTCGGTCGGTGTTGGGGGTGGAGGTTCCGATTGTTGTGGTGTTCGAGGCTCCGACGGTGGCGGAGTTGAAGGGCCGGTTGGATCGTGGTGTGCGTGTTCGTGGGGGTTTGACGGCGCGGCGGCGGCCGGATTGTGTTCCGTTGTCGTTTGCGCAGCGGCGGTTGTGGTTTCTGGATCGGTTGGATGTGCCTGCGGCGGTTTACAACATTCCGGTGGCTGTGGGTGTGTCGGGTGTGTTGGATGTGGTGGCGTTGCGGGCTGCGGTGGGTGATGTTGTCGATCGGCATGAGGCGTTGCGGACGGTGTTCCCGGAGGTTGATGGGGTGCCGGTGCAGCGGGTTGTTGCTGTGGGTGAGGTCGAGGTGCCGGTGTCGGTGGTTGAGGTGGCTGCCGGTGAGGTCGATGTGGTGTTGGCGGGGTTGGTGGATTATCGGTTCGATTTGGCGTCGGAGATTCCGGTGCGGCTGGATGTGTTGCGGTGTGGGCCGGCGGAGTGGGTGGTGGTGCTTCTGCTTCATCACATTGCGGGGGATGGTTGGTCGTTGGTGCCGTTGTTGCGGGATTTGTCGGTGGCGTATTCGGCGCGGCTGGTTGGTGATGCTGTGCGATGGTCGCCGTTGCCGGTGCAGTATGCGGATTACAGTTTGTGGCAGCAGGAGTTGCTGGGGGATCCGGGGGATCGGGATTCGTTGATTGCGCGGCAGTTCGATTATTGGCGGGCTGAGCTTTCGGGTCTGCCGGAGTTGTTGCGGTTGCCTGTGGATCGTCCTCGTCCGGCGGTGGCTTCTTATCGTGGTGATGTTGTGTCGTTCGAGATCGATGTGGAGACTCGGAGGCTGCTGGAGCGGTTGGCTCGCCGTGAGGATGTCACGGTGTCGATGGTGTTGCAGTCGGTGTTGGTGGTGTTGTTGCATCGGTTGGGTGCGGGGGAGGATATTCCGGTCGGTTCGCCGATTGCTGGTCGTACTGATGAGGCGTTGGCTGATCTGGTCGGGTTCTTCGTCAATACTTGGGTGTTGCGGGTTGCGGTGGATTCGGCGATGTCGTTTTCCGAGGTTCTGGCTCAGGTGAAGCGGAAGGCGTTGGCTGCTTATGTGAATCAGGATGCGCCGTTCGAGTTGTTGGTCGAGTTGCTCAATCCGGTGCGGTCGCCGGCGCATCATCCTTTGTTTCAGGTGATGTTGGCTTATCAGAATACGGTGATGCCGGATCTGGATTTCGATGGTTTGCGGGCGCGGTGGGTCGATACTCCGATTGCGACGTCGCGTTTCGATTTGTTTTTCAATATTGTCGAGCCGGGTGATCCGGCGGGGCCGGTTGCCGGGTTGGTCGAGTATGCGACGGATCTGTTCGATCGGGAAACGGTGCAGATGTTGGTGGCCCGGTTCTTGCGGGTGCTGGGGCATGTCGTGGCTGATCCGGGTGTTGTGGTGGGCCGGGTGGCTGTGCTCGATGAGGTCGAGCGGGAATTGGTGTTGTCCGGGTGGAACGACACGGCGATGGTGTTGGCGGACAAGACGATTCCGGAGTTGTTCGCCGAGCGGGTGCGGTCGGCGCCGGACGCGGTGGCGGTGGTGTGTGGCGAGGTATCACTCACCTACCAGCAACTCGATATCCGTTCGGATCGGCTTGCTCATGCGTTGGTGACGCATGGTATCGGTGCGGATTGTGTTGTGGCGGTGGCATTGCCACGGTCGGCCGCTTTCATCGTGGCGTTGCTGGCGGTGTCGAAAGCCGGCGGAGCGTATCTGCCGGTCGACCCGGGCTATCCGCGGGATCGACTGGAATTCATCCTCGACGACGCCGCGCCGGCGCTGGTGATCACCGACCGCGCGATCGCGAAGACGTTGCCCAGCACAGCTGTTCAGCAGGTGCTCATCGAAGAATGTCAGGGCATCGCTGCCCGCGACGACGTCGGTTCCGGGCTCGATGGGGCTGTTGCGTTGCATCCGGACAATGTGGCGTACGTGATCTACACCTCCGGCTCCACCGGAATCCCCAAGGGAGTCGCCGTCACCCACCGCAACGTGGTGTCGTTGGTCGAAGGCTCCGATCAATGGGCGAGCTTCGGCCGGGACGACGTGTGGGCATGGTGTCATTCACAGGCCTTCGACTTCTCGACCTGGGAGATCTGGTGTGCGCTGCTGCACGCGAGCAAGCTGATAGTCGTCCCTCGCGAAGTTGTCCGTTCACCCGATGAGCTCTGGCAGTTGGTGGTGGCCGAGAAGATAACAGTGCTCAACCAAACCCCCGCTGCCTTCTACGCGTTGACCGAAACGGTGACGGAGGCCGCCACCGACGAATCCGCGCTGCGAACGGTGATATTCGGCGGTGAAAGGCTGGACCCGGCCAGGCTGAGCAGTTGGCTCTCGGCTGCGCGGAGCGACGGACCCACATTGGTGAACATGTTCGGGATCACCGAGATCACGGTCCACGCAACACAACGTGAACTTGTCGCAGGCGATTGTGAAGTCGACGAGAGCCCGATCGGATCCCCGCTGGCGAACATGCGGTTGTATGTGTTGGGTGTGGGGTTGGAGCCGGTGGCTGTGGGGGTTGTGGGTGAGTTGTATGTGGCGGGTGTGCAGTTGGCTCGGGGGTATTGGGGTCGGGCTGGTTTGACGGCGTCGCGGTTTGTGGCGGATCCGTTCGGTGTGTCGGGGGGTCGGTTGTATCGGACGGGTGATTTGGTGCGGTGGGGTGTTGATGGGGAGTTGCGGTTTGTGGGGCGTGTTGATGATCAGGTGAAGGTTCGGGGTTTTCGTATCGAGCCGGGTGAGGTGGAGGCGGCTTTGTTGTCTCATCCGTCGGTGTCGCAGGCGGTGGTGGTGGCTCGTGATGCGGCGGGGGTCGGCGCGCAGCTTGTTGCGTATGTGGTTGCCGGAGAAGACTGTTCGCCCCTGGATTCGGGGGTGCTGCGTCGTTTTGTGGGTGGGCGGTTGCCGGAGTTCATGGTGCCGTCAGCGGTGGTCGTGCTGGAGGAGCTCCCGCTGACCGCGAATGGGAAGGTGGATCGCCGTGCGCTTCCTGAGCCGTGTCGGCCCGGAGCGGGCGAGGGCCACACCGCACCACGCACGGAGTTGGAGAGTGCCCTGTGTGCCCTGGTGACGGACGTTCTCGGCGCGAGCCGGGTGGGAATCGACGACAGCTTCTTCGACCTCGGCGGGCATTCGTTGTCTGCGGTCAGGCTGATCGGCCGGGTGCGCGATACGTTGGGTGTCGAACTCGGCGTCGGTGCGCTGTTCGACTCACCTACGGTTCGCGATCTCGCGCAGCGCGTGGATGATGCGCGGCGGACGGCGGGTTTTCGACCCCAGGACGGGCCGATCCCTGTCCGAGACGGTGTGGCGACGGCACTGTCGTTTGCGCAGCAGCGTTTATGGTACGTGGATCAGCTGGATCCGGGCGGGCCCGACTACGTGATGCCCTTCGCGCTCCGTATCCGCGGCACACTCGACCCGAAGGCATTCTCGGCCGCGTGTACGAAACTGGTGGAGCGGCACCAGACCCTACGCGCCAGGTTCGTGGTGGACGAGGACGGTGACCCCGTCCAGGTCGTCGATCCGGTATGGCAGGTCGATGTGCCGGTTGTCGACCTCAGCGACCGTGCCGATCCGGAAGAGCGTGAGCGTATGGCGCACGAGTGGTCGCGCCACGAGGCTGGACGAGGCTTCGACCTGGAGGCCGGGCGGCTGTTCCGGGTCACCATGCTCCGGATGGGCGAGGACGACCACCTCGTGGTTCTGTCGATGCACCACATCGCCGGTGACGGGTGGTCCATCGGAGTGCTGACGCGAGACCTGCGAGCGTGCTATGAAGCCGAGCTGACCGGTGGGCCCTCTGGACTACCCGAGCTGCCGGTTCGATATTCCGATTTCGCTGTGTGGCAACAGGAATCGATGACCGGTGCGGTGCTGGACGGCCTCGTGACCTACTGGCGTGAGCAGTTGGCCGGACTGACCGTGATGGAGCTGCCGACGGACAGGCCGCGGCTCGCGGAACGGACGGGGGCCGGTGACGCGGTGAGTTTCACCCTGGAGGCCGGCCTTGTCGAGCAACTGGGGACGGTGGCCGCGTCGGCGAACGCGACACTGTTCATGGTGTGCCTGGCCGCGCTGCAAACGGTGCTGTCGCAGTGGTCGGGTCACGACGATGTAGCCGTCGGTACACCGGTGGCCGGGCGTGATCGTCCCGAACTCGACGGTGTCGTCGGATGTTTCGTGAACATGCTGGTGCTGCGCACCGATATGACCGGGCAACCGACGTTCGAGGAATTGTTGTCGCGGGTTCGCCACTGTGCCGTGGACGCCTACGCCCATCAGATCCTGCCGTTCGAAGTACTGGTGCGGGAACTGGCGCCGACGCGGGTCCCCGGTCGTAACCCGCTGTTCGACGTGACGTTCGCGTGGCAGGACGCCGAGTGGGTCCGTGGAGACCTGCCGGGATTATCGGTCGAACCCGCCGACTTGGACACCGCAACCGTGAAATTCGACCTGTCGGTGCGTATGGCCGACCATGCCGACGGATCGGTGAGCGGCGAGATCGCCTACGCCACCGATCTTTTCGACGAATCCACCGTGTATCGGCTGGCGACCGCTCTGGTGCGGGCCCTGCGGTCGGCAGCGGCATTCCCCGAGCGGCCGGTCGGGCTGGTGACCGCGGACGGGCCGTAGGCCCGGGAGAAGTCGGAGGGGAACCGAGGCACAGAGGGGGAGTCGATGGAATCCGATACGAAAACGCGTGCGGTCGAGGACTCGACGCTGCACGAGCTGGTGCGGCGCAGAGCCGCTGCCGCCGCGGAATCCGAGGCGGTGGTCTGCGATGGTCGCCGGCTGACATATGCGGAGCTCGAGTCGCGGGCAAATCAGCTGGCGCACCATCTGATCGGGATGGGGGTGGGGCCGAATACGGTGGTCGGCGTCTGCCTGGGGCGCGGAGTGGACCTGATCGTGGCGCTCCTGGGTGTGCTCAAAGCCGGGGGTGCGTATGTGCCGATGGACCCGGATTACCCACAGCAGCGGCTGGCTTTCGTCGTAGGGGATGCGCGGGCGCCCGTGGTGGTCACCGACTCCGCGTCGGCGGCGCCATTGGCGGGAATCGATACCGTCCTGGTGCTGATGGACGGGGACCGGACGCTCATCGCGTCCGGCCCGCGGCACGACCCCGGCCTCCGCTGCGGAACGCGTGATCTTGCCTATGTCCTGTACACCTCCGGTTCCACCGGGGTGCCGAAGGGGGTGGCTGTCGAGCACCGTTCGGTCAGCGGCCGCATGCGGGACATGTGCGACCAGTACCGGCTGACAGCCGATGATGTGGTGTTGCAGTTCGCCTCCGTGGTCTTCGATGCCTCGGTGGAGCAGATCTTCACGTCGTTGACAGCCGGTGCGCGGTTGGTCATGCGGGGCACTGCCTGGAGTCCGGCATCCCTGGTCGACCTGATCCGAGACCAGCGGATCACCGTGGCGAATCTGACGCCGTCGGTCTGGGAGGAACTTCTCGGATGGCATGACCGCTCGGGCGGAACGGGCGCACAGCTGCGACTCATGATCCTCGGTGGTGAAGCCGTCTCGCCGCCATCGGCGACGCAGTGGAGCGACAGGGTCGGTGTACCGCTGTGCAATGCGTACGGGCCGACCGAAACGACCGTGACCGCAACGATGTTCGACATCGAAGGTCGCTGGGACGGTGGGGCGCTACCCATCGGACGTCCACTGGCGAATACCCGGGTGTACGTCGTGGACGGTGCCGGGAGTTTGGCGGCAGCGGGCACGGCGGGTGAGTTGTGGATCGGAGGTGGCGGTCTCGCGCGCGGGTATTGGCGTCGGCCGCGGTTGACCGCCGAGCGATTCGTGGCGGACCCGTTTTCCGGCGAGCCGGGAGCCAGGCTGTACCGGACCGGGGATCGGGCACGGTGGCGTTCCGATGGACACCTCGAGTTCCTGGGGCGGCTGGACGACCAGGTGAAGGTGCGTGGTCTGCGTATCGAACTCGGGGAGATCGAGGCGACGTTGGTCGCGCATAACGCCGTGACCTCGGCGGTGGTGGCGGTGCGCACCGGCGCACCGGGCGACCCGCGGCTGGTGGCCTACTGCGTCGCGGGACCGGGCCGCGAAGTAGGCCCGGATCAGCTGCGGGAGTGGTGCGCCGATCGTTTACCCGGCCACCACGTACCGAGTTGGTTCGTCCTGCTGGACTCGTTGCCTTTGACCCCGAGCGGAAAAGTTGATCGTCGGGCGCTGCCGGCGCCGCCGCACGAGCGCCGGGAGCCGGCTCACGCCGGCCCGAACACCTTGAATGCCCTACGCGCGGTGCTGAATACCCGCCGTCCGCGACCGTGACCCCTACAGGAAGGGACAACCTGATCATGTCGACCCGCTCGATATACGACGTCGCCGATTCGCGGCCCACCAATGCGATCGTGCCGCAGTCGGTTCACTCTCGGATCTCGAAACATCAACTGGCAGACGGATTTCCGATTGTGCTGGATGTGCGCAACAGTCACGGCAGCTGGTTGGTGGACTCCGTTACCGGAGACGAATACCTGGATCTGTACACCTTCTTCGCCTCCAGCCCGCTCGGTTTCAATCCGCCGGGATTGGCCGACGATCCAGCGTTTCGTGATCATCTCGCCGAAGTCGCGATCAGCAAGCCCGCCAACGGTGACTGCTACACCACTCATCTGGTCGAATTCATCGAAACGTTCGCACGGGTGCTGGGCGATCCGCAGCTACCGCACCTCTTCTTCGTCGAGGGTGGGGCACTCGCCGTGGAGAACGCGCTCAAATGCGCATTCGATTGGAAGAGCAGGCACAACCAGTTACAGGGCCGTGACCCCGGTCTGGGCACCAAGGTGCTGCACCTGACCTCGGCATTCCACGGGCGCAGTGGCTACACGATGTCACTGACCAACACCGACCCGGGCAAGACCGAACGTTTCCCCCGCTTCGATTGGCCACGAATCGACACCCCCGTGGTTCGCTTCCCGCTCGCCGCGCATCTCGTTGCCGTCGAATCAGCGGAACGTCGGGCATTGGCCCAGGCGGAGGCAGCCTTTCGGCGGCACGAGCACGACATCGCATGTTTCGTCGCCGAGCCGATCCAGGGAGAAGGGGGTGACAATCATATGCGCGCGGAGTTCCTGCAGGCCATGGAGCAGCTCTGCCGTGACAACGACGCGTTGTTCGTCTTGGACGAGGTCCAGACCGGCGGCGGTGTCACCGGCACCGCGTGGGCCTATCAGCAGTTGGGGTTGCAACCGGATATCGTCGCCTTCTCCAAGAAGGTTCAGCTCGGTGGAATCATGGCCGGGCGACGAGTCGACGAAGTGGCCGACAATGTCTTCAATGTCAGCGGCCGGATCAGCTCCACCTGGGGCGGCGGCCTGGTCGACATGGTCCGCTCCACGCGATTGCTCGACATCATCGACAGCAGGGGATTGATTCCCCGCGCTCGGCAGCTCGGTACCCATGCGCTCGATGCGCTCGATGCACTCGCCGCGAGCTATCCGAACTTGGTCAGCAATGTCCGGGGACGTGGGCTGATGTGCGCCTTCGATTTGCCGGGCACGGCCGTTCGAGACGATATGATCCGGCAACTGCTGGTGCAGGAGAAAGTCATCGCGCTGCCGAGCGGCACGAACTCTGTGCGTATCCGGCCCGCGCTGTCGGTCACCGAGGACGAACTCGCCCTCGCCGTCGCGGCGTTCGGTCGTGTGCTGAATCGAATAAGCCGGTCCGGCCACGAATGAATCGTTTGTCGGCGATGGCGATGATAGATTCGATCGAGCTGCCATATCGATGCGGCCGCTCCGGGGAGGAAGTGAAACCAATGGGGGGTATTGTGGTAACCAATCCATTCGATAACGAGGACGGACAGTTCTTCGTCCTTTCGAACGACGAAGAACAGTACTCGTTGTGGCCGTCTTTCGCGGTCGTCCCGGCCGGCTGGCGCATTGTCCTGGGCGCCAGTACACGGGCCGAATGCCTGGCCTTCGTCGAAGAAAACTGGGTCGATATGCGGCCCAGGAGTCTTCGAATTGCAATGTCACCGTCGGATTAGCTGATCGGCGCTGTTGATTGTCGGCGCGAATGCACGATCTCTCGTTGTTCTCGTCGATGGCGGTCGCCATCGAATTGCATTTCGATGCCTACCTCCACTACTGGTCTATTAATCCGTCTTGTGAACAGAGGCAAAAATGAGCTCATCCGATGATCGAATTGTCAGTCTCCAGCCGAATACCGCTCGGTCCGAAGGGGTGGTAGGCGCGCCACTCGAGCCGGTGGGGCTCTCGTCGGGCAGCGCCGAGGGGCCGGTGGCCCTGCTCGACGATGCTGACCGGCAGCGGGTGCTGGTCGACTGGAACGACACGGCGATGGTGGTGGCGGACAAGACGATTCCGGAGTTGTTCGCCGAGCGGGTGCGGTCGGCGCCGGACGCGGTGGCGGTGGTGTGTGGCGAGGTATCACTCACCTACCAGCAACTCGATATCCGTTCGGATCGGCTTGCTCATGCGTTGGTGGCGCATGGTATCGGTGCGGATTGTGTTGTGGCGGTGGCATTGCCACGGTCGGCCGATTTCATCGTGGCATTGCTGGCGGTGGTGAAGGCGGGTGGGGCGTATCTGCCCATGGACCCGGGTTATCCGCTGGACAGATCGAAACTCATCCTCGACGACGCCGCGCCCGCGGTGGTGATCACCGACGCCACGATCGAGTCCGCTCTGCCCCGCCCGGACATCCCTCGTTTGCTCGTCGGTGACAGCGGTATCGATAGCGCCGAGGCGATCGATGTGTTCGCGCCGGCCGCGCGGGTGCGGCCGGACAACCTGGCTTATGTGATCTATACCTCCGGCTCCACCGGGATGCCGAAGGGTGTGGCCATTACGCACCGCAATGTGGCGAATCTGGTGGGGCAGGCGTGGACGATCGGGTCCGAGGATCGTGTGCTGGCCCATTCGTCGGTGGCCTTCGACGCTTCCACATATGAAATCTGGCCGGCCCTCGCCGGGGGCGGTGCCGTCGTGTGCGCCCGGCAACAGCGTTCCGACGTCACCGAGATGGCGCACCTGATCGAGACGCATCGGATCACGAGGATGTTCGCGACGCCGGCACTGCTGTCGGCCTTCGTGGAGTTCGTCGAATCACTGCCCGGCAACCCCGTCGAAAGCCTGGAGTGGATAGGAACCGGGGCCGACGTCCTGCCACCCGCTGTCGCCGCCCGTCTCGACGCCGCGCTCCCGGACGTGCGACTCCACAACATGTACGGGCCGACGGAGGCGACGGTGTTTTGTGCGGCGGCGGTGTTGGGTGTGGGGGGTGGTGTTGGTGGTGTGCCTATTGGTGGTCCGGTGGGGAATGTGCGGTTGTATGTGTTGGGTGTGGGGTTGGAGCCGGTGGCTGTGGGGGTTGTGGGTGAGTTGTATGTGGCGGGTGTGCAGTTGGCTCGGGGGTATTGGGGTCGGGCTGGTTTGACGGCGTCGCGGTTTGTGGCGGATCCGTTCGGTGTGTCGGGGGGTCGGTTGTATCGGACGGGTGATTTGGTGCGGTGGGGTGTTGATGGGGAGTTGCGGTTTGTGGGGCGTGTTGATGATCAGGTGAAGGTTCGGGGTTTTCGGGTGGAGCCGGGTGAGGTGGAGGGGGTGTTGTTGTCTCATCCGTTGGTGTCGCAGGCGGTGGTGGTGGCGCGGGGTGGTGGTCGGTTGGTGGGGTATGTGGTGCCTGACCACACCACCGAAGCCGTCGGCTCCGATGACGCCGTGGCGGGCGCGGGGCAACTGGTCGAGCAATGGCACCGCATCTATGACGATCTGTACTCCGGTGCGGAATTCTCCGACGACAAGCAAGCACTGGGCTTCGGTGCGGATTTCAGTGGTTGGAACAGCAGGTACTCGGGTGCCGCGATTCCCGTCGAGCAGATGCGCGAATGGCAATCGACGACGGTGGATCGGATCCGCGGTGTGGGCCCGGGGCGTGTGCTCGAGATCGGCGTGGGATCGGGATTGCTGATGTCGCAATTGGCCCCGGAGTGTGCGGAGTACTGGGCCACCGACTTCTCGGCTGTGACGATCGAGCGGCTCGGGCGCGGGCTGCGAGAGTTGGACGCCGACTGGGCTGACCGGATTCATCTGCATGTCCGGGCGGCCGACGACATGTCCGGACTACCCGAAGGCCATTTCGACACCGTGGTCGTGAATTCCGTTGTCCAATACTTCCCGGGCGAAAGCTATCTTCGGAAGGTTGTCGCGCAAGCGTTGCGCCTGCTGGTTCCCGGTGGTGCCCTGTTCATCGGCGACGTCCGGAATCTGACCTCGATCGAGGAGTTCGCGACCGAGGTGGCGATCGCCCAGGGCGGCGGAGACGATCCCCGGGCCGTACGAGAACGGGTGCGCCGCAGTGTTTCCGCCGAACAGGAGCTGCTGGTGGCTCCGGAGTACTTCCCGGCACTGGCCAGGGTGCTCGATGAGATCGCAGCGGTGGACATCGCCGTCAAACGTGGTGTGTCGGTGAACGAGCTGACTCGGTATCGCTACGACGTCGTGCTGCGCAAAGGTCCGGTGCGGGTGCTGTCGTTGGGTGAGGTGCCCCGGACGCGGTTCGAAGACCGCGCCCACCTCGAGTCCTCACTGCGGAGCCGACGGGGCGGGTGCTTGCGCGTCACCGGGATTCCGCACGCCGGCCTGGTCGACGCGGTTTCGGCGGCACAACGTATCCGTGCTGGTCAGCCGGTAGACGGCAGCGAGTCACTGGGTAAGGAAGTCATGCTGCCCGAGGCCGCGGAACGCTTGTCCGGACTCTTGCCCGAAGATCTACACGCTCTGGGGCGCCGACTGGGTTTCACCACCGCGGTCACCTGGTCGGCGCAACGGGGCTGTGTCGAAGCGGTATTCGTGGATTCCGCGGTGGCCGAGGGAAAGCATCTGACCGATGTCTACACCACAGCGGCGCCGCCCGACGACCTCACGCGATACACCAACAACCCGCAGGCCGGTCTGCTGGCCGCCGCGGTCCGTCGTTTTGTGGGTGGGCGGTTGCCGGGGTTCATGGTGCCGTCGGTGGTGGTGGTGTTGGAGGAGTTTCCGTTGACGGTGAGTGGGAAGTTGGATCGGGGGGCGTTGCCGGATCCGGTGTTTGTGTCGGGGGTGGGGTTTCGGGCTCCGGGTGATGAGTTGGAGCGGGTGTTGGTGGGGTTGTTCGGTGAGGTGTTGGGGGTGTCGGGGGTTGGGGTGGATGACAGTTTTTTCGATTTGGGTGGGCAGTCGTTGTTGGTGACGCGGTTGGTGGGTCGGATTCGGTCGGTGTTGGGGGTGGAGGTTCCGATTGTTGTGGTGTTCGAGGCTCCGACGGTGGCGGAGTTGAAAGGCCGGTGGGCGGAATTCGCTCGATCACGCCGACCGGCACTACGCACGATGAACCGTACTGCGGCCCATCATTGATTCACGGTCGGCCCGGTCCCGAGCGGGGCGTCCTCGCTGCCTTCAGCGGTGTCCCCCGGGCCGAGATCCGCGGTGTTCTGCTGCGCTTCACGGTCGACCCGTTCGATTCGGTATCGAATTTCTCGAATACTGTCCGCGTGCTCATTTCCGATCATCTCGATCTTCTGAGCCCAGTTCATCTCTCCCCCTGGTTTCCGGTTCTTCGGGTTCGTCCTCCGCCGCTGGTTCGGTTCTCTCGGCGGGGGTGTAGCGGATTTTCGGGCGATGCTCCCCGTCCTGCTCTCCACGAGTAGTAGAGCCGGGCGCTCCGAAGAAGCCACCGGACGGTGTGGCAGGTGCCCCGTGTGATGGTGCTTCGCTCACGGCCGCCGAGGCGCCTGTGATGGTCGCGCTCGGCGCGCCGCCGGACACCGGAGCGTGGTTCGCCGACACGGCGACGCCACGCTGTTGCGGCGCATCGGAATCGGAAAGGGCGGCTTTCGCGGGTTGTGCGGTGGGAGGACCGGCCGTACCGGTACCCGTACCCGCGGGATGATCGTTGTCCGGAACGCCCGCGGGATCGGTGTGATGCTCGACGAGTTTGTCGATGTGCTCCGCAGCGTCGACACCTTCCTTGACCAGGCCGGTGATCCCATCGCCGCCGACGACGTCCTTGAACGCCTCCCCGAAGTCCTTCACTGTCTCGCCGACAGCCTGCAACGGCGAGCCCAGCTTATCGAGGAGGTCCGGAATGCTGCCGGTGATCCGGCTTACCGCGGTGACCATGTTGGCGATATCACCCGGCCGCCATTCGCCGACCTTGCCCATGTCGGTGACGGCCGGTTGATCTTTCGAGTCCTTGTCTTCGGCGTCCTTGTCCTCCGAGTTCTTCTGCCCTTTCTTTTCGCCCGCGTCCGTCTTCTTCGTCTTTTCGTCCTTTTTCGTTTTCGTGCCATCGGCATCTGTGGACGAGGAGATCGGCCTCGCGGTGGCCGCGGCCACCACGACCGAATGGGCCGGGCCGGCACTGCCCGTCGAGTCGTCGGCGGTCCCGCCGCCAGAGGTGGTGACCGGACTCGGTTGAGACGCAGGTTGTGTCGTGTTCGTGGTGAGCGCCGAAGCGACGGTGCTCACCGCATCGGAAGTCGGCGCCGGGCCGCTGAACAGGGCCAGTGCTCCTGCGGTCGGCGGCTGTGTAGTGCCCAGATCGGTAGTGGGCGATGGGTGACCGCCGGGCGAGTTGTACTGCGGCCGGTCCGCACTTTCGAGGGCCTCGGCCAATTGCCCGTACAGTCCGTCGACAGCAGTGTGCGTGGCGTCGGACAGCGCGGTGAATGCGGCTACCCGACCGTCCATCGCGGGGACGAATACATTGTCGAGCCACCGGGTGGCGTATTCAGCCGGGTCGTCGTCGGTGCCGATCTCGGTGAGAATGTCACGTACCTTCGCCCGCTGCTCATCACGATCGGCACAGCCATCGAAATCACCGCGGGCGTAGGAAATGAGCCGATCGATGTCGTCGCAGGTCTTGGATGCGACGAGATCGGTGGAGAAATCGATGCGGACGGCGTCGGCCTTCGTGCGCACAATGTTTTCCAGCTGATCGGCAGCTGTCGAGATCGTCCGTGCGATGTCGGACAGACTCCCGTGCTCTCGGCCGACCTGCTCGCTGATTCGCTGCACCAACTGAGCCGCGTTGTCAGCGCCGGACGAACCGGACCACCGCACGGGCAGATCATCGAGCCGAGCCTGCTGAATCTCGATATGGCTGCCGAGGTCTCCCACCAGCTCCTGATCGATTGCCGTGGCAACGGCGCGGAGGGCGCTCACATCCATACCGCGCTGCTGGTTGTACCTGCCGGCCAGCGCGTCCGGATCGCCATCCGACGGCACAGCCCCGGTCCACGACTTGTATCTCGGAGTGAAGGACGCGAAGAAATTCAAACCCTCCAGGCCGGTATCCAGTATTCGGTCGATATCGGTAGCGGCGGAATCGCTGTGCCTCATGCGATCACGCCCTGTGTCGACCCGAATCCGGTCGCGGATTCGTCATCTACCCGGCCGTGCACAGTTGCCGCTACCTCGAGAGCCGAACCCGTATCGTTCACGCAATTGGCCCACATGAACATCCGGGAGCTTATCCCCGCCAACCCGGCTGCGATCCGATCGCCGTGGGTGCCGTAGTCGCGACCCGCGCTGGCCCGGTCGAAGCCGCCGGTCGCGGTCGCGACCCTGTGAGCGGCATCGTTCACTCGATTCGCCGACCATCGCAGGTCGCCTGAAATGGCCTGCACCGCAGGCACATCCATCTCCACAGAGTCCCCCTACTCCTGGTTTGTTCGGCCACCATCGGAATCCACCCCCCAGTGGCCACACCGGCCGAAGGCTACCGCCGCGGCCGTGAAACGACAAGACCTATAGGGCTTTTCGCACAGGCAGGAGTCGGTGTGTGCTCAGTTGTCCCACTGGACCCAGCGGCGCTGTGCCGTGAACACGACCGATGTCGAGTGGTGGTAGCCCACCGCGGTCAGACTCCGCTGGATCTCGGCGCGCACGGCATCGAAGGAGCCGACATCACGGTGCGGAGTATCGGGGCCCAGGACGAAGGCGAATTCGAGGTCGAGCCGACTGCCGACGGTGCCGGCGCGCACCAGCGATTCGTCGAATCCGTACTCCGCCCGGATGTCCTCGCAGATCCGCTGCACCTGCGAGAGCACCGGGGCCGGAGCGGCCATGGTGAGGATCTCCCGAAACGCGCCGCGGAACAGCCGGACCGGGATCCAGAGGTAGATCATCGACACGATGATCACCAGTGCCGGGTCCACATAGCGCGCCGCCACCTCGTTGCCGGCTCGGACCAGTGCGACGGCCACGGCGAACCCGGCCAGTGTCACCAGGCTCAACGCCGCGTCCCCGGCCCATTCGGCGGCTTCGGCCCGCACCAGCCCCGACCCGGATCGGGAGGCGCGGAGCAGGACCAGCGCGACCACGACACTCAGGAGCGATGCCGTGATCGCGTACACCAGCGCCGACACGGCCGATACCGCCCGGCCGCCGTGCAGAATCTCGCGGACGGCGTTCACCGATCCGTAGACGCACAGTCCGCCGAGGGCGGTCGCCTTCACCACGATCGCGACCGGCTCCCATGTCTCCCGGCCCCACGGATACGACGCGTCGGGCCCCTTGGCCACGATCCGATGCGCGGCCACCGATATCGCCGAGAGGCCGACGCTGACGAGTGAATACAGGCCGTCGAAGACGATCATCTGCGATCCGGCGGCCAGGCCCCAGACCAGGGCCATCACCACGAACACCACCGAGGCCCACAGGGAGAAAGCCAGAGCGCGCATAACCGGTCACGCTACGACGCGGCCACCCCGGGCGGGCGTGGATTCGATCAGCCACGCCGACGCCGGGCACCCCGTGGCGGCGGGGGACGTCGCGAGCTCGCTGCGATCGATGTGCGGGATCGGCACGGTGAGAGCGAGATTCTCATACAATCACAGACGTGTTGTCGTGATCGGTGCCGACGGTGCTCCCGACGGCCGAGTCCGGAACGCGCGTTGCGGTTCGATGACGCGACAGCGGGCTCGAAGGGATGGGCACATGCGGATTCGGCGAAACGGAATGTCCGCGTTGGTGATACCACTGGCGGTGCTCGCCGCGAGCATGCCCGCCGTGTTCCCGGTCGCCGCGGCCGAGGGGGCGGGCCGGTCGGAGACGGTCTACTCGACGTCGTCCGCGGTGGCCTCGGTCGTCTCCTCGGTGGTAACCCTCACGGTACCGCTGCCACCGGACGGCCCGCCCCATCCCGCGGCCTGCGACACGCTGTCCTATCTGCGCTGGCGCTCCGCGGACGGGCCGATTGCCTCGGGTGATGCCGACCGCGTCCTGGTCGCGCAGCCCGGCATCTTCGAAGGGGCCGGCGCGTTCGACAGCGTTGCGCGCAACACGGTGTCACAGGCCGCCGAACGGGGTGAGCACATCGAGTTCTGGGCGCTCGATCGGCGGTCGAACTGTCTCGAGGATCACACCGGGGTGCGGGCGGCGCTGCGGACCGGGTCGTTCGACACCGCGACGGACTACTACTTCCACGGCGCGCAGATCGACGGCCGGCGATTCCCGGGCTATGCCGAGGGGCAGGCGACGGAGTGGTTGCGGGCGCAAGGCCTGGCCCGCACACTGCGCGACGAATACGAGGTCCTGCGAATCGAATTCCCGGATCAGCGCGTGCGCAAGCAGAAGGTGCTCTGTGGCGGGCACTCGCTGGGCGGGTTCATCACCGGCTACTTCGCGGAGTGGGATTTCGACGGTGATCCGGCCACCACCGATGACGCCGGATACAACCAGTGTTCCGGCTATTTCGCGCTCGACACCACCGTCGCGGCCGGGCTGAGCCTGCGTGGGATCCAGGTCCCGGACCTGCCCGCGCCCTTTGCCGGACCGGTGGAAGACGGTGCGCTGCAGCTGGATACCGCGTTGCCGGTGCTGCGGCTACCCGCGGTGATCAATCCGGAGACCACCGGTCTGCTGGCGCTGGCAGGTCTGGCGGCGCGGTTACGGCCCGACGGTGTGAACGATCTGGTCGATCGGCTGCCGGACAATCCGAATATCACCTGGACGCTACGGACGTTGCTGGCGCAGAACCCCGCGATGTTCGCGACCGGAATCCCGGATGTGCGGCGGCTGTACGCGACCAACGAGGCGGTCCTCGGCGCACTGTTGGACGACAATTCGCAGCCGCTGGGATTCCTGCAGGCCAGTGTCGGATTCGTCACCGGTGGGCCGGTGGGGCCCAAGACATTTCCGGTGCCGGACGCGATCGCGCACAGCCCGCTGGCGATGAACATGTTCGGCGACGCGCCGAAAGTCTCGCCCGCCGTGTACGACCCGGATACGGTCTATCGGTGGGCGGACTACGACGACATCGGGGCGCTGTCGGCGCCCGAAGCCGCCCCCTATACCGCGCCCGGTAACGAGGTGACCGCCATCGGCGAGCTCGCGAGCAGCCTGTGTGAAGCGCCGCTCGATTTCACCGAATGGTATTTCCCGAGCCGGCTCGCGCTCGATCTGCAACAGGGTACGGCGCCGTCGTTCGCGCACAACCACATTCACCTCGACGGGGTGAACCGCAATCCGATCCGCACCTTCCGCGGCAGCGGCGGCATCGCCGTCGCCGACTCGGGAAATCCGCTCGACCGGGTGACCGAACTACCCGGTTACAACCACATCGACGTGCTCACCGCCGCCGCCCGCCAGAACTACGGGCAACCCGAACAGGTTTCGGCCGGGCTCGCCGATTTCGCCGCCGGCCGCTGAACGCCGGCTCCGAGCACGGCAGGCGCCCACGGGTCCTCACCGCGACGGTAATCCCCGCCGGTGCAACTGTTCTCGAAGTGTGTGGCGGCCCCTCAGGCTGTCGCGATCGCGGAGGCGGCCGAGGACGACGCTGATCCAGCCCGACGACCGGCCGTGCTCGCGGTTGTATTCGACGAGGCGGGAGTCGTATTCGCCGATCGCGTCGTCGCCGGCGGGGTCGTAGACCTCCCGATGCAGGACGGTGCGCTGCGGCAAACGCGGCTTCACCCCGGCCGATTCGTCCGAGGTCGGCCAGCCACACCAGCAGCAGCAGCGCACGGCGAATGAAGTCCTGATCACCGGCGAGGGTGGCCAGCCGGACGCGCCGGGCCGGTTCGCGCACCGCCACGACGCTCCACGCCTGCAGATTCGACGAGGTCGACGCGGACTGGGCGGCGGCGACGATCGCGGTCAATTCCTCGTCGCCGACCGGTGCGTCGAGAAAGGCGCGCACGGAACGATGTGCCAGCTGCAGTTCGATCACCGCATTGGTTCGTGACAGCGAGGTCAGGGCGGGATCGCGATAGCGCTCGCGCATTGGATGGACGTTCGTAAGGGTCAGCGGGCCAGTCTCGCGCGCTGCCGTGGGTACGGCCATCGTTGCGATCATCATGAGCCGACGACGTCGCGTTTTGGTTTTTTCGGGGTCGTTGCGTAGTGTTGTGTCTACCGACGCGGGGTGGAGCAGCTCGGTAGCTCGCTGGGCTCATAACCCAGAGGTCGCAGGTTCAAATCCTGTCCCCGCTACTACGAAAGCGGCTCCGGAATCACAGATTCCGGAGCCGCTTTTTCCATTTGTCCGAATTTATCGGAAAATTCAGATTTTCATAGTTTCGAACGGACTGGATCGAGGCGGTCATACAACCCTGACGTGGGGTTGTTAACTCACTCTTCCCATTGTTGACAAGTCTGAGATCGGCCAAATACTGTGCGGTAACAACGGCTTGTGTGCTGTCATACGAAAATCGGAAAGGGATCATTGTGTCAACCCACATCGCACTGTCGTAGGTGTTACGTACGCTCCGCGTTCGGGCAGTACCTTCTGTCGCGCGCGTCTCAGCATCGTCATATGTCTTGTAGCACTTCCGTCTTCGGCGGCTCGCAATCACCCGCTCTGCCGAGGTCATTACTTTCGCGCCGTGGCGACAACGCCGAATCGAGGCCGCGCGGTCCTCGGGCCAGTCCCCGGCATCGACGGAAAATACGGAGTTTCGTGACCGTCCGGCGGGGGTAGAAGATCGGAACTCGCCGTCCACGTACATATTCCACATTCGGTGTGGTGAGGTCGCGAGTTAGTGCATGACGAAGGGTAGTCAGTGGTGACCGGATCGGCATTTGCCGTTGCTGTTGTCGGTATGTCCTGCAGAATGCCGGGCGCCGCCGATCTGGACAGTTTCTGGCAGTTGCTCCGGGACGGGCGTGCCGCGATCTCGCCCGCGCCCGCGGGGCGGGAGAACATCACCGAGCGGGCGGGATTCATCGACTCGCCGGACGATCTCGACGCGGAGTTCTTCGGTATCCCACCGGGCGAGGCGCGCGCGGATCGACCCGCGACAGCTGCTCGCACTGGAGCTGAGCTGGCACGCCCTCGAGAATGCGGGCCTGGCCACCGCCGCGCGCGAAGCCCGGCGGTGTGGTGTGTTCTTCAGCGGCGCCGGAACGGATTCCGCCGCGCATCGCGTCTCGAACTACTTCGGTTTCACCGGACCGAGCATCCCGGTCGGTGGGTCCCGGGTGTCGTCGCTGGCCGCGGTACATCTGGCGTGTGCGAGCCTGCGCGATGGTGACAGTGAGCTGGCGCTGGCCGGCGGCCTGAACCTGATTCTGTCGCCCACCGGCAGCGAGCCCGGGCTCGTGCGCGGCGAAGGCGGCGGCGTGGTGGTGCTGAAACCACTGGAACGTGCGGTCGAGGACGGGGATCGCATACACGCGGTGATCCGCGGCAGTGCGGTCGACGCCGGCCACGAGCTCGACGGGCCCAGCGCGCGGGCGGCGGTGATCCGCGCGGCGCTGACCGCGGCGGGTGTCGAGCCGTACTCGGTGCAGTATGTCGAATCGCCCGGCGCCGGAACGCCTGCCGATGATCCGGTCGGCGCGGCCGCGCTCGGTGAGGGCTACGGCCCGGATCGCGCGCAGGACGCGCCGTTGGCGGTCGGATCGGTGGCGTGGAATATCGGGCATCTGGAAGACGCGTCGGGCATCGCGGGTCTCATCAAGACCGTGCTGTGCCTGGCCCGTGCCGAATTGGCGCCCGGACCGAACCTCGAGTCGCCGACTCCGCTCGTCGATCGGGGTGGTTTACGCGCTGTCACCGAGGGCGGGACCTGGCCCGCCGCCGACATTCGCAGGGCAGGTGTGTCGTCGTTCGGAACGGACGGATCGGCTGTCCATGTGATCGTGGAGCAGCCGCCTGCCCCCGTATCCGCCGCGGTCACCGGCGCGACCGGTCCGGTGGCGTGGGTGCTGTCGGCCCGCAGCGAGGAGGGCGTGCGCGCGCAGGCGGCCCGGCTGCGGGAGTGGCTGCTGCGGCATCCGGAGCATGCGGTGGGCGACGTGGCGCACGCACTGCTGACCACCCGAGCTCAGCTCGAATGGCGTGGCGGTGTCGCCGGGCGGGATCGAGAGGAGTTGCTGGCCGGTCTGGCCGCCCTCGCCGACCCGGTCGCCCCCGCGGTGGCGATCGAGCCGGTCCTCGGGCGGGCCGGGCAGCGGCGGGTCGCGTTCGTCTTCCCGGGCAACGGCACCCAGTGGGAAGGAATGGCCCTCGGGCTACTGGATTCGGGCGGGGTGTTCGCGGAGTCGATCGCGGACTGTCAAGTCGCGCTGGCGCCCTATGTGGACTGGTCACTGACGGCGGTGCTGCGCCGCGAATCGGGTGCGCCCGCGCTGGATCGCGTGGATGTGGTGCAGCCGGCGCTGTTCGCGGTGATGGTTTCCCTGGCCCGGATGTGGCAAGCGGCCGGTGTGGAGCCGGACGTGGTGATCGGCCACTCCCACGGCGAGATCGCCGCCGCCCACATCGCCGGTGGGCTGTCGCTGCCGGATGCGGCGCGGGTGGTGGCGCTGCGGTCGCGGGCGCTGGCCGATGAGCTGGCGGGACACGGGGGTATGGCCGCGATCGGACTCGGGGCGGATGCGGTCCGGGAACGGCTGCGGGTCCACGGGGATCGGCTGACGCTGGCCGCGGTGAACGGACCGGCGCAGTGTGTGGTGTCCGGTGCGGTGGCCGCGCTGGCGGAATTCCTCGCGGAGTGCTCCCGCGACGGCGTGTGGACCCGAAGGGTCCCGATCGATTACGCCTCCCATTCTCCGGCGATCGAGCGGATCCGTGACCGGCTGCTCGCTGAACTGGCGCCGATCCGGCCACGATCCGGGGCGGTGCCGTTCATGTCGACGGTCGTCGCCGGGCGACTGGATACGGCGGAACTGGGCGCCGAGTACTGGTATCGCGGCGAGCGCGAACCGATTCGGTTCGCCGAGGCGGTCGCGGCGCTGATCGCGGACGACATCAGCGGATTCATCGAGGTCAGCCCGCATCCGGTGCTCGGGATGGGGATCGAGTCCGCCGCGGTGGCCGAGGATGTGGCCGTGGTCGGATCGCTGCGACGCGACCAGGGCGGGCCGCAACGGTTCCTGGCATCGCTGGCACAGGCCTACTGCGCCGGTGTGCGGGTGGATCCGGGTGCGTTGAGCGCCGGCGGCGCACGGGTCGACCTGCCGCCGTACGCCTTCGAGCGCCGCGACTCTCGCGCCGGTGCACCGGCCGTCGCCGACCGCCTCGACGGGACCGAGGACGGCGGGCGGGCCGACGGGCCGCTGGCCCGGACACTGCTGACCTACCCCGAATACCTGCGTGCGACAGTGGTTCTCGACCTGGTCCGGGAGCACGCCGCCGCGGTACTGGGCCACGATTCGCCCCGATCGATCGACCCCGATCTGCCGTTCACCGCGCTCGGCATCGATTCGGCCGGTGGCGTGGAGTTGCGGAACCGGCTGCTCCAGGCCACCGGTCTGCCGTTGCCGGCCTCGCTCGTCTTCGACCATCCGACCGCGAACGCGGTCGCGGCACTGGTGCGCGCGCGGGTCACCGGTGCGCATCGAACCGCGCGTCGAGTGTCGCGGCGGGCGAGCACCGAGGACCCCATCGCCATCGTCGGCATCGGCGCGCGATTCCCGGGAGGGGTGCGCTCCGCCGAGGACCTGTGGGAGCTGATGCACGCGGGCCGGGACGTGATCGGCGAGTTCCCCGCCGACCGCGGCTGGGATCTGGACCGGCTGTTCGACGAGGACCCCGGCAAACCCGGCACAGTCTACACGCGACACGGTGGATTTCTCGACGGTGCCGGCGATTTCGATCCCGGCTTCTTCGGCATCAGTCCTCGCGAAGCGCTCGCGATGGATCCACAGCAGCGGCTGCTGCTGGAGACCTCCTGGGAGGCACTGGAAGACGCGGGGATCGATCCGATGTCGTTGCGGGGCAGCGACACCGGCGTATTCACCGGCGCCTGCGCCTCGGGCTACTCCGACCGGGTCACCGGCGACCTCGAGGGCTACCGGCTGACCGGTACCTCGCACAGTGTCGTCTCGGGCCGCATCGCGTACGTGTTCGGGCTGGAAGGCCCGGCGGTGACGGTGGATACGGCGTGCTCCTCGTCACTGGTCGCGGTACACCTCGCGTGCCGGGCGCTGCAACACGGTGACAGCTCGCTGGTACTGGCCGGTGGCGTGACCATCGCGGCCGGTCCGGAGCTGTTCGTGGACTTCGCCCGGCAGCGCGGCCTGGCGCCGGATGGCCGCTGTAAGGCGTTCTCCGCCGCCGCCGACGGGGTGGCGTGGTCGGAGGGCTCGGGTGTGCTCGTGCTCGAGCGGCTCTCGGACGCGCGGCGGCTCGGCCACGACGTTCTGGCCGTGATTCGCGGTAGCGCGGTGAATCAGGACGGGGCGAGTAACGGCCTGAGCGCGCCGAACGGTCCGTCGCAGGAACGGGTGATCGCGCAGGCCCTCGCCGACGCGGGGATCACGGCCGCCGATGTGGATGCCGTGGAGGCGCACGGGACCGGCACGGCACTGGGCGATCCGATCGAGGCGCAGGCTTTGATCGGGGCCTACGGACAGGATCGCGGCGACCGGGAACCGCTGCGGATCGGTTCGCTGAAGTCGAATATCGGCCATACCGTGGCCGCTGCCGGGGTAGCGGGTGTGATCAAGATGGTGCAGGCCATGCGGCATCAGCGGTTGCCGCGGACGCTGCACGCCGAAACACCGTCGCCGCATGTGGATTGGGCCGCGGGCGCGGTGCGTCTGCTGACCGAAGCGGAGCCGTGGCGGGCCGGGGATCGGGTGCGCCGGGCGGGTGTGTCGTCCTTCGGAATCAGTGGCACCAATGCGCATGTGATCCTCGAAGAAGCGCCGATCGCACCGACAGCGGATCTCGAAGACGCTGCGGGACAGTCGAATACGGCCGTCGTACCACTGGTGGTATCGGGCCGGGGCGAGGCGGGCCTGCGGGCACAGGCCGCCCGGCTGCGGGAGTGGCTGTACCAGCGGCCGGAGATCGATGTCGTGGATGCGGCCCATGCGCTGGCGACGTCGCGGGCGCAACTGGATTCGCGCGGTGTGGTGTTCGGCCGCGATCGGGACGACGTGCTCGCGCGGCTGGCGCTGCTCGCGGCCGGGGGAACCGATCCCGATGTGATCGAAGGTGTCGCCGCGTCGGGGCAGACGGCCTTCCTGTTCACCGGTCAGGGCGCCCAGCGGGCCGGGATGGGCGCCGGACTGTACGTGGCGTTCCCGGTATTCGCCGAGGCGCTGGACGCGGTGTGCGACCGGTTGGATTCGGAGCTGCGGCACGCTGATCCGGTGGCCGGCGGGCCCTCGTCCGCGCCGTCCCTGCGGGAGGTGATGTTCGACGGCGCCGGCGTGCTGGATCGGACGGAGTTCACCCAGCCCGCGTTGTTCGCCTTCGAGGTGGCGCTGTATCGCCTGCTGGAGTCGTTCGGCGTCACCCCGGATGTGCTGATCGGTCACTCGATCGGCGAGGTCGCGGCGGCGTACGTCGCGGGTCTGTGGTCGCTGCGCGACGCGTGCCGGCTGGTGGCAGCGCGAGGCCGTCTCATGGGCGCGCTGCCCGAGGGCGGCGCGATGCTGGCCGTCGGAGCGTCCGAGACCGAGGTGCGCGCGGTTGTCGACCGGTTACCGGGACGGGTGTCGGTCGCCGCGGTGAATGCGCCCGCGGCCCTGGTGGTCTCGGGGGACGAGGACGCGGTGGCCGAGGTCGAGGCGCGGTTCGCCGAGCGTGGCGCGAAGACGTCACGGTTGCGGGTCAGCCACGCCTTCCACTCGCATCGAATGGCGCCGATGCTGGCCGAATTCGAAACCGTCGCACGGGATGTGACCTACCACCGGCTTCGGCTGCCGGTGGTATCCACCATCTCCGGTCGGCTCGGCGGGGACGAGATGGCCGACCCCGCCTACTGGGTTCGGCAGGTCCGGGCCGCGGTGCGGTTCGCACCCGGGATCGAGACGCTGGTCGCCTCGGGAGTGCGGCGGTTCCTCGAGGTGGGGCCCGACGCGGTGCTGGCGGCGATGACCCGGCAGACGCTTCCGCCGGAGGTGGCCGCGGACGCGGTGGTGACCGCGGCCGGGCGCCGGGATCACGATGAGCTTCGGCAGTTCTCGTCCGCACTGGCGCGCGCCCACGCCTCGGGGGTGCGAGTGGACTGGGCACCTCTGATCGGGCGCCGGGCGATGCGGCGAGTCCCGTTGCCCACCTACGCGTTCCGGCGCCAACGCTTCTGGCTGCCGCCGCGTCCCGAAGGCGCCGCCGCCGGACATCCGTTGCTCACCGGTGTGGTGCCGGTGGCCGGTACCGACGAGTTCGTGTTCACCGGCCGGTTCTCGCTGTCGACCGAACCGTGGGTCGCCGACCACCGGACCTACGGCACGGTGGTGCTGCCGAGCGCGGCCCTGGTCGAATTCCTGCTCGCCGCGGGGGCCCGCATCGATTGCGGCGTCGTCGAGGAGCTGACGCTGGAGGCTCCGGTGGCGCCGTCGGAGGGCGACGAGGTCGATCTCCAGGTGTCGGTGGGGGAGCCGGATCCGGCCGGGCGGCGACAGTTCGGCTTCCACTTCCGTCGGGCGGGCGAGTGGGTGCGCAACGCCAGTGGTGTCCTGGCGCCCTCGTGGGACGGCGACGACGCGCTGCTGGACCGGCTGCGCGAGGAAGCCTGGCCGCCGCGCGACGCCGAAAACCTGGACCCCGCGGAGATTCCCGAGCGGATCGCGCGCGTATCCGGACTCGAATACGGACCCGCGCTGATCGGTGTCGACGCGGCCTGGCGGCGGGGCGATACGGTCTTCGCCGAGATCACCCTGGATACCTCGGCCGCGCCCGAACCGGAGCGGTACGACCTGCATCCGGCCCTGCTCGACCAGGTACTGCACGCCGGGCTGGCCGAACTGCTCTGGCGTGATCAGGACCCCGATCCGGACTTCGGCAGACTGCTGTTCCGCTGGGGCGGCGCTCGACTGTACCGGCCGCCTGCCCGGGCCGCGACGACCCTGCGAGTCATCGCCACCCGGAGTGGGCCGGAGACGATCTCCGTGGCGGCCGTGGTCGGTTCGGGTGATCCCGTGGTGTCCGTCGACGCGGTCGTGATGCGGCCCTACGACGTGACGCGGTTGCGCCGCACGCCGGCCCAGGATGCCGCGGACCTCTACGAGGTGCGCTGGACGCCGGTGCAGGCGCCGAGTGCGCCCGCACTCGCGATGTCGGTCCTCGGCTCGGAGCCGATCGCCGGGATCGATGCCCACGGTGCGAATCCTGCCGAACTCGCTGCGGCACAGCGGATTCCGGATGCGGTGATCTGGCGGCCGGAGATCGGTGCCGGAGATCCGGTGGTCGTGCGTGGTCTGCTGGAAACGGCTCTGGCGACGGTGCGGGCGTGGCTGGCCGAGGATCGCCTCGCCGACAGCCGGCTGGTCGTGATGACCGCGAACGGCGCCGCGCTCCCGGACGAGACGCCGGATCTCGCCGCGGCGGCCGTCCGGGGCCTGCTGCGCAGCGCGCAATCCGAATATCCGGACCGGTTCGTGCTCGTCGACACCGATCCCGCCGTCGGTGGGCACGAGGATGTTCCGGCGCTGGCCGGCGCGGTGATCGCGACGGGTGAATCGCAGGCGGCGGCGCGCGCCGGAGCATTGCTCGTGCCGCGGCTGGTGAAGTCCCGCGCCGACGGTTCGTCTCGCCCGTCCGGCACGCCGGGCCGATCCTTCGGCGCGGGCACCGTCCTGATAACCGGTGGAACCGGCGGCCTCGGCGCGCTGGTGGCCCGGCATCTGGTCACCGCGCACGGCGTTCGTCATCTGCTGCTGGTGTCGCGGCGTGGCGAAGCCGCCGAGGGCGCGGCCGAACTGGTGTCGGAACTGTCGGAATCCGGTGCTGTGGTGCGGGTGTCGGCCTGCGATGTCGGCGATCGGGAAGCGCTGCGCGGGCTGCTCGAATCGATACCGGCCGATCGTCCGCTGACCGGTATCGTCCACGCGGCGGGTGTGCTCGACGACAGCACGATCGCGGGCCTCACCGCCGGGCAACTGCGGCGCGTGTTCGGTGCGAAGGCGGAGGCCGCGGGCCATCTGCACGAACTCACCCGTGATCGTGAGCTGTCGGCCTTCGTACTGTTCTCGTCGGTCGCGGCGACGATCGGATCGGCGGGACAGGGTAACTACGCGGCCGCCAACGCGTTCCTCGACGCTCTCGCGCAACGCCGCCGGGCCGACGGACTGCCCGCGACCTCGGTGGCGTGGGGGCCTTGGAGCTCGGCGAGCGGTATGACCGGTGGCCTGGATCGCAGCGCCGTCGCCCGCTGGGAAAGGCTCGGCCTGTACTCCCTGGGGCACGACGACGGTCTGCGACTGTTCGATGCGGCGCTCGATCACGGCGCGGCGCACTCGGCGGCCCTGCGCTTCGATCCGGCCGAGTTGCGCCGCCAGGCGAGCAACGGCTCGGTACCCGCGATACTGCGCGATTTCCTGCCCCGCGTCGCGAACCGCGCCGCGGCACCGTCGAATTCGCTGAGCGTCCGGCTGAGCCGAGTGCCGGAGGCCCGGCGCGCCGAGGTGGTGCTCGACCTGGTCCGGGAGCACGCGGCAGCGGTGCTCGGACACGGCTCCGCCGCGGACATCGGCCCCGGCGAGCGCTTCGACGCACTGGGATTCGACTCGCTCGGCGGGGTCGAATTCCGCAACCGGCTGTCGCAGGCCACCGGTGTGCGGCTGCCGTCCACCCTGGTCTTCGACCATCCCACCGCCACCGCTGTCGCCACCCTGCTGCGGGCCACCATCGAGGGCGCGAATTCCGCTACCGGGCCGGCGCGGGTGCCGCACCGCACCCACGTGGACGAACCCATCGCGATCGTCGGTATGGCCTGCCGGTATCCCGGCGGCGTCGAATCACCGGATGCGCTGTGGGATCTGGTCGCTTCCGGTGGGGACGCGACCGGCGATTTCCCGTCGGATCGTGGCTGGAATCTGCGGCGGCTGTTCGATCCGGATCCGGATAGGCCGGGCACCGTCTACACCCGGCGTGGCGGATTCCTCTACGACGCGGGGGATTTCGATCCCGCCTTCTTCGGGATCGGTCCACGCGAGGCGGCGGCGATGGACCCGCAGCAGCGGTTGCTGCTGGAGGTGTCGTGGGAAGCGCTCGAGCGCACCGGAATCGATCCGACATCCCTGCGCGGGACCGACACCGGCGTCTACACGGGTGTCATGTATCAGGACTACGAGGCGGTGACGGGTAAGGCCGGGCCCGAGGTCGAAGGGTATGTCCTCACCGGTGGCCTGGGCAGTGTGGCATCCGGTCGGGTGGCCTACGCGCTGGGTCTGGAAGGACCCGCGATGACCGTGGACACCGCGTGTTCGTCGTCGCTGGTGGCGCTGCATCTGGCCTGCCAGGCGCTGCGCCGGGGGGAGAGCTCGCTGGCGCTCGTCGGTGGTGCGACGGTGATGGCGACCCCGATGGTGTTCCAGGAGTTTTCGCGCCAGCGCGGCCTGGCCCGCGACGGCCGGTGCAAATCGTTCTCGGCCGCGGCCGACGGCGTCGCCTGGTCCGAGGGCGCCGCGGTGCTGGTGGTGGAACGGCTGTCGGACGCGCGCCGCCTCGGGCACGACGTGCTGGCGGTGGTGCGTGGCACCGCCGTCAATTCCGACGGCGCCAGCAATGGCCTGACGGCGCCGAACGGACCCGCACAACAGCGGGTGATCGAGTCGGCGCTGACGAATGCCGGTGTGCGACCGGAGGATGTGGACGCGGTCGAGGCGCACGGAACGGGAACGGCCTTGGGCGACCCGATCGAGGCGCAGGCGCTGATCGCCACCTACGGGCGCGACCGCGCGGGTGAACCGCTACAGCTCGGTTCGCTCAAGTCGAACATCGGTCATACGCAGGCGGCCGCGGGTGTCGGCGGTGTGATCAAGATGGTGCAGGCGCTGCGGCACGAGACGCTGCCGTCGACCCTGCACGTGGAATCCTTGTCGCCGCACGTGGATTGGTCGGCGGGCTCGGTGCGGGTGCTGACCGAAGCGCGGGCGTGGCCGGTCGGCGACCGGCCACGCCGGGCCGGTGTGTCGGCGTTCGGGATCAGCGGCACCAATGCGCACGTGATCCTCGAAGAGGCTCCCGCCCACCCGGTTTCGGTGCCGGAACCGGGGCCGACCGGGCGGGATGCCGACGTGGCCGCCGTGCCGTGGACGGTATCGGCCCGGTCGGCAGAGGGCCTGCGGGCCCAGGCGGAGCGGTTGCGGGCGTGGGTGGCCGACCACCCGGAGGCCGACATCTGGTCGGTGGCACGGTCGCTGACGGATACGCGCGCACTGCTCGACCGCCGGGCCGTCGTCGTCGGCCGGGATCGGGACGAATTGCTCGCGGGTCTGGCAGAGGTGGCCGCGGGTGCGCCGGGCACCATCGAGGGGACGGCGGGGCAGGGGAAGACGGCGTTCCTGTTCACCGGTCAGGGCGCGCAGCGGGCGGGGATGGGTGCGGGCCTGTACGCGGCGTTCCCGGTGTTCGCCGCGGCGCTGGACGAGGTGTGCGCGGAGCTCGATCCGCTGTTGGAGACCCATTACTCCACGGCGAGCTCGAAGGAGCTGATGTTCGCCGGCGCCGACGGCGTGCTGGATCGGACCGAGTTCACCCAACCGGCGTTGTTCGCGTTCGAGGTGGCGCTGTTCCGTTTGCTCGAATCGTTCGGTGTCACACCGGATCTGCTGATCGGGCATTCGATCGGCGAGCTCGCGGCGGCGTATCTGGCCGGGGTGTGGTCGCTGCCGGACGCGTGCGCGCTGGTAGCGGCCCGCGGCCGGCTGATGGGCGCGCTGCCCGAAGGGGGCGCGATGCTCGCGGCCGCGATACCCGAGGCCGAGGCGGTGCGGGTGCTCGGCGACTACGGCGACCGGGTGTCGCTGGCGGCGGTGAACGGGCCCTCGTCGGTGGTGCTGTCCGGACTCGCGTCCGCGCTGGACGAGATCGGTGACCGGCTCGCCGGACAGGCGGTGCGGACCTCCCGGCTGCGGGTCAGTCACGCCTTCCACTCGGTGCTGATGGAGCCCATGCTCGACGAGTTCCGCGCTGTCGCACAGGGGGTGACGTATCGGGAACCGCTGTTGCCGATCGTGTCGAACCTGTCGGCGGCTCCGGTCGCGGCCGAGATGACCGATCCGGAGTACTGGGTCCGGCAGGTGCGGGGATGCGTCCGGTTCGCGCCGGGCATCGAGACCCTGATCGAATCGGGCGCGCGGCGATTCGTGGAGATCGGGCCGGATGCGGTGCTGGCCGCCACGACTCGGCAATGTCTGGCCGAGACCCCGGCCGTGGAAGCCAAGTCGATCGTGATCGCGACCGCGCGGCGCTCGGGTGACGAATCGGCACAGTTCGTATCCGCGCTGGCACAGGCCGCTGTCGTCGGTATCGGGGTGGATTGGTCGCCGCTGTACGCGGGCCGCTCCACTCATCGAACGACGTTGCCCACCTACGCCTTCCAACATCGCCGCTATTGGGCGCGGCCGGTCGGCACGCCGGATCTGTGGGAGTCGGGCCTCGACGATGCGGGCCATCCGCTGTTGAGCGCGATGGTGCGGCTCCCGGATTCCGAGGAAGTGGTGTTCACCGGCCGGCTGTCGCGGGCCGCGCAGCCCTGGCTGGCCGACCATGCCGTCACCGGCGTGGTGCTGCTCCCCGGAGCCGCTCTCGTGGAGCTGGCCCTGCACGTGGGAGTCATGGTGGACTGCCCACGACTGGCGGAACTGGTGATCGAGGCCCCGCTGCCGCTGCCGGATACCGGGTCCGTCGATGTGCGGGTGGTCGCCGGGGGACCGGATGCCGCCGGCGCCCGAACGATAGCGGTGTACTCGCGGCCCGTCGGCGAGACCGCCGACCCGGCGAGCGGCGACGCGGCACAGTGGATTCGACACGCGAACGCGACGGTGACGGCCGAACCGGACACGGCTCCGGGAGATTCCGGCCCGCTGAGCCCGCCGCCCGCGGACGCGACGGCGATTGCGATCGAGCACGCCTACGCCGAACTGGCCGAGCGGGGCTACGAGTACGGACCGGCGTTCCGCGGGCTCACCGCCCTGTGGGCACGCGACGGTGAGGTGTTCGCCGAGGTCGCGCTGCCGGAGCAGACCCGGTCGGAGGCCGCGAAATTCGGTGTGCACCCGGCACTGCTGGATGCCGCGCTGCACGCGATTCTGGTCGGCGGGCTGGTCCCCGCCGATGCGGTCGCGGTCCCGTTCTCCTGGGAGAACATCGCGCTGTACGCGACCGGCGCGACAACGGTGCGTGTCCGTGCCGCCGTCACCGGCTCCGGCCCGGGTGGGGTGCGGGTCACCGTGCGCCTCGCCGATTCGGCGGGCACTGCGGTGGCCGATATCGAGGCACTGACGTTGCGGCCCCTGCCGCCCGGCGCGCTGCGCTCGGCGCCCCGGCGCGGAGACGGCATCGGCTACGAGCTGAACTGGATCGCACTGCCCGAGCCTGCCGGGCACGCGGACGAAAGCACGCGACAGGGACAGGGCACAGCTCTCGCGCACGATTTCGGCGGTAGTCACGCCGGTCATCGCGACCTGCCCGCGTCCGGGTTCCCCGACGGCGAGGAGACCGTGACCGTCGCGGGGCGGGACGCGACGGTGGTGCGGATCGACGCCCGGCTGTGGGATGAGCTGTCGCGCACCGGCTCCGAGGTGGTCGACGGCGATCTCCCCTCGGTGGCGACGGACGTGCTCGCCGCACTCGTGGCACGACTGCGGCTGCTGGTGTCCGAGGACCGGCTCCTCGTCGTGGTGACGCGGCGCGCGGTCGCGGTGCATCCGCACGAACCCGTGGATCTGCGCACCGCGGCGGTGTGGGGTCTGCTGCGTACCGCGCAGAGCGAGAATCCGGACCGGATCATCCTCCTCGACGTCGAGGACTGGGCAGACTATCGGCCCGTCCTCCGAGCGCTGGTGACAAGCGATGAGCCGCAGCTGGCCGTGCGGCACGGGCAGGCCTGGGTGCCGCGCCTGAACAGTGCTGATTCGAACGCCCTCACGCTGACCTCCCGCGATACCGTGGGGTGGGCGCTGACGCTGCGCGGCAAGGGCACACTGACCGCGGACAACTTCGCCCTCGAAGCGGACCCGGATGCCTCGCAACCCCTGGCGCCGGGCCAGGTCCGGGTGAGTATGCGGGCGGTCGGCCTGAATTTCCGGGATGTGCTGATGGCGCTGGGCACCTACCCCGACGCGCGGGCCCGGCCCGGCGGTGAGGGAGCCGGCGTCGTCCTGGAGGTCGCACCGGATGTGACCGAATTCGCCTGTGGTCAAAGGGTTTTCGGGTTGATACCGGGTGTCGGATCGATCGCGGTGGTGGATCGGCGACTGCTCGCGCCGATGCCGGACGGCTGGTCGTTCACCCAGGCCGCGGCGATTCCGATCGTCTACGCGACCGCCTATTACGGCCTGGTCGATCTGGCCGCGGCGCGGCCCGGCGAGACGCTGCTGCTGCACGCGGCGACCGGTGGTGTCGGTCTCGCGGCCGTGCAGCTCGCGCGGCACCTGGGCCTGCGATCGCTGGTCACCGCCAGCGAGCCGAAGTGGCCTGTGCTGCGCGAGCTGGGCTTCACCGACACCGAGATCGGCGACTCGCGCACGCTGGATTTCGAGCGGAAGTTCCTCGACGTCACCGGCGGTCGCGGGGTGGACATCGTCCTGGATTCGCTGGCCGGCGAATTCGTGGACGCGTCGTTGCGACTGCTGCCGCGCGGCGGACGGTTCGTCGAGATGGGCATGCTGGACCGGCGTGACCCGCACGAGGTGGCCGCCGCGCATCCGGGTGTGGATTACCGCAGCTTCATGCTGATGGAGGCGGGCCCGGATCGGCTGCACCAGATCCTGACCGCGCTGGTCGAGCTCTTCGAGGCCGGAGCCCTGTCGCCGTATCCGGTCACCGCGTGGGATCTGCGTCAGGCGCCGGACGCCTACCGGTACCTGAGCCAGGCCCGGCACATCGGTAAGAACGTGCTCACCCTGCCGGCGCCGCCTCGGCCCGAGGGCACCGTCCTGATCACCGGCGGCACCGGTGGATTGGGCGCGGTGGCCGCACGGCACCTGATCACCGCGCACGGTGTGCGCAGACTGGTGCTGGCCGGTAGGCGGGGCCCGGACGCGCCCGGCGCGGCCGAGCTCGCCGCCGAGCTGACCGCGCTCGGTGCGCAGGTGCGGGTGGTCGCGTGCGACGCCGCCGACCGGGCCGCGCTGGACGCCGTGCTGGCGGCGATACCGGCCGGGCATCCGCTGACCGCCGTCGTCCACGCGGCGGGTGTGCTGTCGGATGGGCTGCTCGCCACCATGACACCGGAGCAGTTCGAGACGGTGTTGCGGCCCAAGGTGCACGCGGCCTGGAACCTGCACGAGGCGACGAAGGACCTGGAGCTGTCGGCGTTCGTGCTGTACTCCTCGATCTCGGGCGTGATCGGCAATCCGGGCCAAGCGAACTACGCGGCCGCCAACGCCTTCCTCGACGCGCTGGCACAACACCGGCGACTCGGCGGCCTGCCCGCGACCTCGGTGGTGTGGGGCCCCTGGGAACAGAGCGGTGGCATGACCAGCGCGCTCGGCGCGGCCGATCTCGCCCGCCTGCGGCGTGCGGGGCTGCTGCCGCTCGGCGACGAACACGGGATGGAACTGTTCGACGCGGCACTGGCCGGCGGGCGTGCGACGTTCGTGGCGGCCCGGATCGACCGCGCCGCGCTCGGCGAGGGGCACCCCGATGCGGTGCGGCCGGTCATGCGCGACCTGTCGCGACCACCGGGCCGGCGGGTGATCACCGTGACGAACGAGTCGGCGGCGAGCGAACAGACCTCGTCGCTGGCTGCCCGGCTGCTCGATCGCCCGGCCGAGGAACAGGAACGCGTGCTCCTCGGCGTGATCCGGGCCGAGGCCGCGGCCGTGCTGGGACACAGCAGTGCGGCGGCGACCCCTCCGGACAAGCCGTTCAGTGACATCGGATTCGACTCGCTCGGCGTGATGGAGTTCCGCAACCGGCTGAAATCGGCTGCCGGCGTGCAGTTGTCCGCCACCGCGATGTTCGACCATCCCACCCCGGAAGCGCTCGCCGCTCACCTGCGCCGCGAGCTCGTCCCCGCCGATGATCCGGCGGAACGTATTGCGGCCGAGCTCGATTCGCTGGCACGCGAGTGTGCCGCGGCCGAGCTGTCGGCCGGGGAGCGGGCGGATATCGCCGGGAGGCTGACCGCGCTGTTGCGTGAACTCGAAGGCGGCGACACCGCCGCCTCCGGTTCGAAGGCCCCGCCCGGCCCGGGGCGCGACGGTGGCGCCGACGATCTCGACACCGCGGACGACAGGGAGCTGTTCGACTTCATCGACAACATCAGCTGAAGCACCTCCTGTTACCACCTCAGCTTGCGAAATACGATCTGGAGTTCCACCGATGGCCGACAACGACGAGCTACGCCGGTATCTGAAGAAGACCGCGAAGGAGCTGTACGACACCAAACAGCAACTGCGCGAGCTCACCGACCGCTCGCGGGAACCGATCGCGATCGTCGGAATGGCGTGCCGGTATCCCGGCGGGGTGCGCTCACCCGAACAACTCTGGCGCCTGACGGCCGACGGTGTGGACGCCATCGGGGACTACCCCGTCGATCGTGGGTGGGACCTGGAACGGCTGTTCGATCCGGATCCCGACGTGCCGGGTGGTATCTACACCCGCAACGGCGGATTCCTGGACGCCGTCGGCGATTTCGACGCGGCCTTCTTCGGCATCGGCCCGCGCGAGGCCGCGGCGATGGACCCGCAGCAGCGCCTCATGCTGGAGGCGTCCTGGCATGCGCTCGAGGACGCGGGAATCGACCCGATCGCGTTGCGCGGCAGCGATACCGGTGTCTTCGCCGGGGTCATCCATCAGAACTACGGTCCCCGCATCGGCTCGCCGAATCTGTCCGCCGAGACCGAAGGTCATGCCTACCTCGGCGTGTCGAATGCCGTCCTGTCCGGCCGGATCGCGTACACCTTCGGCTTTCAGGGCCCGGCCATATCGGTCGATACCGCCTGCTCGTCGTCGCTGGTGGCACTGCATCTGGCGTGTCACGCGCTGCGCCAGGGTGATACCTCGCTGGCGCTGGCCGGCGGGGTGACGATCATGTCGGATCCGTCCTTGCTGATCGCGTTCGCGCGCCAGCGTGCGCTGTCGCCGGACGCGCGCTGCAAGGCCTTCGCGGCGGCCGCGGACGGGACCGGTTTCACCGAGGGGCTCGGTGTGCTGGTGCTCGAGCGGTTGTCGGACGCACAGCGGCTCGGGCACACCGTGCTGGCCGTGGTGCGCGGCAGTGCGGTCAATCAGGACGGTGCGAGTAACGGCTTGACCGCGCCGAACGGCCCGTCGCAGGAACGAGTGATCGCGGCGGCGCTGGCGAACGCCGGCCTGGCCCCGTCGGATATCGACGCGGTGGAGGCGCACGGCACCGGCACCAGGCTCGGGGATCCGATCGAGGCGCGAGCACTGATCAGGGCGTACGGCGCGCGGCACGAGAGCGGGGCGCTGCGCCTGGGATCACTGAAGTCGAATATCGGTCACACGTCGGCGGCGGCCGGTGTGGGCGGTGTGATCAAGATGGTGCAGGCCATGCGGCACGGCGTACTGCCGAAGACTTTGCACGTGGATGCGCCCACACCGCACGTGGATTGGTCCTCCGGTGCGGTGCGACTGCTGCGGGACAACGAGCCGTGGCCGGAGGGGGAGCGGATCCGGCGCGCCGGAGTGTCGTCGTTCGGAGCCAGCGGCACCAACGCCCACCTCATCCTCGAGGAAGCTCCCGCGCGGCCGGTCGTCGCCGAGCCGGAGCCGGGGCCGGATGCGAAACCCGTTGCGGCCGAATTCGTTCCGCTGGTGCTGTCGGCCAGGTCGGAGGAGGCGTTGCGCGCTCAGGCGGATCGACTGCGACAGTGGCTGATCGACCATCCCGATGCCGACGTGTGGGATGTGGCCTATTCCGCGGCGACGTCGCGGGCCCAGCTGGAACGGCGCGGCGCGGTCGTGGGGCGCGACCGGGACGAGCTGCTGGCCGGTCTGGCCGAGGTGGCCGCGGGTGCGCACGGCACCATCGAAGGGCGTGCCGGATCCGATCGGACGGCGTTCCTGTTCACCGGACAGGGGGCGCAGCGAGCCGGGATGGGACAGGGCCTGTATCGGGCGTTCCCGGTGTTCGCGCAGGCATTGGACGAGGTGTGCGCCGAATTCGACACGCTGCTGGGTGGTTCGCTGCGGCAGCTGATGTTCACCGGTGAGCCGGCCGGCGGTGGTGGCGGCCGATCCGGGACCGGCGCGGATCGGGCGCCCGGTGCGCTGGATCGCACCGAATTCACGCAGCCGGCGTTGTTCGCGTACGAGGTGGCGATGTTCCGCCTGCTCGAATCGTTCGGCGTCACACCGGATCTGCTGATCGGTCATTCGATCGGCGAGCTGGCGGCGGCCTACGTCGCGGGGGTGTGGTCGCTACCGGATGCCTGCACCCTGGTGGCGGCCCGGGGACGGTTGATGGGCGCCCTGCCCGCCGGCGGCGCGATGCTCGCGGTGGCGATCGATGAGCAGCGCGCGGTCGATATCGTCACCGGCTTCGGCGAGGGCGTGTCGATCGCCGCGGCGAACGGTCCGGCGGCGACGGTGTTGTCCGGTGACGCCGATGCCATCGACGAGATCGAGCGGGTGCTGTCCGCCGAGGGGGTGCGGACGAATCGGTTGCGGGTCAGCCACGCGTTCCATTCGGCGCGCATGGATCCGATGCTGGCCGAGTTCCGCGCGGTGGCCGCGGGCGTCGAATATCGTTCGCCGCGTCGGCCGATCGTGTCGAACGTGACCGGTGAGCTCGCCGGGGACGCGGTGACCGATCCGGAGTACTGGGTGCGGCAGCTGCGGGGCGGCGTGCGATTCGCGCCGGGGGTGGACACCCTGGTCGCCGAGGATGTGCGACGGTTCGTCGAGGTGGGCCCCGATGCGGTGCTGGCGGCGATGACTCGCGGTTGCCTGGCCGAGTCCCCGGAACTCGAGTCGGCGTCGTCGGTGGTGGCGGCGGCGCGGCGATCGGCCGACGAGGTGGAGCAGTTCGTCACCGCATTGGCGCGGGTGCATGTCGCGGGCGCCCGGGTCGACTGGCAGACGTGGTTCACGGGACGCGCGGTGCGCCGAATCGCCTTGCCTTCCTATGCTTTCCAGCATCGCCGCTTCTGGCTGTCGAGCACTGCCGACGCCTCGCCCGCCGCGGCCGATCACCCGATCCTGACGGGTGTGGTCGGGCTGGCCGGTTCCGATGAGTGGCTGCTGACCGGCCGGTTCTCGTTGCGCACCCATCCGTGGATCGCCGATCACATGACCTACGGCGCGGTGGTGGTGCCGAGCGCGACGTTCATCGAATTCCTGCTCGTCGCGGGGCGCCGGATCGGTTGCGCGGTGGTGGAGGAGCTCACCCTCCAGGCACCGGTTCTGCCGGACCCCGACGGTGAGGTCGAGGTACAGGTGCTGGTGCAGGCGGCGGACCGGTCCGGGCGCCGGCCGTTCGAGTTCTACGTCCGCACGTCCGCCGATGCCGAATGGGTCCACAACGCCACCGGTGCGCTCGGGGGCGAGCGCGACCGCGCGGAGCTCGATGAGGATTCGGCGTTGCTGTCGCGGTTGCGGGCCGAGCAGTGGCCGCCGGTGGATGCCGAGGTCGTGGACAGTGAGGGACTCGCCGGACGGATCGGGAAGCTCGCCGGGCTCGAGTACGGGCCCGCGTTCGTCGGTGTGCGTGGCGTATGGCACCGCGCCGGCACGGCTTTCTCCGAGATCGTGCTGGACACCGCGGCGGCGCCGGAACCCGGTCGCCACGATCTGCACCCCGCGCTGCTGGATATGGTCATGCACGCCGGATTCGCCGGATTGCTGTGGCGCGATGAGGATGTCGACCCCGATACCGGCCGGCTGCTGTTCCGGTGGGGTGGGGCCCGATTCCACACCGACAGCGGGCAGTGGCCGGCCGAAGTGACAGCGCTGCGGGTCATCGCGGTCGCGGCCGGGCCCGAGACCCTCTCGGTCGCGGCCGTCGATCCCGGCGGCAATCCGATCGTGTCGGTGGATGCGGTCGTGATGCGTTCCTACGACGTGCGGGAGTTCCGGCGTGGCGTCGCCGGTGACGAGGCGGGGCTGTACGAGGTGCGCTGGGAGCCCGCCGCGCCGTCGACGGGAGCCGACCGCACCGCCGTCTCGATGGCCGTGTTCGGGGACACGACGGTCGCGGGGATCGGCGCCGAGTACGCGTCGATCGCCGAAATCGGTGCGGCCGAGGATGTTCCGAATGTGATCGTGTGGCGGTCAACGGGCTCCGCGGCGGATTCCGTCGACGGTCCCGAAGCGGTGCGGGCCGGCGTCCACGACGCCTTGGCGACGGTGCGGTCGCTACTCGCCGAGCACCGTCTGTCCGAGGCCCGGCTGGTCGTGGTGACGACCGGTGCGGCCGGGTTGCCCGATGAGGCTGCGGATCCGGCCGCCGCGGCGGTGTGGGGATTGGTCCGCAGTGCGCAGTCGGAACATCCGCACCGGTTCGTGCTCGTCGACGAGGATCCGGGCCGGCCGCTCGACGCGAACCGGATCGCGGGGGTCGTGCGGTCGGGCGAACCGCAGGCGGCGGTCCGCGGTGACCGGATCCTGGTACCACGACTGACACGCGCCGCCGAGAACCCGAGTGCGCGTTCCTCGTTCGGGGACGGGACCGTGCTGATCACCGGCGGCACCGGCGGACTCGGTGCGCTGTTCGCCCGCCACCTCGTCGCCGAGCACGGGGTGCGCCATCTGGTGCTCGCCTCGCGGCGTGGAGCCGACGCGCCCGGCGCGGCGGAACTGGTCGCCGAGCTGGCCGGGGCCGGGGCCGAGACACGAGTCGTCGCATGCGATGTCGCCGACCGCGATGCGGTGCGCGACCTGCTGGACACGATGGCTCCTCGGCCGACCGCGATCGTGCACACCGCGGGAATTCTGGACGACGGCACCGTCGCGTCGCTGACCGCGGACCAGGTGGATCGGGTGCTGGCGCCGAAGGTCGACGGGGCCTGGAACCTGGACGCGCTGACCCGCGACCTGAATCTGTCCGCGTTCGTGCTCTTCTCGTCGATCGCGACGGCGCTGGGATCGTCCGGGCAGGGCGGTTACGCGGCGGCGAACGGTTTCCTGGACGCGCTGGCACGGCGACGGCGCGGTGCGGGGCTGGCCGCCACCTCGCTGGCATGGGGGCCGTGGAATCGACGCAGCGGTATGACCGGTGGCTCGGACCGCGCGGCCCTGGCGCGGTGGGAACGTCTGGGGCTGAGCCCGCTCGACACTGCCGAAGGGATACGGCTTTTCGACGAGTCGCTCGGACACCGGCAGGCGTGTCCGGCCCCGATCCGGTTCGACGCCGGCGCCTTGCGTCGCGAGACCGACGCGGACGCGGTTCCGGCGGTGCTCCGCGGATTCGTGCGGCGTTCGACGCGCCCGGCGCAACCGGCGGCCACTGCGGGCGCACTGGCCTCCCGGCTGGCGGAGGCGCCGCGGGCGCGGCGCGGCGAGGTGGTGCTGGAGGTCGTGCTGACCGAGGCGGCGGCGGTACTGGGACATGATTCGGCCGCCGATATCGTGCCCGGCCGGCGCTTCGACGAGATCGGTTTCGATTCACTCGGCGGCGTGGAGTTCCGCAACCGGCTCGGCAAGGCCACCGGCCTGCAACTGCCGTCGACACTGGTGTTCGATCATCCGACTCCGGCGGCGGTGGCGAAGCTGGTGCACTCTCGTATCGAGCCGACCGTGTCCGGCCCCGGTACGAAGGCCGCGCGCCGCGTCCGGGCGGACGAGCCGATCGCGATCGTGGGTATGGCCTGCAAATTCCCCGGCGGTGTCGAATCAGCGGATCAGCTCTGGGATCTCGTCGCTTCCGGAACCGACGCGACGGGTGAGTTTCCGACCGATCGTGGCTGGGATCTGGAGCGGTTGTTCGACACCGATCCCGACAAGCCCGGAACCGTCTACACCCGGCGCGGTGGATTCCTCTACGACGCGGGAGATTTCGACCCCGGATTCTTCGGGATCGCACCACGTGAGGCCGCCGCGATGGATCCGCAGCAGCGGCTGCTGCTGGAGGTGTCCTGGGAGGCGCTGGAGAACGCGGGCATCGACCCGAACTCGTTGCGGGGCAGCGATACCGGCGTCTACGTCGGAGCGGGCTACTCGGGCTACGTGGAACGGGTGGGCGGCGACCTGGAGGGCTACCGGCTCACCGGCACCACGAGCAGTGTGATGTCGGGACGCGTGGCCTACGTGCTGGGTCTGGAAGGCCCGGCGGTCACCGTGGACACCGCGTGTTCGTCGTCGCTGGTCTCCCTGCACCTGGCCTGTCAGGCGCTGCGCCAGGGGGAGAGCTCGCTGGCGCTGGCGAGCGGTGTGACGGTCGCGGCCAGCCCGTACCTCTACGTCGATTTCGCGCGGCAGCGCGGACTGTCGCCCGACGGACGGTGCAAGGCGTTCTCGGCCTCCGCCGACGGTGTCGCCTTCGCCGAAGGGGTGGGTGTGCTGGCGCTCGAGCGGCTCTCCGATGCCCGGCGGCACGGACACGAGGTACTGGCGCTGGTGCGCGGAACCGCGGTGAACTCCGACGGCGCGAGCAACGGCCTGACCGCGCCGAACGGTCCCTCGCAGGAGCGGGTGATCGCGGCGGCGCTGGCGAATGCCGGACTCGGGCCGTCGGATATCGACGCGGTGGAGGCGCACGGCACCGGCACCACACTGGGCGATCCGATCGAGGCCCAGGCGCTGATGGCGGTGTACGGGCAGAATCGCGCGGAACGGCCACTGCGCGTCGGATCGATCAAATCGAATATCGGCCACACGGTCGCCGCGGCGGGCGTCGGCGGCGTGATCAAGATGGTGCAGGCGCTGCGGCACGAAACCCTGCCGCGGACACTGCATGCGGAGGAACCGAGCCCGCACGTGGACTGGTCCGCGGGCGATGTGGAGCTGCTGACCGAGGCGCAGCCGTGGCCGGCCGGGGGGCGAGTGCGACGCGCGGGCGTGTCGTCGTTCGGCGTCAGCGGCACCAACGCACACGCGATCCTCGAGGAAGCTCCCGCGTCGGAAACGCGGGCCGGGACGACGGCGGGAACCGCCGGCGACCGTGTCCGCGCCGTGGCGCCGTGGCTGCTGTCGGCCAAGAACGAGACCGCCCTCCGGGCGCAGGCGGCGAAACTCCGGCACTGGGTGATCGATCACCCCGGCGCGGATCCGGCCGAGGTGGCGTATGCGCTCGCGACGACGCGGGCGCAGCACGAATCACGGGCGGTGGTCCTGGGCGGTGATCGTGACGAGCTCCTGGCGCGGCTGGCGCAGCTGGCCGCCGGATCCGATGCTGCCGCAGTGATTTCCGGCACCGTCGGCTCGGGAAAGACCGCCTATCTGTTCACCGGCCAGGGTGCGCAGCGTATCGGTATGGGCGCGGGGCTGTACGCCGCGTTCGGAGTGTTCGCCGCGGCGCTGGACGAGATCTGCGAGCAGTTCGATCCACTACTGGGTGGTTCGCTGAAGCAGGCGATGCTGACCGGTGAGGCGGCCGGTCCTGCCGATGCCCGGCTCGACGAGGGCGATTCCGCCGGTGATATCGGCGCGCTCGGAGGCGGGTTCTCCGACGGTGTACTGGACCGGACGGAGTTCACCCAGCCGGCGTTGTTCGCTTTCGAGGTCGCGCTGCACCGGCTCCTGGAGTCGTTCGGCATCGTGCCGGATGTGCTGATCGGACATTCGATCGGGGAACTGGCCGCGGCGTATGTGGCCGGGGTGTGGTCGCTGGAGGACGCGTGCGCGCTGGTCACGGCGCGCGGGCGGCTGATGGGGGCGCTGCCGGAGGGTGGCGCGATGCTCGCGGTGGCGGCGACCGAGGCCGAGGCCGCCGAGGCGATCGCGAGATTCGATGGTCGGGTGTCGGTCGCGGCGGTGAACGCGCCCGCGGCGGTGGTCGTCTCGGGTGACGAGGACGCCGTCGACGAGCTCGAGCGCCAGTTCACCGAGCTGGGCCGCAAGACGAGCCGGTTGCCGGTGTCACATGCGTTCCACTCCCATCGGATGGAACCGATGCTGGCCGAGTTCGCGACCGTGGCGGCGGGCGTGACCTACCACGCCCCGCGGATTCCGCTGGTGTCCGGCATATCCGGGGAAATGGCGGGCGCCGAGATCCTGGCGCCGGAGTACTGGGTGTCGCAGGTACGCGCCGCGGTGCGCTTCGCACCCGGTGTCCGCGCGCTGGTGGCGTCCGGAGTGCGCCGGTTCCTCGAGATCGGGCCCGATGCGGTGCTGGCGGCGATGACCCGGCAGACGCTGCCCGCGGATATCGACGCCCGCTCGGTGGTCGCCGCGGCGGCCCGCCGGGAGCACGACGAGGTCGAGCAGTTCGTGACGATGCTCGGCCGGGCGCATGTCGCCGGGACGGCCGTCGACTGGAATCGGTGGTTCGGCGACCGCCGGCCGGCGCGAATCAGCCTGCCCACCTACGCCTTCGAGCATCGGCGCTACTGGCTCGAACCGCGCCACGCCGAATCCCGGAACACGCGGGAGCATCCGGTGCTCACCGAGGTGATGCGCGTGGCCGAGCGCGACGAGTGGCTGTTCACCGGGCGGCTCTCCCTGCGCACCCATCCGTGGATCGCCGACCACACCACCTACGGTGTGGTGCTCGTCCCGAGTGCCGCACTCATGGAGATGCTGCTGGTGGCGGGCCGGCGAATCGGATACGACACCGTCGGCGAGCTCACCCTCGAGACGCCGATCCTCCCGACCGCCGACGGTGCGGTCGAACTGCAAGTGCTGGTGCGGGCGCCGGACGCCTCGGACAGCCAGGACAACTCGGAACGGCGGTCGTTCACCGTCCACTACCGCCACGCCGGCGACAGCGAGTGGGCGCGTAACGCCAGCGGCGTGCTGAGCCGCGGTCCGTCCACCGCGTCCGCCGAGGCACTGGCGCGGCTGCGTGACGAGCCATGGCCGCCGATCGGTGCCGAACCGGTGGCCGCGGAATGGATTCCCGACCAGGTGGCGCGGGTCGCCGGACTGGAATACGGCACGTCGTTCCTCGGCATCGACGCCGCCTGGCGCAGTGGTGACACGATGTACTCCGAGGTCACCCTGAATCCGGAAGTGCCGGCCGACGGCTACCGGTTACATCCGGCGCTGTTCGACATGGCGCTGCATGCCGGGCTCGTGGGTCTGATCTGGTCGGACGACGAGGCGGATCCCACCGCGGGCAAACTCCTGTTCCGCTGGGGCGCGACGCGATTGCACACCACCGCCCAGGTGAGGACCCTGCGCGTGCTGGCAATCCTGCGCAGCGACGAGTCGATCACCGTCGTGGCCGTCGACCGGGACGGTAGTCCGGTGGTCTCCGTCGACGAAGTGGTCATGCGTTCTTACGACGTCCAGCGGTTCCGGGCCGCGCTGCCGGGTGGAGGCGCGGCCGGATACGGGTTGCGCTGGAACGTGATCGATACCTCCGAGGGGTCCACGCGCAGCGAGACGGCGGCCGTGCTCGGCTCCGGGCGCGTGCCCGGAATCGACGAGCGATATCCGGATCTGGCGGCGCTCGCCACGGCCGCGATCCTTCCGGAGGTGGTCGTGTGGTCCGAATCTCGGGCACCGCACGATGCTGCGCGGCCGGCAGCCGGTGCGGTGGACCGGGTCAAGGCCGCGCTGCACCTGGTGAACGGATGGCTGGCCGACGACCGCTTCGCGCGCTCGCGGCTGGTGGTGCTGACCGACCGCGCCGCCGCCGTGGCCGATGCGGCGCCGGATCCCGCCGCGGCGGCGGTGCAGGGCCTGATCCGGAGCGCTCAGACCGAGTATCCGGACCGGATCGTGCTGCTCGACACCGACGAATCCACCGGTGCGCAGCCTATTTCGGCCGAGACGATCCGAGCCGCGGTCCGGACCGGGGAGCCGCAGCTGGCGGTGCGCGGCGCTCGTGTTCTGACGCCGCGCCTGGAGGCGGTGACATCCGTCGCGGAGGAGCGGGTTTCGTTCGGCTCCGGGACCGTTCTGATCACCGGCGGGACCGGTGGACTGGGCGCGCTGCTGGCTCGCCACCTGGTCACCGCGTACGGCGTGCGACGGCTGCTGCTCGTCTCCCGCCGTGGCGAGCGTGCCGACGGCGCAGCGGAACTCGCGGCGGAGCTGTGCGGACTGGGCGCGGTGGTGCGCATCGCGGCCTGCGATGTCGCCGACCGCGCGGCGCTGGCGGATCTACTGTCCGATATCGACGCCGAACAGCCGCTCACCGGTGTGGTGCACGCCGCGGGCGTACTCGACGATGCCACCGTCCACACCCTCACCGGCGACCGGGTCGAGCGGGTATTCGCTGCCAAGGCCGAGGCGGCCTGGCATCTGCACGAACTCACCCGGGACGAGAATCTGTCGGCGTTCGTGCTGTTCTCGTCGATCGCCGGGATGATCGGCTCGGCGGGACAGGCGAATTACGCCGCCGCGAACAGCTTCCTGGACGCCCTCGCGATACGGCGGCGTGCCGAGGGATTGCCGGCGCATGCGCTCGCCTGGGGCCCCTGGCGGCCCGACATCGGCATGACCGGGGCGCTGGACAGTAGCGCCATCGGCCGACTGCAGCGGCTGGGGCTGGCCCCGCTGGAGCGCGCCGACGGCATGCGATTGTTCGACGAGGCGCTGACCAGGGCGGCACCGGTATCCGCGCTGCTGCACCTGGACAGGGACGCGCTGCGGCTGCACGCGCACGGCGGTCTGGTACCGGCGGTCTTGCGCGGATTCGTCTCCGCCCGCGGCCGTTCGGCGACGACGGCGACCGCCGAACCGTCGCTGGCGCAGCGACTGCGGGGCGTGGCCGAGGCGAAGCGCCGCGGGGTCGTCCTGGACCTGGTGCGCCACCATGTGGCGACGGTGCTGGGGTACGAGTCGGCCGACGATATCCGGCCGGATCGTGGTTTCGACGAACTCGGCTTCGATTCGCTCGGCGGAGTGGAGTTCCGGAACCGGCTGTCGAAGGTGACGGGCCTGACGCTGCCCTCGACCCTGGTATTCGACTACCCGACCGCGGCGGATATCGCCGACTACCTGCTGGCACAGACCGTGGTCGCCCGGGCCGCACCGGCCACCGCGCCGGGATCCGGCGATATCGCGCGGCTCGAAGCCATGCTCGAGCGGATCATCGCCGACGGCGGTGACGACGCCGAGACCGTCGCGGGATTGCGGGGCGTCAGCGAACGCCTCCGCGCCTACCTGGGCGGCACGTGGTCCGACGGCGACTACGACGATCTCGAATTCCATTCCGACAACGAACTTTTGGATCTGATCGACGAGGAGTTTGGTCCAGCATGAGCAACCCGGACGCCAGCAACGAGGAACGGCTCAGCCGGTATCTCCGCAAAGTCACCGCGGATCTGCGCGCCGCCAGGAAGCGCATCGGCGAGCTGGAAGATCGCGCCGCCGAACCGATCGCGATCGTCGGGATGAGCTGTCGCTACCCCGGCGGCGCCGACACCCCGCAGCGGCTGTGGGAACTGGTCGCCTCCGGTACCGACGCCGTCGGTCCCTTTCCGGCCGACCGCGGCTGGGACCTCGAGCGGCTGTACGACAGCGACCCCGACACGCCGGGGACCATCTACACCCGAGAGGGTGGATTCCTCGATGCCGCAGGCGATTTCGACGCGGAATTCTTCACGATCCCGCCCAGTGTGGCCGAGGCGATGGATCCGCAGCAGCGCCTGTTCCTCGAGGCGGTATGGGAGGCGCTCGAGGACGCCGGCATCGATCCGACGGCCCTGCGCGGCGGTGACACCGGTGTGTACGCCGGCGTCATCCACCAGGATTACGGCCCCCGCGTCGGCTCACCGGGGCTGAGCGCCGAGGCGGAAGGCCATGCCTACCCCGGTGTTTCGGCCAGTGTGCTGGCCGGCCGGGTGTCGTTCACCTTCGGTTTCAAAGGTCCGGCGATCTCGGTGGACACCGCGTGTTCGTCATCGCTGGTCGCCCTGCACCTGGCCTGTCAGGCATTGCGTCGGGGCGAGACCTCGCTGGCTCTGGTCGGCGGTGTCACCGTCATGTCCGACCCCACCCTGCTGATCGCCTTCGGTCGGCAGCGCGCACTGTCCGCCGATGCGCGGTGCCGGGCCTTCGCGGCGGGGGCGAACGGGACCGGATTCTCCGAGGGTCTCGGCATGCTCGCGGTCGAGCGGCTCTCGGACGCCCGTCGTCTCGGCCACCGGGTGCTCGCGGTGATCCGCGGCAGCGCGGTCAACCAGGACGGCGCCAGCAACCGGCTGACCGCGCCGAACGGTCCGTCGCAGGAGAAGGTGATCGCCCAGGCCCTCGCCGATGCCGGTCTGGCCCCGGCCGATGTCGACGCGGTCGAGGCGCACGGCACCGGCACCACCCTCGGCGATCCGATCGAAGCGCAGGCGCTGATCTCCGCCTACGGTCGCGATCGCGCCGGAGAGCCGCTGCGCATCGGTTCGATCAAATCGAATATCGGACATACCTCCGCCGCGGCCGGCGTCGGCGGCGTGATCAAGATGGTGCAGGCGTTGCGGCACGAAGTACTGCCCGCGACACTGCACGTCGATGCTCCGACCCCGCATGTCGACTGGTCGGCGGGCACGGTGCGGCTGCTCACCGAGGCCGAGTCCTGGGCGGCGGGGGAGCGGATCCGGCGTGCCGGGGTGTCGTCGTTCGGCGCCAGCGGCACCAACGCGCACGTCATCCTGGAGGAGGCCCCCGCGCCGGACCGGGCTCCCGCGGAGCCGGCGGACGACACCGCGGGCGGCGGCAGTGCGGTGGCCTCCGGTATCACCCCGTGGCTGATTTCGGCGAAGACCGAAGACGGCCTGCGCGCACAGGCCGTCGCACTGCGGAACTGGGTGAGCGAGAACCCCGACCTGACCGTCGACGATATCGGCTACTCGCTGCTGACGACGCGCGCCCGGCTGGAGTGGCGGGGCGCGGTGGTGGGCGGGGACCGGGACACGCTGCTCGCCGGACTCACGGCGCTGGCCGAATACGACGACTCCGCCGATGTGGCGGCGGGGCACGCGGTGACGCGCAAGGCGGCGTTCCTGTGCACCGGCGGCGGTGCGCAGCGGGTCGGTATGGGACGTGAGCTGTACCAGGCGTTCCCGGTGTTCGCCGCCGCGTTGGACGAGATCTGCGAGCAGTTCGATCCCCTGCTGGGCGGATCGCTGAAGCAGTTGATGTTCACCGGCCGGCTGTCCGACAGCGACCCTGCCGACGCCGATGCCAGTGTGCTGCATCGCATCGAGTACACCCAGCCCGCGCTGTTCGCGTACGAGGTCGCGTTCGCCCGGCTCCTGGAGTCGTTCGGCGTCACACCCGATGTCCTGGTGGGACATTCGACCGGCGAGCCGGCCGCCGCGTACCTGGCCGGGGTGTGGTCGCTGGCCGATGCGTGCCGGTTGGTCGAGGCCCGCGGCCGCCTCATGGGGCAATTGCCCGACGGCGGCGCGATGCTGGCCGTCGCGGCGACCGAGCGGGAGGTGTCGGAGGCGCTCGCCGGCCGGGCGGATCGAGTGTCCGTCGCCGCCGTGAATTCACCCGACGCCGTGGTGGTTTCCGGCGACGAGGACGCGGTGTCGGCGGTCGAGCGGTGGTTCGGCGAGCGCGGTCGCGAGACCTCGCGGTTGCGGATATCCATTGCCTCCCATTCCCACCGCATGGATCCGATGCTGGCCGAGTTCGCGGCGGTCGCGAGACAGATGACCTACCATCGCCCGCGGATTCCGCTGGTGTCGAACATCTCCGGTGCGAGGGCGGGCGATGAGGTGCTCGAGCCCGAGTACTGGGTGCGCCACATCCGGGAGACGGTCCAATTCGCCCGTGGCGTGGACACCCTGGTGGCGTCGGGTGCGCGCCGATTCCTGGAGATCGGCCCGGACGCGGTGCTGACGGCGATGACCCAGCAGTGCCTGCCCACGGAGATCGCCGCGCAGTCGCTGGTGGTCGCCGGGGCACGCCGAGGGCGCGGCGAGGTCGAGCAGTTCGCGCAGTGCCTGGCACAGGCGTACGCGGCCGGTGTCGACGTCGACTGGCGAGAGTTCTTCACCGCCCGCGCGGTCTCGCGAGTGCCGTTGCCCACCTACGCTTTCCAGCGCCGACGCTACTGGCTCGCCCCCTCGCACGGCGTCGCCGGTGTCGAAGCCGCCGGTGTGGGGGTGATCGGGCATCCCATGCTGGACGCGGTCCTGCCGCTGGCCGAGGGCGGGATCGTCCTGACCGGGCGGCTGTCGCCGCTGTCGCAGCCCTGGCTGGCCGACCATGCCATCGGCGGGGTCGTACTGTTGCCCGGCACCGGGTTCGTGGAGTTGGCGCTGTGCGCCGGCGCCGAAGCCGGAAGCCCGGTGATCGAGGAACTGACAGTGCAGGCGCCGCTGGTATTTCCGGCCGCCGGCGGGGTGCGGATTCAGATCGTGGTCGAGCCCGAGCAGGAGTCCGGGCGACGGACGATATCGATCCACTCCCGTGGCGAACACGATCACGACGGACCGTGGGTGGCGCATGCGCGCGGCCTGCTGAGCACTGGCGTCGATACGGCCGAGCCCGAACCGCAGGCATGGCCGCCCGCCGCGGCGACCGCCGTCGATATCGCCCACGCGATCCTGCCGGGCGATTACGAGATGGGCCCCGCCTTCCAGGCTGTACGGGAGCTGTGGCGCCGGGGCGAGGACGTTTTCGCCGAGATCGCGGTCGACGCGGAGACGGGCGTGAGCGGTACCGGATTCGGGATCCATCCGGCGCTGCTGGACGCGGTCATCCAGTCGGGACTACTGGCCGGCGCGTTCGACATCCCGGCGGGCCACGTGGTGTTGCCGTTCTCGTGGGAGTCGGTGTCGCTGTATGCCACCGAAGCGTCGGTCTTGCGTGCGCGGCTGACCGTGAACGGCTCGTCGGCGTCGCTGTGGGTCACCGACGAGAAGGGACAGCCGGTGTTGTCGGGGTCGGTGACGAGCCGGCCGATGCCGGTCGAGCAACTCGCCGCGGCCGGTGGCGGCCGGGCGGCGAATTCCCTGCTGGAACTCGTCTGGTCCCCGGCCGAATCCGCCACCCCGGCCGGGGATTCGGTCGTGGGCCGGTGGGATCGGCTGGATCCGGAAGCCCCGGTGCCTCCGCTGGTGGTGGTCGAGGCCGGGGCAGGATCGCACGAGCACCGCGGAGCCGGCCTGATCGGAGCCACCCACGCCGAGGTCGCACGGATTCTCGCGGTGCTGCAGGCGTGGCTGGCCGATGACCGGTTCGCCGCGAGTACCTTGCTGGTCGCCACACGTGGCGCGGTCGCGCTGTCCGGCGAGGATGTCACCGATCTGGCCGGCGCCGCGGTGTGGGGTCTGGTGCGGTCGGCGCAGGCGGAGGATCCGGGCCGGATCGTTGTGGCGGACACGGACACTCGCGTCGACGAGCGGCTCGCCGCCACCGTGCTGGCCGTGGGCGAACCCCAGGTGGTCGTGCGCGCCGGTATCACTCACACCGCTCGGCTCATCCGGCCCGCGGCATCGTCCGGAAAGGTGAGCGAGGCGCCCGCTTTCGGCACCGGGACGGTGCTGATCACCGGCGGCACGGGCGGTCTGGGCGCGGCCGTGGCCCGGCACGTGGTCGTCGAGCACGGTGTGGACTCGCTGCTGCTGGTCAGCCGTAGCGGCCCCGAGGCCGAAGGTGCGGCGGCACTGACCGCCGAGTTGGAGCGACTGGGCGCGCGGGTGCGGGTGGCGGCCCGCGATGTCACCGATCCCGACGCGGTGGCCGGACTGCTGGCCGGCATCCCGGCGCAGCGGCCGTTGACCGGCGTGATCCACGCCGCCGGAGTGCTCGACGACGGGACCATCGCATCGCTGTCCGCCGACCGGGTGGATGCGGTCCTGGCGCCGAAGGCCGACGCCGCCTGGTATCTGCACGAGGCGACCGCGGATCTGAATCTCGCCGCATTCGTGGTGTTCTCGTCGGTGTCGGGCACGATCGGCGGTCCCGGACAGGCCAACTACGCGGCCGCGAACACCTTCCTCGACGCCCTGGTGGCGCACCGCCGGGCACGCGGGCTGGCCGGTCAGTCACTGGCGTGGGGTCTGTGGGCACGTTCGGGCGCCATGACCGGAGGTCTCGGCGCGGCCGATATGGCCCGCATCGGTCGCGACGGCTTCGCCGCGATGCCGGATGAGCAGGCGTTCGCCGGTTGGCGCGCGGCCCTCGAACGAGATGCGGCGCACGCGGTGATCGCCGCGGTGGATACCGGCGCGATCCGCGAACGGGCCGACGCCGGACTGCTGCCCCCGCTGCTGCGAGAGCTGGCGCCGCGCCGACGCCCGGCGGCCTCGCGGCGTGCGGCGGCGAGTTCGGCGGTGACGCCGGATCTGCGGCAGCGGCAAGCTGTCATCGACACGGTGCTGCACCATCTGGCCGCCGTGCTCGGTCACTCCGGCGCCGCCGTCGTCGATCCCGATCGCGCGTTCACCGAGCAGGGGTTCGATTCCCTGGGCGCGGTGGAGTTGCGCAACCGGCTCCAGACCGCCACCGGTCTGTCGCTGCCGCCCGCGGTCGCCTTCCAATACCCCACTCCCACCGCGCTCGCCGACCATCTCCACGAAAAACTCGGTGAGAAAGACCGGGAAATCCAGGTGCGGTCGATCGATGCGGTATTCGACGAATTGGAAGCCGCGCTCGGGGCCGGGGATTGGGATGATCCGGAAAAGCGGCGAATCGTGACTCGGTTGCAATCCATGACGACCGGTTGGACGGATCGCGTGAATGGCGGTGACAGCGACAGCGGGGGCGCGCGGACACCGTCGAGCCGATGGCGGAAGCTCATTTCGCGATCCGGGAAGGCCGCACGATGAATCTCCGCTGTCACCGACCACGCGAATTATCTTCCGCCACCGAGTTTTCGGTGGCCTTCCCCGCAATATTGGACAGCCTGCCGAATCGGTGGCAGGGGCACGAGAGAGCGTTAGGGTACGAGCGTTGAATCAGTCGGCCACACCGGTTGTCCGCCGGGCTACCGAGCACGATATCGAGGAAATGGCCCTGGTCGTCGCGCGGGCGTTCGACGTCGACGACCCGATCGAGGAATACATCTTCCCGGATCCCGCGGAGCGCCATCGGCGGGCCCCGGAGATGGTGCGCCTCATGATCAAGTACCGGTTCCTGCCCGCCGACGGTGCGGCAGTGGCCACCGTCGACGACCGGATCGTCGCCGCGCTGCTGTGGTATCCGCCCGGCTATCGGACGTCGCTGTGGCGGGAGATGATTTCTGGTCCGCTGCTGCTGAAGGCCATGGGCAGCGCGACGCGTCGCGGCATGGACGTCGACGCCGCCATCGCCCGGGTATCCCCGCCGCAGCCGCACAGCATGCTGGTCTATCTCGCCTGTGAGCCGGAATGGCAGACCTCGGGGGTGGGGATGACCCTCGCGTCCTGGGCGGTCGCGGACGCCGACGAACACGGCGCCACGGTCGGCGGTATCTGCAAGGACGCCAACCTGCCCTTCTACGAGGCGTTCGGCGGCGAATTCGTCACCAAGACCAGGCTCGGCCGCAAAGGACCCGAGGTGAATTTCGTCCTGCGCCCGGCGGTTACCGCCGACGCCACCTGAGACATTCAGCGCACCCTAATCAGTGCGCACCGCGGGCAGCGGGTGGATTCCGTTGTCGCGCACGGTCCTTCTCCGGAAGGCCACAGTTCGATCAGAGTTTCCGAGGAGTACCAGTGTCTGACATTGCCATCGTCGGTATCGGCTGCCGTTATGCGGGCGGTATCGAATCCCCCGAATCCTTTTGGGAGTTCGTGCTGAACAAGCGGGACGGGGTCGTCGATATCCCCGCCGATCGGTGGGACCACCGCCGTTACTACGACCCGGATCGCCGCGCGCCGGGCCGCGCGTACACCAAGCGAGCCGCGTTCATGACGGGCGACCCCTGGGAATTCGATCCCGACTTCTTCGGCATTTCCCCGCGCGAGGCCGCCACGCTGGATCCGCAGCAGCGCCTCGCGCTCGAGGTGTCGTGGGAGGCGCTGGACGACGCGGGAGTCGGAGGCCGGGTCGGCGGTGCGCCGGTCGGCGTCTACATGGGCGTGTTCACCATGGACCACGGGATCAACCCGGAGGGTGCGGCGGCGCTGGCCCATGTGGACATGCACAGCGCCGCGGGCGCCTCCTACACGATGATCTCCAACCGAATCGCCTACGCGCTCAATATGGTCGGGCCCGCGATCACCGTCGACACGGCGTGCTCCTCGTCGCTGGTGGCCTTTCACCTGGCCTGCCGCGCGATCGTCGACGGCGACTGCGAGATGGCCCTGGCCGGCGGCGTCACGGTGATGACCGCGCCGGAATCCTTCGTCTCCATGTGCAAGGGCGGCTTCCTGTCCGCCGACGGGCGCAGCAAACCGTTCGACGCGGCCGCCGACGGATACGGGCGCGGCGAGGGCGCGGGCGTCGTGGTACTGAAGAAGCTGGCCGATGCCGAACGCGACGGCGACCGCGTCTACGCGGTGGTGAAGGGGACCGGATCGAATCAGGACGGTCGCACCACCGCCATCACCGTGCCGAACGCGGATCTGCAGGAGGCCTTGGCCAAATCGGTCACCGCGCGGGCGGGCATCGCGGCGCACGAAGTGACCTACGTGGAGGCGCACGGCACCGGCACTCCGGTCGGCGACCCCCTGGAACTGCGGGCGATCGGCCGGGCCTACGGCGCGGTCGACGGGCGTACCGAACCGCTGGGGGTCGGGTCGGTGAAGGCGCAGATCGGGCACACCGAGGCCGCGTCGGGCATCGCGAGCGTCATCAAGTCGGCGCTGGCCATCTCGCATCGGACCATCGCCCCGCAGGGGTGGCTGGACACCCCCAATCCGGATATCCCGTTCGCCGAATTCAACCTGGTACTACAGCTCGAAGCGCGTCCCGTACCGCCCGAGGAGCGTATGACGATCGCGGTGAACGGATTCGGATTCGGCGGGACGAACGCTCACGCGATCCTCACCGAACACCGCTCCGCCACCGGCGCCCCGCATACGGCGGCGCATTTCGGAGTGCTGCCGTTGTCGGGCCGGACCGAGACGGCCGTGCGTGAGCTGGCACAGCGGTTCGCCGAGCGGATCGCCGACGGCGCGGACCCCGCACTGCTGGCCGAGGCGGCCTGGACGCGGCGTCAGCACAGTACGGTCCGCGCCGGGATCACCTTCGGCGACGAGGTCGAATTGGTCCGCGGCCTGGTCGACTTCGCGAACGGTGACGGCCGGACGGGCAAGGTGATTCCGCGTGAGGTCGCCGAGCCGGTGTTCGTGTTCACCGGTATGGGACCCCAGCACTGGGCGATGGGCCGCGAATTGCTCAGCGTCGACGGCGCTTTCGCCGCCGAGGCGAAGAAGATCGACACGGTGTTCACCGAGATCGCCGGCTGGTCCATCATCGAGGAACTACTGAAACCCGAGGAGGAGTCCCGGGTCACCACCACCGCGGTGGCGCAGCCCGCCAACTTCCTGGTGCAGGTGGCGCTGTACGCCTTGCTGACCGAGTACGGCATCGAGCCGGCCGCGGTGGTCGGGCACAGTGTCGGCGAGGTCGCCGCCGCCTACGTCACCGGGATGCTGTCGCTGCGCGACGCCCTCACCGTCGCCTACCACCGGGCCCGATTGCAGGCCACCACGGCGGGTTCCGGCGGAATGCTGGCCGTCGGCGTCTCCGAGCAGGCGGCGCGGGAACTGCTGTCCGGTGACGAGCTGGTCGACATCGCCGCGATCAACAGTCCGAGCGGGGTGACCCTCGCGGGCGAGGAGCGGCGGCTCGACGAGATCGCCGAAAAGCTGGCCACCGAGGGCATTTTCGCCCGGCGACTGCAGGTCGAGGTGCCCTACCACAGCTACCTGATGGAGCCGATTCTCGATGAATTGCGTTCCGCCCTGGCCGATCTGAAGCCGGTCGAGCCGGCCGTTCCACTGTTCTCGACCGTGACCGGCGCCGAGGTGACCGGCCCGGATTGGGATGCCGAATACTGGTGCCGCAACGTCCGGCGGCCGGTGCGGTTCGCCGACGCCACCGCCGCACTGATCGGCGCGGGCAGCCGCATCTTCGTCGAGGTCGGCCCGCATCCGGTGCTGGGCGCCAACATTCGCGAGATCCTGATCGGCGCGGGGGAGACCGGCGCCACGATCGCCACCCTCAACCGCAAACAGGACGACAGTGTGAGCGTGCGGCAGTTGATCGCCGGACTCTATACCGCGGGCGTACTCGACATCGCCGCGCTGTTCGCCTCCGCGCACGCCGGGCCCACACCCCATATTCCGCTGCCCCGCTATCCGTGGCAGCGCAGCCGGCTGCGCACGGTGCGGCCCGCGTTCGCGCAGGCCCGCCACGGTACGGACGGCTCCTACGCGATGCTCGGCGACCCCGATCTGGCCGAACCCCAGCACGTGTGGCGGACACAGCTGAGTGTCGCGGCGTTGCCGTGGCTCGACGACCACGTGGTGGGCGGCGCCCGGATCCTGCCCGGCGCCGCGTATCTGGACGCGGCACTCAGCGCCGCCGCGGCGCGCACCGATCAGTGGGGAACCGCGCGGGTGGCGGTGGAGGACGTGCGCTTCCTGGCCCCGCTCGTCATCGCGGACGGTGACGTACCGGTGGTCGAGCTGCGGGTCGAGGAGTCGACCCGGCGGTTCACCATTCGCTCCCGGCCGGCCGACTCGGACCTGTGGACCGTCAACGCCACCGGCCGCCTGGTGGACGGGGTCTACGATCCGCCGGAGCGGGTGACGATGCCCCCCGCCGGCGAATCGCTCCCCGTGGACGCCGAATCGGTGTACACCGCACTGGAGGAGAGCGGACTGCGGTACGGTCCCGCCTTCCGGCGGTTCACCTCGTTGCGGGTATCCGGCAGCACCGTGGTGGGTGTCCTGGACGGGTCGATCGCCGCCGGGTCCGGACACCTCGTGCACCCGGGTGTCGTGGACGCCGCGCTGCAGAGCGTCGCGGCCCTGCGGATGGGTGTCGGCCGCAACGGCAGCGCGATGGTGCCGGTCGCGGTCGACGGGGTGCGGGTGTTCGCGCCGCTGCCCGCCGCGGTGACCGTCGTGACTCGCATGAAGGATCCGGACGCGCTGATCATCGATTACGACCTGCTCGACGCGCACGGGCAGGTGCTCATGCAGATCGTGGGCCTACGGCTGGGCGCGATCGACCCGGGTCGCAGTGCGCTGCAACGGATGACCGACTTCTTCTACGAAACCACCTGGGAACTGCGCGATCCCGTGGACACCACGGCGCTGCCACCGGCCGACGATGTCCACACCCTGGTCGTCACCCTCGGCTCGGAGCCGAGTGCGCGGGCAGCCGCCATCGCCGCGCTGACACCCTCGAACTCCAGCTTCGCCGTGGGCGACCCGTCCCGTGCCGATCTGGAAGCCGCTTTCGCGCAACAGCTTCGCGGCACCGACCCGCATACCGACCGGCTGCAGGTCGTGATCGTCGCCGGCGACGAATACGATGACCTGACCAACCTGTGGACCCTGCGCAGGCTGGCACTGACACTGCACGAATACGACGATGAACGGCACGGCGAGACCGGCGAACGCGCGATGACCGGAGACGGCAGCATCCACGCCACCGTCATCACCGAACGGGCCTTCGCGCATCCGGACGGCGATCAGCTGCCGAACTCGCGGCACACCCCGCTGGCCGGTGCGCGACGGGTCCTGCTCAACGAACAGTCCGTGCTCCGCTGGCGTCTGGTCGATATCGACCCGCGGACCGAACTCGCCGACCTGGCCGCGGAACTCGCCATCCCGGGCGCGTTCACCTACGACCATGCCGACGAGGTGTACCTGCGCGACGGCCTGCGCTGGGTGCCGGTGGTCGGCAGAACCCTCGAGGGCCGCCTCGACGCCCTCGACCAGGCCGCGCCGCTGGAGGATCCGGAAGCCAACTTCGCGCTGGAGATCCCCAAGACCCGGGTGCTCTCACAGCTCGCCTGGCGGCGTTGCGCGCGGCGGGAACCCGGCCCCGGCGAGATCGAGATCCGCACCATCTCGATCGCCCTGAACTTCAAGGACCCGATGAAGGTCATGGGTGTGCTCACCGAGCGGGAATTGGGCGAAACCTACTACGGCCTCGAACCGGGTATGGAGGGCCTCGGTGAAGTGGTGCGGGTCGGACCGGGCGTGGAGAGCTTCGCGGTCGGTGACAGGGTGAACATCTGCACGCGCGGGATGATCCGGCGCTACAACACCGTGGACGCCGCCATGGCGTTCGGTATCCCCGCCGACAGTGATATCGGAATCTGCAGCAACGCGACGGCCTTCTTCAGCGCCGAGCACTCGCTGCTGGAACTGGTCCGGGTGCGCGCGGGCGAGACGGTGCTGGTGCACGGCGCGGCCGGCGGTGTCGGCTCGGCCGCCGTGCAGATCGCGAAACTCCACGGCGCCACCGTCATCGGGACCGCCGGCACGGCCGAGCGCCGCGACTACGTGCTCGCCCAGGGCGCCGACCATGCGCTGAACTCGCGGTCGCTGAACTTCGCGGAGGAGGTGCTGGCGCTCACCGGCGGGCGCGGGGCGGACGTCGTGATCAGCACGACCCCGGGTGATCTGCTGCGCAAGAACTTCGACGCCGTCGCCGAATTCGGACGGATCGTGGAGGTCGGCAAGACCGACAGCTACTCCGGCGGGGTCCTGGACCTTCGGCACTTCGAGAAGAACGTGTCGTATCACTCCATCGACATGGACCGGATGCTGGCGAAGAAGACCGCCGAATCGATGAAGGCGCTGGAGAGCATCACCCACAAGGTGTACGCGGGCGAATACACCGCACTGCCGTACGAGCGCTACGGTACCGCCGAGGTGGGGAAGGCCTTCGAGGAGGTCGCGCGCTCCACCAAGATCGGGCGCGTGGTCCTGGACTTCACCGAGGCGGCACCGCTGGTCCGGCCCGCGCTCGGCGAGGTCACGGTCGTGCCGGAGGCTCGGTACCTCATCACCGGTGGTTTCGGTGGCTTCGGTCTGGCCGTCGGACGCTGGCTGGTTGGCAAGGGCGCGCGCCGGCTGACCCTGGTGGGCCGCGGCGGAGCGAAAACCGAAGCGGCCCGGGCACAGTTGCGGGCCTGGCAGGACATGGGCATCGACGTCGTCGCCGAACGGGTCGACATCGCGGACCAGGAGGCCGTCACCGCGATGATCGCGCGGGCGCATACCGCCGACCATCCGCTGCGCGGGGTGTTCCACGCCGCGGGCGTCCTCGACGACAAACTCGTCAGCGTCTTCGACTACGACAGCCTCGTCAAGGTCGTCACCCCCAAGGTGGCCGGTGCTCGCGCACTGGTCGGCGGCCTCGCGGCGGCCGGCGCCACCCCGGATATGCTCGTGCTGTTCTCCTCCGGCAGTGCGATCTTCGGCGGCCCCGGACAGTACACCTACACCGCGGCGAATCTGACGCTCAATGTGCTGGCCGACGAGATCGTGCGCTCGGGCGGCACCGCGCTGGCCATCGGCTGGGGCCATATGCACGGCGCGGGAATGATCGGCACCGACACCATGACCCGCTATCTGCTCAATACCGGTTTCGACACCATCGAGATGGACGAGGGGCCCGAGTATCTCGAAGCCGCACTGCGACTCGGCCTGCACCACCATGTCGACATCGTTCCGATCGACTGGAACAAGGTCGTCTCGGCCAACGGCCTGTTCGCCGCGACCGGACGGGTCGAGGCGGTCATCGCCGCTTCCGCCCAGGACGATTCGGCATCGGCCCAATTGGCCGCGGCCCTGCGGGAATTGGAGGTGGGCAAGCGCAACGAGGTCGTGGCGCACATGCTCGCCGAGCAGTTGGCGACGGTGATGGGCGTGGCCGCGGAGTCGATCGACCTGACGGTGCCGGTGCCGGAGATCGGTCTCGATTCGCTGATGACCGTGGAATTCTCCGCGTTGGTCACCAAGAATCTGGGCGTCGACCTGACCTCGGTACAGCTCGGCCGTACGTTCACCCTGCAGCAGGCCGGGGCGAAGGTCGCCGCGGCGCTGGTCGGCGAGGACGGGGTGGAATCGGTGGCCGAGGTGGTGGCATGAGCGAGTCGGCTCGGGACCTGGCCCGGAAACTGCTGTCCAGCACCGAGAGTCCGGCCGGCGAGGGCAACGGGGCCCGGGGCCGCGGCGCGGTCGGCACAGGTGCCGCCCCCACTGCCGCGCGCGCTGCCACCGCACCGCGGCCGGATCGCGCCGTGCGCGGCCCCGGTAAACAGTTCGCCGATCATCCCGGGGTGGTCGCGGCCGCGGCGCAGCGCGCGACGATCGCCGCGCTGACCGAGCAGTCCGGCCTGCCCAGTCCGTACTTCCTGCCGCGAAGCAGCCCGAACGACCACGTCATTCGGTCCGCCGCCGGTGAACTGATCAACTTCAGCGCCTACAACTATCTGGGGCTGGCCAGCCATCCCCGGGTGGTGGCGGCCGCCACCGCGGCATTGGACGAGTACGGCGCCTCCGCGTCGGCGAGCCGGATCGTCGGCGGCGAGATCCCGCTCTACCAGGAAATCGAACAGCGTCTGGCCGGGATCTACGATGTCGGTGATGCGATGGTCACCACCAGCGGCTACCTCACCAATGCGGGTGTCATCGGATATCTGCTCGGCGCGGGTGATGTCGCGTTCTGCGACACGCTGATTCACGGCAGCGTGGTCTCGGGCACGCAGTGGGCGGGGTGCCGCCGGATCAACTTCCGGCACAACGATCCGGAATCGCTGCGCGCGGTACTGCGCACGTCACGATCGGGATTCGACCGCGCGCTGGTGGTGCTCGAGGGCCACTACAGCATGGACGGCACCGTCGGTCGCGTCGCCGAACTGGCCGCTGTCGCCAGGGAGTACGACTGCGCGGTCATGGTCGACGAGGCGCATTCGTTCGGTGTGTTCGGCGCGGGCGGTCACGGTATCCGCGAGCACTACGCGATGGCGGGCGCCGATGTCGACATCTGGATGGGCACGCTGTCCAAGGCCCTGGGCAGTTGCGGCGGTTTCCTCGCCGGTGACGCCGATCTGATCGGGGCGATGAAGTCGAGCGCCCCGGGGATCGCGATGCTCACCGGCGCGCCCGCACCGTCGGCGATCGCGGCGGCCCTGGCGGGCCTGGATGTGCTGGCCGATGAGCCGGATCGGCTGACTCGCCTGTGGGACAATACGAGACGTTTCCACGGGGCCCTGCGCGAGCGCGGTATGGACCTCGGTGATTCCCAGCGGACACCGATCTGCCCGGTCATCATCCCGGGCGAGACGCACGCCGGTTTCGTCTCCGCCACCCTGCTCCGGGAGGGCATCTACGCCGGCGCCATCGTGGCCCCGACCGTCCCGGTGGGCAAGGAGCGCCTGCGCTTCTTCCTCACCTCGGAACATACCGAGCGGCAACTGGATTCGACGGTCGAGCTGATCGCCGAGACCGCGGCCACGCTGGACCGGCTCAGCGCGGCGGGCTGAGCCTGTCGGTACCGTCCGCCGCCTCCCGGCCCTGTTCGCCACCGCGACAGGGCCGGTGGTGGTTCCGGCTATCTCGACAGCGCCGAGCTGTGTTCGCGGATCAGCTCCGCGACGGCGCGCGCGTTCGCGTCGATGAAGAAGTGACCGCCCGGAAAGGATGTCGCGGCGAAGTTCCCGGCGGTGTGCGCGTGCCACGCCTCGATATCGGTGGGACTCGCGTCGGGGTCGCGATCACCCGTCAGGGCGACCAGCGGGCATGCCACGACGGCATCGGACGTGCATTCGTAGGTCTCGATCGCGCGATAGTCGTTCCTGGTGACCGAGAGGATCAGCGCCCGGAATTCCGGATCGTCGAGCAATGCCGCCGGGGTGCCGCCGAAGCTCAGCAGATGGTCACACAGTTCGCGATCGCCGAGGGTGTGGACGGCCGTCCGGTCCGCCGGCCGCCGCCACGACGGCGCACGCCGGCCGGAGGCGAAAAGTGTCGTCGCGGCCGGCGCCGATTCCCGTTCGAGCCGCCGGCACGCCTCGAACGCCACGACCGAACCCATGCTGTGACCGAAGAGGGAGAATTCGTCCGCCGCCCGGATGGTGTCCAGCAATTCGGGAAACAGGCCGTCGACGAGACCGGCGATGGTGTGCACGAGCGGTTCGTGCCTGCGGTCCTGTCGTCCCGGGTACTGGACGGCGAAAACCTCGTACTCCGGCCCCAGACTTCTGGCCAGTGCGCCCATCGAGATCGCGGAGCCGCCGGCGTGCGGAAAGCACACCAGGGTATGAGCCGCGCTCTCCGAGGCGGGGGAGAGGCGACGAAGCCAGCTGGTGCCCATGGGTGGAGTGCCTTTCCTCGGATGCGGTGAGCCGCCGACCACCGTATCCGAACCGTGGTTCCCCGTCCGTCTCCCGGCCGGCCCGATCAGACGGTGGCCAGGGTGAACGCGGCGGTGCGGACGACGTCGGCGTGCTGGAAATCGAGGAACAGGCGGTAGGTTCCGGGGCCGGGGACCGCGGTGTGGAAGGTGACCTCCGGGCCGGGGGCGGTGACGCCGTCGCCCGGTTCGCCGTTCGGATGAACGTGCACATAGGCCAGATCGCCTGCCCGCAGGATCACCAGATGGCCGTAGGCCGCGAGATAGGGCTGCAGGTCGGTCACCGGCCGGCCGTCCTTGTGGACGGTGAGGGTCAGCAGTCTGCCCTCACCGGGAACGAGATCGCCGTCGAGGGTCACGGTGTATCCGTCCACGGTCGCGGTGCGTTCGGCGGCCGGGACCGGCCGGGGTTCGTACGCGCCCGCCACGGCGAGATCCGCGCCGAGGGTGATGGTCGCGCCGAGTGCGCGCGGGGCGATATCGGTGAAGACCCGGTAGGCGCCCGCTTCCGGGAGATTCAGCCGGACGGCCCAGGTGCCGTCGGCGGCGAGTTCGGGGTGCACATGCCAGAACCCGGTCAGTTCCCGTCGCGCCACGATCAGATGTAGCCGGCGATCGTGGATGGCGGTGTAGTCGGTCACCGGCGCGCCGTCGGGGCCGAGAATCCGGAACCGGAAGTCGATCTCACCCGGGGTGACGACCGGCTCCGCGAGGGCGAGTGTGTAGCCGTCCTGGGTGATCTGCAGGCCGCCCGGCAGCCCGCCGCCGTGCGCGCCGTGGTCTCCGTGCGCGCCGTGGTCTCCGTGACCGGCGTGCGCCTCGGGTGCGATGTGCTCGCCGTGTCCGGTGTGGTGCTGGCGACCGGCGTTATCTCCGTGTGCGCCATGGTGATTGGTATGGGTCTGGGTGGTCATCGCTGGGGCCTTCCGATCCTGCTGTGCTTCGACACCCAAGAAACTAATACCCCCTGGGGGTATCTGCAAGTGCCGTCGAAGTGACGTACGACACTGCCGTTCGGGGCTGTCGACGACGACCGTCGCCGCGCCGGAACGAGCGGTGGGCCGCACCGGTGTGCGACGGGATCCGTTGCGCGCCGACAGGAGCCGGGGAGCGGCCGAGTCGGTTGCTGTCAGCTGTTCAACAACGAACCCACCGGGGCGAACTCCGGCCGTCGGCGCGCGCGGGGCTGATTGCGCCTGGGCGGGGAGAGCGAATTCCACGGAGTGCGCTTGGAGCCGGCCGCCCACTGATCGGTATTCGCCGCATCCGAGATCACCCGGCGGGCAGTGCGCAGTAGTTCCGGTTCCGACGGGTCGGCCAGGACCGCGTCCACGGCCGTGAGGGCGCGCTGGGCGTGTTCGTTGCCGATCCATTGCATCATCCGGGCGGCCTCGGTCTGGGTCATTCCGGTCAGCGTTCCGGTGGCTGCGGACAGGTCGCCGTTGTTGAGTCGTTGCAGTGCTTGAATTTTCGCCTCGGTCGGAGCGTTCAGGTAATCGGTGACGAACCGGTGCTGCGCGCCGCCCGGCCCGCCGTCGAGGGTGACGGCCGGATTGGCGCGCTGATAGCGGAACGCCGCCGCCTGCAGGGTGGCCAGATCCGCGGCGACCTCCGTAGGATCGCCTCCGCCGCCGATGAGACGCGACGACGAGTCCTGGGCGCGCTGCACCGCCGCCACCACATGGCCGAGGTGCTTGTCCGCGAGGGTCCAGTCGTCGGCGTTCCCGTCGACGATGCTCCACGAGCGAATGGCATTGAATTTGATGTCCTCGTCGCGGAACCCCGCGGCGGTGAGTGCCGCCCACGCATCCGAGGTCTTACCGCCGACGTCCTCCAATCCCTGTAGTGCGGCGGCGGCGCCGCGTACGGTGTTCACCCCGCCGGCGGCCTCGGCCGCGCGACGGGCGGCCACCGTGTACAGCCGGCGATGCATATAGGACTGGGCATAGGATCCGAACTCGCCGCCGACACCGGGTGTGCCCCAGAACCGCCACTGCGCCAGCTGCGCCGCGCGCTCTGTGCGCGAGAACGGACGCAGCGGTGACCGGGTCCGGCCCCACAACCATTCCGTCACAGGTGAATTGCTGACAGTGCTCACCGCGGCGAGCGCGGGCAGCAGACTCGTGTGCACCGTGTGCTTGGCGCTCATCTCGCCCATACCGAGTGCGTGCCCGCCGCCGGAACTCGCGGCGCGGCCGCCCTGGCCCTGCACGGTCAATGCGAACCGGTTGGCGATCCACTCGTTGCCACGATCGAAAGCGGCGCCGAGCTTGCGCAGTTGCAGGATCGCGATGATCTCCACCAGCGCGCCGAGCAGGAATACGATCGTCACCTGGCCGCCCGCCAGCCGGAACAGATCGTGCAGGATCAGTACGTAGACGCCCAGGAAGATCGTGAAGGCGGTCATCCGCGCCGCGGCGACGAATCCGTCGACCAGGTTGCGGATCAGGAATGTTTGGGTCGGCCCGTAGATGAACCCACCGGCCGCGAAACCGAAGATCGACATCAACCCGTGGTAGACCGTGTCGAGCGCGGCCCGTAATACCTTGAGTGCCAGCACGGCGCCGAAAGCCAGCAGGATCGTCCCGGATATCAGCAGCAACAACCCGGTGCCTACCTGTTCGAAGCTCGGATTGTCGACCGACTCGTGTGCGGCCCGATCGCCGCACCCGGCGATCCCGCGTTTGACCCGATCCTCACTACCGGAGGAGACCGCCGTCGACCATGCGGTCCGGCAGGCGGCGCGCTCGTCGACGATATGCCCGAAATTCCACACCTGCAGCGGACGACGCGCGAAGTTGTCGGCCAGTGTCGTCTGCATCGACGCCACCATGTGGTCCGGGTCGGCGCCGGGCTGTCCGTCCAGCCCGGCCGCGACCGAGATGCCGAGATCGCGTCCCTTCGCGAGCAATCCGTCCTGTGACAACACATCCGCCAGCGGTTCGGCGAGAAAGAACGGGCCGATCACCGCCACGGCCAGCATTGTCACCACTTGCACCGTGGCCTTGGAATGAAAGCCGCGCACGACGAACCAGGCGACACAGAAGGCCCCGATCGCCGCGGCCGTGACCAGCATCATCGGTGTGGCGATTTGCCCGGAAAGGCTGTGTGCCACACCGTTCAGCGCCTTGGCGAAGATATCGAGCCACCGGAAACTCAGCGTGTATCCGATCAGCCAGATCGCCGTGATCACCAGGATCTTCCAGCCCGCGAACTCGAGTCCCAGCACCGTCGACACCGCGGTATTGCCCGGGTGCAGGAGGCCGCCGTGGTCGGTCGCGAACAGATAGCTGGAGAGCGGGACGTTCGACGAGTCCGTCAGATGTGTCCACTCCAGTGAGCTGCCGACCGAGGAGCCGGTCGTGTGACCGCCGCTGTCGGCCACGGCCGCCGCGCCGAGCAGACCCGGGAAGACGAACATGGCGAAAACGACGGACAGCACCGCCGCGAGCCGGCGGCGACGCCGGGTCGAGAGCGGGCGTGTGCAGACGTGTCGAGCCGGGAACCAGATGTCCACCACCGCATCCTGTTTCGTTTGCGCGCCGGTGCGCGCACCGAACGTGACCACCACAAGGGAACGTGACCACGCCGGCGGTGCGTCGCAGCACATCATCGGGGCTGTTCGACAGTCCCCGGAACACCCGAGAACGCTAATCCGCCGCCGTGAACGGAGATTTCCGTGATGGTGAACTGCAATGGGCCAAAATCGCTGAACCCGTTGGTTTCTCGTTCGGAATGTGATGTCGGATGTTCATCCCGCGTTCGCACGCGCGCCGGCCGGACTACCCGGCGGTCGGAACGCCGGGAACGCGTCGTTCGCCGTTGTTGCGCTCCTGCCAGCGGCGGTAGACGTCGACGGCCTCGGCGCGGGACTCGTGCCGCATCGGCAACCGGCGCTGATCCCACGGCTTGGCGAATTCGTCGTAGAAGGTGTTGAGTTCGAAGTACTTCCGATCGTCCACATAGTGCGGGGCGTAGGCCTCGCGGGTGGTCAGGAAGACCACCTCGGCGGGTGAGCAGTAGTACAGCGCGCCCAGGCACATCGGGCAGGGCAGCGCCAGGATGTAGATGGTGGCGTCGGTGAGATGTTCGGTGCCCAGTGCGGTGCAGGCCGCCCGGATGGCGAGAATCTCGGCGTGGGCCGTCGGATCGCTGGTCTGCGCGACCAGATTCGGGCTTTCGGCGAGAATTTCGCCGCCGGACGCGATCACCGTCGCGAACGGCCGCCCGCCCTCCTCGACGTTGCGGCGGGCGAGATCGATGGTGTGCTGCGCGAAATCCATAGTGCTCCTTACGAATCGGTCTTCGGGTGGAAGGCTGCCGTCAGAAGGGCCGGGTCGGCAGGTATTTGCCGTCGAGGGTGATCACGGCGCGCTCGCCGCCCTCGGGATCGGGGACCTTGCGCACGTCGAGGGTGAAGTTGATCGCGCTGATGATGCCGTCGCCGAACTGCTCGTGGACGAGCGCCTTGAGCGTCGTGCCGTACACCTGCAGCATCTCGTAGAACCGGTAGATCGTCGGATCGGTCGGTACGCCGCCCGGAATCGATCCGCGAGTCGGGATGGTCTGCAGCAGCGTGGCCGCGCCGTCGCCGAGACCGAGTAGTTCGGCGACGGCGCGGGCGGACTGCTCCGGCAGTGCGTGCTGGCCGAGGACCGCGGCGGTGACGAAAGCCGTGGAATAGCCTGCCGTCTCGGCGATCTGCTCCCAGGTGAGGTCCTTGGCGATCTTGGCTTCGACGGCGGACACGGCGAGAGCCTGACGAGCGGTGGGGTCGAATTGTGCGTGCGCCATGGGGTCGGTTCCTTTTCTCGTTGCCGCCGCGCGGGCGGGTTTGGTGATGTGGTGGGACTCGGGGTCAGGCGGCGACCGGATGGTCGGAGCCGGCGGCGTCGATCACGGTGACCGCCCCGCTGCCGATATCGAAAACCCAGCCCTCGACGCTCACGGTCCCGGCCGCCAGTGCTCGTGCGACCGAGGGGTGAGTGGCCAGATTCGCTTGCTGGGCAATGACATTCGAACGGATCAACGCATCGGCCGAGATGTCGTCGCAGCGGGCGGCGGCGGCGTCGGCGTGCCGGAGCCAGGCCGCGACCGCCGGTGCGGCATCGAGGTCGTGTCCCTCGGCGAGTGCGGTCATCGCGCCGCAGCCCGAATGTCCGCACACCACGATGCGGCCGACGCCCAGTACGGTGACGGCGTATTCGATACTCGCCGCGACACCGTCCGCGCCGGGAGCGTAGGCGGGAACGAGGTTGCCCGCGGTGCGGATGACGAACAGGTCGCCGGGGCGGCTGCTGGTGATCAGCTCGGGGACGACGCGCGCGTCGGAGCATCCGACGAACAGGGTGTCGGGGGTGTGGCTGGTGGCCAGGCGGGCGAACAGCTCAGCGTTGGCGGGGAATACCGCGGTATGGAAGTGCGTGACGCCGGCGGTGAGATCGTTCATGACACCAGCCTGCACCACCAGCTGTTATAGCGTCCAATACTTGTCTTTGATGGCGATAATAGATCCCATCAATACTCGCGGGCGATGTCTTGGAGCACTGTGATGAAGGCGCGGGCCGCGGCCGAGTGGTACGCGCTGTGCCGCCGGAGTAGTTCGACCGTGCGAATGGGCAGCGGCGGGTCCAGCGGTATCGGGTGCAGGTCCGGGTGCGCGCGGGTGATCGCGTCCGGGAGCACGGTGGCCAGTGAGCCCCGGCGGACGAATTCCAGCAGGGCGCTGATCGAGTTGGCCTCGACCGCGATATCCGGGACCACCCCGCTGTCCTCGAAGTACCGATCGATGTGTACGCGTGTCGCGAAATCTCCGCTGAGCAGACCCAGTGGCGCGGTGGTGAGGCGCTGGACCGGCAGGGCCCGCGGGGTCGCGGCGAACGGGTGATCCGAACCGACGACCAGGCTGAGCCTCTCGGTGAACAGCGCGGTGTGCTCGATCCCGGCGGCATGTGCGCCCGCGAAGGCGATGCCGAGGTCGAGCCGGTCGGCGGCCAGATCCGCTTCGATCCGATCCTGGGTCGTCTCCCGCACGGCCAGCGTGATGCCCGGATGCGCGTCGCGGAAGCGATGGACCAGCGGTCCGATCAGATAGGCGGTGAAGGTGGGGGTCATCGCGACGCGCAGATGTCCACGGGACAGATCCTGTACGTCGTGGACCGCGCGCTCACCGGCGTCGAGATCGCGCAGGGCGAGGCGGGCGTGCGCGGCGTAGGCCTGCCCGGCGTCGGTGAGCCGGACCGTCCGGCCGGACCGGTCCAGGAGTATGACGCCCAGGGTGCGCTCGAGCTGCTTGATCTGCTGGGACAGCGTCGGCTGCGAGATGTGCAGGGATTCGGCCGCGCGGGTGAAGTTGCCGTGATCGGCGACGGCGAGCAGATATTTGATGTGGCGCAACTCCATTGCCAAACCATAGGTCAGGTCGATCGGTGTTATGGAAACCGCGACTTGAACACTATCGTCGCAGTTGTGATGAGCCACGATATCGATCTGCTGCGCCGGGCGATCTCGCTCGCCGAGGAGGCAGCCGACCGCGGGAACCGGCCGTTCGGCGCCGTTGCCGTCACCGCTGCCGGGGCGGTGATCGCCGAGGGACGCAATGAGGTCGCCGAGTCCGGGGTGGTCACCGCGCACGCCGAACTCACGGCTCTCACCGCGGCGACCGCGGCCGGACGGACGGCGGACCTGGCCGGTGCCACCGTCTACGCCAGCGGTGAGCCCTGCCCCATGTGCGCCGCGGCGATGGTGTGGGCAGGCGTCACCCGGATCGTCTTCGCCGCGGCGGAACCGGACTTCCACGCCGTCATCGGCGGATATCCGCGCTTCACCCTGCGCTGCGCCGAGGTGGTCGGCGCCGCTGACGTGCCGGTCACGGTCTCGGGCCCGCATCTGGATGACGAAGCACTGGCGCCCTTTCGTCGATACCTCGAAATCCGGCAGCGGACATCATGATTCGTGCACGCGGAGCTTCCGGGCCGGTCGGCGCCGTGGCGTCCGACGTCCGCCGCGCCGCCGGCCGGGAAGTGGAGATCGCCGAACAGCATCCGGCCGGTCGGCCCACTCAGACGGCGACGAAGAAGTCGCCGACTCGCTTACGGACCTCCGCGCATCGGAAATCCAGTTCGTCGGCGCTGTCGGCGACGACGAACACCAGCCCCAGCGCCACCGAATCCATCATCGATCTGGTCGCCGGGTAGATCTGCCCGGGCTGGGCCGAAATCCGAACATCCATGACGCCCGCGAGCCCGGCTAGATCGGCTTCGGCTGCGCCGAGGTAACGCGCGGGCTGATCGATGCTGAAGAGGACGAGCGCGCCACGCCGCGACAACACATAGCCGGCACTGCTTCGCACGGCCGGTGTGCGAACTCCGAAAAGCTCTGCGATGTAGTCACATTCGCGGTGGATCTGCGAGTTCCCGGTCAGCAGGTGAGTATGGAGCGGATGGCCGATTCCGTGCGCGCGTGCGCCGAAATCGATCAGACGGGGTCCCAGCGGACCGGCCATGATCTCCATATGCGCCGGCCCCGTCCGCACGCCCAAGGCATCGAGTACGCGCCACGCGTAATCGGTCAGCTCACCCACCGCCGGGTCGTCATGTTCGAGCCACCGACCCCGCTCGTAGAGGAAATCGCCCGAGCCCGACACCCGCTTGTCGTAGACGCTCACGCACAGGAGTTCGTGGCCCCGCGGCGTGGAGAAGGTGTCCACGGCGTATTCCACCCGGGGAGCCGGATACATCTCCTGGATCAAGGCGGCCGGGTTACCCCCGAAAAGCCCCGAACTGCCGGTGATCGCGGTGACGGCCTCGATCAATTGTGTGCGAGTCTCCACCATCCGGACATCCACGGACGCGGCGCCGCGCGCCGGCTTCACCACCAGCTTCCGGCCCGCCGCCAGCTCCGCGAGGGCCTCGGCTGGAACGGTGTGACGGTCGGCGGTGACCGACAGTGTGGTGAGACCGGGAACTCCAGCGGCAGCGAGCGCTTCGAACATGTGCTGCTTGTCCCATCGCCGCATCGGCGACGCGGTATCGCCGGTGGGACAGTCCGCCAGATCGCCACGTAACCGCTCACACAGTTCGACACCGGGTTCCGATCCGGCGATGACGTATTTCACCGAGTGCTCCACACACATTCGAAGCAGCAGCTCATACGAGGAGCCGAGGTCCGCCTCGAAATTCACCGCGCCCGGGGTCGGCGAGGTGCGGAAACCCGACACCGATGCGCGTTCGGTATCCAGCAGAATCTTCTTGATCCCGTACTCCTCGAGCAAGGCGGGATACAACCGCCCCGAACTCACCGGATCGACGACCAAAACCGAATTACCCGACACGATGTGGGCTCCTGTTCTCATTGATGCCCGCTACTGCGGCTATCGCCCCCGCGGCCAGTGAAATCTGGACGACCGCCGCCCAGAACACGGCACGATCGTGGAGCACCCCGAAGGCTCCGATCCCCGGCCCCACCGCGAAGCCGAGGGCTTGGGCCGCAGACAGGCAACCTTGATATCGAGGGTTCTCGGAGGCGGTCGAAAGCTTCGCTATCGCCGCGCCGGCCTGCGGGATGAAAATTGCCTCGCCCAGGGAGAACAGCGCGAATCCGGAAATACATACGGGCCAGCTGGCGCCGACTCCGCAGATGGCGAGGCCGGCTCCGGCGAGGAAGATGCCGAGTCCGAGCGCGTAGTTCCATCTCAGTGTGGATGTCAGGTAACTCAACGGCATCTCGAAGGCGATGATGAAGACGGAATTGACGACGATCAGCACGCCGTACAGGTGGGCGCCGCCGGATATCCGCTCGACGGACAACGGTATTCCGCTCAGGCTCTGGGAATAGACCGCCATCGCCGTTCCGAACACCAGGATCACCGCCCACAGGCGCGTCTTGTGTACTCCGGGACCGGCAATGGCGGGAGGCCGGGATACGACGTCCGCCGGGTGCTCCCGCACGGCCGCTCGCCCCTCCGCCGCCCGGAGCCGCGCGCGTTCGCGCAGCAGCAGTACGGCGGTCATCAGCGAACCCGACGAGGACAAATAGAACAGGGCCGAGAAATTGTCCGCACCGACCAGCGCGACGACGATGGGAGCCACCGTGACGCCGGTGCTGAGGAAAATTCGGTGGAAGGCGACGATCGTCACGGTGTTGCCCTCGTAGCCGGAGCCGGTGACCAGGGCCGCGGCCGGCCCGGCGAACGATTGGGTCACCGCCACGCTCACCGAGGCCACCACGATAGCCGCGGCGGGCCGAGCGGACAGCGGACCGAGGAGGAACAACAGGGGAATGTTGAGTACGGAGCCCGCGATCAACACATCGGTCGACCCGAAGCGGGTGGCTGCCCACCCGCCGGCGAGGGATCCGAGAACGCCCGCGAAACCGGCGGTGAACAAGGCGAGAGTCAGTGTGGCGGCGCCGAGTCCGATCGACTTGTAGAAAGCGGTCGAGAAAAGTGCGAGAAATCCGACCGACCTGCTGAGAAATGTGGAGATCGAAACGATCCATACCTCAGCGGGAAACGCGCTCGTTCGCAGCCTGCCGGTTACCGCGATCGCCACGGCGTGCACCACATCGAAGCAACACAATCGCGCACTGTTCCTCCTTGCGATCCACCGTTTCACGGTGAGCAAAGCGAAAGTAGCCAAGCCGGTTTCGCGCCGGTTGTCCCGACGCGAACCGACGTTGCTCTCAGGCGCAAAGACGAAGCGTCGCTACGACTTCCCGGCCGTGCCGGTCGGCCGGCGATCGCGCGGTGGCCGACGGGCACGGGGAACACCGGGCGCCGCGGCCGAAACGACATGGTGACTGCCTTGTGGGCCGGGGCGTCACCAGTGGTTGATGTGCACCACCGAGTCCAGATCCGCGCGCGGCCCGGGGCGGAAATCGGTGCCGAGGGTGTAGGCGACCGGCAGCAGTACCCCCTGGCGCACATCGTCGGGAATACCGAGTATCTCGGCGACCTCGCGCTCGTACTGCAGATGCAGTGTGGTCCAGGTGGTGCCCAGACCCCGAGCCCGCAGCGCCAGCGCCAGATTCCACGCCGCGGGCAGCAGCGAGCCCCACAGTCCCGCCTGGTTGTCGCCGAGGTCGGGGCCACCGACCCGGATCGCGCCGATGATCAGCACCGGGACCTCGGCCATCACCTCACGCAGATGGTCGGAGCTGGTGGCGACCCGGGCGGCGGCCGGATCGGCCGGTTCGCCACCGGCCTCGCGGTAGGCCAGATGCGATCGGCGGTAGTACTCCGCGACCCGGGCCTTGACCTCCGGATCGGTGACGATGATCCAATGCCAGTGCTGGCGATTGCCTCCCGACGGCGCCTGCAGCGCCACCTCCAGGGCCTCCCGGATCACCTCCAGCGGCACCGGCCGGGACAGGTCGAGGCGGCGCCGGACGGCGCGGGTCGTGGTCAGCAGTTCGTCCGGAGTGAGCGGCAGCAGGTCGGTCACCGTATTCCCTTCTCTCGTCTGTTCTCCCGGTGACAAGGCGGGACAGCGCGCCTTTGTTCCCGGAGTTCCGCTGTTCCCGGTGCTGTTGGCCGCGGCGAAACTACGGTGGGGAACCGAGCAGCGCGTAGATCGTCGCCGGTGATCCGGAGCCGTGTTCGGTGATGAATCCGCCGACCACGACGGTGAAGTCGCGCGCGGGCAGATTCCCGAGCCGGGTGAGGATCTCCAGGCTGAGCCGGTGTTCGCGATAGAGCAGTTTCGACACCTCGAAGCTGTCGTCGACGCCGACATCCGGACCGAACGCGTCGGTGCCGAGCGCGCCGCGATATCCCAGCACACCCTCGTCGAGCAACCATCGCACCGCGGCCACCGAGAAACCCGGGTGATGCATCCGGCCCTCGGCGTCGACGCCCGCGAAATCTGCTGTGCCCCAGTATCGGTCCCAGCCGGTTCGCAGCAGGACCGCGGCCTCGGTGGGGAAGGGGCCGTGGCGATCCCGCCAAGACAGCAGATCGGCCACGGTCAGGGCGTAGTCGCGATCTCGTTCGGTGCGGTCGCCGATATCGATCAGTACCCCGGGCAGGACGAAATCCTCGGCATCGAGCTGGTCGGCCGTGGCACCGTCGGTGGTGAAATGCGCCGGTGCGCCCCAATGGGTTCCGGTGTGCTCACCGACGGTGACGGTGTTGAGGTGGAATCCGTGCTCGTCGATGGTGCGGATGGTGTCTATCCGCGGTGCGGGATCACCGGGGAAGACCGAGATCGCCGTCGCCGACAGGGGATGGGACAGGTTGTACACCGGCCACGACCCCATCGGCTTCGCCCCTCTCGCATCCGGATTCGCTCACCCTGCCATACCGGAGCCGCCGATGAACCACCGCCGCGCCCGGTGTCGGCGTGGACACTGGGCGCGGCGGTGGTTCGAATCCGTTCGGACCTACAGGTATACCGGTACCGAGAGGTGCCCGTTGGAGATGAAACTGCCCAGTGGCGCCAGCTCCGACGGCTGCACTGCCAGTCGCATGGTCGGGAAGCGCTCGAAGATCGCCGGCAGGGCGATCGCGGCTTCCATGCGGGCCAGCGGCGCGCCCAGGCAGTGGTGCGCGCCGTGGCCGAAGGCCAGGTGTTCCTTGTTCTCCCGGTGCACGTCGAACTCGGCGTTGGTGGCGCCGTGCAACTGCGGGTCCCGGCAGGCGGCGGCGTAGGAGGCCAGGATCGCCTCGCCCTTGGGGATGAGGATTTCGCCGATCGTGATGTCCTCGACCGCGTAGCGCAGCGGCAGATGAGCCACCGGCGCCTGGTAGCGCAGGGTCTCCTCGATCAGCTCCGCCCACGGCACCCGGCCCTCGACGACATCGGCACGCTGCTGCGGATGGGTGAGCATCGCGACGATCGCCTGGTCGATCAGATTCAGCGTGGTCTCGTGACCGGCGTTGATCACCAGCATGAGGGTGTCGACGAGTTCGGTCTCCGACAGCCGGGAACCGTCCTCGTCGCGGGTGGCGATCAGCACGCTGGTGATGTCGTCACCGGGGTTGTCCCGCCGGTACGCCACCAGTTCGCCGATGAGCCGGCCCATTTCGATGAAGTTGGCCTGCGCCTGCTCCGGGGTGAACGAGGTGTCGAAGAATCCGTCGACGCACGCGTGGATATCGGCGTCCAGGTGCTCGGGCACCCCCAGCAGTTCACTGATGACCCGGATCGGCACCGGATAGGCGTAGTTCGGGCGCAGGTCCACGACCTCGCCGGGAGCCGTCGCGCCGAGACGGGTCAGCAGATCTTCGACGATCGCCTCGATCCGCGGCCGCATATCGGTCGTGCGGCGATGGGTGAAGGCCGGTGCGACCAGTTTGCGCAGCCGCCGATGGTCGGGACCGTAGGCGGTGAACATGTTCTGCGCCGCGACCCACGGCTGCAGCGGCCACGATTCGTTGATATCGCCGTTCATGTAGGCCGACCAGTGCTGACGCGGATCCTTGGAGACCCGGGCATCGGACAGCAGACTCTTCAACACCACGGCATCGGTGACCGACCAGGCCGGAACCCCACCCGGAAGTTCCACCAGCGCGACGGGACCGCGCTCGCGGATGCGCTCGTTCTCGGCCTGGATGTCGGCACCGGTCAGATCGAGCACCAGTGGTTCGGTTGTCATCGGAAAGCTCCTGTATTCGTTGCTCGTCAGACCAGATTCAACGGAGGTGATGGGGGGAAGACGACCGGTAGCGCCGCCATCGCACGGTGGAACGGCCCGGGGCGCCAGCTCAGTTCGCTCGGCTCGACCGCGAGCCGGAGCTCCGGAAGGGCGTCGAGCAGCTGATCGATGGCGTCCTGCACCACCAGATAGGCCACCGAACGGGCCGGACAGGCATGTGGCCCGGCACTCCACGCCAGATGGGAGCGATTACCGGTGCGGTCGCCGCCCGCGATCACCGGATCGTTGTTACAGGCGGCCAGACTGATGACCACCGGCTGATGGGCCGGCAGCCAGGCGTTGTCGATCAGGATGGGCTGACGCGGGTAGCTGATGGAGAAGTTGGCCATCGGCGGATCCTTGAACAACACCTCGTCCAGCGCGTCGCGGGTGGACAGGCTGCCGCCGAGCATGCCGCCGCCGAAGCGGTCGTCGCTGATCATCAGCAGCAGGGTGTTGGCGATCAGATTCTGCTGCGGTTCGATGCCCGCGCCGTAGAAGCTGATCAGGTTGTAGAGCATCTCCTCATCACTGAGGTTGGCCGGATGGTGGGCCAGCCGCGAGGTGACGTCGTCGCCCGGTTCGGCGCGGCGCAGATGGATCAGCTCCATCAGCGCCTGGCTCAGATGTTCCATCCCCCAGGCCGCGTTGACGGTGTCGAACAGTGCGGCCATACCGGTGGCGACGCGCTGGCCCAGTTCCGCGGAGCATCCGACCATCCGGTTCAGAGCCTCGAAGACCAGCGGAAACGCGTACTGGGATACCAGATCCGCCGATCCGGACTCACAGAATCCGTTGATCAGCGGGACGGCGATCTTCTCGACCGTGGTGTGCAGTGCGTGCAGATCGATACCGTCGACGGCGGCCGTATAGGCCTGCCGGTAGCGCAGGTGCGTATTCCCGGAGTTGCGCAGGGCGTTCGGATACCACTGCATCATCGGCCGCACCGGGCAGTCCTCGGGAACGGAATCCTGCCAGGACCGCGGGTCGGCGGGAAAGTGCTCCGGGTCGTTGAGGATTCGCAGCGCGGTGTGGTAGCCGATCACCAGCGTCGCCGGCACTCCGGGCGACAGTTCGATCGGCACCAGCGAACCGTAACGACGCCGCATCTCGCGATAGGTACCGTGTGGGTCTGCGGCGAATTCCGCTGTGTCCAGCAGGATTCGGACCTCGTCGGAATCGACCGGGGATCCCATGTGCTGAACGGGGCAGGTGGCGGGGCCGCCCCCGCCGGGAACTGAGGACAGTGCGGTGCGTGGCGTGGTCAAAGATGTGACTCCAGAGAATGAACCGTCGAGCACGACGAAGGTTTCCGCTGCGGGTTGTCCTACAGCGTCACCTCACATCGGTTGTAGGACAAGAGGCTTCGAGAGCCGCCGGCCGGGTATCCGTAACCGGACCGTCGACCAGGGTAGCAGCAATGGCCGAATCTCTCCGGCGGTCTCGCATCCGATTCGATCATGGTGGGCGACCCGCGCGCCGCAGGGATGACATACCCGGTGAACGGGTGTTGCATAGCGGTATGACGAGCACCGATCTGCTGGAGGACGCCTTCGGGCGCATCAAGGAGAACGTGCACGGCGCGGTCGCCGGGCTGACCCGGGAGGAGTTGGCCACGCCGCTGGAATCCGGCGCCAACTCCATCGCGTGGCTGATCTGGCATCTGACCCGTGTGCAGGACGACCACATCGCCGATGTCGCGGGTACCGAACAGGTGTGGACCGCGGCCGGGTGGGCGCGCCGCTTCGAACTGCCCTTCGACGACGCCGCCACCGGGTACGGCGACGGTCCGCAGGAGGTGGCGGCGCTCGACGGCGTCCCGGCCGAACTGCTGCTGGGCTATCACGACGCCGTCCACGACCGCACCGTCGACTACGTCCGCGGTCTCACCGACGCCGATCTGCCCCGCATCGTCGACACCCGCTGGGATCCGCCGGTCACCCTGGGCGTGCGGCTGATCAGCGTGGTCGACGACGACATCCAGCACTCCGGGCAGGCGGCGTTCGTGCGCGGAGTGCTGTTGCGGCGTCGTTAGTTCCTCCCCGCGGTGCCGCCTTACCTGGGGTGCAGTGTCGCCGGAATCGCGGACGGCGACAACACGAAGTCCCGGTTGGAGGCCCGCACGACGTAATTCGGATCGGGCACCGGACGCCAGCGGGCCAGCAGGGCCGCCGAGGCGAGGGTGATCTCGAGCAGTGCGAAGTGATCGCCGAGGCACCGCCGGCGCCCGACACCGAAGGACAGGTTGGCCTTCTTGTCGATATCGTCGGCGCGATCGGGTGACCAGCGGTCGGGATCGAACGCCTCCGGATTGGGGAAGTGCCGTTTGTCGTGCTGTACCAGGTACGGGCTGAACATGATGGCGGTGCCGTCGGGAATGGTGAGTCCGCCGACGGTGACCGGGCCCGAGGCGTTGCCGGCGCTGATCCACGGGCCCCAGAACCGAAGTGTCTCCGAGACAACCTGTTTCAGGTAGGAGAGTTTGCCGAGGTGATCGGCGCGAACCGGGCCCGGGCCGACCACATCGTCGAGTTCGGCGCGGAGGCGTTCGGCGACCGCGGGCCTGCGCATCACCTCGTGCCACAGCCAGCCCGTCAGCGAGGCCATCGACCCCACACCGCCGGCCAGCATGAGAATGGCCTCGTCGATGATGTGCTCGTCCGACAGCCGTGCCCCGGTCTCCGGATCGGTGTGCCGGATCAGCGCGGAGACCACATCGTTGAAATCCTCGTCGCGGCGGCGATATTCGGTGATGGCCGCGCCGATCGAGGACCGCAGTTGCCGGGCCTTGTACCGCCACCGCGCATTCGCGACCAGTCGAACTCGCCGGAGCTGAGGCGGCAGCGCGGTGCGCAGGATGACCTGGCTGAGTAGCCACGGCACGTTGTCGCGGATCTGCAGGCGCGCCGCGGCGCTGAATTCGGCGGTGAACAGCGTCGAGGACACGGTGTCGAGGACCAGGCCGTGCGCCTCGTCCATGAGATCGACCCGGGTGCCGGACGGAAGGCCGGCCGACCAGCTGTCGGCCAAGTCGGCCGCGGTCACCGCGTAATCCGCCAGCCGGGTCTGGCGCAGCGCCGGCGCGATCATCCGGCGGCGCAGTTTGTGCTCGGTACCGCGCAGCACATTGACCGAGCCGCCCGCCACATCGGCGATCGCCTCGCGCAGGTCGTCGCGATTCAATTCGGCCTCGCCGAGACCGACCTCACGCACCAATTCCGGGGTCGTCAGCACGTAGCCGGTCTTGCGGCCGAACCGGATCCGCACGATCGGGCCCAGATCGGCGAGCGAGGTGACGAATCCGGGCGCGTCACGCAGTGCCCGCAGACTGTGCCCGATCAGCGGCAGGGCGCCCGGTGCGGTCGGGACATCCGACAGCCGCGCCGGGACGGCGGGATGGGGCGCGGGCTCGGAATCGGTACCGGCCCGCCGGTAGATCTCGGCGATCTCCTCGACGCGATGCGACTGCCGCACCGAATCCCGGTGCCGGTTCATCTCGGCGCGCAGCGCCGCCAGCCGCTCACGATCGCCGGCCAGTGCGTCGATGGCGGCCGCGATGGCCGCCGGTGAGGCGTCGCCGGCCCGCACACTGGCCGCCACCGGAACCGATTCGGCGAGATCGGGATCGCAATACACGACGGGCAGGCCCACCGCGATGGCCTCGAGCAGCACCATGCCCTGGGTGTCGAAACCCCAGGACGGGAACAGCAGAGCGTCGGCGTCCGCCATCGCGTCGAGGCATTCCCGCTGGGAGACTCGGCCGTGCAGCGTGACCCGCTGCCCGAGACCGTGGTCGGCGACGGCGGCGGCCGCCCGGCCGGACAGATCGCCGTCACCGTAGACGTCGAGCGTGCATCCCGGACTGCGCCGCACGGCTTCGATGGATTCGAGCAGGCGTTTCTCCGCCGACAGCCGTCCGCACCAGATCAGCCGCAGCGGACCGCGCCGCTCGTGGTCCCCGTCGCGGTCGGCGCGATCGAGCAGCGCGTCGTCGACACCGTTGGATACCACCTCGATCGGGGTGGAGAGTCCGTGCGCGAGCATCAGATCCGCGAAATGCCGGGTCGGTGCGATCACCCGATCGGCCGCCTGGCCCTGGCCCACGATGGTGTGCCAGGCGTGGCGTGCCGCCCGGCTCTCCGGGCGCCGCGGCCTGTCCGCGGGATGGTCGACGAAGCGGCCGTGCAGGGTACGCAGCGCCAGCGCCGATAGATACGGCGCCGGCGCGGTGTTCTCGATGAAGGCGTCGTCGCGGCTCTGCGCGGTGTGGATCAGCGGAATGCGATGCCTGCGGGCGGCTTTCATACCCGAGATGGCCACCCCGTAGGTGGTGTGGGTGTGCACGATATCGATCGGTCCGCGGGCGGCGAAGGCGGCATCGATCAGGGCGGCGTTGCGCGCGGTGGGCAGCACCATCGGGAATCCGTTCACCACCGCACCGGCCAGTGGCGCGAGTTCGACGACATCGTCGTCCGGCTCCGCCGCGGCGCCCGGCAGCGGCGCGGCGAACAGCGTCACCCGGTGCCCGGCACGTTCGAGTCCCCGGCGCAGTGCCGCGACCGCGGTTTGCACCCCGCCGAGTGTCGTCGGGTGATAGTCCATGAACATGGCTATGTGCACGCTCGGCACGATACCTACGTGCCCGGTTGATTGAGAGCTCATATTCGCGTCATCGGGTTTCTCGCCCGAAAGTGTTGCGCTCACGGCGAAAGGGGAGATAACTCGACATGACGTTCCCGGTATCGACTGTTCGCCCGGCGGAGGTGGCGCGGTGAGAATCGCGATCCCGCTGACCGGCACCCGCGGTGATGTGCAACCGGTGCTCGCCCTGGGGCTGGAGTTGCGGCGCCGCGGCCACGACGTGGTGCTCGGGGCACCGCCGAATCTGGTCGAGTTCGCGGCCTCGGCGGGCCTGTCCGCACAGGCCTGCGGGCCCGATGTGCAGCAGCTCTACAGCTCCGAGGAGGGGCAGCGCGCACTCGCGGCGGGCAATACGCTGCGGCTGATGCAGCTGGTCGCGCGGCAGATGGCCGAGTACGCCGACCGGATGAACCGCGAGGTGGTCGAGGTGTGCGCGGGCGCCGAGCTGATCGTGGCCAGTACGGTCACCGAGGACCGGGCGACCTCGGTCGCCGAGGCGATGGACGTTCCCCTGGTCAGCCTGCACTACTACCCGGCGCGGGCCAACGGCGCCTATCCGTTCCCCGGCGCGCTGCCGCCGAGCTGGGTCCCGCCCGCCGCGGTCAACCGCGCCACGTGGACGGTGGCGGAGAATCTGCGCCGCGTCGTGTTCATGCGCTATCTCAACGACCTGCGTGCCACCCTCGGCCTGCCGAAGTCGCGCGCGGGTATCGCCGCCGTCATGGCGCGGCGCCGGGTGCCGGAGATACAGATCTACGATCCGGCGCTGGTACCCGGCTTGCCCGAGCAGTGGGACGACCGCCGGCCCTTCACCGGATTCCTCACCCTCGATCAGGCCACCCGACAGGCGATCGGCGAACTGGGCGATGCCCACACCAACATCCTGGCCTGGATCGAGGCGGGGGACGCGCCGGTGTTCTTCGGATTCGGCAGTATGCCGATCGCCGATCCGGCCGCCGTCGTGGCGATGGTGCACGAGGTCTCGCGCCGGCTCGGCATCCGCGCCCTGGTCGGCGCCGGCTGGAGCGGTATGGAAGCGGCCGGGGCACAGCCGGATTCGCCGGTGCGGGTGGTCGGCCCGTTCGCCTTCGATCTGGTGTTGCCGCACTGCGCGGCCGCGGTGCACCACGGCGGGATCGGCACCCTCTTCGAAGGTTTGCGCGCCGGATTGCCGACGCTGGTGTGCTCGGTGTCGTTCGAGCAGCCGATGTGGGGCGGTCAGGTCGAACGCCTCGGCCTGGGTGCGCATATGCGGTTCACCGAGCTCACGACCGACCGCCTGGAGCGCGGGGTGTCGACGCTGCTCGATCCCGGGCGACGGGAACGCGCGGCGCGGTTCGCGACCACCCTGCGTACCGAGGGCGCCGCGGTCCGGACCGCCGACATCGTCGAGGCGGCCGCCCGGTGAGGATGATCGCCGCCGATTCGGCGGTCATGTTCCGGCGCTGCGCCCGGCACACCCTGCGCAGTCCGGACACCCTGATCATCTCGTTGCTGATGCCGATCCTGGTGATGATGCTGTTCACCTACGTCTTCGGCGGCGCGATCGAGGTGGGCGGATCCTACCTGGACTATGTGGTTCCCGGAATCATGTTGCTGTGCACCGGATTCGGTGCGTCGATCACGGCGACGGCGGTCTCGGCCGATATGACCAAGGGCAGTATCGACCGGTTCCGCACGCTGCCGATGTTCCGGCAGGCGATTCTGGCGGGACATGTGGCGGAGGGGGTGGCCCGCAATCTCGGCGCCATCGCGGTCGCGGTCGCGGTGGCGGTGGTGCTGGGTTATCGCCCGCAGGCGGATGTGCTGGGCTGGCTGGGTGCGCTGGCCATGATCGTGCTGTTCGTGGTGGCGATCTCGTGGATCGCGGTCGCCCTCGGGTTGGTGGCCAAGAATCCGGAGGCGGCCGGTGGGATGACCTACGCGATCATGTTCGTCCCGTATATCAGCAGCGCTTTCGTGCGCACCGAGACGATGCCCGGCTGGCTGCGCGGTTTCGCCGACTACCAGCCCGCGACACCGGTGGTCGACACGGTGCGTGGCCTGCTGAATTCGACCGGGATCGGGACCGGCGCCGGGCTCGCCGTGCTGTGGTGCGCGGGCCTGGCCGCACTCGGATTCGGGGTGGCGAGTGTGGTGTTCGATCGGCTCTCGCGGCGGTAGCCCGGATCACCGTGGTGGTGCGGTCAGGTCCAGCTGCGCGCCCGCGGTGGCATCCAGTGCCGCCATGCACATCCGCAGCACCTCGTCCCGTGAAATACGTTCGTGGGCGAGCCATTCGACGGTGACCTCGCGGATGAACGCGATCCAGCCGCGCAGGGCGGTTCCGGCCTGCTCCCGGGAGTGGCCGGTGGCGCCGCAGGCGTCGAGGACGCGCTCGCACAGGGCGTGCAGATCCGCGACGACCGGATCGCGCACGACCGGATCGGTGGCCAGCGCACTGCGATTGGCGATCAGCGCCAGCGGCAGATTGGCCCGATAGAAGTCCAGATGGGCCGCCAGTGCCGTGTAGACCGCGGTGCGAACCGGCTCGTCCGGGGCCATCCGCAGTTCGGCGGAGAGCCGTTCGTGGGCGCGCTGCCAGATCGCGGCGAAGAAATGTGCCTTGGTGGGGAAGTAGTGGTACATCAGCGCGCGCGAGACCTGCGCGTACGCGGCGATCTCCGCCATCGCGATCTCGTCGTAGGCGCGTTCGCCGAACAGTCGCACGCCGATGTCGAGCAGTTCGTCGCGGCGCTGTTCGGGGGTCAAACGGCGTCGGCTCGGCATCTGGTCATCGTAGGCGCGCTGTGGTTGACGCGGGTCCGGGTGGCGGCCTACCGTTGGATCTTATTCAACAACCGTCTAATAGGGGTCGGTATGCGACGAGTTCTGCAGATCTGGCTGGTGGTCTTCGGGCTGGTGTGCGTGGGAATCGCGGTGGCGCATCTGTTCTCCGGCACCGCGAGCATCATCGGCGGGGGATCGGTCAACGCCACCATCGATTCCGATCTGCGCTTCTACGCGGTGCTGTTCGGGGCCTACGGTCTGGCGGTGGCCTGGTGCGCGCGCGATGTGGAGCGCAAGGCGGTGGCGATCAACCTGCTCGGCGCGATCTTCTTCGCCGGCGGCCTGGCCCGGTCGATCGCCTGGGCGGCGAGCGGGACACCGAACTGGTTCTACGTGCTGATGACGCCGGTGGAGCTGGTGGTTCCGGTCGTCAACTATCTGCTGGTGCGGGCGGTGTGCAACGAGAGCGGGGACCGGGCCGCGCGCCCGGCGGCCGTCGCGGTGCCGCATCCGTCGGCGAGCTGAGCCGGACCGACCTGCCGGGTGCCGCGCCGCGGGAGGTCAGCGGATGGGGCGGTTGTCTCCCGCGAGTCGGCCGCGCCGGATCAGGGCGCGTTTGGCGCCGGGGGTGACCGGTGGCAGTGGGGCATCCGAATCGGCTTCCGGCTCATCGGGATTCGGCCGCACGAACAGGGTCACCGAGGTCGCGGTGGTGAATCCGCTGCGGGTCATCAGGGTGGCCGAGGCGGTATTGCTCTGCTCCACATCGGTGACGATGCGCCGGGCCCCGCGCGCGAACAACGCCTGCGAGCAGATGTCGACCAAGCGCCGCGCCAGCCCCCGTCCCCGCATATCCGACGCCACCGCGATCCACTCGAGATAGCCCCAGTCGTCCCGCAATTCGAATTCCATCGACCCGAGTACGAAGCCCACCACCCGGTCGGAATCCAAGGCCACCCAGCACGCCTCGTCCGCGGAATCGAGATGTTCGGCCACCGAGGTGAGCGACCAGGAGGTGTAGGGCTTGGCCGCGGTGTCGAACACCTCGTAGCCCAGGTCCAGTACCTGTCGCAGATGACCCAACCCCATCGGAACGATCGCCACATCGCCGGCCATGTCCTCAGTTTGCCAGAGATGTGCGAGGCGGCGTGGCGGCTCGAGATCGGGGCGCGTCGCGCCGCGCAACGCGACGCACCCGCTCACTACCCGAGGGGATCAGGGCAGGCGATCAGGGCAGGGGATCAGGGCAGGGGGATCCAGGTGCCGAAGAACCAGAAGCCGTGGCCGGCGGGCAGGCGGTCCTGGTCCCGGTGGTCCTGATCGTGGCGATCGGGGTTGTTCCGCTGCTGCGGGGCCGGATCGTGCTGCTGTTGTTGCTGCGGAGCCGGATTCGGCTGCTGCTGAACGGGCTGGGCGCCGGCGATACCGGCGCCGGCGCCGATGACGCCCGCCGCCAGGGCGCCGGCGGCGGCGGTCCGGGCGAACTTCGACGTGATCGTCATGGGATTCCTATCTGTTCGGAAATTGTTCCGGGACAATGGTGTCGGCGAGGCGCGGCCCCGGCGACAGACCTACTCTCGAATGCCGACGTGGGGCGGTGGTGGGTGTGGATTAGGCGCGAGCTGTGAAGATCACCCGTTCGGCTGGTTCGGCGCACCGTCCATCGGCGGCGCCGCACCGGGACCGCCGCCTTGTCCGGGGTCGGCCCCGGGCGCGCCCATCCCGCCGGGGCCGCGTCCGAACCGGCCGCCGCGCCCGTCGCCCGCCTGCGCGGACCCGGTGCCGCTGGTGATCGCCACCGCGGTGGCGGTGCCGTTGGCCTCTGTCCCCTGAATACGCACGGTGTCACCGACTTTCACCTCCGCGCGCTGGGTGCGGTCGGAGATGGTGTAGGTCCGGCTGAAATCGTCGGCACTCTTGGCGGTGATCGAGGTGTCCGATACCGCGGTGACCGTACCGGTCTGGGTGAGCTCGGTGGTATAGCCGCCCTTACCGTCGGAGACCACGAACTGACCGTGCAGGCTGGGCCCGGTGGCGTCCATCCCGCCGGGACCGAAGCCGTTGTGGCCGCCGCTCATACTCATTCCCGGGCCGCCGCCCGGACCACCGTGCTCGCTGCCACCGGAATGCGTGGCCGCGTAGACGATGCCGCCGCCGGCCGCCGCGATCACCGCGGCGATTCCGACCGCGGCCAGCGACTTCTTGGTCGACCACGTGGCCGGCGGTGCGGTCTGCGGCCCGCCCCAGGTGTGTTCGGGCCCGGCCGGGGGTTGCGGGGTGGGCTCGGTCATCGGCACAACTCCTTGTTCGTCGAATGCGATCGCCGGTCGTCGTGACCGCGATCGCGCCGTTGCTCGGTCAACCATGCGGCGCGAAGCTGGGTATGCGCTGTGGACCGCTTCGGTAGCCGCTGTGCCGGATCGCCCCGCGGATGCCCTCACAGCCGACCCCCAGATCCGGCACAGCGAACGCATAGCGACGCCGTTCACGATGGACCCATGACCATCGCGAACACCCCCGCCGACCGCGTTGTGATGCGCCACCCCGACGGCAGTCCCGTCACGGTCCTGGTCGTCGACGACGAACCGGTCCTGGCCGAGATGGTGTCGATGGCTCTGCGCTACGAGGGCTGGAACGTGGTGACCGCCGGCGACGGGCGCACCGCGGTGACCGCGGCCCGTGAATCCCGCCCCGACGTCGTGGTCCTCGATGTGATGCTGCCCGATATGACCGGCCTCGAGGTGCTCGCCAAACTGCGCCGCGATCTGCCGTATCTGCCGGTGCTGCTGCTGACCGCCAAGGATTCGGTCGAGGATCGCATCGCGGGCCTGACCGCCGGCGGCGACGACTACGTCACCAAGCCGTTCAGTATCGAGGAGGTCGTGCTGCGCCTGCGCGCACTGCTGCGCCGCACCGGGATCACCGCCGTCGACAACGACGCGCAGATCGTGGTCGGCGATCTCATGCTCGACGAGGACAGCCACGAGGTCACCCGCGCGGGTGAGCCCATCACGCTGACCTCCACCGAATTCGAACTGCTGCGCTACTTCATGCGCAACCCCCGCCGCGTGCTGAGCAAGGCGCAGATCCTCGATCGCGTCTGGAGCTACGACTTCGGCGGCCGCTCCAATATCGTCGAGCTCTATGTCTCCTACCTGCGCAAGAAGATCGACAACGGGCGCGAGCCGATGATCCACACGCTGCGCGGTGCCGGATATGTCCTCAAACCCGCCGGCTGACGGCCCGGTGCGGCGCCGCTGGTCGCCGCGCGGGTGGTCGCTGCGGGCACGATTGCTCGTCGGTCAGGTGCTGCTGCTGGTGGTCGTGGTCGTCGGTATCGGCGCGGCGACCGAGTTCGCGCTGCAGCAGTTCCTGGTCCATCAGCTCGACACCGAACTGGTCGATGTGCAGAAGCGCTCGCTCGGCGAGGCCGGCGGTGGTCCGAGCCTGGGGCCCCCGCCGGGGATCCGGGACCAGGGCCATCGGCCGCCTCCGCCGCCACCGGCCAATTCCGGTCCGGGCCCCGACTTCCTGGACCGGCGCGGAATACAGGCCGATACCGTCGGCGCGAGTATCGACGGATCGGTGATCACCGCCGCCAAGATCGACGCCGACGGCACCCAGACCGCGCTGTCGGCGACCGCGCGGGATCAGCTGGCCCGGGTGTCGTCCGACGGCGATCCGATCACCGTCGACCTCGACGGACAGGGCTCCTATCGCGTGGTCGCGAATTCGACCTGGTCGGGGGCCACCGTGGTGACGGGTATGCCGCTCACCGCCGTGCACGCGACATTGATGCGGGTGCTGCTGATTCTGGTGGTGGTGACCGCGGTGGTACTGGTCATCGCGATCACGGTGGGCATCTGGGTGATCCGCCGGGCGCTGACTCCGCTGGACCGGGTCGCCGCCACCGCGGCGCGGGTCGCCGATCTGCAACTCGACCGCGGTGAGGTCGTGCTGCCGGTCCGGGTGCCGGCCGCCGACGCCGATCCGGGCACCGAGGTCGGTCAGCTCGGATCGGCGGTCAATCGCATGCTCGATCACATCGACGGCGCGTTGTCGGCCCGCCATGCCAGTGAGACCAGGGTGCGGCAGTTCCTCGCCGACGCCAGCCACGAACTGCGCACGCCGCTCGCGGCGATTCGCGGCTATGCCGAACTGGCGCAACGGAAACGGGCCGAGGTGCCCGGCGATGTCGCCAATGCGATGAGCCGGGTGGATTCGGAATCGCGGCGGATGACGGCGCTGGTCGAGGATATGTTGCTGCTGGCCCGGCTGGACTCCGGGCGCGGACTCGAGCACGAACCGGTGGACCTGACCAGACTCACCGTCGACGCCGTCAGTGACGCCCATATCGCGGGCCCGGACCATCGGTGGAATCTGGACCTGCCCGATGAACCGGTGGTGATCACCGGCGACGGGGCACGCCTGCACCAGGTGCTGGCCAATCTGCTCGCGAACGCGCGGGTGCACACCGGCCCGGGCACCACCGTGACGGTCGCGCTCGATCGAGACGGCGACGGTGCGGCGATCTGGCGGGTCACCGACGACGGTCCCGGTATCCCGGCGCACCTGCGGCCCGAGGTGTTCGAACGATTCGCGCGCGGGGATTCCTCGCGGTCGCGCCGGGCCGGCAGCAGCGGTCTGGGATTGGCGATCGTGGCGGCGGTGGTGAAATCGCACGGCGGTGAGATCGGCGTGGACAGTGCGCACGGCCGGACCGTGTTCACCGTCCGGCTGCCCGGTGAGCGCGGGACAGGCGAACCGGATTCCTCACAGCGAGCTCACAGCCAGGCCGAAGATGCCAACCACCTCGGTCGATAACGATCGAATCATGACCACGACCGTCCTCGATACACCCCCGGTCCCCGTGACCGCCGCGCGCCCGTCCCGCGCACCGAACCCGATGTGGCGGCGGCTGTCGCTGGTGGCGTTACTCGCGGGGACCGCGCTGCTGTATTCGTGGGACCTGGGTGCCGGTGGCTGGGCCAACGAGTTCTACGCCGCGGCGGTGCAGGCCGGATCACAGAGCTGGAAGGCGATGCTGTTCGGATCCAGCGACGCCGCCAACGCGATCACCGTGGACAAGACACCCGGTGCGCTGTGGGTCATGGACCTGTCCGCGCGCGTCTTCGGGTTCAATTCGTGGAGTCTGCTCGTACCGCAGGCCGTCGAGGGCGTACTCGCGGTCGCGGCACTGTATGCCGGGGTCCGGCGGGTCGCCGGCCACCGGCCGGGAATATTGGCCGGTGCGGTGCTCGCCCTGACTCCGGTCGCGGCCTTGATGTTCCGCTTCGACAATCCCGATTCCATGCTGGTCCTGCTGCTCACCGTGGCGGCTTACGGTGTGCTGCGCGCGATCGAAAAGGACAGCGCCGCATGGTGGTTGCCGCTGGCCGGTGTCGCGGTGGGATTCGGGTTCCTGGCCAAGATGATGCAGGCGTTCGTCGTGCTGCCGGTCTTCGCGGTGGTGTATCTGCTTGCCGCGCACGCGCCTTGGCGCACGCGGCTGATCCGCTCGGTGTCGGCCGTGGTGGCGGTGGTGGTGTCCGCGGGCTGGTATCTGGCGGTAGTGGCGTTGTGGCCGGCCGCCGATCGGCCCTACATCGGCGGTTCGCAGCACAACAGCGTGCTCGAATTGACCCTGGGCTACAACGGTTTCGGCCGCCTCACCGGCGACGAGGTCGGCGGGCTGGGCAATATGAACTACGACGTCGGCTGGGCGCGACTGTTCGGATCGGAGATGGGTGGTCAGATCGCCTGGCTGATCCCCGCGGCGCTGATCCTCGGCGCGGCCGGGCTGTGGCTCACCCGGCGTGCGCCGCGCACGGACCCGGTACGCGCATCGCTGCTGCTGTGGCTGGGCTGGCTGGTCCTCACCGGCGCGATCTTCAGTTTCGCCGGCGGCATCCTGCATCCGTACTACACCGTGGCGCTGGCACCCGCGATCGCCGGCAGCGTGGCGATCGGTGCGGCCCAACTGTGGCGGCGGCGCGACGATATTCGCGCGACGGCGGTCCTTTCCGGAGCACTGGTGGTGACCACTGTGCTGGCCTGCCTGCTGCTCGCGCGCACCGGCGACTGGATGCCCTGGCTGCGGCCGGTGGTCGCGGTCGCGGGCGTGGGAGCCGCGGCCCTGCTGCTGGTCGTGGGGAGGTTGCCCCGCGCTCTTGCCGCCGGGGTGGTGGCGGTCGCGCTGGCGGCGGGCCTGGCCGGTCCCACCGCCTACGCCCTGGCGACCGCGTCGACCCCGCACACCGGTGCGATCCCCTCCGCGGGTCCCTCCAGCGGGCATTTCCCCGGCGGGATGCGGATGGCCGGTGGGTCGACCGCCGGTGGAGGGTCCGCCGCGGCGGACGGTCCGGGACGGATGGGCGGCCCGATGGGCGGACTGCTCGGCGGCATCACGGTGAGCTCGAATACCGTCGCGGCACTGAACGACAACGCGTCCGGTTACACCTGGGTCGCGGCCGCGGTCGGCTCCAACAGCGCCGCCGCCTACCAGCTCGCCACCGGTAACCCGGTGATGGCGGTCGGCGGCTTCAACGGCACCGACCCCGCGCCGACCCTGGCACAGTTCGAGGAGTACGTGGCCCAGCACAAGATCCACTACTTCATCGGTGGCGCGGGCATGGCCGGTATGCGCGGCGCCGACAGCGGCGGCAGCCGGGAAGCTGCCGCTATCGCCGAATGGGTCGCGAACACCTTCACCGCCCGCACCATCGACGGGGTGACGGTCTACGACCTGAGCGCGTGAGCCGAATGGCCGGCGGCCGCGATCTCGTGCGCACAGTCGGCACATAGCATCGGCAAAGATTCGACCCACCTCCGCGCGTGATCATCGGTTCGACAGCCTCGGCGACAGCCGGGGCGAGGCGGAGGAGAGGAAGCCGATGACGATCACAGAGGTGTCGCGACGCCGGGCCGAATTCAGCGAATCCACCGGTTCGCCACCGCGGTCGGCCCGTCGGCGCTCGTTGCTGTCCGGCGCGGCGGATCAGCCTCGCTGGGCGCGCCCCGGCCTGTTCTTGCTGCTCATCGCTACGGCGGTGCTGTATCTGTGGGGCCTGTCGGCGTCGGGCTGGGCCAATGATTTCTATGCCGCCGCGGTGCAGGCCGGTACCCAGAGCTGGAAGGCGTTGCTGTTCGGGTCACTGGATTCGGGAAATGCCATCACCGTCGACAAACCCCCGGCCGCGCTGTGGGTGATGGGGCTGTCGGGGCGGCTGCTCGGATTCGGTTCCTTCTCGCTGCTGCTGCCACAGGCGTTGATGGAAGTGGCCTCGGTGGGGTTGCTCCACGCTGCGGTGCGGCGGTGGGCCGGCCCGGCCGCGGGACTGATCGCCGGTGCGGCGCTCGCGTTGACACCCGTCGCGGCCCTGATGTTCCGGTTCGACAACCCCGACGCGCTGCTCGTGTTGCTGCTCGTGGCCGCCGCGTACTGCACGGTGCGGGCCACCGAGAAGGGCGGCGGCGGCTGGCTCGCGCTGGCCGGGGTGGCGGTCGGTTTCGGCTTCCTCACCAAGATGCTGCAGGCATTCCTGGTGCTGCCGGCGCTGGGATCGGTGTTCCTGATCGCGGCGCCGATCGACCTGCGCGGCCGGATCGTGCGCCTGCTGGGTGCCGTTGTGGCGCTGGTGATCTCCGGCGGCTGGTTCGTCGCGCTGGTCAGCCTGTGGCCCGCGGATTCCCGTCCCTACATCGGCGGATCGACGAACAACAGTCTGCTCGAACTCGCTCTCGGCTACAACGGTCTGGGCCGGGTGGTCGGCGGTGAGGGCAACGGCGGCGGGCCCGGCGGTGGCGGCGGCAACACCGCGTTCGGCGGTAGCACCGGCCTCACCCGGCTGTTCGGCGATTCGATGGGTACCGAGATCTCCTGGCTGCTGCCCGCGGCCCTGATCGGCCTGGTGGCCGGACTGTGGTTCACCCGCCGCACGCCCCGGACCGGTCGTACCCGCGCGAGCCTGCTGCTGTGGGGCGGATGGCTGCTGGTGACCGGCGTGGTGTTCAGTTTCATGCAGGGCACGATTCACCCGTACTACACGGTGGCGCTGGCGCCCGCCATCGCGGCGCTGGTGGGTATCGCGACGGTCGAGTTGTGGCGTGGCCGGCGATTTCGTTCGGCGCGGATCGCGCTCGGCGCCATGCTGGCCCTGACCGGTATCTGGAATTTCGTCCTGCTCGATCGCACGCCGGACTGGTACCCGTGGCTGCGCTGGGTGCTGCTGATCGGATCCATCGCGATCGCGGCCGTGCTGATCGTCGGCGCCCATGCGCTGGGCCGCCTCACCGTCATCGTGGCCGCGGCCGGACTGCTGTTCGGTTTCGCCGGCACCACCGCCTACGCGCTGGAGACCGCCGCGATACCGCATTCCGGATCCATTCCGACCTCCGGGCCGAACACCGGACGCGGAATGGGCGGTCCGGGCGGGAATGCCGGTGGCACGATGCCGGGTGGACAAGCCGGCGGCGCACAGGGTTCGGGTACCGCGAGCGGCGCGAACGCGACGCCGCCGTCCGGCAGCGCCGCCGTCCCGTCGGGTGATAACGCACCGGGCGCGGACAGCGCCTCGCATTCCGGGGCGCACACCGGCGGCCCGGGTGGTGGCAACTCCGACAACACCGCACTGCGCGAACTGGTGAAGAGCGCGAACAACCGCTGGGCCGCGGCCACGGTGGGTTCACAATCGGCGGGCGGCCTCGAATTGTCCACGGGCGCATCGATCATGGCGATCGGCGGCTTCACCGGCAGTGACAACTCGCCGACCCTCGCGCAGTTCCAGCAGTACGTGCGTAGCGGCGAGATCCACTACTTCTTCGCCGGCGGTGGTCCCGGTGGCGGGGGTCCGGGTGGTGGCTCGGGAAGCGCGAGTGAGATCACCTCGTGGGTCGAATCCCACTATTCGGCCATCACGGTCGGCGGGACCACCGTCTACGACCTGACCAGTCCGATCACCGGGTGATCGTGCGGGGTGACCCCGTCGCCGAAACCGGGCCCGGACGAGTGCGTTACGCCACTCGTCCGGGCCCGGTCGCGTCCGTGGGCGTCAGCCGCAGTGCACCCCGAAGGTCTGCCACAGATCGTCCTGGATGCGGCCGCCCCAGTCGATGCACTTGCCCTCGGCCTCGACCTTCGCGTAGGCGAATTCGCTGAACTTGCGATCGTCGTTGATGACCACCGCGGAGTGGTCCTTGGACTGCCGCACCGCGGCGCCCATCGAGATCGGTTCGCCCGGCTTGTCCCGCACGGTGACCACGCAATTGGTCCGGCCGTTGTAGGTCAGAAAGACGGTGCCCCCCTTCAATTCGTGCTTGTCGATCACAGTGAAGCCGTCACCGCACTGTCCGTGGTAGGACGCCGCGGACGCGGTAGCGGGCAGCAGCACCGCCGCTGCGGCCGTGATCCCGAGGGCGGCCGCGCATACGGCGATCGACTTTGTGACGTTGAGCAATCTGGACCCTTTTCCTCTTCTGCTGTGACATCGAGCGTTGTGCTGGTTACCCGAACGCCCGGCACCCGAACCAGGGTGCTGCTGTACCGACCCCCTCGCCCGAACCTAGGGCAGCGACCGCCGGCTGCGTCCCGGCAACCTCCCACATCTGGGGACCCGGCCGGCGAGGTCGGTATCGTCGACCCGTGGCGTTGTCCCGCACCGACCCGCCCGCACCCCAGGGGTGCGGGCGATGAAAACCGTGACGGTGGATCTGCATCCGGTCTTCCGCAGTGATCGTGATATCGACAAGGCGATCCGCTCGGCATTGTTCCGGGCGGCGGCCGGTAAGGCCGACGTGCTGGAGATCATCCCGGGCAAGGGGTCCGGCACCCTGCGACGGCGCGTGCTGGCGCGGTTGAACCAGCCACATCTGAGCACCCTTTATCGCCGGGTGGACGTGGACGCGAGCAACGAGGGCCGGATCCTGGTGTACTTCTGAGAGGTCCGGTGCCGGGTGCGCGGCGAGGGATTCGCCCGCGCACCCGAGCCGATCTCAGTGGCTGTCGCCGTCGTGCTGTTCGTACGGCTGATTCATGGTGTGCTGGAACTTGATCGCGGACGCGATGCCGACGGGGACGCCGAGGATCGCGGCACCGACGATGGCGCCCAGACCGCCCAGGACGCCCGCACCGGCGAGGCAGCCCGCGATGAGGGTGAGTCCGGCGGCGTCGAGGACGGGCGCGCCGAAGACCGCGCCCGCTACGGCGCCGACGCCGCAGCCGACCGCGGCGCCGATGAGGCCACCGCTCATGGTTCCGACGGAGGTGGCCAGCCCGAACTCGTTGATAGCGGCCTGAATCGCGGTGTCGAATCGTTCGGTCTGCGGATCGCCGTCGATGTTGTCGAGGTGGAGATCTGGCGTCGCCGCGCGTGCCGCCGCCTGTACTTCGGGTGCGGCGTGAACAGCCTCCAGCGCCTTGGGCTCGGTGGCGAAGTCCGCGACTCCCGCTACCGTGGCACCCGAGGCGTCGCGCACCTGAAATTGTCCGCCCGCGGTGACGAGTGTGGCGGTGCCGGTCTCGATGACGACGGACTGGTCCGCGGTGGAGCTGGTGTAGTGCACTCCCGGCATGATCTCGGTGCTCAGGACGTGGCCCGCCGCGGTTGCGGGCGTAGCCGATGCGTAGGTCGAACCGGCGCCCAACGCGCCCACCACCGTCATCGCCGTGACGGTCATGCGGGTGATCTTGTTCATGGAATCCCTGTTCTGTGCTGCGGCCTGTGCGGCCCCGATGGAGCGAGATCAGAGACTAACGGAAATGATTTCCATTTTCCATTTGGCTGAGAGATGGACAGCCGAATACGTGCCCCCACGTGCGGGGCAAGCGGTGTCGATCGGGTGGTGTGGCAGCCCGGCCGGGTCTGGTTATCGGGCGGAACGGCCCGGATCGTCGGCGCCGGCGGGGGCGCTGCGCAAGGCGGGCAGCAGATAGGTGCGCAGTTGACGGCCGACCGTCGCGCCGTCGTCGGGGTCGATCGTGTCGCCGGAGACGGTGCCGAGGCTGATCAGGATCCGGGCCACCCATTCCGCCACTTCGGCGCGGTCGTGGCCGGGATGGATCTCGCCGCGCGCGGCGGCGCGATCGACGTAGGGGCGCCAGAAGGCGGCCAGTGCGGGGACCAGCGCGGCGACGCCGGCGCCCGCGCACGCGCTGAATTCCTCCGGTTCGACGGTGCGCAGCCGCATGAGCAGCGCGCCCGGATCGTCGTAGGCGCCGCGGCCGATCCGCACGCCGACGGTGAGCTGGTCGGCGAAGCTGTCGATGGTGTCGAGTTCGGTGCGGGCGTCGTTCCACCAGGTGTCGGTCAGGCGCACGATCGCCGCGCCGATCAGGGCTTGTTTATCCGCGAAATGGCGGTACAGCCAGGCTCGGGAGACTCCTGCCTCCTCGGCTACCTCCATCATGGTAGTGGCGCGAATTCCCTTGGCGGCCAGCAGCTTCTGAGTGGCCCCCAGGAGACGGTCGGCCACCGTCGTGGTCGTCGTTTCGGTCATTCGCCGCCCCTTTCACCGCGTGCCCTTCCGGATCGTCCGCGCCCGGTTTCCAGAAAACCCTAGCAATCTGTGGACACATCTGAGAATGTGTCTACTCGTAGACACAATTGTAAATCTGTCTACTCACGGATCGGTGTGAAAGGAGAGGTGATGTATCAACCGCGTACCGCGGTGATCGGCGCCGGAATCAGCGGGTTGACCGCCGGCAAGATGCTCGGCGACTACGGGATCCCGTACGTGTGTTTCGAATCGTCGGATCGGGTCGGTGGCAACTGGGCCTTCGGCAATCCGAACGGGCACAGCAGCGCCTACCGCTCACTGCACATCGACACGTCGAAACATCAGCTGTCGTTCCGGGACTTCCCGATGCCCGAGGAGTTCCCCGACTTCCCGCACCACACCCAGATCAAGCAGTACCTCGACGACTATTGCGCGGCCTTCGATCTGTACCGGTCCATCGAATTCGGCAACGGCGTCGAACACGCGCGCCGTCTTCCCGGCGGCGGCTGGGAATTGCGCACGCAGCGAAACGAGTTGCGGCACTTCGACTTTCTCGTCGTCGCCAACGGGCATCACTGGGACCCGCGGTATCCGGAGTTCCCCGGAGAATTCACCGGGCGCACCATGCACGCCCACCACTACATCGATCCGCGCACCCCGATGGATTTCTCCGATCAGCGCATCCTGGTGGTCGGGCTCGGCAACAGCGCGGCCGATATCGCCGTCGAGCTGTCGTCCAAGGCGCTGGGCAACAAACTGACGCTGTCGACGCGCTCCGGCGCCTGGATCGTGCCCAAGTACATCGCCGGCCGCCCGGCCGACAAGTACTACCGCACCAGCCCGTACATCCCGTTCGCGTGGCAGCGCAAGATCGCCCAGTGGGGCCAGCCGCTCACCGCGGGCCGTCCGGAGAACTACGGCCTGCCCAAGCCGAACCACAAATTCTTCGAGGCCCATCCGACGCAGTCGGTGGAGCTGCCGCTGCGCCTGGGCTCCGGTGATGTCATCCCGAAGCCGAATATCGATCGATTCGACGGTGCCACAGTGCATTTCGCCGACGGCACGGCCGACGACTTCGATGTCATCATCTACGCCACCGGATACAACATCACCTTCCCGTTCTTCGACCCGGAATTCGTCAGCGCACCGGACAACAAGATCGATCTGTACAAGCGGATGTTCCTGCCCGGGATCGAGGACCTGGTTTTCGCCGGATTCGCACAGTCCACGCCGACGCTGTTCCCGTTCGTCGAATGCCAGGCGCGGCTGATCGGCGCGTACGCCGTCGGCCGCTACCGGCTGCCGGCGGTGGAGGAGATGCGGCGCGTGATCGTCGCCGACCAGCAGCACTACACCGGCCATATGGTGCCCAGTGCCCGGCACACCCAGCAGGTCGACTACTTCCTCTACGAACACGATATGCGGGCGCGCGAGATACCCGCCGGTGCGCAGCGCGCGCGGGTCTCCGGACCGCCGCCGTGGGCACGGGTCACCGAGACGGATCGAACGGTAGGAGTGGCGCAGTGACGACGTATCGGCAAATCCAGTTCGGCTCCGGCGGAATACGGTGCGACGCCTGGTTTTTCGAAGGGGCGACGGAGAGCCCGTTCGACGGGCCGCAGGGTCGCCCGGTCGTGGTGATGGCGCACGGATTCGGCGGCACCAAGGATTCCGGCTTGGAACCGTTCGCGCGGCGATTGAGTGCGGCGGGATTGGCCGTGTTCGCCTTCGACTACCGAGGTTTCGGCGCCTCCGCGGGTGCGCCGCGCCAGCGGGTCTCGATGAGTGCGCAGGCTCAGGACTACCGTGCCGCGCTGTCCGCGGCGGCACAGCAACCCGGGGTGGATCCGAACCGTCTGGTGGCATGGGGCATATCGCTGTCGGGCGGGCACGCGTTGACGGTCGCCGCCGATCGGCCCGACATCTGCGCGGTGGTCGCGGTGGTCCCGCTGGTGAACGGAGTGGCCGCGGGCCGGGTGGCCTTCGCTCAGGTCGGCGGTGCGGCGCTCGCGAAGTCCACGGTCTCGAGCGTGCGCAGCGCCCTGGCCGGACGCTTCGGCGGCAACCCGGTGATGATGCCGCTGGTCGGCAAACCGGGGGAGCATGCCGCGCTGACCGCCGACGGCTATTACGAGTCCTACACGGCGCTGGCCGGTCCGACCTGGCGCAACGAGGTCGACGCGGCGATCGGGTTGGAACTGGGCAACTATCGCGCCGACCGGCACGCCGCGCGGATCACCGCGCCCGTGCTGATGCAGATCGCGGACTTCGATCGGGCCGCGCCCGCCCATGCCGCGGCCAAGGCCGGATTCGCGGCGCGTGCGGAAATCCGCCACTATCCGTGCGATCACTTCGATGTGTTCGCCGGTAACGACTGGTTCGATGCGGCCCTCGACCATCAGGTGCATTTCCTGACCCGTCATCTGGCCGGCGCCGAGCGCGCGGCGGTTCCCGGAGCGCGGCGATGAGCGCGCGGGCCGCGATGGTGATCGGCGGCGGATCGGGTATCGGACGTGCCAGCGCACACGCGCTGGCGCGCGACGGTTTCCGGATCGTCGTCGCCGATGTGAATGTGGAAGCGGCACAGGCGGTCGCGGCCGATATCGGCGATGCCGCCACCGCGCTGCGCCTCGACGTCACCGACGAGGATTCGGTCGCCGCCGGATTCGGCGCGTCCCCGGAGTTGCACGCGGTGGTCAACTGCGCGGGGCTGTCGCTGCCCGGCCCGATCACCGAACTCGAACTGGCGCAGTGGAAGACGACGGTCGATGTCTGTCTGACCGGATCGTTCCTGGTGATCAAGTACGCGGGCCGGCAGCTGGCCGACGGCGGCTCCATCACCTGCATCGCCTCCCTCAACGGCCGCCAGCCCGGCACGGGGATGGCCGGCTACTGCGCCGCCAAGGCCGGGGTGCTGATGCTGGTGGAGGTCGCCGCGCTCGAACTGGCCGAGCGCGGCATCCGGGTCAACGCGATCAGCCCCGGGCTGGTCGACACCCCGCTGGTCGCCGGCATCGCCTTCGTTCCGGGCCTGACCGAGGAGTACCTGGAGAACACGCCGCTGGGCCGCAGCGGCCGCCCGGAGGAGATCGCCGAGATGGTGGCGTTCCTGGCCTCCGAGCGCGGCTCCTGGATGACCGGCGCGGCCATCGACCTCAACGGCGGGGCGCATCTCAAGCGGTATCCGGATGTCCTGGCGCGGGTGCGTGCGCTACAGGGCGACTAATGCGGCGCGCGGGGATAGGTGTGCTGATGCAGCCGGTGTAGTAGCGCCTGCATCAGCCCGGTCTCGAAGCCCGAACGCAGGGTGCCCTCGGTGAATCGGTCCGCGCGCACCAGCAGCGTCAGGTACTGCAGGCACTGCTGGGCGGTGCATGACGCGAGTGTGGCCCGATCGCGTCGCTGGATCGTTCGATGGCCGTCTGCCCAAGCGCCCCAGTCGAAATGGGTCAGCAATAGCTGCCGGTCGATCAGGTAGCGGCGGACATCGTCGACGATCGCCGCGTGGCGGGACCGGGGCGGGCACGGGGTGCCGTCGGGGTTACTGGTCACCGTCTCACCGAAGGGCCCTTCGTGGGTGTCGGCGCGTCGGACCAGCTCGGTCAGGACGCCGCGATCGTGGGCGGTCAATCGCACCAGCGCGGCGTCGGCCGAGCCGGCCGACAGGGATTCGGCCTGCGTCATGAAGCGACACCTCCGTTATATGAAAACTGCGCATTTCATACCACGGGGTGTGTCCTTGTGCCGCCCGAGCGCGGCGGGGACTAAGCGCCGGAGTGGCCGCGCCGGAAGATCGCCAGCGACGAGGGTTCGCCCGTGAAGTCGAAAGTCCTGCTGCGCGTGTCGACTTCGCCGTCGGTGGCCAGCGAGATCGGGGATCCCCAGATCCGCACCCGCAGTTTGTCCGCACGGCGGTGCACATAGGTCGGGGAGACGCCGAGGGTTCCGGTGATCGAGGCCCAGATCAGCCGCAGCCGCGAGAATCGGCGATCGGCGCGGAGGAAGCGGATGTCGAGACCGGCGCCGTGCAGGTCGGTGCGCTCGGTGGGGACCTGGTCGCCGGGACGGTAGGTTCCGTTGCCCACGAACAGCATCCACACCGCCGCCGGTACGTCGTCGATGGTCGTGTTCAGCGGCCGGGCCCGGGCCAGCACACAGACCATGGCCACCGCCGCGGCCGGCCATTTACCGATTCGGTGCTCCCACCGTTCGCGCAACCGGACGAAATCGGGATAGCCGCCGAGGCTGGCGGTGTTGACCACCATGCGTTCGGTGCCGTCGTCCAGGCGCACTCGGGCGGTATCGGCGCGGGCGATCCGTCCGGACGTCAACGCCGTCATGGTGGCGGCGGCGTCGTCGGCGCCGATATCGCGGGCGAAGTGATTGAGTGTTCCACCCGGAAACACCGCCAGTGGAAGTCCGTGGCGCACCGCGGCTTCGGCGACGGCCGAGACGGTGCCGTCGCCGCCGAGTACGCCCAGTGCGCGTACGGAACCGTCGCGCACCCGGGCGTCGATTTCGGCGTCGAGGTCGATATCCGCACCGAGTTCCACCACGACGGCCTGCGGCAGATGGCGCGTCAGATCGGACAGCAGCGTGGCGCCGTCACCGCTACCGGACTGTGGGTTGGCCACCAGCAGCAGGTCCGCCCCGGCGATCAGCGGCTCGATCCGTTCGGCGGCCCCGACGGCCGCCGGCTCGTCGCGGCGCACCGCCCACCACCGCCGGGTGCCGATCGCGATCGCCGTTCCGAGCGCCATGCCGGCGAGCACATCGCTGGGCCAGTGCACGCCCACGTGGATCCGGGAGTACGCCACCGCGGCGGCCACCGGCGCCACCGCGACCGCCGCCGCGGGGGATTCGACGGCCACGCCGACCGCGAAGGCCGCGGCGGAGGCCGCGTGGCCGGAGGGGAACGACGAGGACACCGGCGGCGAGATCAACCGGCGCATCAGCGGCACCGCCTCGGCGGGCGGGCGTCGTCGCGGAAACAGCGGTTTGGCAACACCGTTGGCGACTGCGCTGGCGAGTCCCGCCGCGACCAGTCCGCGCGCCCCGGCCCGTCGTTGCGGGCCGGTGCCGAAGGCGATCGCCGCCGCCCCCGCCACGATCCACAGGCGGTTCGCATTGGCCGCGATGGTGAGTGAGCGCAGCGCGTTATCCGCCGCGCTGGGGCGCAGCGCCGCGCTCCGATCGACCAGATGTCGATCCACGGCGTTGACGCCGCGAATTCGTCGGGACAAGAGGTGAGGCCGTCGCATCCACGTAGCCTACCGGCGCGCGCCGATGGACGTGTCGGGTGAAAAGTCGGCCCGACCGGGCGCATGTCCGCGGCCGCCGGATCCGCGGTCCGAAACCGGCGCGGCGCCGCGGTCAGTGCGCGGTATCGCTCTGTGGGGCGGGCAGCTCGGCGTGGCGGGCGAAGGCTTGATCGATCAGTTCGGAGGCGGCCCGGGTGGCGATCAGCCGGGCGATCGCCAATTCGCTCTCCAGCCGCGCACGATCCTTGGGTTCGCGCGGTGAGCGCTCGTAGGCCTGTCCCGCGAGGCAGTAGAACATCTCGGTGGCGTAGCGATCGGCGATCTGATTGCAGTCCGCGCGCAACCGCTCGACGACCTGGAAGGCCGTGGTGTCCGGGACGCCGCTGTCCATCAGGCGTGCCGCGAGGTCGCTGCAGCGCGGGTTGGTGAGCCGATAGGCGTCCAGCGGGTCGGAGCTGCCGGCCAGCGCCTGCTTCACGTAATCGGGCAGATCGGCCAGCGGGTCCTCGTTGTCCGGCTTCTCCTGTGCCGCATCGGATTCACGATCGGCGGGCGCGTCGCTCACGCCGAGCACATCGGCGAGACCGTCGCCACGGTCCCACGCCTCGAGCAACTCCCGGATGCCGTTGAGCTTCATGCCCCGGCTGAGGAGACGGCTGATCGTGTGCAGCCGCTCCAGATGATCCGAGCCGTAATAGCCGATACGGCCGCGCACCTCCGGTGACGGCAACAACCCACGTTCGTGGTACACACGCACGCTGCGCACGGTGGTGTCTGCTGCCCGCGCCAGCTCGTCGATCGTGAACTCCGAGTGCACAGCCATACCTCTTAGGAAATCACAACTTACCCCATAAACAAACGGACCGTACAAAAACGTCCCGTTGATTGACGATACATCGGTGCAACGACTTGGTCAATGTGCCGTTAAATAGCGGCAGAAGCGGTTGCCGCGCGCCGAATCGTGCGTTAACGTGCCGAGTACAGCAGTTCGCTGCTGGTTGCCGGGGACTGTCGAGCAGCCCCGATGCCCGCCCGACCATGGGCCCACGTCTGCGAGTCGTATCCCGCTGTTGCACGTGTGTCCTCGGCATCCCCGGAGACGGAAATGAGCACAATCCAGCCGCGTCGGCTATCCCTCGGATCCACTGCGCCGACAGCACTTTCACCTCTTCCCGCGCCGGCGCGCGGCACCCATCGCCCACCCTGCGCGGACGGCCCCGACGACTGGGATCTCGACGTGGGCAACCCCGAATCCTGGCGGGCGGCAGTGCGAATCTGCGCCGGCTGCCCGCTGCTGGGTGAATGTTCCCAGCTGGCACAGACTCTCATCGCGCGCGGTGACGGCCCCCGCGCCATGATCTGGGCGGGAGTGGCCTACGACAGCGCGGGCAAGATCGTGGAGAACCTGGACCGCCACCGCACCGCCCCGATCGACCACAAACGTCCGCTCCGTATCATCCGGACGAGCGCCCGACCGGTCTGTACCGAACCCGCGCCCCCGACTCCGCGGCGGCGTATCGTGCTCGGGCATCGGCTGCGGCCGACCGGTATCGGTGCGTAACGGACGCGCCGCCGGATGGAAACAATTGTGGCGGTGGGTGACTGAATGACGGTTCTGGCTCTGCAGATCGGTGTGGACGGCTTCGCGGCGTGTCGGGTGGCCGAGGATGTCGAGGAAGACGATGTCCGCCGTGTTCCGATACCGGCGGCCGGGACCTGGGAGGTCTGCCGCGACCTGCTCGTCGCGGCCGCCGAAGGTCATGAGATCACCGCCGTCGGAATCGGTTCACCGGGCCCGATCGATATGGCCGCCGGGGTGGTGGCCCCGGTCGAGATACCCGAATGGCATGCCGGGTTCGCCCTGAAAGATGCCGTGAGCAAGTTGTTCCCGGCCGCGAAGGTGCAGATCGGTCTCGACGGTGTGTGCATGGCGCTGGCCGAACGCAACTTCGGGGCCACCGCCGAGGTGATGGACGCGCTGTCGGTGCTGGTCTCCGACCGCATCACCGCCGGCCTCTCGGTCGGCGGATTCTCCGTCGTCGGGCGTACCGGTAACGCGGGCCATTTCGGCCATGTGCTCGTTCCCGGTTTCGACGATCCGTGTGAATGCGGTGGTCGCGGTTGCCTCGAAGCGGTCGCCGGCGGCCGGGCGCTGTTGCGCTGGACGCGTAATCAGGGCTTCGGCGGCACCACGGTGCCCGAACTGATCGCGGCCGCCGCGGCGGGAGATACCGTGGCGACCGAGGCTCTGCAGCGTGCCGGTACGGCACTGGGCCGGGCCATCGCTTCGGTGGCGCCGCTGCTCGACTTCGACCTGGTGGTCCTGGGCGGCACGGTGGCCAAAGCCGGTCCGGTGCTGTGGAAACCGCTGAATGCCGCGGTCGCGACCCATGCCCGGATCGGGTTCCTGACCGGTCTGCGGGTCATCCCGTCGGAGGTCGACGAAATCGGGGTGCTGGCCGGCGCCGGTGTACTCGGCGTCATGGCCGACGCATAGCCGTAACAATCGGCCCGCATAATCGCCTGTACGGTAACGGGTTTCGCCCTATGGTGGGATGAAACCCGCCGTCCGGTCTGTTCGATATTTCCGTAGACGCGTCCTCTACCTGCGAAAATGCCGAACCCTGTTGATTGAACCGCTACATAACGGTACATTAAACAGGTAACGAACTGGCTCATCTGAGTCATGTTCCCGGAAGGAACGGCTGGTACGGGCGAGCGCGATGCGAAGCGACGCAGTAATCCCATGGATAACCATTGAGACGTTGATGCCTGATGTGATGACCGTGGCATCGGTGGGGGAGACGCCGCGTGAGTTCGCGAGCTGGCAGCGAGTTGTGCAACGGGTGCTGACGAAGATGCCCGCGGTGTACGACAGCCTCACCACCGCGCGGCTGGCCGACGCGCTGCAGTCGGCGCGGGGCCGGGCCGAGGAAGTGGATATGCGTATCCCGACTCGGGCCGGGCATCACGAACTCAAACTGCGGCCGGTCTTCGGTCCGGCCGGTGATGTGCACGCGCTGCGGTTGTGGCTCGGTCCGGCGGCGGCCGCGATCCCCGAGCCGCGTCCCGCGGTGGGCGCGATCTGGGATCTGGATTCCCAGACCGTGCAGCAGCCCAGCGGGATCACCCGATTGCCGGGTGTGGACGTGCAGGAATACGTGCCCCGCATGTCGATCGCCGAGGTCTTCCATCGCATGACGGCTTTCGATCGTCACTCGGAAGTCCTCGATCTGCTCTATGAACCCAAACCCGGCGCCAAGATGCAGTTCGACGTCGCGGTTCCGCACAATTCGGGCCGGCCCGGCCGGTGGCGGGTCACCATCCGCGCGCGCGACGACGACCGCACCCGCGGCGCGTGGTGGTTGATCGAGGACGTGTCCTCCGACGACCAGCCCGCCACCTGGTCCACCCTCGAACGCGTGGGTCTGCGTGAGGCGCATCGGCGGGCGGGAACGCATCTGGCGGTGATCGAACTCGAGCGCACCAGCATCTCGCACTGGCTCACCGACCCGGCGCCGTGGATGCGCTGGGACTACCTGTTCCGTCCGGTGGACGTCTTCCATCCCGATGATCGTGGGCGGTTGATCGAACTCAGCGGGCGGCTGGCAGCGGGGGATACGGCGGGGGTCACCGTGCGGGCGCTCAACTACGGCGGCGGTTACACGCCGACCTCGATGTTGCTGTATCCCTATCCCGGCTACTCCACCCGGCAGCTGGCCATCGCGCAATTGGTGCGAGTCGCCGACGACGTCCCGATGATGGAACCGCATCGAGAAGCCTTCGCGGCGCGCCACCATCGGGTGCCGATCGGCTACGACGATCAACTTCAGCACCGGCTCGCGTATCGAATGAATCGCAGCCCGGTGTATTGACGACAGTCCGGTACCGGCGGCGGATTTCCCATCCCGGGGAATAGTTGAAACAGGTGGCGTGGTGCAGCTCTCTACCATTTCGAGAGTGCGGACATCGGCTGGCAGACGGGCGGATTCGGGCGAGGAGTTACTTCGCCGGATGGCCGCTCGCCGCCGCCGCGACAATGCCCTGTTCGCCGTCCTCGCCGTGCTGGCCGTCCTCGGCGGCGGACATGCCGTCCTGAGCTGGTTCTCCTCACCGCCGCCCGGCCCCTCCGACGCCGACACCACCACGATCGTCGGGAATGCCCAGCTGGCTGAGTCGTTCGCCGAGGAATTCGTGGTGACCTACCTGTCGGCGACGAGCGGTCAGCAGGAGAAGCTCTCCGAGTACGTCAACGCACAGCAGATGAAGCTGCCGTCCACAGCCCGGCAGGTCTCCGATCCGATCGTCGTATTCGCCTCGCGCAGTATCGGCACCAAGAGTCTGGACGTATGGGCCGTCACGGTGTCGGTCCGGATCGCCAAAACCGGTGCGGCGGGCGGGCTTCGCGAGTACTACCGGGTGCCGGTCTCGGTCGCCGCCGATGGTCGCCGCCGAGCGCTGTCCCTTCCGTCGGCGGTCGGCGCCCCCGGCCCCGGCAACGATCTGGCGCTGAACTACGACATTTCCTGCGGCACCGACACCCCACTGGCGCAGGTTGCCTCCGGATTCCTCGCGGCCTATCTCACCGGCTCCGGTGACGTGGCCCGCTACGTCACCCCCAACTCCGGAATCGCGGCGCTGCAACCGGCGCCGTACACGGGCGTCGAGACGGCCACGGTGTCGTCGGCGGATTCGAGCTGCGGTACGAGCGCGGACTCCGCCAAGGTGCTCGCCACCATCAATCCGAAGACCGGCGCGGGCCCGGCTCCGACGCTGGCATATCCGCTCACGATGATCCGCAGCTCGGGACAGTGGCAGGTGCAGGCTATGGATGCCCTTCCGGCCCTGCACACTCCGATTGCGGTCGTCTCCGGCGGACAGGCGCGGGACTCCGCCTCGGCGTCCGCTTCCGGCACTCCGACCACCGCGCCGTCAACCGCGGTCTCGGTCCCACCGGCGACACAGAACTGATCCGGAAAGGACGGCGTCATGGGAAGTCAACTCGGCTACATCCTCTACAACATTCTGCAATTCGTGCGCTGGGCAGGCATCATCATCATCGCGATCGCGGGTATGGCCCTGCTGATCTCCGAGGGGGTGAAATCGAAACTGTCCCCCGGCAAGGTGCTCGGCGTCGCCGCATCGGCCGTCGTCGCCGCGATCCTGTTCTGGATCCTGCCGACCGTGGTGAACTACGCCCGGGTGGACTCCAACCGCATCGTCCCCGATCAGCCGGTCGGTGGAGTGTATGGCCACTGAGCTGATCAAGGTCTACACGCCGATCAAACGTGTCCCCATCATGATCGGCAAGGCCCAGAACGGGCAGAAACTCCCGTTCGGGCCGTATACCCTGCCGCAGATCATCGCGGGCGTCGCGGTGATCCTGATCGCCTCGGTTCTGGCGATGGCATTGCCGGTCAATCCGGCGGTGACCTTTCTGGTCGGTGTGGCGCTCACGGTCGCGGTGGTGTTCGGCATCGGCCTGATTCCGTACACCGGCGTGCGGCTGACGTCCCGGCTGATGTGGGTCGGACGGATGATCCTGTTCCGGAAGCCGGTGTCCGCCTCCGGAATTCCGGTGACCTCCGAATCCGCCCGGCACACCATGTACGTGGAGGAGAGCATCGTGGTGATCCTGCCCGACCGAGCGCGCGAGGCCGGTACCGGGAAATCGCTGCAGGCACCCACGATGCTCGGGAATGTGCTCGACAGATGGAGTAAGACGTTGGCGAAGGACGAGAACGAGAATGTGCCGGCCGGGGAGCGTGGCTGATGGCATTCGTTCGCGATCTGCAGCCGACCGCGGCCGTGCGCGGAAATCTCCAATTCACCCACTCGGGCCTGGTGACCGCCACGTATTTCATCAGCCCCCTCGGCTACGGACTGCGCCGTTCGGGCGACAAGTACAACGTGAAATCGGCACACCACGCGCTGGTGAACAGCCTGCCCGCCGGTTCGCTGCTGCTGGGAATCCAGGCCCGGCTCAATACGCTGGACGTGCTCAGCAAGATGGTCGAGGGTGTCGATCTCGACGAATGTGAGGACTACGCACTCGAAGTGGTCGCTTCCTACGAGCGAGTGCAGGCGATTCTCCCGCAGACGCGGATATTCCTGCTGAGTATTCCGGTGGGAAACGCGGGCGCGGGCATCTCCGGCCTGTCACAAATGTGGCGGGGCGGTTCCGCGTCGGTCGACGTATCGTCGATTTCGCGGGAAACGCTCGACGGGTACGACGAGAAGGCCAACGAGATCCTGTCCCGGATCGGTGGCGACTTCGATCCGATTCCGGTGCCGGCCGCGATCTTCCAATGGCTGTGGGAGCACTATCTGTCGCGCGGCGCCGCGGGTGATCCGGTCGCGCCCACGCGTGCCGGGGTGATCGACGACGCCACCGCCGCGGTATTCCGTTCCGCCGCACTGGACGAGGGCGCCCAGGCCGACAGCAACCGCCGGGTTCGCCCGTCCTTCGTGCCGGTGATCAAGGTGGTCCAGCCCGACTACGAATTCCGGCCGTCCTATCAGGCCATGCTGACGCCGCACGCATTTCCCTACGGCGGTATGCCCTTTCCCGGTGGCAGCGAGTTCCTCAGTGTGCTCGAAGGGCTCGACGACGTCACGGTGGACTGGGCGATGCGGGTCTCCACCAAGCCGGCCGAGACCGTGCTCAAGAGCAACGAACTGAATCTGCGCCGCCTCGGCGAACAGATGGATCAGCGCGATCAGGAGATCTCGTTCGCGCAGAACACCCTGATGTCCAAGGCGGCGATGCTCGCCGAATACAACCACCACTTCGAGGTCAACAGTGGTGAATCCGAGGTGTCGTTCACGACGGTGATCGCGGTCGGCAGCGCATCCCACGAGACCACGATGGACGCCGTCAACACCCTCAAACGCCGCTACAAGCGGTTCCAGGTCGAAATGACCGCACCGCTGGGCGCTCAGGTCGATCTGTGGTCGATGATGATTCCGGGCAGTCCGCAGCGGCGCGCCTTCGACGACTTCGCCCATATCCTGCCCTCGGATATGTGGTCGGGTTTCGTGCCGTTCACCACCAGTCAGATCGGTGACGACAGCGGTCCCGTCATCGGGGTGAACCTGCTGTCGGGCAATTTCGAGCCCATCCATTTCGGGATCATGGAGGCGGCGCTGCACGACCTGTCCGCCTCGTTCGCGGTCACCGGCGAATTGGGTTCGGGCAAATCGTATTTCCTGAAATTGATGGCCGTGCTCGTGCACGATATGGGCGGGCAGTTCCTCGCCATCGACCGCAGTCAGGTGGGGGAGTGGGAGTACTTCGCCGCCTCCATCGACGACGCCGTCGTCATCGACCTGAGCAATCCCACCGTCTCGCTCGATCCGCTGCGGTTGTTCGCGCCCCGGGTCGCGGGTGAGCGGACGCTGGATTCCATTCTGCCGCTGCTGGATCTGTCGCCGACCAGTGGCGCCGGTGCGGCGATGAGCGGTCTGCTGACGCCCCGCGGCATCGCCGAGCACGGCATCCGCAGCATGCTGGACCTGCACAATGTGGTCTGCCGGCTGCGCGACAGCGGTAGTGGTGAGGAATTCGCGGATCTGGCCGCGCGTCTGGGCACCATTCTGGATCGGGTCCCGGTGCTGTTCGACCCGACGCTGCCGGCGCTGCGGCTCGACGCCGCCGCCACCGTGGTGCGCAGCCACAATCTGGCGCTGCCGACGGCCGAGGAGCTGACCACCCCGCACCTCTACAACCGGCTACCGCTGACCAAGCGACTGGGCACCGCACTGTACGAGCTGGTGGGTGTGGCCGCACGGGAGGCGTACCTGTCCGACAACGGCCGGTTCGGACTGCTCGTCGGTGACGAGGCGCATCACTTCACCCAGACCCACGTCGGTTCCGCCGTGACCTCCGATTTCAGCCGCGACGGCCGAAAGCACCTGGCCGCCATCGGTTTGGCCTCCCACGATCCCGCGACCGACTTCCAGGGCGCGGCGCACAACCTGATCCCGAACCGCTTCGTCTTCCGGCAGCGCGACGAAACCCTGGCGCGCAACAGTTTGCAGTGGCTCGGCGTCGATCTGGAGGAGACCCCGTTCCTGCTGCAGGTGCTGCGGGAGGAGACCTCGCCGCCGAGCGGACCGGGCCGCACCGTGCCGGAGGAACGTCGCGGTGAGATGTTCATGCGGGATGCGCTCAACCGCATCGGCCGCGGCAAGGTACTCGGCCCGGCACGACAGGACCGGGCGGAGGCGATCGGCAGTACACCGCAGACCGCGGGCGCGGGCGCGCGCCGCTCACCGGTGCTCCGGCAGGTGTCGGTATGAGTGGAAGCCTCGGCAGATGAGTAGCGACACGGTCACCCCCGCCCGCCGTCGGGGCCTGCGCCTGCCCGATCCGGCCCGGCAGCTGGAATTCTGGGATGCCGAGCAGTGGCAACCACGGATGGTCGCGCGCCGGTTCTGGCGGCGGCTGACCGCGACCCGGCGACGTCGATGGATTACCTGGTCGGTGCTGGCCGTACTGGTCTTCCTGGTCGTTCCGATGGTGGTCGGTGCGGCCGCCACCGCGGCCGTCGAGACCGAAACCGACAGCGGCCCGGGCGGCAACTCGGCGCTCAGTTGGACGAAAGTCCGTGACTCCTATGGTGTTTCGCTCGCAGACTACGTCTACGCCACCAACCACGGCGGCATTTTCCACCCCGGCAATACGGGGCTGGCGATCGTGCTCGGCCTGCTGTTCGCCTTCTTCATGGTGCTCGTCACCTTGCCGCCCTGGCTGGTGGGCTGGGTCCTCGATTTCGGCTGGATGAATGTGTTCAGCGCACCCCTGAACGGGGTGGCACATGCCCTGTCGGGGCAACTCGCGACGCCGATCATGCTCATGACGTTCGCGACCTTCGGTGCTTTTTTCGTGGCCTACTTCTTCCAGCGCGGCTTCCACGCCAAAGCCGTGATCCAGGCACTGACCATGCTCGTGTTCGCGATCATCGGACCGATGTATCTCTCCGATCCACTCGGTGAGGTGCTGTCCTCGCACGGAATACTGGCCGAGGGGCGCAATGTCGGACTGTCGGTGTCGGCGGGCCTGAACGGCAACAGCAATCCCGATCCGGCCGCCATGGTGCCGACCCTGCAGGAGGATATGGCCGACAACTTCGCCCGCCGGCCCTTGCAGGTCTGGAATTTCGGGCATGTCGTCGACGATCACCCCGGATGCGCGGCGGCCTGGTCGGCCGGTGTGCGGTCGGGAAGTGAAGGCAAGATCAAGGACGGCATGAAGTCCTGCGGAGATCAGGCGGCCTTCCGCGCGGCGGACAATCCGAGCTTCGGGCAGATCGGCGCGGGCCTGTTGCTGTTGATCACCGCGACGATCCTGCTCATCTTCGCGGCGTACCTATCGCTCAAGATCATCTGGTCGGCCCTGGACTCGGTGTATTGGGGGTTCCTATCGATTTTCGGATTCGCCGCGGGCGGATTCGTGTATGGGCCGACTCAGACCTTGGCGGTGCGCGCCATCGTGCACGGCGCGATGTCGGCGGTACGGATGTGCGTCCAGATCATGGCGCTCGGTGTCTACCTGTTGTTCCTCGGGGATCTTTTCCGGCAGGCCAAGGGCCAGGAGATGTCGGTGTTCGTCATCGGCGCGATCGTGATGGTCGTGGCGTTCCTTCAGTTCGGAAGGCTGACCGCGAGCCTCGACAGCGGAAACGAGTGGGTCGCGAACAGAGTCGCACTGGCCATCCAGCGTCCGGGATCGGGCGGCGGCGGCGGTGGTGGCGCCGGCGGGCATGCGCTGGGGATGGGCGAGATGGGCGCACACCACAAGCTGGGTAGCGGTGTCATGATGGCTGCGATGGCCGGCGCGAGCACACTCGCCAACTCGCCGATCACCGAATGGATGCTCGGTGGGCTTCCGGGCAGTTTCCGCCCGCAGTCGAGGCTGAAGAAGATGATGGCCGAAGCGCAGGCCGGGGCGTGGGTGGACGAAAAGCGGTTCGGCGGCAACCGGGGCTGGTATGTCCAGTCCATGGCGAAGTGGGAGGCGCTGAGCCAGGAGGCCCGGAAAGGCGGCAGAGCATACGGGGGTTCGCGAGGGATCGAATCCATTCGCGGGATGGCCGGCGCGATACAGGGCGTGCTGGACGCGGATGGTGGTATCGCCGATGCGCACGGCGCGATGCTCGGTGCCGGCCTGAAGAACGACCGACTGGGCCATCTGGTCGGCCGGTCCCGGAAGATGATCGCCGACAACGCCAGTAGCGAGAGTGTGGCGGACAAGGACCTCAGTCTGCTGGTCTCCGCGCTTCGGCGCAGCCAGAACTCGGCGCGACTGCTCGTCAGCGGTAAAGGTGATGCGGTGGAAACCGCCGCGGACTTCGCCAATCTGGAGCAGGCATCGCGGACGTTCCGGCGGTTCAAGCGCGGCGGTGTCGTCTTGGACGGTGGCGCGTCCTCCGGCGTCGAGCGCGATTTCGTAGAGGACTATATGCGGAATTCCACGAAGGAAAAGATGGTCGCCCTGCAGGCCGTGATCGATGGTGATGACCTCACCCAGGGAGCTCTCGCCAGCAACAGAGCCGCCCAGCACCTGCGCAGCGTGGGTATCGACGGAACTACCAGGCTGTCTCGCGAACGCGCGGCCCGTATGAGTCAGTGGATCGGCAACGAGCACGCCAAGCGCATTCAGGCATCGACCGAACACCTGATGGAGGATGTGACCGATGCCAACCGGATCAGGGACCTCAGAACGCTGGTCTTCGACGCGGTGAACACCGACCACTGGGCCAGTGGCGCTCAGGGAACTCCGTGGAACTCGGTGGCGCCGAGGGGCCAGAACAACGCCAACCCCAACTGGAAGAGCGGAATGGCTGAGGTCGCGAGATATCTGCAGCCGTAGTACGAGGCCGGAAGGTTAGCAATGCTGGGTCGTTTCATACTCCTCGCGATGATTCCGGCGTGGGTATGGATAGCGCTGCTCGCGGTGGCGGCACTGTTCGGGCTGGGCACCGTGCTGGTGCTCGCCGCCGACAGTTCCGGTTCGGCGGCCTCCGCGGATTTCCGGTATCAGTGCGACAGCGCGCTGGGACCGGACGAGGAGAACGTCACCGACACCGACACCGATACCGGAACGACCGAGACGCTCCAGCCGTCGGATATTCCCACCACCAATCCCTATGCCGGGCTGACCATCGCCCCCGATGATCCCGACATCTCGAGCTGGGAGCGGGACTGTGTGAGCGCGATGCAGTCCGCGCCGTATCAATTGCCCGCGTTGCGGGTGTCCAACGCCGGTGCCGCCGTGGATTGTGCCCGCCAACTCGCGCTGGGGCAGGTGGGGCAGCAGATGGGCACGGCGGTGCTGCCGAAGAACGTGATCTACCAGGCGTCGGCGGTGTGGACGACCGGCAGCTGCGGACTGCTGGGCGCGGCGCCTCGCGATCCGGCCGCGAGTGCGGGTCGGGCCGGCGCGGAGATGGCGCCCGCCGCCGAGGGCTGCGGACCGTCCGCGCAGACCCCCGGAACCGGGGTCTCCGCTGTCGTCGTGTTGCCGGATACCGTTGCCGCCCAAGCGGTGTGCGGGCAGCGGGTGGAACCGGACCGGGCCTCGGCCGGGGATCTGGTGTTCTGGGACTATCGGTCGCATGCGCCGACCAGGGTGGGCATCGCGGTCTCTCCGGCCGCGGTGGTGACCGCCGACCCGGTATCCGGTGGTGTCGTGGAGATCGCGATGCCCAGTGGTAACGGGGTCCGAGTGAAACGGGTGCTGGGGAGCGGATCATGACCAGTGCGGAAGTGTGGCATACCGGGCTCGACCCGGTACCGGAACCGGACCCGGCGGCCGAGGAGCCGGACCAGAGTTCCGGAGACGAACAGAAACCGGGCACGCCGTGGACCAAGTCCGGCCGGCAGAAGCCCGGTCCGGTAGGTACCCCGGCCGCGCCCGCCCCGGGTTCCGGTGGGGCACAGGCGGATGCGAGTAAGCAGCCGCCGCCCGCCGACCCGGGAGCGAAGGCCGCGCCGCCCACTCCGGGCCCCTCCGCGGCGGCGCCGCCCGCCCCGGCGGCTCCAGCGTCGACGGGATCGATCCCGTCGGGTGTGGGCGCCTCGACCGTGGGTACCGGTGGCCCGGTGCAGGCGGCCACCCCGGGGACCGGTGCCGGAGCCGTCTCACCGCAATCGCCGGGGGGACGGGGCGAAGACGGTCACGACGGTGGCGGCGGATTGCTGGATCCGGACACCATGATGTCGCTGATGCCGGCCGCGATGATCGGGATGAGCATGCTGCCCATGCTCGCCTCCGCTCTGTCCGGTCTCGGCGGTGGTGGCGGCGGGAACGGTTCGGGCGCACAGCAATCCGGATCCAACGGCGCCATGACGCCGGAGGCGCAGCAAGCCCTCGACGCGTTGCAGAAACTCAAGAAGACCTACGGCGACGACGATAAGGATCCGACCACACCCGAGACCGGCGGCAACGGAAAACAGCTCGACACCAGCACCGGCTCCGGCAGCGGCACGGGCAGCGGCAAAACCGTCTCCCAGGTCAAGGCGCATCAACTGTTTCAGCGCAATGCGGCTGCGGCGTTCAACACCCTCGACAACGACCTGGTGAGCTATATGCGCAAGCTCGCCGGTAAGCACAAGCTGGACAAGAAGGCCGTCACCCAGTTGTTGCGCGATGTCGACACCGAGCTGGCCGAACTCGGCTCGGCGGCATACACCAAGGCCGGGCAGATGAAGGTCCACGAGATCCTCACCAAGGCGCTCGAGAAGGCCACCCACATCGTCAGCGGCGGCAGTACGAACTCCAAGGAGGCGGCCTCCGAAATCAACCGCCTCACCAAGCAATACATGTACAACCTCGTCGGTAAGAAATACACCGGGACCACCGCGACCGCCTCGACCGCGGCGCAGAAGGCGGTCCAGGTGGCGCTGCAGCAGCAGGGCGATCCCTATGTCTGGGGTGCGGAGGGCCCCAATTCCTTCGACTGCTCCGGTCTGATGCAGTACGCGGCCAGGGCCGCGGGTGTCAACATTCCACGAGTGGCCGCGGCGCAGTACCGCCAGCTGCCGAAGGTCGCCGCGAACGCGATTCAGCCCGGCGACCTGATCTTCCCGGATGCGCAGTTCAACAACGGAAACCCCGGTCACGTCATGATGTACATCGGCAACGGCAAATGCGTCGAGGCGCCGCGCACCGGAGATGTGGTGAAGGTGATCAATCTCCCCAGTGGCTACCACGCCACGCGCTGGGCGAAATAGCCGATCCGGGAACTCAATAACCGACGTAACCCGTTCCCCGGTGCATACCGACGATGCCCGGCACCTGATCGACCGAGCCGTAGCGGGATATCGCGTAGCGGACACCGGCGATGATGTTGTCGACCGGATTCCAGATATCCCGGTGTCCGGGCAGGGCATACGCGTTGAACGTCGGATCGATGGTCTGCATCAGGCCCTTCGACGGCGTGCCCGCGGCGGCGTTGCTGTCCCAGTTGTTGATCGCATGCGGATTGCCCGCCGATTCGTGCTGGATGATCGCGGCGATATCGGCCGGATCGATCCGGCTGGTGTCGTATCCGTTCTGCCGCAGAATCTGTATCGCCTGATCGATCCATTGCCCCACCGCTCCCGCCGGCCGGGCGCCCGGCGGGCCCCCGCTCGCACCGCTCGGCCGATATACCCGCGTCGGGCGGCCGCCCCCGGAGTCGCGGATGTAGCGCGCGGCGAGCGCGTTGATCTGCTCGGCGGACACGGCCGACCGCGCCTGCCCGGTGTGCAGTACCGACCCGGCTCGCTGCAGGGCCGCATCCAGTGCGCCGACCACCTGGCTCTGCGCCGCCGCGCCACCGCCCACCTTGCCCAGGGCGGTCAAGGCGGCATCGGCCTCGGCGATGATCGCCGCCATCGCCGCCCGGCCCTGCAGGGTGTCTTCGACTGTGCCACCGAGAATTCGGCGCAGCTCCGCGTTCATCTGGCCCAGAGCGCCGGACTCCTCGGAATTGGCTTGCCGCGCAGCGGAATACTGCGCCCCGGCACCGCTGTCCCAGGCGATCGGCCCGGTCGGCGCGCCGGTGTCGGCCAGGCTCGGCGGCATCGAGGACTGGCCGGTGTCCGCGGTCGGTGCCCCGTCGCCGTAATGTCCGGCCATCGAATTCAAGGCGCTCATCGCGGCCATGGCCAGCGGTCCGGCGGCACCGGCCAGCATTGCCAGGTCCGAACCGCCGGCCAGCGAAGCGGTTGCGGCGGAAGCGGTTCCGGCCGGAGCGGCGGCGGCTACCGCGGTGGAACTCGGCGGGGCCGCGGCGGCCGCCCCGGTGCCGGGCAGTGTCGACGGGATCGACCCGCGCGGCTTGGCGGGCGCCGGCGCCGGTGAGCGCGCGGTCCGCGACCGGGGCGCCGATGTCGCGATTCCGGTCTGCGGCCCGTCGCCGTCGGGTGATTCGAGGGAATCTCGCGGGCCGGCCATCAGTAGCCTCGATAGGCCCGGCCACTGCGCACGGCCACCACGCCCGGGACATTGCTGACCGAGCCGTAGCGGGAGATCGCGTACCGGACCCCCGCGACGATATTGTCGACCGGGTTGTAAATGTTGCGATGTCCGGACAACGCATAGGAATTGAAGGTCGGGCCGATGGTCTGCATCAGGCCGATCGAGGGAGTTCCGCTGGCGGCGTTGCTGTCCCAATTGTTGGTGGCCGACGGATTACCACCCGATTCGTGCTGGATGATGATCGCGATCGCCTCCGGATCTATCCGGCTCGTATCGACTCCGGCGGCGGCCAGTACGCCCAGCGCCTGCTGAATCCACTGGCCCACGGTGCCGCCCACCGTCGTACCGGATCCGCTCCCGCCGGCGCTGCCGCTCGAAAGCCGTTGTCCGGCGAGGTTGTACATGTACTGCTTGGTGAGGCGGTTGATTTCGGCGGCCGCGTCCTTGGAGGTCACGCTGCCGCCGCCGACGATGCGGGTGGCCTGTTCGAGGGCCTTGGTGAGGATCCGGTGCACCTGAAGCTGCCCGGCCTTGGTGTAGGCCGCGGAGCCCAGTTCGGCGAGCTGGGTGTCGACATCGCGCAACAACTGGGTGACGGCCTTCTTGTCCAGCTTGTGCTTGCCGGCGTGGCGGCGCATGAAGTCGACGAGGTCGTTGTCGAGGGTGTTGAACGCGGCCGCGGCGGTGCGCTGATACATCTGACGCGCCCGCACCTGTGCCGTGGTCTGTCCCGAGCCGCGGGTCTTCGTCCCGGTGCCGGTATCGAGTCGCTTCTTCCCGGTGTCGGTTTCGGGGTCGGACGGGTTCTTGTTCTCGTCGCCGTAGGTGTCCTTCAGTTGCCGCAGGGTATCGAGCGCCCGCTGGGCCTCCGGAGTCAGCGCCCCGCTGCCGCTACCGTCGGCGCCGGATTGCGGTGCGCCCGATCCGGTTCTGCCCTTGCCGAGTCCGGCGAGTGCCGAGGCGAGCATGGGCAGCATCGTCATCGCCGGCATCGCCGCCGACGCCAGCGCGCTCGGATCCATGAGCCCAGCGCCGTCGTCGTGCCCGGTATCGACCGTCCCGGCGGTCGTCTGCGGAGCGGCGGCCGGAGCGGCAACGGGTGTGGTCGCCGCCGGCGCAGCGGAATTCGTCGGCGCGGCGGTCGGGGCCGCTGTGCGGTCGGGTGCGCTACGGGCGGCCGTCCACGGTGAGCTCGAAGCGGCGGGGGCCGAGATCGGTGCCGCGGTCGTCGTCGCGGGACGGTCGGCGGCGGTGTCGTGGCGAACCGGATTCGCCACCGGCGCCGCGGTATCGGACGCGGTCGCGGTGTCCGATGTCGCCGGGCTGCCGGGAATCGGTGCGCCGGACGGTCCGCGGTTCCGCCCGGTCGCCTTGGTCCAGGGCGTCGTCCGGCCGGATTGCCGCTCGTCGGTCCCGATCTCGAATGGGGCCGGTTCCTGGGTATCGTCGGGCTCGGTGGCCTGCCATACTTCCGCACTCGTCATCGCGGCTCACCTCGACGCGGACGGTATCGGAAACTGTTGTGGTACAGCCGTGACCGGCGGCGCTACACTGCGGAGATTCGTCACTGTGCGCACTCCTCCCAACCGCCCGGATCCTCCTGAATCATCCTGACTGGTGCGGGGCCGGAGGCCGCTTCCCGCCAGTGGGAATCATCGACAATGAAGTCGTCGTGAATGTCGCAACGACCCTGTCGTCGTGACAGTTCGGTTCCGAGTCCGGGTGCTCGTCGCAGATAGGTGATCTCATGGGGTGGTTCAAGGACCTGACCGTCATGGCCACCAGCATGGTTCCCGTGGCCGGCCCGCTGCTGGGCGGTGTGGTGGACGGGGTCTGGACCGGGGTGGAAACCGGCAGCTTCACCGACGGCTTGAAAGCCGGCGCCCTCACCACCGGCCTTTCGCTGATTCCCGGGGGCAAGATTCTCAAGGAGACCGGCGTCGGGTCGCTGATCGGTAGGACGCTGTTCAGCAAAGGGCCGGGTGCCAAACTTGTCGGATTGGTCGGCAAGGCGGCGGCGAAAGGGTCGGGCAAGATCGCTACGAACCTCGCCAACCGAAGTACCAAGGGATTGCAGAATGCGGCGGGCCGAATGGTCGGTCGTGGCGCGGCCGGCTTCCTCAGTAGCCATTACTACAATCCGGGAGCCGACAACGGGCAGCCGAAGCTGCCGAAGGTCCTTCCGACTCGCCCGGCCGGCAAGGAAAATCGGTACGCGGGTAGCACCAGCACCGACACCGGCGCGGTGATCGGTGCATGAGCAAGGATATGCCGACCCTGCTGGTTCCTGACCAGCGCCGTGAGGGTGTGTGGCCGCAGAGTCTGAAGATCTCGCCGGTGATCGAGGACTGGCTGGACGGGGACTACAAGGACACCTTCGAAAAGCATTGGAAGGCTTTCGGTTCCCGCGAGACGCTCGAGGCGCCGAAGAAGGCGCCTATCCCTCAGGTCACCACATCGGTCATGGCGAACTCGGATCTGTTCGCCTCCTACGGTGAGGTCGCCATCGGACTTCGAACCGCCTACGACGGTCTGGAAACCGAAGACGAGAAGGTGGCGAAGTTCGTCAAGGATGCCGGCAAACACGGGGACGAATTCCAGGACAAGTTCAAAACGCTCATCGACACACTGAGCGTTTCGGCCTCCGAACCTCCGAAGGGAGATATGACGGAGGACGAGCACATCATGACCTACGTCACCGAGGGGCTGAACGCCGGCACCGAACTGATGACCAAGACCTACGACACCCTGAACAAGGATGGTGACGACGTCAAGGGGGCGACCGACGACGTCAAGAAACTGACCGAACAGGTCAAGACGTTGACGGGTCAGAACAAGGATCTCCAGGCCCAGGTCAAATCCCTGCAACAGCAGCTTGCCGGGGGCGGCGCCGGTGGTGGCGGTGGCGGCGGCACCGCCTACGACCCGGATCTGCTGGGCCAGCAGGGTGCCGACGACGGTTTCACCCCTCTCGATTTCGGACTCGACAACGGAGCCGGCACGGGCCAGGACGGTACCGGCGGATCGCTCACCGACGGCCTGTCCGGCGGCTCGAATTCGGCCTCGGACCCCAGCGGGCTCGGGACCGGTTCGTCGGACGGCACGCTCCCGTCCTCGTCCTCGGTCACTCCGGCCAGCCTGTCCTCACCGGATTCCGGTATGGGCGCGGGCCTCGGTTCGAGCATGGGCGGCATGGGCGACATGATGAGCCAGATGTTGCCGATGCTGGCGCAGATGCAGATGATGCGCCAGATGCAGGATCAGGGGCTCAACGGTCGCAACGGCGGCATGCAGCCCATGTATCCCCAGCAGCCCGTGGCTCCGGTGCAGCCGGCGTCCACGACTCCGCAGCAGACCCAGCCCGCCGCGTCCGCCGCGTCCGCCCAGTCCGACACGGCGCCGAAGGGCGCGTCTTCCTCCCAGAGCCAGCAGGCCGGCGCGGTGCCGCCGGGACGTACCCCCGGAGCCGACGGCACGGTCGAGTACCCGTTCCCCGACGGGCGCACGCAGAAGGTTTCTCTCGTCGTGGCGCAGGCGCTCGACGCGGCCTTCGGCAACCAGGGCAGTACCGATGCCGTGAAGGCCTACGAGAAGACCTCGGTGAAGTGGTCCGGCGACAAGGACAGTGGCGATCACGTCGATCCGAACCAGATGATGACCGGCGACGTCGGTGTCTGGGAGAAGGTCACCGCGCTGCTCGCGGTGTTCGGTTCCGGTACCGACGGCACCATCGAGGCGATCATCGACGGCAACCTGCAGAAGCTGGACTCCGACAAGATGGATACCTTGTCCGGGAAAGCCGGTGAGTTCGGAGCGTTCACCGAGTTCCAGCATCCGCGCGGAATCGAGGCGACCGCACCGGACCACCACGCGGACAACGGGCCGGGTATGCCGATGCCCCAGGATCAGTCCGGTGGTGTGATGTCGGCGGCCGTCGGCACGCCGACGTGAGGTCGTGGTGAGAGGAGGCAGCTGTGCCGTTACAGGTCGATCCGGCCGAGCTCGCCGCCGCGGCGGCGGCGCTGTCCGAGCTGGCGCGGGGCACCGGTGCGTCGATGCCCACGGGGTGGGTGCTGCCCGCGGGTAGCGATCCCATTTCCGCACAGGCGGTTCCGCAACTGAACACGCATACCGCCAATCTCATGAACGGGATGGCGGGCATCCTCGATCAGGTGCACCGGACCGCGCACAAGATCGGCGCGGCCGCCCAGCGCTACACCGATGCCGACGATCAGGGCGCACGCGCCATCGGCGGGCCTGGTGGTGAGGTCTTGGCGAATCCGGTGTCCGACGCCGACCCGCCCACTCCGCGCCGGCCACCGAGTTTCGGGCTGCCGACGGCGGGCGCCGCGGTGGACCCGCTGACGTTCGCCCGGCAGCTGCGGGCGGGCCCCGGTACCGGCCCGGCCAACCAGTTCGTCTCCGATGTCCGAAACTACCTGGGCACAACACATGCGGCCGCACTCGCCGGTGTCGACACCGGCGCCGCCGCCATGCAGCATTGGACGCCGGTCGGCAGCGACGCCGCGGCGAAGCTGAACGGCCATCGCAGCTGGCTCGATACGCTCGGCTCCACCCTCGGCAAGCTCGCCGACGGAATCGACACCTACACCAAGGCTTTCGACACCGCCAAGGCCAAACATCCCACCCCGGAGGAGATCATCGCCGCCCGCCAGGAACTGGTGCGGTCCATGCGGGCGAAGAACGAACTCGGAATCCAGGCCGCTCTGGCCAAGTACCAGGAGCAGAACGCGCGGTCGGCCGAGACCATCGGCAACTACTACTCGACGGTCGGTGTCGAACAGGGCAAGAACGCGGGGGATTCCGAGACCGGAACGGCGGCGTCCGCATCCGGGCAATCGAGCGGTTCCGGTGACAACAGTCAGATGATGAGCACCCTCGCCTCGATGCTCCCGACCGTGATGAGTGGCCTGATGGCCGCCGGAATGCCCATGATGGGCATGAACGGAACAGGCGATACCGCCACCGGTTCGCTCGACGACTACGGCTACGGCGACTACGGATACGACCTCGGCGGCGGTGGCGATTACGGATATTCCGGTGGCGGCGGCGGTGATATGCCCTCGATCGGCGATCTCACCAGCTCGATGGGTTCGTCGGTCTCCTCCTCACCGGTCGCGGTCGGGCCCATGCCGACGGTCGGATCGTCCACCGGCACGGTCAGCAACGCGTCGTCGAATCTGCCCCGCACACCGGTGATCGAATCGCTGCAGAATCCGGCCGCGGCGGCGGCGCGAACCGCCGGCGCCGGATCGCCGATGATGCCGTACATGCCGATGTCTCCGGGGATGGGCGGCGGCGGGGCGAACAACGAGCGCAACCGGGTGGTGGCTTGGCATCCCGATCGGCTGATGTACGTCGACGACACGCCACACACCGATGCCGTCATCGGTGAGAAGCCCACGATCGCCCCGACCGTGACACCGGCGACACCAGGACCGGCCAACCAGGCTCCGACGCAATCCGGAGGTTCCGCATGAGTGATATCCATCCCGAGGTGCAGGCGGCCTTGGACGCCGCGCGCGACCTGCGACACAAGATCGCCGATCTGCGCGAGAAGATCGACGCCATCCGGGCCCGCCGCCCCTCGCCGAGCGGTGCGGTCATTCCCGAGGTGGACGCGATGGGCCGGCTCACCGATCTGTACCTGGCGCCGGGCACCGTGGACCGATTCGAGGCGCACGAACTGGTCGCGGAGATCATCGCCGCGATCCGGGAGAGCAGTGCGGACGCCGGCCGCCAGTACGAGTTGCTGATGTCGCGAGATCCGTGGGGCGATACCTCCGACGAGGCGGAATCCGTGGTGCCGGAGCAGGTTTCGTGACCGATCCGGGAGGGGTGACCATCGCCGACACCGTGCGCTGGCTGCACGGTGAAGGTCTGGTGCGCCTGGCCGGATTGGCCGAGCGGACACCGGATCTGCTGGCCGCCTACACCATCGACGTGGCGACGGGCACCGTCAACGCCTATCCGGTGACCGGCGCCGGCGCCGGATCGGCCGCCATGGTCTTCGCCGCCGACGATCTGCCCGATCCGGTGGGTACCGCGCGGCGGCTGGTCGTCGTCGGCGTCACCAGTTCGCAGGCCGTGCTGGTGGTGGATCTGTCCGCGTCGCTGGCCATTTCGATCACCGCGGATCGGCCCGCGCCGGCCGCGCGATCGTGGGTACTGCAACTGCTGCTGAACCCGGAGGTGACGATCACCACCAACAGTCCCGAGCTGACGCCGGCCTCGGATCCGCGCTGCCGCACCAGTTTCATTCCGGGCAGCAGTGCCACGATCGTCAATGTCGACGATATGCAACCGCCGCTCACGACGATCACCCTGAATCCCGCCGCCGACGGTCCCGACCACCTCGATCTCGCCCCGGACGGCACCGGCGAGATGTATCTGGGGACGAGATTCTGGCAGCTGCACCAGGTCATGACGGTCGGTGACGAGGCCTGGTCGGCCATCGCCGCACAGCTGGCGGAAACGGAGGAGCAGCCGGATCCGGCACCCCCCGCGCAACCGCCCGGCCCCACCGTCTCCGCGCCGCCCGGACGGGTCTCCGCTCCGGGCGTTGTCGCGGGTCCCTAGCTTCCCACGATCGAAAGGAGTCCGACCATGTCCGATATCGACGATTACGACGAGGACGAAGTCGCCGCGCCCGAACCGGATTGGCAGAATCGGGTGTACGAGGTGTTCAATCCCGACCACACCGTCGGCGTCGCCTGTGATCGCGACGGTGAGGTCGTCGGACTGCATCTCACCGACGACGCCCGGGAGAACGGCGATACCTGGCTGGCCACCGAGATTCTGCGACTGGCCAAACTGGCCCATACGAAATCGAGGGTGGGCCTGCGCTCGGAGATGGAGTACAACGGCACCCGGCCGTACACGATCGACTCCTTCGACCTGCCCACCGAATCCTCCTACCGCGCCATGGAGATCGCCGAGTTCGGCACCAATTCCTGAGCGTCGCACACATTCTCGAGACAGGGCATGCCATGCTGGATATCGACGAACCCGATGACGTCATCGCCTCCTCCCGGCAGGTCGCCGGGGCCAAGATCTCGTTCGCCGACCAGGTCGGCGCCATCACCGGCGGCTGGACCGTCGGCGAACGGCCGGCCTCGCCGCTGGACCACGGGTTGCGGGCGGTCTTCGACAAGGTCACCGGCTGGTTCGACAGCGCCGAGGAGGACTTCCGCGGTCGGACCCACGCCACCCACTCACACGCTCACGGCAAGGTCACCGTCCTGAAGGACGCCGATATCGCCGGCGGCCACCGCGTGCGGTCCGAATCGGTCTGATCCGGATGAATCCGGAGCGCGAAAGCCCGTACTGGAAGCCCATAGTCGGGGAGAACTGGCCACAGATCTCCCCGCGCGCCTGGGGCCATCTGGAAACGCTTGCGCGCGACGGTGCCGATTCCCTGGATCCGGCCGAGGCCGAGCGCGCGCGGCGCGCCTTCGACGACGCGGTCCGGTCGAGTCCGGGACTGCAGTCGGTCAAGGACGACCTGCTCGCACAGCAGGGTACGTTGCGCGGATTCGTCGACGCGCTGGTCGCCGCGGCCGATACCTTCGGGCAGATGTCGAGTCTGGTGGCCCGCACCCGCGACCGGATCCTCAACGCCGTCGACGACGCGTTGCGCCGGATTCGCGCCGCGACCGAGGCCGCCGCCGCTGCCCGGGAGAAGGAGAAGGAAGAGGGCGGGGACGGGAGTGAGGCGGACGCGCGCCTCGATCGCAAGATCCGGGAGATCGTCTCCGATGCCCGCGCCGAAGTGGACGATATCGCCGCGGCGGCATTGCGCGAGATCGGACCGCAGGGGTTACCGGAACTCGCGGCGATCGCGGCGGCCCTGGGACAGCCCGGGCCGTGGCGCAGCGCTCCCGGCGGTTCCGACGGGCCGGGTGGCGGACCGCTGCACCGAACCCCCCGAGTGGGCAATGGCGGTCCCGGCAGGCCGGGGGTGAACCCCCTGCGCCCGCTGCTCGACCGATTCGGGCCGCTGGGCGGTCCGTTCGTACCGCAGATCCCGGGCTTGCGAGGGCTGCGGGATCTGCTGGCTCCCCTGGGATCACAGCTGCCACTGTCGCAGCTGCCCGAGTGGGACGTCGTCGCACCCGATGGCGCCGCGCCGCATCAGGGTGACACGCCGGCGCCGGCCGACGCGCCGGCCGGTGGGGCGGCCGTCCAGGTGCAGCCGGGAGCCGCTCCGGCGCCGCAGGCCGCGCCCGTGGGTGGCGGCCGGTCGTTCGACTCGATGCCGTCCGCCGGCGGCCCCGCGAATACCGAGAGCCCGGAACACCAGGTAGCCGATATACCGGCGGCGCCATCGGATCGTGGTGCGGCGCCGGCGGTTCCGGACGGTGCGGTCGATGCCGGGACCGGTTCCGATACCCAGGTGGTCGCGGCGCGTTCGACCGACGAGCGACCGGGTGGCGATTCGAGCGGGCCGGATCTCGGGACCGGATCCGATACCCGCACCGAGGACCCGATCGGGCCGGTGGGGCCGGTCGGACCGGCGTCGCTGGGCGTGGTGGCGGGCATGGCGGCGCAGACACCGATGTTCACCTCGCAGCCGCCGCCGTCCGCAGCGGCCCAGCCGCCCGGCGCGACCCCGCATGCCGGTGCGTCGCCCGCGGCGGATCCGCGTGCGACATCGGGTGCGGATTCTCGCGGTTCCGTTGTGGCGCCGCGGGTTACCTCGGCACCGAGCGGAGCTCCCGGCTCGGTTCCCGGCGTGTCCGCGCCCGGCGTCTCGGCACCCCCGGCCGCCGGTCCGGCCAAGAACCAGCCGCCCGGCCGGCACCCCAGCGAGGCAGCGACGGCCGGCGCCGGCTCCGGTGCGGACTCCTCCGGAAGCGACGACAAGACCGCCGGCAGTGGCGAATTGGTGCGCGATGCCGTCGGCGCCGCGATGGTGGCCGCCGCGGCCCCGACCTTCATGCTCGGAAAGCGGGTGGACGGCGACCTGGTCCTGGCGCGGAGTCTGCTCGCCAGTCTGCTCGCCGCCGGGGCCGCGCCGGCGGTCGGTGTCGCCTGGGCGGTCTCGGTCATGCGCCACGACGGCGGTGTGAGCGCCTTCGTGACCTCCAACGACGGCCGTGGCTGGCTGCCACCGGGCGTGTTCATGCCCCGCGAACTGTCGACACCGTGGGTGTGGTCGGTGGCCGAGGGGGCGGCGTGGGAGGGGGTGGCAGACCCGGCGCGGGTACTCGCCGAATTCGCACTCGCCTGGGGACGTCGTACCGGTGCCAGGCTGTCGGCCCTGGTGTCCTCGGCCCCCTTCGACGAGATGCTGGCCCGGCAGCTGGGCGAGGTCGCGCTGGAAGGCGCGGTCGGGCCCAGCCCGACCATGGATTTCTCCGCGCCCGCACCGGGTTTGGCCGACCGACTGGAATTGGTGAGCGCCCCGCAGGTGCTCGAGCGTGTGGCAGCGATCCCGCCGGATCGAATCGGCGGTCGCGGATTGGATTTCGCCTTCGACGCGCATCAGCGGCTCGCGCGGTCGGGCCCGGATCCGTTCGCGTCTCTGGGCGCCGCCGAGCACCGGCACCGCATCCTGCAGACGATTCTGCAGGGCGGCCCGGTGCAGGCCGAGTGGTGGGAGCAGTTGTTCGATGCCGATCAGCTGCTGGCGGCATCGATGCTGCCGCTGCTGGCGGATGTGTCGCGGGTTCCGGTGGGGGAGTTGCGATCCGAGGGATCCTCCGGCCGATCCGCGACCGACGCGGCCACCCTGCGCTTGCTGGTGGCGCAGCGCCGTTGCAACGAACTGGTCCTGTTGATGTCGGGCGAGGCGTCGCGGCAGCGTCTGCGCGACATCGTCTACGCCCACGGGCAGGTCTCGGAATATCTGGCGTCCTTCCCGACCGACACCGTCACACCCGAACCGGCTCGGCGCCCCACGATCACCGCGCCGCCCACGCGGTGATGCACCGGGATTCGGTGGGTTCGGCAGGACCGAGCTCGCGCTGGACGGACGCCCGCCGCCAGGCATCGGATCTGTCGTCGCCCGGCGGATGCGCCGCCTCCGCGGCGTTCGCCCGCCGTCGAACACCCCGGCCCGATCCTTCCCGCAGGTGGGGAGGCTCGACAATGGTGACGTCACTGGTGGGAAGGATCTGATTCGGCATGACGGGCAGCATGGACGTCGACCCCGCGGTTCTACTCGAGTTGGCCCTTCAGCACGAGCGCGTTGCCCATGACACCGAGGAGTGGGCCAAGCCTCCCAGCGACTGGTTGAAGGAATTCCCGAACACCTACGGCCATATCGCCGACCCGGTGCTCGGCGCCCTGCACGACTACTACCAGGCACGCCAGAACGCGGGAAACGCGCTGGCCAAGGAACACCTGGACACCGCCGCGAAGCTGCGTGCCGCCGCCGCCGCCTTCGAACGCAGCGATGAGGACGGCGCCGCGCACATTCGCCGGGCCGAGGACCCGTCCGGTTCCGGTCACACACCACCGCTGCAGCAGTCGCCGTCGATGCCCGGTCCCGGGATGCAGGCTCCCACCGGGCCGCAGGTCGCGGCGCCGGGATCAGGCCCCGCCGATGGCGGCCGCGGCCCCGCCGAAGCCGGCGCGGATACTCCCGCCGGCGTCGCGCCGACCGGCGCCGCACCCGGATCATCCTCGGCCGCTCCGGATTCGGCCGCGGCCGGCCCGGGAACGTCGTCGGCAGGGGCGGGCACGGGAGCGGGCCCCGCGGCCGCCGCCGCTGCCGGTCCGTCCGGCCCGGGTGGCGGTCCGTCCGGTCCGCCGCTCGGGGCGACATCGCCGAACGGGGTGGTGCCCCCGGGTGGCCCGTTGCCGCCGTCCGGTTTCGGTCCCGACGATCGCCCCCAGGCGCCCAGCGGCACCAGCGCGGCCGGCGATCTGCCACCGGTTCCGCTGCCGACGCCGTTCGCCGCCGCCGTGGCGAAGGCCAAGGACGCCGAGGCCGAACCCGCCTATGTGGTCGGCGATGCCGTCGACAACGACCTGCTGATCGCCCGCACTCTGCTCGGTGCGGTACTGGCGGCGGTGGATTCGTCCGTCCTGGGCCTGCATTGGGCCGTAGCGGTGCTGCGCGGCCCCGCCGGCGCCGGGGTGTTCATCACCTCCAACGAGGGGCGCGGCTGGTTCCCGGCCGGGTTGTATCTGCCTCGCGAGGTCTCTTCGCCGTGGATCTGGGACGAGCTGCTCGCCGGCGATTCCGGCGACCCGGCCTCGCCGTGGGAAGGCGTGTCGGACCCGGCCCGGGTGCTGGCGGAGTTCGGTCTGGTCTGGGGCCGCAAGGCCGGCGCCGAACTGACCGCGCTGGTCTCGTCCGGATCGATCGACAACGGTTTGCGTCAGCGTTTCCCGGGGGTGTCCACGCAGGATCTGGTCGGTCCGTCCTACGACGTCGACCTGCGGGAGTTCACCCCCGACACCGCCGACCGGCTCGCACTGGCGGGATCGGTCGAGGGCCTGGAACATGTTGCGTCCGTGCCCGATTCGCAGATCCGCGCGCGGTGCGAGGAGCTGGCGGCGGAAGCGCACCAGCTGGTCGCGGGCGGCGCCGCCGGTGGGCCCGACGCGGCGCAGTCCCGCGGTATCCGGACCCGGATCCTGAACGCGGTCGGAGCCGGCCGCGAGATCCCCGCCTCGTGGTGGGAGGAACTGCGTGATGCCGACGATCTGCTCACCGCGGCCATGCTGCCGCACCGGGTTGATGTCGGTCGCGTCGATGTCGGCGAATTGCGGGTCGACGACGAGGTGGCGACGTTGCGTGCTCTCGTCTTCGAACGTCGCTGCAACGAACTGACTCTGCTACTGGCCGGTGAGGCGACGCGACAGCAATTGCGCGACGCGGTGTACGCGCATGAGCAGATCGTGAAGCATCCGCGCTTCGTCGCCGCGCCGGTGGCGGTGGCCGCGGGTGTGGACGAACGGGTTTCGCGCCCGGCGGCCGCGCCCGGCGGCCAGGTCGCGGCCCCCGCGGTATCGGCGCCGCCGACGGCGGGCGGACCGCCCACCGGTGCGGTGTCGGCTCCGGACACCGCTCGGCCCGACGTCACCGGACGCTCTTGACCGCTCCGGGCCACCGGACCGAAAAAGCGGTGCCGGTGGGCGATTCACTCGCCTACCGGCACCGCTCGGACAACGTCTGATCAGACCGCGGATTCCCCGTCGTTCTCCGGCTGCTGCTCCGCTGACACCGGAGCATTCGGGTCGGCCGTCGGAGGCTTGGTGCGATCCTTGGCCGAGGCGCCGGTGTTCGGTGCGGTGACCGGCGGCAGGGACCCGGGTGTCTGCGCACCGGTGCCGGTCGCCAGCGCGGTGGGCGCGCCGGGGGCCGCCGCGCCCGCTTGCGGAGTGACGGCGGTGGGGGTTGCGGTACCGGGCGCGGTGGCCGGTACGGCGGCGGCCGGCGCGGCCGCGTTCGGATCGCCGGCCGGAGCGGCCCCGGCGCCGGGAGTGACCTCGCCGTTCGAATGCAGTTCGGCCTCTTTGTCATGCTGGTTCTTCTGCATCGCCTGGGTCACCAGTGGCGCCGCCACCATCGCACCCATCGGCAGGATCATCGCGGCCATCGGCAGCAGCTGACCGAGGATGTCACCGAGACCGCCGCCGCCCGAACCCGCGGTCCCGCTCGACGAGCCGCCGCCGCCTGTGGACGCGCCGCTGCCCGAGGAGCTACCGGACCCGGAACCGCTGCCGCTGCCGCCGCCCGCCCGGGACTGATTGTCCGCGTAGACCGCGTCGACGAGGCGATAGACCTGGGCCACCGCGGCGGTGATCTGGCGCATGAGCGCGGTTTCCTGGGTGGTGGTGAGCTTCACGGGTACTGCCTTGAGCATCGTCTGCAGTTCCGCGACGATGTGCTTGATACTCGCGAGTGTCTCGTCCTTGCTGGCGGCCACCAGGATGGAGGTGCGCGCGATCTCCTGGTCGTACTGCAGCAGTGAGGTCTGGCGGGCGTTGACCAGAGCGATGGTGCGCCGGTAGCCGACGGTGGTGTCGCTCTTGCCCAGGTTGGTGAACGTCACCGGCTTCAGCAGGCTGGCCACTTCCGGCGGGGGTACGGGCATACCGCGGCCGAGCAGGTCGACGGCGGTCTGGATCGCGGTACGCGCCAGCGCGACTATGGACTTCACCGCCGGTTTCGCCCCGGGCGGCGGGTCGAGTTCGACCGTCCAGTAATGCTTCTCGGGAGCGGCAGGCGTGCCGGGAGTCGGCTTGGTGGGGGTGCCGTCGGGCGGCGGACAGTCGGCATATCCGGGCTTTCCGGCGGACTGCGCGGGAACACCCGGTTGTGGTTGGCCTTGCGGCGCGCCGGGTTGTGGTTGGCCCTGGGGTGTGCCGGGGTGTGGTTGGCCTTGCGGTGCGCCGGGGTGTGGTTGGCCTTGCGGTGCGCCGGGGTGTGGTTGGCCTTGCGGTGCGCCGGGGTGTGGTTGGCCCTGGGGTGCGCCGGGGTGTGGTTGGCCTTGCGGCGCGCCCCCGTTCGCCCCTACCGGTCCGTTGCCGGTGGCGCCTGTGCTGCCCGCGACGGGAAGCCCCGGCGCGGGCGTGGTGGCCTGCAGCAACAGCTTCGGTAGGCCGATCGTTTCGGTCCCAGCCGTGTTCTCCGGCATGCCGTCGCACCGCCTCCCTCGAGTCCGTCCTCATTGTCGGCCCTTCCCGCAATTGGGAAGTCATGCGGTTTCCGCATCACGGCGACGGTGCCGCATAGTCGTGAACGACTTCGGATACGCGAAGTTTCGCGAGTTTCGCTGGTCCCGCGGCAGCCGGGCCGAATCGGGAGGCGTTCGATGCGCAGCTACGGCGAGGCGGCCGGATGTCGCCAGAACTGACCGTCGGGCTGGACGGCGTCCTGAATTCCCTGCTGAAGCTCTACGGAGCCGGGAGCCCCACCGTGCAGCAAGTGGCGGCATCCCAGGGACTGCCGAACGCCGCCACCGATCTGCGGACCGGGCACCTCATGACGGGCTATCACGAGACGGCCGGGATGCACGCGTCGGTGGCCGGCGCGCACGCCGAGCGGGATGCGGTGGTGCACAAGGCGGTCGCGGCCGCGGGCGACGGCACCGTCAACGGCCGCAGCGTGGTGAACGGTCAGATCGCGGATCTGCAGACCCGGCTGCGTGCGATCGCGACAGTGGGTGACACTCGATTCAGCGGGCCCGCCCTGCTCGATGCCGCGCACACCGCGGTGACGAACGCGGCCCGCCAGGTCGATACGGATCTCGCCGAGGCGCACCGGCACGCGGCGCAGATCGTGCCGCCGGCGGCGCCCAAGACCGTCCGCGGCCGGATCACCGCGAATCCGGGCCGCCGCCGCCCTCGTCGCCGGTCCCGTCCCCGGACCGGCTCGGTGTCCCGCGCGACCCGCGCGCTGCCAGCGATGCGTCAGCCGGTTCCGTCCGACGGGACGAGCGGTGGGAAGGCGGTGAGCGCGGCGAGCTCGTATCTGGGCCTGCCCTACGTGTGGGGAGGCGGTGGCGCCGGCGGACCCAGCGGCGGCGGATTCGACTGCTCCGGACTGACCCAGTACGCGATCGCCGAGGCCACCGACGGCAAGGTCGTGCTGCCGCGGACCACCTACGAGCAGATCTACAGCGGGGTGCGAATTCCGCCGCAGGACGTACGGCCGGGGGATCTGGTATTTCCGGCGGGGTCGTTCAGCGCGCGCGGCCCCGAGCACGTTCAGCTCGCCGCGGGCAACGGAATGGTTATCGAGGCGCCGTATACGGGTTCGACCGTGAAGTGGTCGCGGATGCCCAGCGAAGCCGTCGTGGTCCGGGTGATGTGATTCGTGCGGAACGAGTGCCCAGTAGCCGGATCGCGGTGTGCGAGCACTCGTTCCGTGAGTCGGATCGTCAGGATGAGGACTGCCGATCCGCGATAACAACCATACCGCCAAATAACGGCACACTCAATAGCGGTACGCAATGTGAGTGAGAAATTTTCGCCATCCGCGCAGGTCGCATGCGGGTGGATCGACCACCCGGGGGTGCGTCGCGCGCTATTCCCATGATTGGGAAATGGCGATCTTCGCGCGGGTGGGGGACTGTCTATGGTTCGGGCAGGCGAGAGCGTCGAAAGGGATGTCCAGGTGTCAGCGGCCGAGGACGCGTTCTATACGGGTGTTCAATCTCTGGGATTGGTCGCCGGGGGCGTGCGCAACGAACAACAAGCGATGGCGGCCTTCCAGGCCGCGACAGATCTGGATCCGGATATGTGCGATGCCTGGTTGGGCCGCGCCATGGCCGGGGACATCACCTCCGAGGTGATCTACGGTGCCTACCGATCGGCCCACAACCTCTATCGCGATCAGCAACGCGCCGGTCTGGTCGACCGGTCGCTGTGGTGTCAGGTCGAGATCGGGATGTACGGGCTGCGGGTAGCGATGGCCGATCGCGACCAGATCGCGATCGCGCAGGCGTGCTCCTACGCCGACGGCGGTGAGTGGCAGGAAGCGGCCGCGATCCTGGATCAGGTGCCCAGTGACGATGTCGCGGATTTCGTGCGGATGTCGCTGTACTTCCGGACCCGGCGCTGGTCCGACGTTCTCAGCGCCCGCACCGCGAAGCCGGTTATCGAGGACGGTCTGCTCGATATCGCGGCCGAGTTGATGGCGGCGCAGGCGCTGGCGCATCTGGGCCGGCTCGGCGAGGCGATGCCCCGGGCGCAGCGCATCGTGGAGGACAGTTCCTCGGGAAGTCTGTCCTATATCTGGGCCGACGCGCACTTCCTGCTGGGAATGCTGCACCGGCACAACGGTGACCACGAGAACGCCGATCGAATCCTCAAGGGGCTCCAGGGATCCGGTCTGTGGTCCGAGCGTGAGGAGTGGCAGCGCGCGGTCCGGGACAAGACCTACCGGCTGGAAGTGACCACACCGGATCTACTCGCCTCCCGCACCGACCTGTGGGATCCGACCACCGGTGACGATCCGGCCGAGGCCGCGGCGTCGGCGGCGAAAGAGGAACGCGAAGCGCTGCTGTCGGAGGCCTCGGAGCTGTTGCAGGCCCAGATCGGTATGGATTCGGTCAAGGAGCAGGTCGACCGCTTGAAGTCGGGCGTGCTGATGGACCAGGTCCGGGCCAAGCGCGGACTGGCCGTGGAATCCAAATCGCAGCATTTGATCTTCTCCGGTCCGCCCGGTACCGGTAAGACGACCATCGCCCGCGTCATCGCGAAGATCTTCGCGGGCCTCGGCGTCGTCGAGAATCCGGAAGTGATCGAGGTGTCGCGCAACGACATGGTGGGTACACACCTCGGGCACACCGCACCGAAGACCAACGCGCTGATCGACACCGCCCTGGGCGGGGTGCTGTTCATCGACGAGGCGTACACCCTCATCCAGGAAGGGCTCTCCGGCGGCGACGCGTTCGGTAAGGAGGCCGTCGACACGCTGCTGGCCCGGATGGAGAACGATCGCGACAAACTGGTGGTCGTGATCGCCGGATACGAGGATCAGATCGACCGCTTCCTGGCCTCCAACGACGGTCTGGCCTCGCGCTTCACCAAGCGCATCCGCTTCTCCAGCTACGGCGGCGACGAACTGGTGCAGATCGCCGATCACATTGCGCAGAAGAAGGATTCGCTGCTGTCGGAGCAGGCGCGTGAGGTGCTGCGCGAACGCTGCGATCAGCTCGCCTCGCAGACCAAGAACGGCCGTCGCCTGATCGATCTCGCCGGTAACGGCCGCTTCATCCGCAATGTGGTCGAATCGGCGGAAGCCGAGCGTGACTATCGCTTCACGCGCGACAACGTCGATATCGCGGCGCTGTCCAACGAGGAGTTGATGACGATCGACGCCTTCGATATCGCCGCCGCGCTGGCGGGTTTGGCACCGGCCGCGACGAGCTGAGGCCATGGCGCGATTCCGGGTGGTGACCAAACACCAGATATCGGGGTGGCGGTTTCTGCTGCGCCGGATCGAGCACGCGCTGGTACGGCGCGAGGTCTCCATGATCGACGATCCGCAGCGCGGCCGATCGACCGCGCTCTCGATCGGAATCGCGCTGGCCTGCGTGGTCGTCGCCGGCGCCGCGGTGCTGGCCTTCTTCAAACCCGCCAAGCAGGTGGGCAATGCCGATATCGTCGCCGACAAGAACAGTGGCGCGCTCTACGTGAAGGTCGGCGGTCGGCTGCATCCCGCGCTGAATCTGACCTCGGCCCGGTTGATCAGCGGTAAGGCGGCCAATCCGGTGCCGGTGTCGCAGCAGGAGCTGGACAAGTATCCCCGCGGCCCCTGGGTCGGGATTCCGGGTGCTCCCGACAGCATCGTGGGCAGTGCCGACCGCGATTCCTCGTGGGCGGTGTGCGACACCACCCGGACCGGCGCGGACGCCCCGATCGACCGGTCCACCGGCCTGCCGACGACGGCGGGCTCCGCCGTGATCACGACCGCCATCGGGGGCTCGCTCACCGTCGACGGTGACACCACCAAGGAACTGTCGGGTAATCAGGCGCGACTGGTGCGCAACGGTTCGGTCACCTGGCTGATCTACGACGATCGCGACAAGGGCGTGGTGCGCGCGGCGATCGATCTGGGGGACTCCGCGGTCACCCTGGCGCTGGGAATCGATGCCTCGCTGTCGGTTCCGCAGGCCTCGCGCGGGCTCATCGAGGCGATACCGGAGATGCCGCCGCTGCGCGTGCCCGACGTGCCCGGTGCGGGCGGGATCACCACATTGACGACCGGGCTGTCGGTGCCGATCGGATCGGTGCTCAGCGTCTCGAGCCCGGATCGCGCCGCGGCCTACTATCTGGCCTCGAAGACGGGGCTGGTGCAGATCAGCGGGGTGCTGGCGGCCATCGTGCGCAATGCCGACTCGCACGGCACCGCCACCACCATGGCGGTGGGTCCCGATGTGGTCGCCGCGAATCTGCGCTCCGGAACCTGGCCCGGCACCGAGGATTACCCGGCGCGGGCCGTGGAACTGGTCGACGCCGGTCGCTTCGGCGTGACCTGTTATCACTGGTCCCGGGGCGGCGGCGATCCGAATGCGAGTGCCCGGTTGCTCTACGGACGCCAGCTTCCGCTGACCGCCGAACAGCAGAGCCGGGTCGTGGGCCTGGTCACCGCGCCGACCTCGCACGGAGCCACCGCCGATACCGCCTATCTGCCCGGTGGCACCGGCCGTTTCGTCCAGGTCACCGGCGCCGACCCGGCTTCGCCGCTGCGTGAATCGCTGTACTGGATCTCCGACAGCGGTGTCCGCTACGGCATCGATGTCGCACCGGGTAACCAAGGCGATTCGACCTTGGCCGCACTCGGATTGCGGGCGCCGCTGCCCGCGCCGTGGAGTGTGGTGTCGCTGTTCGCCGTCGGCCCCGTGCTGTCCCAGCGCGACGCGCGCATCCAGCACGACGGCATCCCCTCCGACAAGTCCGCGGTCGGCCTGCCACAGCAGGCGGAAGGTGGGACCCCATGACCAGCACACGCCGCTTCGTCCGCCCGGCTCGCGCCGAACGCGGACCCAAGGCGCCGGCGGTCACGGAGCTGCGGTTGCAGCCGCCCACCGAATTGCCCAAACCCGTTCCGCCGTCCCGGATCAAGATGATCATGCCGGTCGTCATGGTCGCCGGTATGGGCGGAATGATGGTCATGATGTTCCGCAACGGCGGCGGAGCGCTCAACCCGATGATGATGATGTTCCCCGTCATGATGCTGGTGTCGATGTTCGGCATGGTCGGCGGGGGAATGGGCGGTAACGGCGGCGGCGGTGCGGCCTCCCTCAACGAGGAACGCAAGGACTATCTGCGCTCGATCGGCGAGAACCGCAAGACGGTACACACCGCCGAGGCCGAGCTCTACACCTATCTGCGTCACACCCATCCCGGTCCGGGGGAGATCGCGCGCCTGGTCGGCGGTAAGCGGATGTGGGAGGTGCAGGTGGCGAGCCCGCAGTTCCTGCGGGTGCGAATCGGCCGGGGGCGCATCGCGAATCAGGTCCGGGTGATCGTGCCCGAGGCAGCGCCGACGTCCGACCTCGATCCGGTCGGCGTCGTCGAGGTCACCCGGTTCGCGAAGGCGTACTCGACCGTGGGCGGTATGCCGGTCGCGATCAATCTGCTCTCGGCCCCGCAGGTGGGATTCGACGGCGACGAGGAGGCGGTGGCCGGCCTGGTGCGCGCGATGATCGCGGAGATCACGGTGCTGCACGGTCCCGATCAGGTCGCCGTCGCCGCCGTCCTGGCCGATCCCGAGGCGCCGCACTGGTCGTGGCTGAAATGGCTTCCGCACACTCAGCATCCGAGTGAATCCGATGCCATCGGTTCCAGCCGGATGGTGTATCGCACGGTCGCCGAACTGCGATCGAAGGTCCTCGCGGGACTCAACCGTGGCCCTTTCTCGGCCAACAGTCAGCCCACGCTGGACCGCACCCACTACATCCTGCTCGTCGATATCGGCGGTCCGGCCAGCGAACGGGACGTCTCGGGTGTGGACGGCTGTACCTGGGTGCGGCTGGGCAGCACCGAGCAGCATCTGCCACGCGCACTGAGATTCACCGTGTCCGAGGAGCGGGAGCTGCACGAGGTGACCGCGCGCGGGCCGCGCCTGGTGGGTGTCGCCGATACGATGTCGGTCCCGGCGATGACGGCGTTGGCGCGCGGCATATCGCCGTTCCGGCTGTCGACGGTGGTCGAGGCCGTGGTCGCCGAACAGGCCGGTACCGGGACCTCATGGGAGGAAATGGTCGGGATCATAGATCCCGGCTCGATTCACGCCGACCGGCAGTGGCCGCGCCGCCGCGATATCGACCGGGCCCGGCTCAACATCCCCTTCGGCCACGATCCCGCCGGACAGGTGGTGTACCTCGACATCAAGGAGTCGGCCGAGGAGGGCATGGGCCCGCACGGCATGTGTATCGGCGCCACCGGCTCCGGCAAGTCGGAATTCCTTCGCACCCTGGTGCTTTCCGCGGTCGCGACGCATTCGCCGGATGTGCTGAACCTGCTGCTGGTCGACTTCAAGGGTGGTGCGACCTTCCTCGGCTTCGATCGCCTGCACCATGTCACCGCGGTCGTGACCAATATGGAGGAAGAAGCCGACCTGGTCACCCGTATGGAGGATGTGATCAACGGCGAGATGGCGCGGCGGCAGCGGGTGTTGCGCGATGCCGGCAACTTCGCCAACGTCGCCGATTACGAGCGCGCCCGCGAACAGGGTGCGCAACTGGCGCCGTTGCCCACCCTGCTGATCATCCTCGACGAGTTCGCCGAACTGCTCGAACAACATCCGAACTTCGCCAAACTCTTCGTCGCGATCGGCCGCCTCGGCCGTTCGCTGCGCATCCATCTGCTGCTCGCCTCGCAGAAGGTGCCCGCCAACCGGATGGGTGAGCTCGAGGCTCACCTGTCCTACCGAATCGCGTTGCGCACCAACCAGACCGCCGACTCCCGCGATGCCATCGGCACCGCGGACGCCTACCACCTGCCCAAGAAACCGGGTGCGGGATATCTGCGAGTCGGCGCCGGCGATCTGCAACGTTTCCAGGCCGCGTACGTGGGCTCGCCCTACACGCCGCCGGCGCAGGCGGCCTCACCGTCGGACGCGCACCGGGCGCGGCGGCCCGGCGGCGGATACAAACCGCCGCAACAGTTCACCGCCACACATATCGTGGCCGCCAGGCCCGAACCGGTCGTCGAGGCGCGGCTCGTGCTGCCGGAGTCCGAGGACGACAACGACGCCGTGACCCTGATGGAGACGGTCCTCGGGCAGATGGGCGGGCACGGACGGCCCGCGCACAAGATGTGGTTGCCGCCACTGGGTGTGCCGCCGACCCTGGAGCGGCTGATCACCGCGGTGCAGCCGGGAAGTCTGCACATCCCGCTCGCGATCGTGGACAAACCGCGTCAGCAGCGCCAGGATGTGTGGACGGTCGACCTGTCGGCCGCGGGCGGCCACCTCGCCGTGGTCGGCGGCCCGCAGTCGGGTAAATCCACCGCACTGCAGACCCTCGTGATGGCGAGCGCGCTGACCCACACCCCGGAGCAGGTGCAGTTCTACTGCCTCGACTTCTCCGGCGGTCTGACCGGTCTGCGCGGGCTTCCGCATGTGGGATCGGTGGCTTCGGCCCGTGACGGGGACCGGATTCGGCGTACTTTCGCGCTGATCACCAATCTCATCGCGAGCCGGCAGACGCTGTTCAGCGAGCTGGGCATCGACAGTATGCGTGAATTCCGCCGCCGGCGTCAGTCGCCGTCGGAATCGGCGGAGCTGACCGCGCGCGGTGACGAGCACGGCGACGTCTTCTTCGTCATCGACGGCTGGGATATCGGATTCTCGGTCAACGGACCGTATTTCGACGAATATCTGCCGGTCATGGAATCCATTGCGCTGCAAGGCCTCAACTACGGAATTCATTTGGTGATCAGTAGTTCGCGCTGGGCGGCGGTGCGGCCGAACGTCAAGGATCTGTTGCAGACCCGGCTGGAATTGCGGCTCGGCGACCTCACCGACACGGTGTTCAACAACCATCGGTCCGTGGTCGCCTCCATTCCGCCCGACCGGCCCGGTCGCTGCATTTCGACCGACGGCCTGCACATGCTGACCGCACTGCCCCGCACCGACGGCTCCGGCGATCCCGAAACCGTCGCCCAGGGGATGAGCGCCGCGATCGCCGAGTTGGAGCAGCGTTACGAGGGCCGTCGCGCACCGGTGGTGAAACTGCTGCCGGCGCGGATCGGCATGTCCGAGATCATCGCCGGGCGGCCGGCCCCGGAAACGCTCGGCCAGCGGTTGCTGTTGCCGTTCGGGGTCCGGGAGTCCGATCTCAGCCCCGCCGCAGTCGATTTCGGTATGTCCACCCATTTCGCGGTCATCGGATCGCCGGGTTGCGGCAAGTCGACCGTGCTGGCGGCGCTGCTGGAGTCGATCCGCACCCAGTTCACTCCCGATCAGGCGCGAGTGGTGCTGGTCGACTACCGGCGTCAGCACATGGAGGCGATCGCGGACGAACAGCTGATCGGCTATCTGACCAGCGAGCGCGATCTCATCGACAGCCTGCCCGGTTTCGCGCAGAAGATGCGGGAACGCCGGCCACCCGACAACGTCACGCCCCAGCAGTTGCGCGACCGGTCGTGGTGGAACGGCCCGGAGATCTTCGTGGTGGTCGACGACTACCACATGGTGGCCGCGCGCGGCGGGCTGAACCCACTCGATCCGTTGAAGGACCTCATCGTCGACGGTCGCGACACCGGATTCCATCTGATCGTCGCGCGCAACATCGCGCAGGCCGATATGGCGCTGTACGACAACGTACTCGGCCAGATCAAGAATCTGAACAGCTCCGGATTCATCATGGACGGCTCGAAACTCGACGGTATGCTGATCGGCGATGTGAAGGCGACCAAGCAACCGGTGGGTCGCGGCATCTTCGTCGAACCGCTGCAGTCGCGCCGGGATCTGGTCCAGGCCGCGTGGATTCCGCAGCCGGAATAGCGCATCCGAATGTGTCCGACGCCGCATGGCATTCCCAAAGGCGGGAATGCCATAGCGTTCTTTCTGTAACCGCTCATACAAGAGTCGGCGTCACTTGTGAGGAGACCTCCATGTACCTCCAGTTCAGTCCGGAAGTCATTGCGGCTGTTTACTCCACCAACACCACTGTCGCCACTACGCTGTCCGGCTTGATGCAGGCCGCGGCAGGGGCTAGTACTCCGGCTCCGCAGAGCGCGGATCCGGTCAGTGCGGCTGTGTCGGCCGCCTTCACCAGTTATCACGGTGGCTTCTACAACATCACCAACAACGGCATCTCGAAGTTCCACGAAGGGAACGGCAAGCTGCCGGAATCGATTCAGCGATACGAGTTCGGCGATTCGGCGGGTGGGGCTCGGGTCAAGTCGGCCGATCCCGGCATCGCATACGTCTGATCGACTCTTCGGGAGTGCGTGATGGACCCAGTTTCCGGCCTGGTGACGGGGGTCGAGGCCTTTGCGGGCGCCGTCGGAGGCCTGCTCAGCGATTCCGGATCGGATGCCTTCGCCACCATGCAGGCAGCGATCCAACTGACTGCGGTGGCGAGCGCGGCGATCGGAGCGATGAATTCGCTGGCGTTCGGCGCGCTTCCGCCGGAGGTGAATTCGGCACAGCTGACAGCGGGCCCCGGGCCCGCTCCGATGATGGCTACCTCGGCCGCCTACGGCGCGGTGGCGGAGGCCTTGCTGGCGGCGGCCGGTGGATTCGAGGGCTCCAACGGAGTGATGCAGGCTTCGTGGCAGAGCGAAGCCGGTGAACGCACGCACAACGCGTTCAGTAAGCACACGATGTGGTATCGGGAACAGGCTGCCGTCGCCCAGCAGATGTCGGACCTGTCAGCCAGTGCCGGAGCGGCCAATGGCGCTGCGCGTCTGGCGATGCCGCCCCTGCCGGTGATCGTCGCCAACCGGGCGGCCGCCGCGGTGCTGGCGACCGAGAACACCCTGACCGGGGGCGCGACGACGCCCTTGCTCTTGGCGAACGAAACCGCGTATCTGCTGATGTGGATACAAGCGGCAGAGACGATGGAGGTCTACCAGACGGAGTCGGCGGCGTTGGTTGCGGCTATGCCGCCGCCGACGGTGGCGCCGACCATCGCCGGACAGGGTGGCGATCCGCCCGGGACAACATATTTCGACCCTCCGAACCCGCCACCGGGCGGTGGCGGCGGCAGCCACGGGATCTCCGACCCCGGAGGCCCGGGCGGGCCCGGTGGCGGCCCGGGCAACGGTCCCGGCGACGGTTCGGGCGATATGACCGGCGGTCACGATCCGACCACACCCGGCGGTTCGACCGATCCGACGGATACCGCGGTCGATCCCACCCAGACCACGCCGGGCGGCTCCGAGGCCGAGAACGCGTTGACCAACGTCAACGACACCATGTCGTCGATGACCGACTCGCTGGGCAATTCCGGTGGTGACAGCAGCTATCTGACCGAGGAACAGCACGGCTTCTACGGAACCTCGCCGTACTCGACCACCCTGATGGGATTGAACGGCGGTGTGGGCAGCACGGTCTCGTTCTCGATGGCCCGCGGCGGGCTCGGGGCGGTGCCGGGCTCCGGCACCGGATTCCGGATGCCGGCCAACTGGGGTCAGCTGGGGGCCAAGGCATTCGGCCCGCTGCCGGGCGAGTCGGGGCCCGGGCCGATGCCGCCGCGCAACGTCCCGCGCGGTGCGGTGGCGCCGAAGGCCCGGATGCGCCGTCGTCGCGACGACGAGAAGAAGCCCTCGAAGGTGTTCGTGCCCGGCGACCACGAAGAGGTGCCGGTGCTCGAGAAGGCCCCGGTGGTCGGTGTCATCGAATACGCCGACGACGACAACGCGATCGACGCCGTACCGGAACTCGTGCCCGCGCTCGGTGTGCTCGAACGCGTCGAGGACGAGCCGATCCCGGTCTCGATGGATGTCCCCGGTGAATACCGGAGTCGCGACTAGCGCGCCGGCCACCGGCCGCGGGCATCCCCCCAACGTCTCCGCCGGCTGCGGAGCCGACTGTGAATCGAACTTTTCGAAAGGAATGAGAAATGACCAATCCCAATGTCATGCAGGGAACATCGGACGACTGGAACACCGGTGCCACCAAGACCGCGCTGTCGCTCGGTGAACTGGAGAACCAGCTCCGCACCCTGGACGCGACTCGGCTGGGGTTGAACACCGCGGTCAAGAGTCAGCACACCGGCACGGCGATCGACAACACCCTCAACGATCTGCACATCAGCGGAAAGAACCTCGCGACCGAACTGCAGCGCATTCTGGACAACCTCAAACAGCGCGGCGGCAAGGTCGACACGGATGACCTCGACGCCGCGCAGAAGGTGCTCGCCGGCGACGGTAACGACGGAAGTATCAACGCCACCGACGGATCCGGTGGGGCCTTCGCCTCCCATCAGATGTCGGGCAAGATCAACACGTCTTTCCCGTCGTAATCCCTGGCAGCCGTGCAGATCTCATTCCCGGAAAACACACGAAAGGTCCGATGAATCATGGCCGGAAATATGTACTTCAATTTCGCCCAGGTCGATGAGCACCACACCACGCTCAAAACGCTCGGCCAGGCGATGGAGGACAATGTCAACAACCTGAAGAGCCTCCAGGGCACGCTGGCGAGCCTCCTGGGAGGTGCTTCCTCGGAGGCATACCAGGAAGTCGCGGGCAAGCTGAACCAGCTGCTGATGGCCCACCAGGCGAACCTGGTTCGGCTGAACCAGCAGATCCACTTCGCCGCCGGTAGCCAGGGTATGGTCCAGATCGCCGACAAGGCCAGTGCCGCGAGCATGCGTGGATGATGCGACCGAGGATCCGGTAGCGATCGATCTGAATGTCGATGCCGCCCTGCTGCTTCGGCATCTGGTCGGCATCGACTCGTATCCTCCGGTACTGGCATTGCTGCCCAACATCTACCGCGTCGAGGATCGGGAACGGGTGTACTCCGTGGTCACCGATCAGCTGACCGAGGCGGGGATGATCGTCGATGGTCGGGTGCACCCGACCATCGAGCATTGGCTGCGCTGCCTGCACCGGCCGGATGTGGAATTGATCGCCCGGATCGTCGACACCGGCCTCGACGGCGGCGCGAAGGGCATGCTGCGACTGTCGCTGGTCCGCTCGGGCGAGACGCAGGTGCTCGCGGTGCGATCCGACGACCATGTCGTCATCCAGTCCGCACCCGCGGGCGACCGTCGTCTGGACGCCCTGTCCGGGGCATTGTCGGCGGCGCTGGGGCCGGCCCCAGCGCTGGAATTCACGCCGCTGTCGGTATGGGCCGAGGACCTCGACGAGGTCCCGGCCGACGCTGACGAGCGGCGGCGGGCACTGGTCGAAGTCGGCGCCGAGCCGCGCACGGCGGGTCTGCTCAGCCGGGTGCTGGAGGAAATCGTCCGGCGTGCGGAAATCGTCGTGACCGAGCACCATGACGGTGCCACACCCCGCACCGAGGTCTGCATGAGTGTGCTCGATACCCTATCGGGCCGGATCATCGTTACTCCGAGTGTGGCGTTGGACGGTCGGGTCCGGGCGACGTACGCGCCCGGTGACGACGCAGCACTGCACGCCGGCGTCACGGCCTTGGTCGACCTTTTACCCGGCCGCAGCTGGTTTGAAACCAGTCGGGTCGAATAAGATTGTCCGCCGGGCATTTTCGAGAGGATGAGCGAAATGAACCGAGCACCGAGTACCAACGGGCACGCGACCGAGGCCGCCCGAGCTCGGGGTGGTTACGACGCCTTCTTCGCGGCCGTGCCCGACCAGCCGGGCTCGGCCACCACCGGCGGTCCGGCGCCCACGGGTCCCGCGGAATCCGCGCCCTCGACATCCGCGCCCCCGACATCCGCGCCCTCGACATCCGCGCCCTCGACATCCGCGCCCGGAAGTTCCGCCGCGGCAGCCGGTTCCGCATCCGGTGCGGCGGCCGTGGCCGCACCACCACCGGGTGAATCCGCCGACGCCGCTCGCACCGTCACGCCACCGGCCGCACGCGGTCCGGTACCGACCGGACCGATGGCCGGTGGAACGCCACCGACCGGTTCGCCGCAGGGCGCGACACCGCCGACCGGTTCGGTACCTCCCGGCCCGGTACAGCCCGGCCCGGCGCACCCGGGCGCGGTCCGATCCGGGGGCGATCCGGCCACGGCCGCCGCCACCAGCGCCGATCCGGTCGCCGCGGCACCGGCGCCGGCACCCCCCGCCGCCACCACCGCCGAAAGCTCCGGTACGACCTGGCATTCCGCGTCCCCGGCCGCGCCGACGTGGCAGCACACGGCGGCTCCGCCGCAGACCTCCGCGGCCAACCCCTATTCCGTGGCGACCCCGACGTCGCACCAGTCGGCCGCGCCCACCGCGTCCCGGGTACCCGACCGGGTCGAACGCAGTGTGCAGAGCGCCGGCGAGCGCGTCGAGATCCTGCCCGCCGCGTTGACTTCCGCGGAACTGCTGGCCGATATCGCCGCCGCGCATCGGGCCCAGCTCAAATCCACCAGCGGTATGCGCGGTGCGCTGAACAAGGTCGGCTTCAACCTCGGTCTGTCACCGTCCGAACAGCGGAAACAGGATCGGCGCGGACGTATCCGCACGCAGCTCAACAGCACCTATCAGATCGCGGTGATCAGTGTGAAGGGCGGCGTCGGGCGCACCACCGTGACCGCGGCCCTCGGTTCCACCTTCGCGCGGCTGCGCCCGGACCGGGTGGTGGCCATCGACGCCAATCCCGATTTCGGCGATCTGCCCACTCGTACCCGGCCGCATCCGTACGGTCTCACGCTGCGCGATCTCGTACGCTCGCCGAACCTCGAGGCGTTCTCGGCGGTCCACTCGTTCACCTCGATCAACGATGCCGATCTGGCCGTGGTCGCCTCGCCCTGGAATACCGAATCGGTCGAGGCGCTGTCGGGTGGCGAATACGCCGCCGCCGTCGAGATCCTGCGCCGCCACTACAACCTGATGCTGGTGGACTGCGGTACCGGTGTGCTGGACTCGGCCACCGGCAGCGTGCTGAACACCAGCGACGCGGTGCTGGTCGTCACCCCGGCCACCGTCGGCGGGGTCAAAGGCGCGGTCGCCACCCTGAACTGGCTGAATTCCCATGGGATGCAACATCTGATCGCCAAATCCATCGTCGCGATCGTGCACCACCACCCGGTCAAGCCGACCGTCGAGGTCGACCAGATCGAGAAGCTGTTCGCCACCGCGCAGCGGCCCACCTTCGAACTGCCCTACGACGCGCATCTGGCCGAGGGCGGTGAGATCGACCTGAGATTGCTCGACGACGACACCGGTCTGGCGCTCGAGGAACTCGCCGCCGAACTGGCGGACGGCTTTCCCGGTTCGCCGATGGCCGGTGGCGATCGCGGAGGGTGGCGATGACTGCTGCCACCGCCCCCGCGGCCGCGCAGCCCACGGCCGAGGTGGCCCGGGCCCGGATCGCGGTCATGGTCGCCACCTACCAGGTCGATGTGGTGGTGCCGACCAAGTTCACCATCGAGACCTTCATCGACGATCTGCTCGGCGTGCTCTCGCGCGCGATCGACGACGAGAGCGTGGACTTCACTCCGGCCAGCGGACAGTGGAGTCTGGCCCGCCCGGGCGAGCCGCCGATTCCGCGGTGGCGCAGCCTCGCGGACCACGATGTGGTCGACGGCGCGGTACTCATGCTCACCGCGGTGGAGTCGATGGAGATGTTCACCCCCGTCGTCGAGGACATCACCGATGCGCTGGCGATGATCAACGAGCGCGAGTTCGCCGAATTCGACCGGGGAACCATCGCGATCGTGGGCGTCACCGCCCTGGGCCTGGGCGCGGTCGCCGCGGCCGGCATGCTGGCGTGGTCGTGGACCGAGACCGGCTCGGTCTGGTGGTGCGGACTGCCCGCGCTGCTGCTCGGCGTGGCCTACTGGATCACGGCGCTGGTGGCGCGCGGACGGCGGGTGCCGCCGGGGGTGTGCCTGGGCCTGGCGTTGTCGGCGGTGCCGCTGTTGTCCGCCGGCGGGGCGATGCTGGTGCCGCCGGCCTACGGTGAGCCGGGTGCGTTCGCGGCGGCCAATATCGCCGCCGGTGCCGTCGTGGCCGCGGTGTCCGCCGCGACGATGATGCGCGTGACCCGCTTCGGGATCGCCACGCTGATGTCGGTGACGGTACTCGGCGCGGTGATCACCCTGGCGGCGGTGCCGGCCACCTACCTGGACCTTTCGCTGCGGCAGGTCACCGCCGGCCTCGTCTTCGCGGGTCTGATCCTGTTGACCGCCGCGCCGCGGCTGGCCGTCGTCGTCGCTCGCATCCGTCCGCCGGACCTGCCCGATCCGGGCAGTGAGGTGTCGCCGTCCACACTGACCGACATCTTCGACGCCGAGGCCGCCCGCGAGGCCGATCCCGAACTCGACGAACAGGACGAACGCGACCGCCACCGGGCGCGCTCGGGGATCGAGGCCCGGGCCCGGCTGGCGGTGACCAGCCTGCGCGGGCTGATGGCCGCGGTCGCGGTGCTGCTGTCGGTGTCCACCGTCATCACCACGGCCGCGAGTCCGGGCGGGATCCGCGAGATCGTCCTGTCCGTGGCGGTCGCCGGCATTCTGGTCCTGCGTTCGCGCTGGTATCCGGATCGGGTGCAGGCGCTCGCGCTCGTATCCGCCGCCGCGGTCACCCTGACCGGGCTCGGCTTCGTGCTGATCGGCGCCTATGCCACCCCGGCCGCGCGACTGCTGGTCGTGGTGCTCGCCGTGGCCGCCGCCGTCGCGGCCTGCGTTGCCGCACTGCGACTTCCCGGTAAACGCCTGTCGCCGGTGACCCGCCGCGTCGTCGATCTGATCGAATACGCGCTGATCGTGGTCGTCCCGGTGATCGCGTTCTGGATCATGGGTATCTACACCGCCATGCGAGAGATCTGATGCGTCCGATCCGATCCACGAGCACCGCACTGGTCGCGGTGCTGCTCCTCCTGGGCGCGGGACCCGCCGCCGCACTGGACCCGCCGCAGGTGGTGGTCGGTGCGGCGCCGCCGGACGGCGCGCCGGGGCCGGAGGTGCCGACCAAACAGGACAAGGGCTGCCTGGCCGTCGGCCTGCTGCCCAACAGCGATGTGAAGCAGACTCCGCCGCCCGAACAGGCCCTGGAGCTGAATCAGGCGCGGGCGCTGAGCCGTGGGGGCGGGGTCACCGTCGCGATCATCGATACCGGTGTCGGCCCCAACCCGCGGTTGCCCAATCTCAGCGGCGGCGGCGACTATGTGGCCGCCGGTGGGGACGGGCTGTCGGACTGTGACGCGCACGGCACCCTGGTCGCCGGAATCATCGGCGCGACATCGGATTCCGCCGACGGTTTCAGCGGTGTCGCGCCGGATGCCCGGCTGGTGTCGATCCGATACCGTTCGGGTGCGTTCAGCCCGGAGCAACCGCAGGGCGATGAGGCCACCCAAGCGCCCGCCCGCGAGTTGCGCAATATGGCCCGTGCCATCACCCACGCGGCCAATCTCGGCGCCGGCGTGATCACCGTGTCGCTGCCGATCTGTCTGCCGGCGGACTCGAAACTCGATCAGTCCATGTTGTCGGCGGCGATCGGATTCGCCGTACACGTCAGGGGCGCGCTCATCGTGGCCGGCGCCGGCAACACCGGTAGCTCGGGCTGTCAGCAGAACCCGCAGATCGATCCGAGCCGTCCCCGTGACTCCCGGAATTGGGGTGCGGTGCAGACGATTTCGTCGCCGGGATGGTTCGGGCCGGATGTGCTGACCGTCGGCTTCACCACGGCCACCGGCACCCCGATGGCGGATTCGCTGGCCGGACCGTGGATTTCGGTCGCGGCACCCGGCACCGGGATCGAATCGCTCGGACCGGGTGGTGGCGGCCTGATCAACGGCGTCGGCGCACCCGACAAACTGGTCGCCGTCGGCGGCGCCTCGTTCGCGGCGGCCTACGTCGGGGGAGTGGCGGCGCTGCTGCGCTCGCGCTATCCGAACGAGACGCCCAGTGAGATCGCCGCCCGATTACAGGCCACGGCGCACGCGCCGGCCCGGGGCATCGACAACTCGGTCGGGGCCGGCCTGATCGATCCGCTCGCCGCACTGAGTCTGCGGACCGCGCCACAGCAGCCGGCGGGGTTGTTCCGGTCGGCGGCTCTCACCGTGCCGCCCCCGGGGCGGGCCGCGGATCGCCGACCGGCGATCGTGGCCGGCATCATCATCCTCGCCGCGATCGTCGCCGGAGTGGGGGCGAGCTATGCCGGCACGGTGATCGGGAGACGCCGTTGAGCGTCCCGAACATCCGTATCGGCAGTCCGGAAGGCGGGCCGATCGTGACGGCTTCGATCGCCGCCAGCTTCGTGCTGGTCGGTTTGTGGGGGCACGCACCGCTCTGGGTGGGCCCGATCATCGTGGTGGTGATGGCCGGTGCGGTCCTGGTCCGCGTCGACGGCCGCACCGCTGTGCGCTGGTTCCTGGATTGGTGTGTGTTCCGGGCCGGAATGAACGAGCGCGCCCGCGAACGGGCTCGGGTCCGCGAGATCCACGACGTGGAGGTCGCCGCCGGCGTCTGCGGTATCCACGCCGACGACTCGACGCTGGTAGCGATGATCCAGCTGGCGCCCGACCTGGACCTGCCCACCGTGATCGGCGAGGAGACCCTCTACACCGAGGACGTCGTGCCGATCGACGCGCTGGTCTCGATGCTCGACCAGTACGGGATCGCCGTCGATATCGACATCGTGACCACCGGCCAGCGGGTCCGGCCGGCCAGCAGTTACAGCATGCTCTACGACCAGCTGCTCGGCACCCATCCGGTGGTCGGTGAACGCATGACCTGGCTGGTGCTCCGATTGGATCAGCAGCGGAATCTGACGACGCTGGCCCGCCGGGGCCCGGTCGAGGTCACCGGTCCGAAAGCTCTCGCCACCGCGGCGCATCGGATCGCCTCACGGCTGCGTGAGCGCGGGATCTCCGCGCACGCTCTGCCCGCCGACGCGCTGCGCGAGGCGACCCGGCTGCTACACGCCGGCGTCGAGCCGGCGGAGTTGCGGGAGCGCTGGGGACAGCTGGAATCGCCGGCCTCGGGGCGTTGTGTCACCAGTTTCGCCATCGACTGGACCCGGCTGCACGGTGCGGGCCTGGACGACTGCTGGAACTGGAATCGCGGCCGGACCACCCTCGTGGTCAGCCTGGCCGGCGGCGCCCTCGGGCAGCGCGGGATCGTGCGCTATGTCGGTCCGCCGGTCACCTCGGCGCCGGCGGACTATCTGCGCCGGCTCGGCGGCCGGCAGTCCACGGCGCTGCTGGCGACCCTTCCGACCGGGACCGCGGTCTCGGCGTTGCCGCGCGACGACACCGGCAACGATCTGGCGGCCCCGGGGTTGCTGGCGGAGTTGCCGATCACGATCGGTCCCAACGGCCAGATCCTGGGATCCATCAGCGGCCGGCCCCAGCACGCGCTGGCCCTGCCGCTGTTCGATCCGGCGCGTTACAACCCGCGCCGGCGCACCATCGACGTGCACGCGGATCTGCCGGTGGCTCAGCAGATCGTGCTGCGAGCGATGGTGGTCGGCGCCGATGTCGAGGTCCATTCGGCCCGGCCGCACCGCTGGTCGCAGCTGGTGTCCGCGGTCGGCGACCCCTCGTCGTTGCGGCTGGCGGCCGAATCCGGGAACAGCGAGGCGACCGGCGGCGGCACCGAGTCACCGGCCACGATCGCGGTATTCGACCAGGTGTCACCGCATGCCTCGACAGCACACACCACCGTGACCATCAACGATCCGGGCACCGCGCGCCGCAAATCCGTGGATCTCGCGATCAACCAGGTCACCGCGACATCGGTGGATGTCAGTATCCCGATGCGCACGGTGCGAGTGGATCTCATCGAGCCGCGCGGTGAGACCCGCTACTACGACAATCCGGCGCCCGCGGCGGCGCCGACGGGCGAAGGACCGGCGATCACGGCCCCGCAGGTAGGAGGTCCTGGTGCCGGCTGACGAATCGGGACGGTAATGTTCATCAATGTGGTAGCGGACTCCCAGACCGATGGTGATATCCAGCCTCCGGACGGCGAGGACGCGCTAACCCCACGGCAGAGCGCGGCGGCGATCTTCTCGCGCCGGCTGTCGGAGCTGATCGCGGAGTCCGTGGTGTCGACCGAGGACGGTTCGACCCGATCGCTGACCCTGTACTCGCTGGCGCAGCATCTGGAGCTGGCGTACCCGGATGTGCCGGTTTCGCAGTCGGGGCTGTACCGGCTGGTGCACGGTGAGGCGATTCCGCGGCTGGATCTGATCATCGCTCTGGCGCGGGTCTTCGATGTGCCGCCGGAGTACTTCGTCACCGCCGATCGCCCGGACTGAATCGCCGAAAACTGTTCTCCCCAGCGGGAATAGTGCCGCTGGGGTGGCGATGTGATTTGTCGATACCATCCGGAATATGCCCGCCGAGGACCAGGGAGATCTCTTCCTTCGCCATCGCGGCGCGGTCCTGGACACGCTGCTCTCCGACCCGTCCTTCGGATCGCCCGAATTCACCGCCGACGATGACCCGGCCGCTGGTCCGGCGGCATCGTCGGCCGATGCGGATTCCTTTGCCGCCGTGTCGAATTCCGATTCGATGCCGTCGGCGCGGAAGGTGAGTTCGGGGCCCAAGGCCAGCGACCGGATCATGGCGTTGCTCAGCGGCGAATCCTCCGCGGGTTCGGCACAGCTCGAGTTCACCTCGGACTTCTCCGAGCGCTCGGCGCGCCTGGGCGCGAACTCCGAGGAGTCCGGGCAGCAGGCCGCGCCGGCGCCCGAGAGCCGCGACAAGGCGGCCGAGCCCAAGCCGGCCGGCGGGCCGGAGTTCCCGCGCACGCTGCTCATCCAGTTGCGGAAACCGAAGGTCGCGCTGGCGGTGGCCGGCGTGCTGGCGCTCCTGCTCATTCTGGTCCTGGTCACCACCGGTGGTAAGAAGGACGATCCCGACCGGCTGGCCGTGGTCACGCCGGTGGCCGCGGCGCCGCCGTCGTCCAAGCCGGAGTCGGCGGCGCCGGAGTCGACCAGTGGTCCCATCAAGCCGCGTTCCGCGGAGGCGCACTGTCCGGCCGGCAGTACGGACGCGATGGACGCCTTCTCCGGGGAGCCGGGAAAGGCATGGGCGTGTGTGCGCGCGTTCAAGATCGACGGACAGGTCATGACGATCGATCTCGGTAAGAAGTACCAGGTGGATTCGATCGGGATCATCCCCGGCTGGGACAGCGTCGGCAGCGACGGCGCGGATCAGTGGGACAAGTACCGCACGGCGAGCCGGGTGTCGTACCTGTTGAACGATCCGTCCGCGACCAGATACACGCAGCAGACCCTCGATCAGCGCAGTCTCGTGGTTACCAAGATCTCGCCGGCGGTCAGCGCCTCGAAGATCACGCTGACCATCCAGCAGTCCAAGGGCGATCCCTCGGCCAAGGCCACCGCCATCTCGTCGATTGTGATCACGGGACATTGAAACCTCCCCATTCGATCTGCCAGTACTGTTCCCATCGCAACGGAAGTGACGAAACGCGGTGCGGGCATTGCGGGGCTCCGCTGCCGCTGGGGCCGGAGCCGCACGTCCAGTCCGGTGGCGCCGGTCATCCGTTGCTCGCCGACACCGCGCACGCCGCGCTGGAGGCGGGGCGGCTGGTCACCGGTGCCGCGGGCGCGGCGGAGAAGATCGGCGCCGAGGTCGCCAAGGCCGGCGAGGGTGTGAAGAAGGTGGCCGGCGACGCCGAAAAGGGTGCCGCGGCCATCGCGCTGCCGGAGGTCACCTGGAAGATCGCGATCGCGGGGATCGCGGCCCTGCTGGTGGTCGCCGTCATGGTCATTCACTCCTGCGGGGTGAGCGCGCCGCCGATGATCGGACAGCTGACGCCGGTGGAGGCGCTGCCCGACCTGGTCCGGGCGGCTTCGTCGTGCCGTCATGTCGACAGCGGGGCCGCCGTGGACAACTGCGTGATCCCGGCCGATCACCCGTTGCTGTCCGGCGGCATCACCGGTGGCCGGCAGCTGACCTTCACCGTGCGCGACGACCCGCCGCAGAATCTGGCCGCGGTGGTCGATGGCTGGCGCGCCGCCGGTGGCACGGTCATCGCCGACGGTACGGTCTTCATCGCGGTCGGCCCGTCGGCAACCGTCTGGTACGCCGACACCCGTTCCGGGTTGCGCATCGAGACCGCGACTTTCACCAATCGTGCGGCCGCGCAGACGTTTTTGTACCGCTCGGGTTTGATTCGCTGAGAAACCGGGTAGCGTGGCCCGATCCTTGTTACACTGATTAACGTGCCGTTGTTTAACGGCACATCGAATAAAGATCCGCACAGCAGGCGGACCGATTCCGATCGCGGGAAGGCACGGGTCGATGGTGGCAACTACCCAGCAGACGATTTCATGGAAGAGATTCCGTGATGATCCGACCGATCTGGAGGCGGTGTACTTCCGCTGGATCCAGCCGGGAGCCGCGGCGCCGACGATCACCGGCCGTGCCGAGCAGATCTTCCGACATCATCTGGAGCTGGCCGCCGGCCGCCGCCCCGGAACCGCGCTGACCCGGCTCTACCGGTCCGAGGACGGCAGCGGGCTGGGTCCGGCGCTGCAGATCGTCAACGACGATATGCCGCTGCTGGTCGATTCCCTGACCGCCGCGCTGCAGCGGCTGGGCGCCACCGTCACCGAGGTCGTGCACCCGGTGTTCGACGTGCTGCGGGATCGGCGCGGACGGTTACGGGCGATCGCACCCGCCGAGGGTTTCGATGTGGCGCAGGCGAATCCGGCCGGCCGCGGTGATTCCAGCGGGAACGTCGTCACCGAATCCTGGATCCATGTGCAGTTGAGTGCCGCCGACAGCGATGCGGTGCTGGACCGGATCGAGCGGGCACTGCCACCCCTGCTCGCCGAGCTCCGCCAGGTCGCGCACGACACCGAGGCGATGACCCGCACGATGGCAGCGCTGGCCGCGCGTCTGGATGTGGCGCCGCAACCCTCGGCGATGGAGGCCGGCGACTGCGCGCAGCTGCTGCGCTGGCTGGGCTCCGGACACTTCACGGTGCTCGGCTACGGCTACTACCGTGTGCATCCCCAGGCCGACGGACCGGAGCCGCAACAGGTTTCGGGCACCGGGCTGGGCGTGCTGCGCAACGGATCCGGCGTCGACGTCGGTACGGTGACCTCCGGATCGGATCGAATTCTGCGGCTGTCCAACGGATCCCTGGACACCCTGCTGCCGGGCTCACCGGATGTGTACGTGGTCAGCGTCGCCGACTACGGCGCCGAGACCACGCCGTCGGTAGCGGGCACCGTGGTCGGCGAGCACGTGTTCGTCGGTACCTTCACCGTCAGCGGATTGCACGAGAACATCCTCGACATTCCGGTGATCTCGCGGCGCGTGCATCAGGTCATCGAATGGGCGGGCCTGGCGCTGAACTCGTTCTCCGGGCAGGCCCTGCTCGAGATGCTGCAGACCTTCCCCCGGGTGGAACTGTTCTCCACCGATGCGCGGCGGTTGTTCGAAACCGTCTCGGCGGTGATGAATCTGGGGTTGCGCCGTCAGATCCGGCTGTTCCTGCGGCGCGATATCGGCAGCGATGCCGTCTACTGCCTGGTGTATCTGCCGCGCGACCGCTACTCGACCGAGGTCCGGCTGCGGATGCACGAGATCCTGCGCCGGGAGTTCGACGCCGAGCAGATCGCCTACTCCGCCCGCGTCACCGAATCCGAGCTCGCGGTCGTCTATTTCACGGTCCATCGTGGCGCCGACGCCGAGCCGGCGGATATCACCGAGACCAATCGCGAACGCATCCAGGATCTGCTGTTCGCCACCACCCGCAGCTGGAGTGATCGGCTGGCCAGCGCCGCCGGCGGTGCGGCCGAACTCGATGCCGCCGTCGTCGCGGACTACGCGGCCGCGTTCCCGGCGACCTATCAGCAGGAATACGAGCCGGCGCGGGCGCTCGACGATCTGAGGCGGCTACAGCGGCTGTCGGACGGGCAGATCGACACCGACCTCTACCGCGTTCCCGGCGCTCCGTCGGGGGAGTGGCGCTTCACCCTGTACGTGGCCGGTGCGGAGGTCTCGCTGAGCCGGGTGCTGCCGGTGCTGCACAGCCTGGGGCTCGAGGTCGTGGAGGAGAAGCCCTATCGGCTCGAACTGCCCGGCTCGCACACGCGCTGGATCTACGACTTCGGGCTGCGGGTTGCGGCGGCCACGCTGCGCGGAGTGGGCGAAGCCGATCCCGAGGCCGATCTCGATCGCTCGATCGCGGTGGAATCGTTGCCGCCCAGCAGTATTCGCCGGCGCTTCCCGGAGGCCGTCGTCGCCATGTGGTTCGGCGACTGCGAGGTCGACGGGCTCAACGAACTGGTGCTGCGGGCCGGACTGCACTGGCGGCAGATCGCGACCCTGCGCGCCTACGCGAAGTATCTGCAGCAGGCCGGATTCGCCTACACCTTCGTCAACATCACCCGTGTGCTGCTGGCCCAGCCGAGCACCGCGCGGGCCTTCACCGAGTTGTTCGAGGCCTATTTCGATCCCGAACATCTCGGACCGGTGGCCACCGCGCGCGCGGCGGGCATCTCATCCCGGCTGCAGGACGAGATCGACGCCGTCGTCAGCCTCGATACCGACCGCATTCTGCGTGCCTTCCTCGGCCTGATCACCGCGACGTTGCGCACCAACTATTTCCGGCGTGACGAGAACGGGAATTCGCCGCAGCATCTGTCGTTCAAATTCGATCCGCACGCGATCGGTGAACTGCCCAGGCCGCGGCCGCAATTCGAGATCTTCGTCTATTCGCCGCGGGTCGAAGGTGTGCATCTGCGATTCGGCGCCGTGGCGCGTGGTGGTCTGCGCTGGTCGGATCGGCTGGAGGATTTCCGGACCGAGATCCTGGGCCTGGTGAAGGCGCAGGCGGTGAAGAACGCGGTGATCGTGCCGGTCGGCGCGAAGGGCGGATTCGTGGTCAAGCGCCCGCCCGCCGCCACCGGCGACGCGGCGGCCGATCGCCAGGCCATGCAGGCCGAGGGCATCGCCTGCTACCGCACCTTCATCTCCGGTCTACTGGATCTGACCGACAACGTCGACCACGCCAGTGGCGCGGTGCTGCCGCCCGAGCGAGTGGTCCGCCGCGACAGCGAGGACACCTATCTCGTCGTGGCCGCCGACAAGGGAACGGCCACCTTCTCCGATATCGCCAACGAGGTCGCGCACCAGTACGACTTCTGGTTGGGTGATGCGTTCGCGTCGGGTGGTTCCGCGGGGTATGACCACAAGGCGATGGGGATTACGGCGAAGGGCGCGTGGGAGAGTGTGAAGCGTCATTTCGCGGAGATGAATATCGATACTCAGCGCCAGGAGTTTTCGGTGGTGGGTGTGGGTGATATGTCGGGGGATGTGTTCGGTAACGGGATGTTGTTGTCGGAGCATATTCGGTTGGTGGCGGCGTTCGATCATCGGCATATTTTCATCGATCCGGATCCGGTGGCGGGGTCGTCGTTCGTGGAGCGGCAGCGTTTGTTCGGGTTGGCGCGGTCGTCGTGGGCTGATTACGACACGTCGTTGATCAGCGCGGGCGGCGGGGTCTTCGACCGGTCCGCCAAGGCCATCACCGTCACCCCGCAGATCCGCGCCGCACTGGATCTGGATCCGGGCGTGAGCACGCTGTCGCCGCCGGAGATGATCCGGGCGATTCTGCAGGCGCCGGTCGATCTGCTGTGGAACGGCGGTATCGGTACCTATATCAAGGCCAGTACCGAGTCCCATGCCGATGTCGGCGACAAATCCAACGACGCGGTGCGCGTCGACGCGGATCTGTTGCGGGTCAAGGTGATCGGTGAGGGCGGCAATCTGGGCGCCACCGCCCTGGGCCGGATCGAATTCTGCCGGCTCGGTGGGCGGATGAACACCGACGCGCTGGACAATTCCGCCGGTGTCGACTGCTCCGACCACGAGGTCAACATCAAGGTGCTGCTGGGCGCGGCCATCTCGGCGGGTGAGCTCGAGTCCGCCGACCGCAACGCCCTGCTCGCCGAGATGACCGACGAGGTGTCCTCGTTGGTGTTGCGCGACAACATCTCTCAGAACTTCCAGATGGGGCTGTCGCGGTCGAACGCGGCCGCCATGATGGAGGTGCACCGGCGGCTCATCACCGAACTGGAGACCCGGCGCGGCGTGGATCGCCAACTCGAGGCGCTGCCCTCGGATGCCGAGCTGGATCGGCGCGCCGCGGCCGGTGCCGGTCTCACCTCGCCGGAGCTGGCGAATCTGCTTGCGCACGTGAAGCTTTCGCTCAAGTCCGATCTGCTGGGCGGAGACCTGCTCGACAGCAGTGCGTTCGAGGCGCTGCTGCCCGGCTACTTCCCGACGCCGCTGCGCGAGCGGTTCGGCGCCACGATCGGCCGGCACCCGCTGCGGCGCGAAATCCTGGCCACCATGGTGGTCAACGACATGGTCGACTACGGCGGCATCACCTACGCTTTCCGGCTGGCCGAGGAGGCGGGGGCGACCACCGACGACGCGGTGCGCGCGTTCACCGCCGCGGTGGAGATCTTCGATCTGCGCTCGCTGTGGGAGCGGATCCGCACGACGCCGATGCCCGCCGCGGCGCGCAACGAACTCGAGCTGGAAACCAAACGGACGCTGGATCGGGCGGCGCGCTGGTTGCTCACCAACCGGCCGCAGCCGATCGCGGTGGGCGCCGGTATCGCGCGCTATCGCGACGGGGTGCGGACGCTGGCGGCGAAGGTGCCGGCGTGGCGTCCGGGCGGACTGGCCGACGATCTGGTGGCGCGCTCGCGGGAGCCGATCGCCCACGGCGCTCCCCGGGAATTGGCGGAAGAGGTCTTCCTGCTGATTCATCGGTTCCCGCTGCTGGACGTGCTCGATATCGCCGATATCTGCGAACGCGAAGCCGAGGAGGTCGCGGCGCTGTACTACGCGCTCGACGCCCACTTCGACATCCAGCGGCTGCTGTCCGCGGTCGCCGGACTGGATCGGGGCGATCGGTGGCAGACGCTGGCGCGCCTGGCGGTTCGCGAGGATCTCTACGATTCGCTGCGCTCACTGACCGCGGACGTGCTGACCACCACCGAGCCGGTGGACAGCCCCGAGGAGAAGATCGCGTACTGGGAATCGACCAACCGTTCCCGGCTGAGCCGAGCCCGTGCGGCGCTCGGTGAGATCTTCGCCTCCGATGCCCATGACCTGGCGACCTTGTCGGTGGCCGCACGTCAGGTCCGCAGCATGGTCGGCAGCGCCGAGACGACGGCGACGGTGCCCAGCTGACCTGCCGGTGGGTTCGGGTGTGCCGACTGGGACCGGCACACCCGAACCCGGTCCGGAACCGAGAGACCGATGCCGCGCATCCCGCGAAAGCGGGTGCGCGGCATCGGCGTATTCCAGGGGAGGTCGCTCAGGCCGGAGCGGGAGTGCCGCAGGCTCCGCAGAAGCGGGCCGCGGCGGCCAATTCCGTACCGCAGTCGGTGCAATGCCGCGGCGTCGCGGCCAGCCGGGTGCCGCAGTGCATACAGAACCGCGCCGCGCGCGGATTTCCCGTGCCGCACGAGGTGCACACCGTCTCCCCGGCCGTCAGCGCGGCGGGAGGTTCCTCGTTCGGCGGAGTTCCGGGCGCCGGCTGCCGTGGTTCCGGCGGCGGTGGCGGTGGCGCCGACTGCGCGGCCCAGGGGGAGGAGGTCTGGCCGAGGGCGCCCATGGCGTTGAAACCCAATGCGGCACCGAGGAATCCGCCCTCGCCGCCGTGCCCGTGCGCCATGCCCTGTCCGGCGCCCAATGCCATCTCTCCGGCGGCGTAGCGCTGGAAATCCCCGGCCAGGCGGATGTAGGTGACATCCTTGGCGAGCCGTTTGATCCGCTCGGCGTCCTCGGGGGCGAGGGTGATGTCGAAGTTGCCCAGCCGCGAAATCCGCAGTCCGTACTCGTAGAGGGCGATGTTGGTCCGGCGTACCACCTCGGTCTCGATGGACTGCAATTGGGCCGACAGCCCCAGCACCTGCCACTCGCCCTGCGAGATACCGTGTGACACGGTCATCTTCATCGACTTGAGCAGCAGATCCGCGCACCACGACCGAAGTCCGGCAGGATCGGTGAGATCGGTGGTGCCGACGAGGGAGGTGATCAGTTGCGCGGGATCGCGGATGGCCAGGGCGAATTCACCGAAGGCCCGCAGCGTCACCACCTGCTCACTGGCCGGGTCCGCGATATCGTCGAGCCGCCCGCCGAACTTGACGCCGGAGATGTCGCGCGTCGACACGAAATACAGTTCCGCGCGGTAGAAGTTGTTTCCGGTGACGGTGTCCACCAGCGCGCCCAGCACCGGCAGTTCGTCGGCATCGACACGATGCCGCCCCGGACCCATGGTCGCCACCACGCGCCCCGACTTGACGAACAGCGCGATCTGGTCGGCGTTGACGATGGTCCGGCTGTAGCGCCGGATATTGAGGTCGGGCCATTTGTAGACCAACTGGTCTTTCCGGTCGTCCGGGACGGCGATGAATTCCCGCTCGAACCAGGCCATATTCGCTCATCCCCTCGACGTTCTACCCATCCAGCGTACCGATACCTATCGGTATGGTCTACGGTTCCGGGCCCTTTGTTGTCATTTCCGTTGCGTTACAACCCTTCACACGTATTGAACGTGCCGTTGAATGACGGTACATTGCCCATAGATATGATCGCCGTCACGTGAAAGGTCCTCCATCATGACAACTGTTCGACCTCCTTCGGAGGCGACGGCGCCAACGGACGCGCTGCATGCCGAGGATGCGGGCTATCACAAATCGCTGCGCCCGCGGCAGCTGCAGATGATCGCCATCGGCGGCGCCATCGGTACCGGACTGTTTCTCGGTGCGGCCGGTCGCCTGCACGACGCGGGCCCGGGTCTGTTCCTGGTCTACGCGGTCTGTGGAATCTTCGTATTCTTCATCCTGCGAGCGCTCGGCGAGCTGGTGCTGCACCGCCCCTCCTCGGGATCGTTCGTCTCCTACGCCCGCGAGTTCTACGGGGAGAAGCTGGCTTTCGGCGTCGGCTGGATGTACTTCTTCCACTGGTGTATGACCGGGATCGTAGACATCACCGCGATCGCCACGTATGTCCACTACTGGGGAGGTACACGCAGTATTCCGCAGTGGGCGATCGCGCTGGTCGCCCTGGCGATCGTGGTCGGCATCAACCTGATCTCGGTGAAATGGTTCGGTGAGCTCGAGTTCTGGGCGGCACTGATCAAGGTGGTCGCGCTGGTCGCGTTCCTGATCGCCGGCGTCGTCATCCTGGGTGGGCGTTTCGAGGTGGACGGCCAGACCACCGGCCCGAGCCTGCTCTCCGCGCACGGCGGTCTGTTCCCGACCGGACTCCTGCCGCTGGTCACCGTCACCACCGGTGTCGTCTTCGCCTACGCCGCGGTCGAATTGATCGGCACCGCCGCGGGTGAGGCCGAGAACCCGGAGAAGATCATGCCGCGCGCGATCAATTCGGTGATCGCCCGTATCGCGTTGTTCTACGTCGGTTCGCTGGTTCTGCTCGGACTGCTGTTGCCCTACACCGCCTTCCACGCCGGTGAGAGCCCGTTCGTCACCTTCTTCTCCAAGCTGGGTGTGAACGGCGCCGGGTCCGTCATGAACCTCGTCGTGCTGACCGCCGCGTTCTCGAGCCTGAACGCCGGGCTGTATTCCACAGGTCGCATCCTGCGCTCGATGGCGATGAACGGCAGTGCTCCCAAGGTGGCCTCGCGGATGTCGAGTTCCGGTGTGCCGTATGTGGGTATCCTCGCCACCGGCGCCATCGCGCTGATCGGCGTCGGGCTCAACGCGCTCGTGCCGGACAAGGCGTTCGAGATCGTGCTGAACATGTCGGCGCTGGGCACCATCTTCGCGTGGACCGCGATCATCCTGTGCCAGTTGCAGCTGTGGCGCTGGTCGCGGGTCGGCAAGGCGGAGCGTCCGTCGTTCCGGCTGATCGGTGCTCCGTACACCAGCATCGCGACGCTGGTCTTCCTGGCCGCGGTCGTGGTCCTGATGGCCGCCAGCGATGACGATGTGCAGCGCTTCGCGGTCCTCGCGATGGTCTGCGTGATGTTGCCGGCGCTGGTCGCGGGGTGGTTCCTGGCGCGCCGGAAGGTGCTGGCGGTGGCCACCGAGCGGCTCGGCTACACCGGGCAGTTCCCGGTGCTGGCCGAGCGTCCGCTGCAGAACGAGGCCGGTGAGCACGCGAACCCGGCCGGCGTCGATTCCGGGTCCGCGGAACCGGCGAAGCCGAACGAGTCCGGGGAACCGGAATCACAGGCCGACTCCGACAAGAAATGACCGACCGATCCGCCCCGGTACCACCGGGGCGGACCTATTCCCGGCGTTGGGAAGTGCGGGGGCGCGCGCGGGTGGACGGGGAACAAGAATGAAACCCCGATTCATCAGCGGCCTCGGAAGGTTTCTCATGCCGGAGCGACCCGATACGCCACTGCCGCATCCCTGGGCGAATCGGCGTATCCGCCGCAGCGAGGTGCCCGACCCCGACTCGCACCCCTGGGCGACCCGGCGCAACGCGCCGGCGGAGCCGTCGCAGCGCCTGCGGGTCGCGGTCGACACGTCCGCGCGGCACCCGAACGGCGAGATCGCGCAGCGCCCCGGGCCGACTCGCTCCGAACCGGTCGACGCGGGGCCCGCTACCTGGCCCCGGTCACGAGAGGCGAATTCCGGCCCCCTGACCCTGGGTACCGAGCTGGATATGCTCGGCGCCGACACCGGATCCGGTCGGAGCGCACGCTCGCGCCCCAGCCCGCGGCGGCTGGGCGCGGGCCTGGTGGAGATGCCCCGGGTGATGTCGGTGGATCCGCGCTCCGCGGTGCTCGACGATCCGGAAGTGGCCGAGGAGAAGCGATTCTGCTGGAAGTGTGACGCGCCGGTCGGCCGGGCCGGTGACACCGGGCCCGGCCAGGTCGCGGGGGACTGCGGAAAATGCGGATCGCCGTTCAATTTCCGGCCCATCCTGCAGACCGGCGAGGTGGTCGCGGGACAGTACGAGGTGCAGGGCTGTATCGCGCACGGCGGGCTGGGCTGGATCTATCTCGCCGTCGACCGCAATGTCAGCGATCGCTGGGTGGTGTTGAAAGGCCTGCAGAATCCGCAGGATTTCGAGGCCCACGTGGTGGCGCTGGCCGAGCGGCAGTTCCTGTCCGAGGTCGCCTATCCCGGCATCGTCAAGATCTACAACTTCGTCAAACACCGGTGTGCGGGACGCGATGTCGCCGACGGCTACATCGTGATGGAGTACGTGGGCGGTCAATCGCTCAAGCGGGTGATCGATCAGCGTGCACCGCAACGAATTCCGGTGTCGGAGGCGATCGCGTATGTGATGGAGGTGCTGCCGGCGCTGGACTATCTGCACTCGTTCGGACTGTCCTACAACGACCTCAAACCCGACAACATCATGGTCGGCGACGACGAGGTGAAGCTCATCGATCTCGGCGCCGTGGCAGCCATGGAGTCGTTCGGAAGTATTTACGGCACACCGGGATTCCAGGCGCCGGAGATCATCGAAACCGGCCCGACGGTCGCTTCCGACATCTATACGGTGGGCCGGACCCTGGCCGCGCTGGTGCTGCAGCTGCCCCGCGACGACAAAGGCCACCATCTCCCGGGTATTCCGCAACCGTCCGAACATCCGCTGCTCGAGCGTTATCCCGCTCTGCACCGGCTGCTGTGCCGCGCCACCGATCCCGTTCCGGCTCGCCGCTTTCCGTCGACCTATTCGATGTACTGCCAGCTGACCGGGGTGCTGCGGATGGTGCTGGCCGCCGACACCGGGCGCGAACATCCTCAGGCGTCGGTCGAATTCGGTTCCATGCGAGGCGATTTCGGTGTCGAGACGCTGATCGGCCAGACCGACGGCATCGTCGACGGCCGGCATCGGATGCCGACCCTGGACGCCCGGGCCGTGGTGGCCGCGCTGCCGGTGCCGCTGATCGACGGCACCGATCCCAGCGCCGACCTGATATCCACACTGCTGCACGGGGATCCGCGGCACGCGCTGGATACGTTGCGGCGCATGCGGGATGGGATCGCATCGGGCGTGATGGCCGAGACCACGTCGTTCGAACTCGAGGGTGCTCTCGCCGCGGTGCGTGCCCATCTGGATCTCGGGGATGTGCCCGCGGCGCGAGCCCTGTTGCAGGAACTGGCGACGCGCTACGACACCGATTGGCGCCTGCCCTGGTACGGCGGGATCGCCGATCTGCTGGACGGATCCTTCCAGTCGGCCTACGCGGGGTTCGAGGCGGTGCACACCATGCTGCCGGGGGAGATCGCGCCGGCGTTGGCGATGGCGGCGACGGCGGAACTGGTCCTGCAGCATCTGGAGCTGCCCGCCGATCCGGATCGCTGGCATCGCGCCGCGGTCGAGTTCTACCGCACGGTGTGGCATACCAACCACGGAGTCGTCAGCGCGGCCTTCGGGCTGGCGCGGCGACTGGCCGCCGACGGTGAACTGCTCGCCGCCGTCGCCGTCCTGGACCGGGTGCCACTGTCGTCCCGGCATTACGCGGCCGCGCATATGACCGGCGGACTGCTGCTGGTATCGCGGCCGGTCGCCGAGGTCACCGACGAGGACCTGGCCGCGGCCGCGGAACGGCTGACCGCGCTGGCGGAGGAACCGCGCGCACTGCAGTTGCAGGTCGTGGTCGTGGGCGCCGCGCTGGAATGGCTGCGTGCGGGCGGTATGCCCCGCCGGCCGGACGCCACCCTACTCGGGTTCGCTCTCACCGAATCCGGGCTGCAGCTGGGCCTGGAGGCCTCACTACGGGCCCTCGCGCGGACGGCGCCGGGCCGGCTGCATCGCTATCGGCTCGTCGATCTGGCCAATCAGGTACGCCCGCGTACGCGGTGGTGAGGAGCTCAGGCGACGCCGCGGGCCCGCCAGACCATCACCGCGACGGGCGCGGCGGCGATCAGCAGCAGCCACAGCCAGTTTCCCGCGGCCCAGGCCGACACCACCGCGAAGACGGTGATCGCGCCGGCGAGAACGGTCAGTGAGGGCAGCGGATTGGCGGGCGCGGCGACGGCATCGGGAGTGGCGGGCGGCTCGGGAACGAGGCCGGGCAGATCGGTGAACAGGGCGGCCAGCTCGACTCTGGTATCTGCCTGGGTGGCAAGTGTGCTGCGCTCGTCGAATTCGGTCAGCGTCAATCTGCCGGCGCCCAGCTGTTGTGACAATTCCTGCAGTGCGCGCTCTCGCTCGGCGACGCTGGGGCGCGCGTCCGCCATATCGTCCATGCAGAGCAGGATAGGTCCGTCACCCCCACAGGTGGCAAACGAACCGCCAAGGATGGGAACCGGCATGCCGCTCAGCGCTTTCGAACCGCTCACATTTTCGTGTGGTTTCCTTGATATATGAAGACCGGGACCGAGTACACCATCGACGAGCTCGCGCGTGAGGCAGGTACCACCGTGCGAAGCCTGCGGGTGTACCACGAGCGGGGCGTTCTGCCGCCGCCGCAGGTCAAAGGCCGTACCGGTTTCTACAGCGCCGACCATCTCAATCGGGTGCGCACCATCAGCCGTCTGCTGGACCGCGGGATCAAACTCAACGGCATCAAGGAGCTGCTCAACGCCTGGGATCGCGGTGACGATCTCGGTGACATCCTCGGCGTCGCCGAACCCGACGTATCGGCCGCCGTCGACACGTCGTCGGATGTGACGATCGCGGCGACCGATCTCGAGGAGCGGTTGCGCGAGGTGCCCAACGGGCTGTCCCGGGTGGTCGCGCTCGGGTTGTACGAGCCGGTCGACGCCACCACCTACCGCGCCGCCGATCCGGAGCTGCTGCGCGCGGCCGATCAGCTCACCGCCGCCGGAGTGCCCGAGCCGGAGATCGTCGGTGAACTCGAGCGGCTGGCCGCCGAATGCGATCGGATCGCGCGGCGCTTCGCCGATCTGTTCCAGCGCACGGTGTGGACCGCCTATCAGCAGTCCGAGGGCGGGCCGGCGGCAGTGGCGCAGCTGTCCGCGGGCGCCGATGTGGTGCGGACCGTTCCCGGTCGCGCCGGCGCCGAACTCATCGGGCGGTTCGTGGCCCGTTATCTCGATCAGGACAGCGCGCTGGCCGAGGCGCTCGCCGACTCCTGACGGCCCCGCGGGGCCGCGTATCTCCCCCCATTCCTGGGGATACGTCTACACATAACGTGCCGTTAGGTAACGGTACATTAGTGGTGTGGCCAATACTTCGTCGCCCCGGACGGCGACGAGGCGCATATGAACGGAGACACCCGATGACCGCAGCCACCCGCAGCTACTCCTTCCGCACTCGCACCCTGCGCGCCCTCGCCGCGGCCGCCACCGTCGCGGTCACCGCGGGCGGCGCCGTCGCCGGTCTGGCGGCCGCCCCGGCCTCGGCGAATCCCGCCGGGCCGAATTGTCTGTGGGCCGGTCAGGCCTTCGGTCAGGGCAGCCGGGTGCAGGCCGGCGGTTGGGCGTTCGGTTGCCGCACCGACCTTTTCGGCACCGCTCGCTGGAATATCGAGGGTTTGTCCGGCCGTGGTGACACCGTCGCCAACCCCGGCGCATTCGGTAATCCGGTGGGCCGCTTCAGCCCCGGCGCCCGGCAGCCGGGTACGTCCTACAACGACTACTGCGTGGGTAATCAGCTGATCGAGGGCACCGACGATGTGTACGAGGCCGTGCCGACCTCGGGTGGACTGTTCTGGCGTGCCGCCGGACCGATCTCGCAGTGGAGCTTCGACGGCCCCACGCCTGATCAGACCTGGCGTTCGTCGAGTCTGTGCCGCGACGGCGAACTGCTCTGACCCCCGGGGCGTGACCTACTTAAGTAGGTGCGCCCCAACATTACCGATGCGCGCCCACGTCACCCTTGGGAACAATCGTCTTCCAGCAGGAACGGCAGATGGGTGAACGATGGCAGGCGTGACACTGTGGATGCAGATGTCGCTCGACGGATACGCGGAGGGGCCCGACCAGGAGATCCACTGGCCGGTGGTGGACGAAGAGCTGTGCGAGTCCTTCCTGGACGAACTCCGAGCGGCAGAGGTATTCGTATACGGCCGTAAGACATTCGAGATCATGGCGGCCTTCTGGCCCTATGCCGATGCCGATCCGGCGATATCGCCGTTCTACGTCGAATTCGCGCGCTGCTGGAAGCGCACCCCGAAACTGGTCTTCTCCCACACCCTCCGGAACCCGGGCTGGAACACCCGGGTCATCGGCGCCGATCCGGTCACCGAGATCACCGCGATGCGCGCCCGCTCGACCGGGCCGATCGTGGTCTTCGGCGGCGCCCAGACCGCGTCCTACTTCCTCGAACACGATCTCGTCGACGAGTATCGGCTGTTCGTGCATCCGCTGCTGCTCGGCGGCGGCGTGCCGCTGTTCCCCAAACCGCTCGACACCGCGGGATTGCAGCTGGTCGACATCATGACCTTCGACAGCGCGGTGGTGCAGATGCACTATCAGCAGGCGGCGCCCGTCTGCTGATCAGGTGAGGTCGACCCGTTCGGTGGTGGATCCCGGGCGCGCCGGGAGCCCGGTGGGATAACTTATCCCTACTATGTTCGAGCTATCGCGTCCCGGTGTGCTGCCCGCCACCAGCAGTGAGTTCGTCGGCAGGCGGGCGCAGCGGCAGCGGATCGCGGCCCTGATCGGCCGCGGCGCTCGATTGATCACCCTGCTCGGCCCGGGCGGCATCGGTAAGTCTCGACTGGCGATCGAGACCCTGCGGCGCGATGTCGACCTGCCGGCCCGCTGGCTGGCACTGGCCGATCTCGACGCCGCGACGATGACCGCCGCCTTGCGATCCTGCGCGGTGCGCCCCGGCGAGACCCCACACGTACTGGTTCTCGACACCTGCGACCAGGTGCTGGCCACCCTCGCCCCGGAGCTCGCGGATCTGCTCGAGGCCGATCCCGAACTCACCGTGGTCGCCACCAGCCGGGAGCCGATCGGCTGGATCGACGAACATCTCGTCCCGGTGCCACCGCTGGATCCGCTGGATGCGTTGCGGCTGCTGCGAATCCGGATCGAGCTGTCCGGACGGCCGATCGAGTCGAATGGCGTCGCGGCCGGAACGCTCGCCCGGATCTGCCGCCACCTCGATCACAACCCGCTGTTCCTGCGCATGGCCGCGGCTCGCCTGCAACACCACCCGCCGACCGGTGTGCTGCAGGAGGTGAGCGGGGATGCCTACGATCGCCGGCTGTGGTGGTCCGACGGCGCCCGGGTGGGGGTCGAAACCCGGCATCGCAAGATCGGCGCCTCGATCGCTTGGTCGGCGGACCGCTGTACCGCGGCCGAACGGCTACTGCTGCAACGGTTGTCGGTCTTCCCCGCCGGATCCGACGACGACGGCGCCGGAGTCGACCGGGAGACGATCGTCGCGGTCTGCGCGGACGACCATCTCCCGGCGGCGGGAATCGAATCGACACTGGACCGGCTGGTGGAACGCTCGCTGGTATCGGTGCGTCTGACCAGCGTCTCGGCGCGATGGTTCCTGACCGAATGCGTGCGGATCTTCGCGCGGGCGGAGTTGCACCGCCGCGATCCACACGAGGCGAACCGGCTGGCCGCACGGTATCGGGGCCTGCGCACCCAGGACGTCCGTCGTGGCGACGGTCCCGCGACGCAGCAGCGCGGTTGCCGCACCGTCGCCGCGCCGCCGGTCCGCACCCCGGCGCCACATTCACAGCCCGAATCCGAACTCTGGCACACCCTGTCGCGGGCCGAGCGTGAGGTGGCGGTGCTCGCCGCCGCCGGCTGGCCCAACAGCGCCATCGCCGAACGCCGCCGCAGTTCGGTGCGCACCGTCGATGCCCAGGTGGCGATGGTCCGGCAGAAACTGCACATCAGCTCCCGCACCGATATCGCGAGTCATCTGCCCACCGAAGCGGCCGAGCGGATGCGGCGCGAGGCCGCTGCCGGGGCCCGGCGCGAGACGGCACGGTCGTGATCGAGCCCAGGATTCCGCAATTCGTCGGTCGTGGTGGGGAACTGCGGCGGATCACCGAGCTGCTGGCTCCCGGCGGGCCGCGGCTGATCACCCTGCTGGGCCCGGGCGGCATCGGCAAGACCAGCCTGGCGACCGAGGCGCTGCGCCGGTATCAGCGTCCCGGCCGCGACCGGGTGCTGTGGGTCCGGCTGGCGCGCTTGGAAACCGGATCCGATGTCGAGGCGATTGTCGAGGAGATCGTGCGCACCGTCGCGCCGACCGATCTGACCGGTCGCCGTGCCGAGGAATGCCTGGTCGATGCCTTCATCGCTTTCGAATCGCAGCGCCCGATCCTGGTTCTCGACAACTGTGAACACGTCCTGAACGCGGTCGCGCGCCTCGCCGTGGAGCTGCTCACCCTGCTGCCGGAGGTGACGGTCGTGGCGACCAGCCGGGAGCCGATCGGCTGGACCGACGAACGGCTGGTGCCGGTACAGCCGCTCACCCACGACCATGCGCTGGAACTGTTTCGCCGCCGCGCGGAACTGACCGGCCGCCCGATACCCGACGATCCGGCGACGCTCGACCTCGCCGCCCGCATCTGCCGGCATGTGGACAACAATCCGCTGTTCATCCGGCTCGCGGCGGCCAGATTGCGCTATCGGCCCGCGGCCGAGCTGCTGCGCGATCTCACCGGCGCGGGATCCGAGGCGTGGATGGGCTGGTCGTCGGGTGTGCGCGCGGGGGACGAGGAACGTCATCGCAGCGTCGGTGATGTCATCGCGTGGTCCTACGGATTGTGTAGCGCCCCCGAACGCCTCCTGCTCGATCGGATGTCGGTCTTCGCGGCCGGATTCGACCCCGGCGATGACGAGATCCGGTGCGGCGGTGTCGAACACAGTGCGATCACCGCGGTCTGCGCCGATGCCGAGCTACCGGAATCGATGATCGAGGTCACCCTGCAGCGGCTGGTCGAACGGTCATTGGTCTCGACTCGGATGACGACCACCGCGGTGGGCTACTTCCTGCCCGAGAGCGTGCGGGTCTTCGCCCGCACCCGGCTGCGGGAACGGCCCGACGAACCGGAGGCGCTGTCGGAATCCCGGTTGCTCGCCCGCCATCGCCGGTACTTCCGCGACAAGGTCGTCGCGGGCCGGGCCATGTGGTACGGCCCGGACGAACTGCAGTGGATCAACTGGGCCCGTGCGGCCTGGGACGATGTGCTGCTCGCCGTGGAGAGCAGCCTCTCCGATCCGGGCGAGGCGGTGATCGGACTCGAGATCGTCACGGTGGCCATGGCGTTGCGGGTCCCGTTCCTCACCGGCACCAACCGGGCGGTCGGCGGTCTGGCCGAACGCGCGCTGGCCGTGGTCGGTGACGATCCGGAACTGTCGGCGTTGCGGATCTCGGCCAAGGCGCTGATCGGCTGGATCGCGGTGTGGCAGGGACGTTTCGACTACACCGCTCGCCTGCTGAACGAATGTGCCGCGGAATGCCTGACCGATCCGGTGCTCCAGGGCGAATGGCGAGACTACAGCGCCACCGATATCGGCTTGCCGGCCGAGATGGAGTTCACCTGGGGCCTGGAACTGTTCCTGATCCATCTGGATCTGCGGTCGATCGACGTGTTGTCTCGCGCCCGGGAAAAATTCGCGGCGGCCGGTGACCGCGGCGGCAGGCAGCGCAGCGAGCTGTTCACCGTGCTCGCCGCGGCCAGTCTGGCACCGCCGGAGACAGCCGAACAGGTGGTGCGCGGCCACCTCGAGGACGCCGCGAAGACCGATGCGGTGTGGGCGATGTCCTGGGCCGAGTTCGCGGTGCTGGTCGCGGCCAGCCGCTACGGCGACCCCGAGGATGCGGTGCGCCGCGGGCGCGAAGCGGTGGCGCAACATCTCGAGCGCGGCGATACCTGGACCGCGGGCTGGATCATCCACTACAGCACGGTCGCGCTGGCCACGACGCTGACGCGCCGGACCGAATCCGGCGCTCGCAGCGCGGATCTCGCCGCCGCCGCGCGCGAGATCGCGTATCTGCAGGGTGGCACCGCCGCACTCCATCGTTCGATGGGGATCGCCTCGGACCGGGTGCCGCTGGTGATCGCGGGATCGCAAGCGGCCCGGGTGGCGGCCACGGCGGTCCTGGGTCCGCAGCGCTATGCCGCGGCGCTACGCCGCGGCACCCGGTTGCGGCCCGAGGATGACGAATTGCAGCGGTACTTCCTGGGCCGGCTGTCCATCTCGGACCGAGACGACGCCGATCCGAACGACGTACGGTGGCAGGAACTCTCGCCCGCGGAACGCGATATCGCGATCCTGGTGGCCGCGGGCTGGACCAACAGCGCGGTCGCGATGCGACGCGGCACCTCGGTGCGCACGGTCGACGCCCAGGTCGCCACGATCCGCCGGAAACTGGCCGCCGCGGACCGGTCGGCGATCATCGACCGGATTCCCGCCGAACTGCGCGAACGGGTCGGGGTCGAATCGCGGCAGCCGCCGGGACGGTGGCGCAAGACCTCCTGATCACAGTCCGCTGTCGCCCAGCGCCTTCAGTATTCGATCGACGTCGTCGGAATCGTTGTGGAGGTGGAACGACACCCGCAGCCCACCGCCGCGTGCCGTGGTGACGATCCCGGCCGCGGCCAGTGTTTCGGCGGCCGGGGCGGCGCCGGGAATCGTGACGATGGGCGAGCGGCCGGGTACCGGTGTGAGCCCGAGGGCACCGAGCCCGGCACGGAATCGGTCGGCCAGTGCCAGGTCGTGGGCCTCGACCACCGGAATCGTCAGTTCCTCGAGCAGTTCGGCCCCGGCCAGCGCGCCCACCACACCGAGCCAGTCGGGGGTGGCGTCGAATCGGCGCGCGGTATCGGCGAGCCGTTGTGGCGCATACATTTCCGTCCAGCGATCGGCGGCCGCGTACCAGCCCGGGGCATTCGGCCGCAGCCGTGCCGCGGCCTCCGGTCCCATCGCGAGCAGGCCCACACTGCGGGCGCCGAGCAGCCATTTGAAACTCGCGCACACCCAGATGTCGGCGTCGGCGAAACGAAGCGGCAGCCAGCCGCCGGCCTGCGAGATATCGAACAGCAGCAACGCGTCGTGTGCCCGGGTCGCCGCCCGCAGCGCCACCGGATCGACGGTGCGGCCGTCGGCCGATTGGACGAGACTGCACGCCACCAGCGCGGTCTCCGGTCGCACCTCCTCGGCGAGGTGCTCCAGCGCGACGGTGCGGACCCGCAGATCGCCGCGATAGCGGAACGGATTGGGGACCGAGGCGAAATCCCCCGCGGCGACGAGGACTTCGGCGCCCGGTTCCAGGGCCGCGGCGGCGGGTCCGATCAGCGCGGCGGCCGATCCGCCGATCGCCACATCGTCGGTGGTCGCGCCGCCGAGCAATCGCGCGTACACCGCGCGCAGGCGGTCGACGTGATCGTCGAATCGCGACGGTGCGCGGTGTCCGCTCGCCCAGCCGTCGAGAACCTCACGCACCGCCGCGAAGGCGCGGGCCGGTGGGATGCCGTAGGAGGCGGTGTCGAGATAGGTGGTGCCGAGCTCGAATTCTCGGCCGGCCAGGGCGGGGACGTACGCGGTGGAGGTCATATCGACATGGTCGCCGCCGGGGTGTCGGCCGGTCCATAGCCACCCCGGGGGTGCTGGACCGGCCGGTCGGACGCGTCCGGTGTTCAGCCTCCGTCCGCGACGTCCCCGCAATCGCCGTGCCCGTCGTGCCCGGGCAGCAGTTGCTGTGCGGCGGCGTGATCGTGTGTCGCGACGATGGTCACGGCGGTGCGCGCCAGATGCAGGCGGTGCAGGGTGCGGAAGGTCGCGTCCCGGTCGTCGTCGGCGAAGTTGCCCGGATAACCGGCCTTCTGGCGAATCTTCTCGATCTGCAGGCCGTGCCAGGCGGCGTCCCCGGCGAGCAGTACCCAGCCGCGGCGGGTGTGGGCGAGGATGCCGACGCTGCCGGGGGTGTGTCCGGCCAGATCGACCAGCACGACGGTGCCGTCGCCGAACAGATCGTGGCTGCGGGTGAAGGTCAGGACCGGTGGCCCGTCGAGCTCGTAGTCGACGATCGGCCGATCCCGCAGTGCGTCGCGGACGCCTCCCACGGGCGCGACCGCTCCGGACTCGATCCAGTGTCGTTCGGTCCGATGCAGGTGCACGGGCAGGTCCGGCAGATCCAGCAGGCCACAGACGTGGTCCCAGTGCGCGTGGGTGGGAAGTGCGAAATCGACCGGTCGTGATTCGTGTGCACGCAGCGAGGTGATCGTCGCGACGGTGCCGGCCGGGGGCCGGACCGCGACCCGCAGCACCGCCGGCAGTTGCGCGATCGCGCGTGCTTCGGCATCGAGGCAGACCCCGGGGTCGACCACGAATCGAGCCTGCGGATGTTCGATGACGAACGCCGTGAGCGCGTTGTCGATCCGGCGCGGGCTGAACGTGCCCTCGACGACCGCCGGCGTCGGCACCGATCGGGGCACCTGGGGCAGCGCCCGCACCGACACCGTGCCCCGCGGCTCGGGCAGCCCGGCATCGGTGACGGTGGCCTCGAACCGCGCGTCCCGGCGCCGGGGCAGCACCAGACCGCGTACGGAATCGATGGCGGCACCGCAACATTCGAGCATGGTGGGTCTTCTCGCCGGATCCGGCATGAGTGCACATCCGTTCTGTGATCGGCCGCCGACGACGGGCCTGTCGTCGCGTCTCGTGGCACCATAAAACTTGATGTCGACATGAAGTAAAGGGGCCGAGATGGACGGTCTGAAGATCGGAGACGCCGCGGTGGCGATCGGTGTCGAGGCACATGTGCTGCGGCATTGGGAATCGGTCGGGTTGCTGCGCCCGCCGCGCAGCGGGTCCGGCCACCGCGCCTACGACGAGCAGACGCTCGATCGCGCCCGGCTGATCAGGACGCTGCAGCGCACCGGTTTGTCGCTGCGCCGGATTCGCGAACTCGGGCTGTCCGAGCACGGGGCTCGGCTGGCGTTGCTCGCCGACGAGCGCGCCCGGCTGCGTCGGCGGATCGAGCTGTTCGAGGCCACCGATCGATTTCTCGCCCATATCGCCGAGTGCCGGCATCCGATCATCGCCGAATGTCGCGACTGTGCGGGGTTCGTCGCCGACCACGGTCGCGCCGAGGACGCCCGCGCCGATTTCGCGGCCGGGGCGGAGCCGGCGCCCCGGTGACGTCGCCTACTGATGCTGGCGCGAGCGGCCGCTGGGCCGGTTGCGCGCGCTCTTGTTGCGATACATCGCGGTGTCCACCGCGTGCATGAGGTCGTCGACGGCATCGGGATGACGGGTGACCAGCGCGGTGCCGATCGATGCGCCCACCGAGATCGAGCGGTCCGCCACCCGGACGGGTTCGGCGAGTGCGGCCAGCAGCCGCCCCGACACCGCGACCAGCTGCTCCTCGTCGTCACACCGTTCGATCAGCACGATGAATTCGTCACCGCCGATGCGCGCGGCCAGACCGTCCGGGCCCGCCGCCGCGCCCAGACGCTCGGCGACCACGCGCAGTACCCGGTCGCCGATGGTGTGGCCGTAATCGTCGTTGATCTCCTTGAATCCGTCCAGATCCAGGTAGCACAGGCCGATCGGGGGCACGGCGCGCGCCAGCCGATCGAAGAACAGCAGCCGATTCGCCAGACCGGTCAGATCGTCGTGATGGGCGTCGTGCCAGAGCCGGTCGGCCAGGGCCTTGCGCTCGGTGATGTCGACGGCCACCCCGATGAGGAATCGCACCCTGCCGCGCGCATCGCGCACCACCGACATCGACAGGTCGATATCGGAGTGGTGACCGTCCGGCCGGGTGAGCGAGGTCTCGAGCCGGAACCGGTCGAGCGCGCCGGTTAGCAACTGCTGGAACTGGACGTAGGCCTCGCCGAGGTTGTCCTGTCCCAGTACCGCGGCCACCGAGCGGCCGACGATCGCATCGGCCGGCACGCCGAGCATTTCCGCGAAGGCGGCATTGACGTCGCGGACCCTTCCGGTGGCGGCGTCGATGGTGCCGATCCCCACCGAGGCGCCGGCGAAGATCGCACCGAACCGCGCCTCCGACAGTTGCCGCTGCGCCTGTTCCTCACGGACCGCGGCCAGTGCCGCGGTCAGCGTGGTCTCCTGTTCGGCGAGGGCGGCGGTGCGCAGGGCCGCGGTGAATCCGGCGGCGAACTCCCCGGCGAGAGTGACGGCGCGGTCGCGCACCGCCGTGCCGTCGGGCGGGCCGGGGTCGGGACAGACCTCGGCGACCATATCCCGGCAGATCACCGAGATCGATCGGCTCACCGCGGCCTCGTCGCGATAGTTCGCGGCGACCAGTGCGGCCGCGGCCAGCCGGGCGCTCTCGACCCCGGTGGTGCCGCGCAACGCGCCCAGCAACTCCTCGCACAGGCCCGTCAGCAGGGTTTCGATCTGAGTTCGCGTCAGCGTCGGCGCGACCACGCCGTCGAGTGCGTCGGCCCATCGCGCCGCCAGCTCCTGCGAACCCACCCTGCAGCCCCTGCCTATCCCGTGTGCCCCGTCACGCCTTGCGCCCCACGCCCGCCAAACCCAGGGAACGTCCAGGGGTTTCGTGGAGGTCGCGTTCGGATTCCGGCCGCCACAAGGGTAGTTCGACCACGCCCGGTTCGACCAGGTCCCATCCGGTGAACATCTCGGTGATCGAGATACGGTCGCGGAAGCGGATTCCGATACCGCTGGTGGACTCCTCGTGGATGCGGGCCGCGGCCTCGGGACGCTGCGCGGAGCTCAGGTGGGAGATGGCCACATAGCTGCCGGCGGGTACCGCCGCGCGCAGGGCGGCGACCATCTCGCGCGGATGCTCCTCGTCCTGCAGCAGATGCAGAACCGCCACCAGCAGCACACCCACGGGGCGGTCGAAGTCGATCAGCCCGGTGCCGCGGGCGGCAGCGAGTAGTTCATCGGGTTTGCGTAGATCTGCCTCGATGGCATCCGCGCGGTCGTTGCCGTGCAGGATCGTGGCCGCATGGGTCACCGCCACCGGGTCGATATCGACGTAGAGCACCCGCGTGGCCGGGTCGATCTCCTGCGCGACCTCGTGCACGTTGCCCGCGGTGGGAATGCCCGAACCGACATCGAGGAACTGCCGGACCCCGGAATCGATCATGAATCGCACGGCCCGGCGCAGGAAGGCGCGATTACTGAGCGCCAGGCGGGGCAGATCCGGAACCATCTGCCGACCCTCGGCGGCGGCCTGCCGGTCGATCTCGAAATTGTGCGAACCACCCAGGAGCGCGTCGTACATCCGGGCGGGGCTCGCCCGGTTCATATCCACGCCTTCGGGTGCCCACGCTGGCCTGTCCACTCGAAACCCCTCTACCGCTCGAGAACCGGCCCACCGGAAATACCGCGCACCGGACCCGGCGCCGATCTTGTGAAGCACCACTGTACGCCCACGTCGTAAGCCCCTGCGGTGGCTGTCGGCGGCTCAGACCAGATTGATCGAGTCGAGTACGCGGGCGCCGAGTTCGCGGTCGCCGGTGATCGCGACGGCGCATGCCCGCCACGGCAGCCGCCGGGTGGCCCACTGCGGGAATTCCAGCGCGAGGGCGGCGATATGGGCGGCCGCGCCGGCCGCGGCGCCCGGCCTGACCCGCAGGCGTCCGCCGCGGGGTTCGATTCGCCAGGTGCCGCCGCCGGGGCCGGTCAGCGTGATCGCAACGGGAGCATCGAGCCAGGCCAGAGCCTCGCGGTGCGATCGTTCCAGCAGCACGGCGAGCCAGGTGGCGATGGCGTGCATCCGTAGCGGATCGGTCGAAGGCGGTGCCAGGTCGAGCGCCGGCGCGATGTCGTGGCGCAGATGGGTGTGCCAGTCGAAGATCAGCATCGCCGGTATCAGATCCAGCGGGTACCAGCCCAGTTCGCCGATCGGGATCCTGATGCGGCCCAGACCCGGTGCGGTGAACACCGACAGCGCCCGCTCGCCACGCCGGGACCAGGTCTCGAACTGCGGCAGGACGTGTTTCGTGGTGTACGAACGCCTCTCGTCCACCAGCTGTTCGTTGAGACGTTCCAGATCGCGGGTGGCGACGAAGGCGGCCGCGCTCGGAGTGACCAGCGACCTGGCCGTGATCGTCATGTGGATCACCACCTCGGCGACCGACCAGCCGGCCGCGGCGCTGGGTGCGGCCCACTGTTCGTCGTCGAGCCCCGCGCAGAATTCGGCGACGGCGCGGCGTTCCTCGCTCAGGCCGGGCAGATACACCGAGCTCATGAAAACCGCACGCTACCGGTTGCCGGTCGCTGGGAGCCAGCATGCGCGCGGATTCCGGGTGTGTTCGATGATCATTTGACGCACTGCGTGAATTTTTCTAGTTTTATCTCACAGCCTTGTGTGACGGTGGTGAACGCGCCGGTTCGCCCGCGCACAATGGATACGCAGCTGCACATCGGCGTGCAGCGTGAGGAGAGTGCAGCAATGAGCGCCACCGTCCCGCGTCGGCATCCGGATTCCCCGCGCAAGGTCCCCGGGCTGCGTCCGTTCGCCGCCCTGCTGCGTATCGGCCCGCCGTCGCCCGGGCAATGGGATGAACTCGGCCGGGCACTGCTGGTCGGGGACGAGCCGATGGATCGGCTGGTCGACTGGATGGCCGCCGAGGGCACCGATCGCACCCGTCCGCTGTTCGAGCGCATCCTCGCCGAGGGACTCGATGCCGTCCCCGACGCGCCGGAACCGCTGCGCGCGTTCTTCGCCCGCTACGAAGCGGTACCGGATTGGGTCGACTGGGACAAGATCCGCCGGGCCGAGCAGGTCTTCCGGATGGGCGGGACCGACGGGCTCTACATCGCACGCGACGTCTCGCTGCTGGGCGGATATCTGGCGTCCGGGTTCAACAAGACGCTGATCCGCACGGGTGCGCTGGAGAAGGGTCCGGCCAAGCGATTCGCGGAGACGCTGCAGTGGGCGCTGGATGTCACCTCCGACGACGGTATGCGGCCCCTCGGTCTCGGCTATCGCTCGACGCTGCGGGTGCGGCTCATCCACGCTTTCGTCCGCCGCCACGTCGCGGCGCTGCCCGATTGGGATGTGGCGGAGTGGGGTGTGCCGATCAATCAGACAGATATGGCGGCCACGCTCGTCGGTGCGCTGATCGCCCCGTTCATCGGCGCTATGCCGATGGGGATCGTGCCCCGGCGCGCCGATCTCGACGCCGGTGCGCATCTGACGCGGTACGTGGGCTGGCTGATCGGCGTCGAGGACGAATGGCTGCCGGACGGATTCGTCGACGCGGTGCGGATTCTGTACCACTGCATGACGGCCATCACCAATCCCGACGAGACCACACCCCAGCTGGCGACGCCGATGGCCGACGATCCGCTGGGCTGGCACTATCGCAACCTGCCGGCGCTACGCGGCCGTATCGCGCGGGCTCAGCACCTGTCGGTCGCCTCGGCCTTCCTGGGCCCGGCCGCGATGCGGCAGCTCGGGCTGCCGGCGTATATGCCCCCGTGGTACCCGCTGCTGCGAATTCCGGTGAATCTCACCCGGAGCGGTATCGCGCTGACGGTTCCGGGCGGTGCCGAGCGGGCCGCCGCGCGCGGTCGCCGGGAGCAGGAGGCGTTCCTGCGCATGCTGATCGGCGACGAACAAGCCGTCATCGGCGATTCGGCACGTCACGTCGGCCACGCCGCCTGACGGTCCGCGCGGTGAGGCCGGTGCGGCGATCGGGCCGGCGCCCCGTCCGAGTTGCGAAAACAGCGATCGCCGTGGGTTTGCCGGCCCGGAGGACGGCGGCGGGAACACCGGTGCGGTGTGGACTTGTCGGTGTGATGGTGCATGCTCATGGCACGCCGATGTCTACGAACCGCCCGGAGAGCACCATGTCGTCCCCCCGAACCAAACCGCAACCGTTGTCCGACACCGAGATTCGACAGATCGCCGACGAGCTCGCCGACGGCCGACCACCCATGGTGTGGTTCACTGCGGCGGCAGTGGGAGTATCCGAGGGGCGATCGGGCAAGGTGATCGCACTCGGTGATCCCGCCGATGGCGACTTCCTGCAGGTCCGTCCCACCGGATCGAAGGATGTCATGTCGTTCTCGCCCACCGAGGTGACATTGGCCAAGCCCGCTCGTAAGGACAAGCGCACCACCACATCCGAGACCACCGGCACAGCCGCGCCGGCAACGAGGAAGGACACCGCAGTGAGCATGTCGTCGTCCGTGACCGCGCCACCCGCGCCGCCCACCCCGGCAGCGGCGGCGACCGCCGCGTCGAAACCAGCCGCGCCGCAACCCGCTTCCGATGCCAAGCCGGCCGCGAAACCCGCGGCCACGCCCGCCCGCGCGCCCCGGGACAAGCCCGCCGCGGCGGCGGCGCGCAAATCCAAGGCCCCGGAGGTGACGGTCACCCTGTCCGGCACCGCCGACGGCGAATGGACCGTCGATGTCGTGCACGGCAAGAAGCGCACCATCAAGGGTTTGTCGGTGGCCGGTTCGGCCGTGGCGCAAGCGGCGAAACTGCTCGACCCCGAGGTCGCCGAGGTCGTCGACTCGGTCCTCGACGCGGTCCGGAATACCCAGCTGGCCAAGGTGGAACAGCTGCAGGCCGAACTCGAGCTGGCGCGCCGCTTGCTCGACGAACTGTCCTGACGGGCGGGGCCGCCGCTCAGACCGCCGGTTCGTGCCGGCGGACCCGGCGGCGGCTCTCCGTGTGCGGCAGGTGGCGCAGATCGTCGTGGAACGCACAGCCCAGGGCGTAGTCCTTGGCGTGATACATCGCCGAATCCGCTTCGCGCAGTAGGTCGTAGACGGTGGCGTCGGTGCTGCGCGGCCCGCTGCACGCGATGCCGATGCTGGCACCGACGGTCACCTCGGTGACCGACAGCTCGAACGGTTTTCCGAAGGCCGCCAGCAATTTCTCCGCCAGGACCGCGGCCTCGTCTCGGGTCGCGCCGGCCAGCACCACGAATTCGTCCCCGCCGTAGCGGGCCGCGACATCGTCGCGGTGGATCACGCGGCGGATACGGGCCGCGGCATTGGCGATGAGTTCGTCGCCCACCGCGTGGCCGTAGCTGTCGTTGATCGTCTTGAAACCGTCCAGATCCAGGAACAGCAGGCAGACCGGCCGGCTGGTCCACAGCTCCCGATCGCGCGCGGGCGTGCGCAGCAGTGCCGAGCGGTTGAGCAGGCCGGTGAGCATATCGTGGTCGGCCTGGTACTGGGCTCGTCGTTCGCTGCGCGCGCTGCGCACGATCGCGCGTTCACTGCGGACCAGGACACCCACCAGCAGCGTCGCCAACAGCGCCGACACCACGACCCGGTCGACGGTATCCACCCGGGCGCCGACGGTCGGCACCAGCGAGGCCATCACCAGCGTCACCGCGATCATGCTGGCTCGTTGCCGGGAACGGTGCGGATGAACCTGCCGGGCGCCACCGAGGGTGACCATGGTCGGGTGCAGCGCCGCGAGCCCGACGATGGCGTAGGCCACCAGCAGCGGTGTCAGCAGGAGTTGGTCGTCGATGCGTACGGATCCGGCGGACTGCAGGTTGTAGCCGAGATCGGCGACCAGAATGGCCAGCAATCCGACATGGACCAGGCGCAGTGAGGTTTCCGAGCGGCTGGAGGTGACCACCGAATGCGTCACCAGCGTCAGCAGCAGCGCGTCGATCACCGGATAGATGGGCATGATCAGCGCGGAGGCGTCCCAATCGTCGGTGTTGTGCAGAACCGGGGAGATCAGGAACGTCCACGAGGCCAGCAGGGCGCCCAGGGCGATCAGCCCGGAGTCGAGGATCAGATCGCGCTGGCAGCTCGCCCGGCGCGGCCACAGCCACAGGAAGGCCGCCACTCCGACGCCGGTGTAGCCGGCCAGCGTCGCCAGATCGTCGAGCGGCGGCAGACTGCTGTCGGCGAAGACCCGCAAAATCGTTCCGGCGGCGAACAATACGGCCGACGCGGCCAGCAGGTACCAGGGAGTGGGCGCCGGTGGGTGATAGCGGCGTACCCCGATGCCGATCATCGCCAGGGTCGCGAGCACGACGCAGATCATCGCCGCGAGCGATAAAGCCGGTGAGTGGATCAGCGACAGCAGCGCCGGGATCAGGACGGCGGTCACCGTTGATGCTGTGTGCCGGGCCTTGTGTTTCGGCCGGATGCGGGTGGTGTGGTGGTGCTGTGTGCCGGATGTCATCAGCCCCCCTGGTCCGCGTCGTCGGATACGAATCGGGCCGCGTAGTAGGTTTGTGAATCCTCGACCGCGACGTCCACATTCGCCTCTTCGCCGACCGCACTGCGAAGCGCGTCGGCGAACGAGAATTGAGAGTTGTTGTACGAGCAGATGTCCCAGCCGACGACCCCACCAGCTGCCGCCAGGATCTGGACAACTGTACTGATCATGGCATGAAAAGCCACCCCATGTCGCGCAGTTGGGGTAACAAGGGTGAAACCTGCATAGTAAATCGCACCGCGCTCGGCGTGTTGCGGAAATCGTGTCGCAAAATATTCCGGACTGATCCACGGCACCGTATCCAGATGCCGCGTCAGCGTGGTAAGTCCGATCGGCGCACCGGTCCGGGAGCGGGCCACGATCTTGTCCACCCGGGTGTCGGTCATCTCCGCGCGGAATTCGTTGCGATGCAGCACCTGCCGGGCGGCGGCGCGGGCCCGCAGCGGTCCGAACGCCTGCTCGTACAGGGTGTGGAAGAGTTCGATCTCCGCATCCGGGATCGCCGTCTCGACGGTGACGGCGACGCCGGGCCAGGCTGTCCCGGCGGCCGGCGCCTCACTCGCCTCCGGGTCCGATCGGCTCACGCCGGTTGATCCCAGCCGACGGCCCGATACGCGGCCAGCACGAGGGCGCAGGTGGCGCGGCCGTCGGAGCGGGCCTGGATCGTGGCCGTGTGGACCGCGCCGAAGCGGGCGCTGCGAGCGGCGGTCATATCGGCGAGGCTGGCCCGGATGAGATCGTCGACCTGCGCGGCGGTTTCGGCCGCGTGCTCGACGAACAGTCCGGCGCCTGACCCGTCCGCGCGCAGCGCCCACCCGACTCCCGCGGCCGTGGTGGCCCCGGCCGTACTCGCGTGCCCGAGCGCGTAGACGCAGTAGAGGCGATCACCCCAGGCGATCCGCTGACGCACGCGCGTGGTTCGCCGCACCCGCGCGCGCGGCGGGATCACCGACGACAAGCGGATCAAATTCGCCTCTCCCACACCCAGTTCGCGCAGTGCCGCGTCGAAGGCCGCCAAATCCGTCGCACCCGTTCCGATCGTCGTGCCGATCTCGATGGTCAGCGCGGTGGCATGGTCGCGGTCGGAATCACGACGGCCGCGCGGTTCGAGCGGCGTATGAGTCGTCAGCATCGTTTCGTCCGATCTTTCCCGGGGGCCATCAGTGTTGCATTTTGCCGGGCTAACTTTCTCTAAATCTGCGGGGTCCACAGCTGCCGGCCGGAGCGCGCCGCGCGGGATCCGGACTGGCCTCGGAGATCCGCTGTGGCGCGCTACTATCCGGGCATATCGCGATCTGGTCGACCGGCTGGTCTTTCCGACAGGAGATCCGTATGCAGTTCGTTGCTTCGGCGCCGCACCAATTCGATTCGGCGGTGGCGCTTCTGGCGGCCGATCAGCTGCGACTCGATGCCGCGCCCGTCGACTACGCCTTGGTCGCCGTCTATTTCGTCTTCGTTCTCGGCATCGGATTGATGGCCCGGGCCCGGGTTTCGTCCAGTATCGATTTCTTCCTGTCCGGTCGCTCGCTGCCCGCCTGGGTTACCGGCCTGGCCTTCATCTCCGCGAACCTCGGTGCGGTCGAGATCATGGGGATGTCGGCCAACGGCGCCGAATACGGAATGCCGACCATGCACTACTTCTGGATCGGCGCGGTTCCGGCCATGCTGTTCCTCGGTGTGGTGATGATGCCGTTCTACTACGGTTCCAAGGTACGCAGCGTTCCCGAATTCATGCGCCGTCGCTTCGGCACCGGGGCTCATCTGGTCAACGCCCTCAGCTTCGCGATCGCCCAGGTGCTGATCGCCGGGGTCAATCTCTATCTGCTGGGATCCATCGTCAATGTGCTGCTCGGCTGGCCGCTGTGGGTGTCGGTGATCGCGGCCGCGCTGATCGTGTTGTCCTACATCACCCTCGGCGGGTTGTCGGCCGCGATCTACAACGAGGTTCTGCAGTTCTTCGTGATCGTGGCGGCGCTGCTGCCGCTGACCCTGGTCGGCCTGCACCGCATCGGCGGGGTGAGTGGATTGAAGGACCACGTCTCCGCGCTGCCCGACGGCGCCGAACAGCTGCACTCCTGGCCGGGTAACGAACTCAGCGGTTTCGGCAACAACTTCCTGTCGGTGACGGGCATCGTGCTCGGCCTCGGATTCGTCCTGTCCTTCGGTTACTGGACAACCAATTTCGTGGAGGTTCAGCGCGCGCTGGCCACCCATTCCATCTCGGCCGCCCGGCGCACCCCGATCATCGGCGCGTATCCGAAGATGTTCATTCCGTTCATCGTGGTCATACCCGGTATGGTCAGCGCCTTGCTGATTCCCCAGATCGCCGAGTTCAAGGCCACCGGCACGGGCGACGCGAACTACAACCAGGCGCTGCTGTATCTGATGAAAGAGGTGCTGCCGAACGGCCTGCTGGGCGTCGGCCTGGCCGGGCTGCTGGCCGCGTTCATGGCCGGCATGGCGGCCAACATCTCCGCCTTCAACACCGTATTCAGCTACGACCTGTGGCAGCAGTACGTGATCAAGGACAAGCCCGACGGCTACTACCTGACGGTGGGCCGGCTGGCCACCATCGGGGCCACCGCCATCGCGATCGGGACCGCGTTCATCGCGGGCAGCTTCTCGAACATGATGGACTATCTGCAGACGCTGTTCTCGTTCTTCAACGCACCGCTGTTCGCCACCTTCATCCTCGGCATGTTCTGGAAGCGGATGACACCGACCGCGGGCTGGGTCGGCCTGGTGTTCGGAACCCTGAGTGCGGTGGTGATCTTCATCCTGAACAAGGCCGAGGTCTTCCATCTGTCGGGGCAGGGGTCGAGTTTCGTCGCGGCCGGGGTGGCCTTCGTGGTCGACATGGTGCTCAGCATCGCGGTGAGCTCGGTGACCGCGCCCAAACCCGCCGCGGAACTCGTCGGGCTGGTGTATTCGGAGACACCGAGGGACCAGCTCACCGATCCGGACGCCGCCACCCTGCCGTGGTATCAGCGCCCGGTGCTGCTGGCCGGGATAGCGCTGGTCATCGTGATCGCTCTGAACATCTTCGTCGGATGAGGAAGTGACGCCATGCTTTTCGATATTCGCACCATCGTCGGGGCGCTGCTCGGGTGCTACGGAATCGTCCTCGTCGTCACCTCCGTCGTCCACGACACCGCCGCCCAGCGGGCGCGCACCGGCGGGTGGGACATCAACCTGTGGGCCGGTGTCGGCATGCTGATCGCCGCGGCGGTCTTCCTGCTCTGGGCGGTGCTGCGTCCGGTCCGGGCGGTCACCGAATCCGATGCCGGGTCACCGGAGACCGAGCACGAGGACTAGTCCGGCTGTGCGCCGATGACGTCGAGGACGTATTCGGCGATCGCCATACTCGAGGTGGCGGCCGGGGAGGGGGCGTTGCGCACAGTGGTGATCGGTCCCAGCCGATGGATCCGGAAGTCGTCGACCAGCGCGCCGTCGGCGTCCACGGCCTGGGCTCGCACCCCGGCGCCGGCCCGGAAGACATCGGACACCCCGATGCCGGGAACATAACGTCGCGCTGCCTTCATGTACGCGCGGGCCGATAGCGAGCCGTAGACCTCGCGGACCCCGGTGCGCCAGTGCCGGCGAGCCAGCCGCCAGGTGCCGGGCCAGGTCGCGAGGGTGCGCAGATCCCGGGCCGAGAACGCCGACCGGCGGTAGCCTTCCCGGGCGAAGGCGAGTACCGCGTTGGGGCCGACCTCGACCTCACCGTTGACCCGCCGCGTGAAATGCACTCCCAGAAAGGGATACCGGGGATCGGGGACGGGATAGATCAAGCCGCGGACCAGATCCCGCTTGGCCGGCCCGACCAGCATGTACTCTCCGCGAAAGGGAACGATCCGGGGTGCGGGCTCATCTCCGGCCAGTCGCGAGACGGCATCGCTGTGCAGTCCGGCGCAGACGATCAGCCGGTCCACCACGATCGTGCCCGCGCGGGAACCGATCTCGATTCCGCCGCGGCGCCGGGTGATCGCGGTGACCGGGAACGACAATCGGATCTCACCGCCCGCCCGGGTGATGTCGTCGGCGAAAGCCTGTGCGATCCGGACGAAATCGGTGATCGCGGTATGGGGTGAATGCAGGGCCGCCAGGCCCGTCGCGTGCGGTTCGATATCCGTGATCTCGGCGGCATCGATGCGCCGCAGTCCGGGCACACCGTTGGCTCCGGCGCGGGTGGCCAGCGCGTCCATCCGCACCACATCGTCTGGGGTGATCGCGACGACCAGTTTGCCGACCTCGTCGTAGGGCAGCTGCCGGGCGGCGCAGTAGTCGCGCAGCAGATCCCGTCCGCGGGCACACAGCGTGGCCTTCAGAGAACCGGGTTCGTAATAGATTCCGGCGTGCACGACACCGGAGTTGTGGCCGGTCTGGTGCACGGCCACCCGATCTTCCTTGTCGACCACGACCACGTGGGCGCCCGGTTGCCGGCGGGTGATCTCCCGGCCGATGGCGAGTCCGACGATCCCGGCGCCGATGATGCCGATGCGTTGTTCCGCCATACTCGCTCCCACTTCCGCCGGTGTCCGCCGCGGCCAATCTACGCACCGGCCGAGCTGCCCGCCCCGGTCAGGGCGTGCTGCCGGGAACCGGCACGGGACGCGATCCGACTACCGAGGGACCCCCGTTCAGGAGTGCAGATGACGACCCTCGTTCCCGCCGAGCTCATCCCGTCGACCCCGCGCCGGAGGTGGCGGGCCGCCGCGGTACTCACCGCCTGTCTCCTCGCGGCGGTGCCGGTGGCGGTCATGGTGGCGATGGTGGGCCCGCGGTCCTACTCCCTGCAGGGGATCGACTTTCCCGGCTGGATCTCGGTGTCGGTGTATGTGACGCTGCGGGTGGCGGCGGCGCTGGCGGGCGGACTCGTGCTGGGCGCGCTGGCATACACGCTGGTGTGCACCGCCCCCTCGGCGCGCGGCCGGTTGGATGTCGACGGCTATGCCGGAGTCGTTCTCGCCGAGCGGGTTTCGCCGATCTGGGCACTGGTTTGCCTGCTGCTGGTGCCGGTGTCGGCCACCGATTCGGCGGGTATTCCGATCGGTGGCCTGCTGCGCGCCGGCGCGCCGGCCGCGCTGATGGCGGCCGCCGAGCGACCGAAGGCGTGGCTCGTCGCCGCGGCGGCCGTGGTCGTGGTGTCGATCGCCGTGCGCTTCGCCCTGACCTGGAACAGCGTGTTCGGGATCGCCGCGGTGTGCGCGGTGGCGGTGCTGGCGCCCGCGCTGACCGGGAACGCGGGGGAGGGGCCCGATCACGACTACGCGACCGGAGCGGTCGTCGCCTTCACACTCGCCCTGTCGGTGCCCACCGGAGCCGCGTGGTGTCTCGTCGAACATCACCGGCGCGTCTGCGATGCCGAGAGCCTGCGGCGATTCGCTTCGGCGCTGCGGCGGTACCGCACAGTGGTGGTGAGCTGTGCCGTGGTGCTGGCGCCCACGGGTGCGATCCTGATCGCGATCCTGGCGCCGCCCGCACACTGGGGTGGTGCGTACGGCCTGTTCTCGGCGGCGGCCGCGGCGCAACTGATCGGATTCGCGGTGCTGACGGGGTGGCTCGCCGCCCTTCCCGCCGGGTCACGCTGGATGCCTCGCGCGCTCGTGGGCAGCGCGTTCGCCGCGACCGGGTGCCTGGCCGTATCGGCCGTGCTGGCGGTGACGCCCGCGCCGGCATTCGGCCATCGCGGGTTCACCGCACAGCAGGTGTTGCTCGGTTTCGACCTGCCTGCCGCGCCGGATATCTGGCGGCTGCTCACCTGGTGGCGATTCGATGTCGTACTGGGCAGTGCCGCGATCGTCGCCGCGTCGGCGTACCTGGCGGGGGTGGTGCGCCTGCACCGGCGTGGCGACGCCTGGTCGCGATGGCGGATGGTGTCCTGGGTGACCGGCTGTGTGACCCTGCTGCTGGTCACCTCATCCGGAATCGGCGCCTACAGCTACGCCATGTTCAGCGTGCACATGGCGGTGCATATGGCGTTGAACATGTTCGTGCCGGTGCTGCTGGTACTGGGGGCGCCGGTCACGCTGCTGTTGCGGGCGGTGGAACCGGCCGGTCGCGGGCGCCCGCCCGGTGTCCGGGAGTGGGTGCTGTGGCTCATGCATTCGAGGTTCACCCGGATATCGAGCAATCCGCTTGTGGCACTGGCGATTTTCGTGGTCTCGCTGTACGGGCTGTACTTCACGTCGCTGTTCGACCAGCTGATTCGCTTCCATTGGGGCCATCTGCTGATGAACATCCACTTCCTGCTCGCCGGATATCTGTACTACTGGGCGATCATCGGCATCGATCCCGGTCCGCGCCGCCTCCCGCATCTGGGCCGACTGGGAATGTTGTTCGCCATCATGCCTTTTCACGCCTTCTTCGGCGTCGCGGTCATGGTGATGAACACGCTTGTCGGCAGCGGCTTCTATCCGCAGCTACAACTGGTCTGGATGGCCGATCCGCTCGCCGATCAGAAGCTCGGGGGCACGCTCGCCTGGATTTCGGGTGAGGTGCCGGTATTGCTGGTGGTCGTGGCCTTGCTGTCGCAGTGGGCGACGCAGGAACGGCGCGCGGCCGCGCGCATCGACCGGCATCAGGAGGCGTTTCCCGACGACGACGAACTGCTCGCCTACAACGCGATGCTCGCCCAACTGGCCCGCGATCGCCGTTAGGGACGGAAATCGCGCAGCCGCAAACTGTTCCACACCACGAAGAACGACGAGAACGCCATGGCGGCTCCCGCCAGCAGCGGATTCAACAGTCCGGCCATGGCGGCCGGCAGGGCGGCCAGGTTGTATCCGAACGCCCACACCATATTGCCGCGGATCGTGCGCAAGGTCGCGCGCGCGAGCGTGATGGCGTCGGGGATCGCCGCGGGATCGTCGCGCACCAGAATGATGTCGGCGGCGCCGATCGCGACATCGGTGCCGCGCCCGATCGCCAGCCCGAGGTCGGCGGTGGCCAGGGCCGGCCCGTCGTTGATCCCGTCACCCACCATCGCGACCCGCCGCCCGGATCGTTGCAGGTCTCGGATCACCCGCGCCTTGTCCGCGGGCAGCACCTCGGCGACCACCTCGGCGACTCCGATCTCGTCGGCGACCGTGCGGGCGGCGCAGGCGTTGTCGCCGGTCAGCAGCATCGTGCGCAGTCCGAGTCGATGCAGGCGTTCCACCGCGGCGGCGGCGCCCGGACGCACGGCATCGGCGACCGCGACGATGCCGCGGGCGTGGCCGTCGACGCCGACGACAACCGCGGTGCGGCCGAGCCGCTGCTCCGTATCCACCACCCGGCGCAGATCCTCGGGTATCTCGATGCCCTCGGCGGCGAGCAGTGCCGGCCGGCCCACCAGGACCTCGCGGCCCTCGACCAGCCCGCGAGCGCCCAGGCCCGGTAGGGCTGTGAAGCCGGAGACCGCCGGCAGGGCCGGATGCCGCTCCCGCGCCCAGGCGCTGATCGCGACCCCGATCGCGTGCTCCGAGGCGGCCTCCATCCCACCCGCGAGGCGCACGACATCCTCGCCGCCGTGGACGGTGGCGACGGTCATCACCCCGGTCGTGAGCGTGCCGGTCTTGTCGAACACCACGGTGTCGATGTCGCGGCTGGTTTCCAGTGCCTGCTGGCCCTTGATGAAGATGCCCAGTTGAGCGCCGCGGCCGGAGGCCACCATCAACGCGGTCGGCGTGGCGAGGCCCAGTGCGCAGGGACAGGCGATGACCAGCACCGCCACCGCGACGCCGATCGCGCGATCCGGATCCGCGCCGCCGAGCAGCCATCCGGCCGACGTCAGCGTGGCGAGGGCCAGCACCACGGGGACGAAGACCCCGGCGATGCGGTCGGCCAGGCGCTGTAATCCGGCCTTCTCGGCTTGGGCGTCCTCGACGAGGCGAATCATCGCCGCCAGGCGGGTCCGGGATCCGACCGCGGTGGCCTCGACGATCAGTCGTCCGGTCAGCGCGACAGTGCCGCCGGTGACCTCGGTGCCCGGCCCCGCCTCGATCGGCACCGATTCGCCGGTCATCGCGGCGGCGTCCACGCTGGAGTGGCCGTCCACGACGCGGCCGTCGGCGGCGATCGTCTCACCGGGGCGAACCACGAATCGGCGTCCGACCCCGAGTTCGGCTATCGGAACCACGATTTCGTCACCGGCCGCGGTCAGTACGGTGACGTCCTTGGTGCTCAGTGCGGCGAGCGCACGCAGCGCGCCGCCGGCGCGGCTCCGTGCCTTGGCCTCGAAATAGCGCCCGGCCAGGACGAATACCGTAACCCCGCCGGCCACTTCCAGATAGATGGAATCGGCGCCGAATATCGCCGCGGCCAGCCCACTCGCGACCGGATGCGCGGCCGGACGGTGTGCCAGCGTCACCATCGACCACAGCGTGGCCGCCGTAATACCCAGTGAGACCAGGGTTTCCATGCCGACTACACCCGTGCGCAGTCCGGAAACGGCTCGCCGATGCAGTGGCGCCGCCGACCACACGACGATCGGCAACGCCAGAGTCAGCAGAACCAGCTGCCAGCCGCCGAATCGAGTGCCCGGAACCGTCGCGAAGACGACGGACAGATCGGCCAGGGGGACGAACAACACCACCGCGACGACCAGGCGCTGGAACAGGTCGCGGGTGGCCCGATCCTCCGGTGCGGTATCGATCGTGGGGGTGTCGAGCAGTGGAGTAGCCCCGTAGCCGGCGTCGATGATTCTGTCGCACAACATATCCGGTGAAATCGCCGTGTGCGCGCCGATGGTGGCGACACCGGTGGCGAAATTGACCGTGGCGGCGACCCCGTCCAGTTTGTTCAGGGTCCGCTCGACCCGCGCGGAGCAACCGGCGCAGCTCATGCCGGAAATCGCCAGCCGGATCCGTTGCGCGGGAAAGCTTGTGGTGGCGGGTGCGTTCATATCGGTCGAAACCTCATCCAGCGGTCGGCGAGTGATGTCCTCGCACAAGGTCGGATGGACTACCCGCTGGGTTCCCGGCTAGCGGGACCGCTGCCGCCCCAGCACCGCCGCGGTGGCGAGCACACCCAGTGCGCCCAGCACGATGCCGATACTGCCCAGCCAGCGTGCCGTGGTGTCGGGTTCGTGTTCCTCGGCGGCCGACGCGGCATGCACATCGCCGTGGTTCTGCGCTCCACCGGATCGTTCGGGAGCCAAGGCCAATGTCGGAGCGGGATATTCGGGTTCGTTATCACCCGAGGGATGCTGATCCCATGTGACCACCCGGCCGTCGGCATAGGTTTGAGTGGCGGGCAGCGTCAGGGTTTCGGAATCCGGCAGCCCATCGGCCAGCACGAAGAATTGTTCGAATTGTCCCGGCCCGATTCCGGCAGCCTGATCGGCGGTCCAGGTGACCGCGGTGACCTTGTGGTTGCCGTCGCGGGTGACGGTGGTCTTCCAGCCCGGGGTGGGCTCCGTCTCGACCTCGGTCAGACCCGGAAATTGCACGCTGAGTCCGGTGGTGGCGCTGCCGGTCGCCGATTCGTTGGGGACCCGGAAGGTGAGTACGGCGGATCCGCCGCGCGCGGCGTCCGGCCCGGAGACGGTGACGTGTGCGGCGGCCGGGACTGCCGCGACGAGTGCCGCCGCACCGGCGGTGAGACCGGCGAAGGCGGTCCGATGCAGCCAGGAATTGTTCATAACGCGGTCACTCCTCTGCCTGTGATTTCGGGAGAACCTGATGACGTTATGAACAATATCCCCGGACGGATTCGATCAGTGCGTGTCGTTCCAGAATTGCGCGCCCGCGGCGATCAACGCCGGAACGCCGACGACGATGGTCCCGACCACAGCGCCCATCGCGGCCAGCGCCGCCCCGGTAACCAGGCATCCGCCGATCGCGCCGGGGACCGCCAGCACGCCGATGGTGACCACGCCGCCCGCCGCGCCGCCGACGATACCGCCGGCCACACAGCCGATGCCCGCGCCGACCGTGCTGCCGAGCAGGCTGCCGACCGTGGCCGCCGCCATCATCTCCATACTGAAATTACCGAAGGCGGCGTTGAAATTCGGATGTGACAGCGCGTCGATCTCCTGGGCGGTCGCCGCGGGCAGCGGCCGGCTCGCGGCTGGATCCGTTTCGGCGGTGAGGGTGACGCGATCGCCGTCGACCTGCGCAGCGATCGGCAGCACGCGCCCTTCGTGCCGATATGCCAGCGGAAGCGAGGCGACCGTGGCGCCGTGCCGGTCGATGAACTCCAGATGGTTGTCGTGCACCGCCACCGCGCCGGTGTCCACGGCGAGAACCACCGAGCGGCCGATCGCGTTGGCCTGGAAATGAATATCGGAGGTGGTGGGTGCCGCCGGATCGGCGGCCGCCGATCCGGCGGAGATGCCGAGGGCGGAGACGACCAGGGCCGCGACCGCCACACCGTTGCGCAACATCATTGTGAGACTCCCGGAGTTGTTCGTGGCAGCGGGAATTCGCTGTCGAGAAGTGGTCGCCGGATTCGCGGTCGCGGTTCCGGAGCCGGACGAATGTGATGTAGCGCACCGTGTTTCGTCATTCGCCCACCGAGCTTTCCGCGGCGGCCGCTCGCAGTGCTCGTCGATCGACTTTTCCGGCGGGGCCGAGCGGCAAACCGGGCAGCTGCAGAACGCGTTCGGGGAACTTGCGTGGTTCCAGGCCGGTCGAGCCGAGATAGTCGGTGATGTCGCGCAAGGTGAGGGGTGCGGCGGCGGCCACACAGGCGCACAGCCTTTCGCCGTACAGCGGATCGGGGACCGGCACACAGACCACATCGGTGATCGCCGGATGGCCGATGAGCAGCGACTCCACCTCGGCTGGGCTGATATTGAGCCCGCCCCGAATGATGACGTCCTTACTGCGGCCGGTGATTGTCAGATATCCGTCGCTGTCGAAACTGCCCAGATCGCCGGTGCGGGTCCAGCCGTCCGGGGTGCGCAGCGTGCGATCGAGCTCCGGCGCGCCGACGTAGCACATCGGTGACATCGGCCCGCGTGCGATGATCTCGCCCACCGCGCCGGCGGGTAGTGGATCGAATTGTGGTCCGACCACCCGTATTTCGGCCACCGCGGGATTCGGCCGGCCGGCCGTGGTGGCACGTTCGGGCGGTTCGTTAGGACCCGGATGACATGACACCCCGTCCGCGGAACCGTATAGATTGACGATCGGACATCGCAGGGCGGCCCGGCCCCGCCGCGCGGTCTCGGCATCCAGCGGCGATCCCCCGACGACGACGGCACGCAGGCTGCGCAGGTCCCGGGTGCGGATCGACGGGTCGTCGAGCAGCAGCCGCAACATGGTCGGAACACCCAGAAGATGTGTGGGGCGTGCCTTTTCGATGGCCGCCAAGGTGGCGGCCGGGTCGAAGCCCGGCCGCAGCACCAGCGTGGCGCCGAAGGCGGCCAAGGTGACCGCGGTGCCACTGGACCCGAAGGCCGAGGCCAGCGGCACGAGGAACATGTTGCGCATCTGCCGCGGTTCCTCGTGCAGCGCGGCCATCATCGCGCCGCGGCCGCCGGCGAGTGCATTGTGCGAGTAGAGCACCATTTTCGGTTCGGCCTCCGATCCGGAGGTGACCAGAATCCGGGCCGGTCCGTCGGGATCGGGGCGATGCGCGACGAATCCGCTCCCGTCGGGGGCCAGCAGCGCGTGCATCGGCACACAGCCCCGGGATGTGTGCCGTCCCACCGCGACCACCGCGCGCAGGGCCGGCAGGTCGGCGGCCATATTCCGGATCAGCTCGGCGCAGGGCTGTCCGCGGTGTTCGGCCAGGGCGATCACCGCGACCGCCCCCGACCGCCGCAACAGATTCGCGGCCTCCCGGATGCCGCGTCCTACCGGAAAGGGCAGCACGACCGCCCCGAGCGCCGCGACGGCCAGGTCCGCCACGCAGGACAACCTGCTGTTCGGAAGTTGCACGGCCACAACGTCATCGGGAGCGACGCCGAGTGCCCGCAGGCCGGCCGCCAGTCGCCGGACCAGATCATCGAGTTCGGCGTAGTCGACCGAGCCGTCGGCATCGATGATCGCGACCGCATCCGGCCGACGTGCGCGATGCGCGGCGAATTGCGAGTACAGATCGAGATCGGGATAGTAGCCCGCCCGCGACCAGCTCTTACGCAGTGCGGTCGGAACCAGATCGGTGTACCAGCGGCCATTGTCGACCAGTGTCACGACATCCTCCAGGGCGTGGTCAAGGCGGGACAGCCGTGGTCGTCGCGGCCGAGGACGTCCGCGAACCGAGGGTCTCCGACCAGTTCGGCGAGGTCGGTGGTGACCCGGACCGGGACACCGGACGCGCCCGCGACGACCCATGCCCCGTCCAGGCGGAAGGGTTGCCGCGGTCTCGTCGCGGTCGCGCCGGAAGCGTGCTGCCGCAGGGTATTCGAGGCGCTGAGCAGACTGCTCTCCGCGGACACGCCGATGCCGGTGGCCCGGCGGCGCAGGAGCGCGATGACCGCGGCCTGTGCGCCGAGTATCCCGCCCAGCACATCCAGCACGGTCATCAGCGTGGGCGCGGGCGGGGTATCCGGCGGCCCCACCAGTTCGGCCAGTCCGGTGCGGGCCTGGACCATGAAGTCGGTGCCCGGGGGCAGGTCGGTCAGGTCGGCGCCGGACCAGCCGGAGGTGTGCAGGTACACCGTTCCGGGCGGCAGATCGCGACCGCGGAGCCCGAACTGCTCGGCCTTGCCCGGCGCCCAATTGTGCAGGAATACATCGTATTCGGCGGTCAGCTCCCGGAGCCGGTCCTGATCGGCGGCGGACTTGATATCGAATTCGAGTGCTCGCTTGTGCCGGTTGAGGGCCAGCCAGCGCGCGGAGATGTCCCCACTGCACGGGGGCATATCCCGCAGCGGATCGCCGCCGGGTGGTTCGATCCGGGTCACCTCGGCGCCCAGCAGGCGCAGCAGATGCGCTGCCAGCGGTGCCTGTACCCGGCGGCCCGCCTCCAGGACGCGCAGGCCGGCCAGCGGTGCGGTGGCGCTGCCGGAGGCCGAAACACGATGCACCGATCGCCTTTCCGCGAGATCGGCGATCGACCACGGGGCCGCGAGCAGTCGCGGATCCGGTGTCGCCGGGTCGGAAGGCGCGTAGAGGCGGCAGACCGATACCCCGGTGCGCGCCGCGGCATCGGAGATGGCCGCGAACGTATGCGACCGCGTAGTGCGATGCAGGTCCTCCGGCATCGGCGCGGCCGCGGTCGCGTAGCGGAATTGGAAGGGACGCCAGCCCTTTCGCAGTGCGTTGCGGTCGGCGTCCAGTGCCGACCAGAACGCGGCCCATGGCTCGGGCAGCAGCGACTCGATTTCGAACCGGATACCGTCCGCGCTGACGAACGGTGGACCGCCCGGAACCGGGGCGACCGCTTCCGGATCGTCCGCGCCGGCCGCCGCGAGGTACTGGGATATGCCCAGCAGGGCCGTCTCGGCCACACTGGTCTGCACCCGTAATCGCCGCCGCGGCAGCAACAGACTCGCCAACAGCCCGGTCATCCCCAGCACGCCGGCCACCGTGGCGCAATAGTCGAGTTCGAGACCGCGCGGAGCGCCGGTGCGCCGCCCGTTGACCTGCATCACACCGCAGATCGCCTGTACTGCGGTCTCATCGGTGAGTGCGCTGTCGCGAACCGGTCCGGACCAATCGATGACCAGTTCGCGGCGGGTGCCGTCCAAGAACTCCAGGACGGCGGTGGCGGCGGCCGCGGATTCCTCCTCCGGGCCGTCCGACGTCGCGGCGCCCAGCGCGCCGAGGTGTTCGCGCAGTACCCGCGCGGTGGCTCCGCTTCCGGTGACGGTGGCGATCGTGCCGGGCGGTATCAGCTCGATCGGGGGACCGGACAGAGGTGTGGTTGTCATGCTCGCCTTTCACCGGAAACTCCTCGGGTGCTGTGACATAGGTCGGGCGGCATGGCCGATGAGTTCCGGCCCGTGGTGTGATCGGGATATGGGTGCGGAATCGACGCTGCGGTCGCGGGTGCGGAAATTCGTTGACAATGAGGTGATTCCGATCGAGGACCAGCTGGAATCCGATATCGGGACAGCATGGTCGGCGGTGCGTGCGCGGGCGATCGACGCGGGGGTGTGGGCGCTGCCACTGCCGGTGGCGCACGGCGGCGGCGGCCTGGCCGTCGCCGACTATCTGGAGCTGGCCGAGGACGAGGGCCGCAGCGATTTCGGGCCTGACGCACTCGGTTCCGCCGCACTGCTCACTGTGCGCATGATCACCGCACACGCGCATCCGGACCTCCGGTCCGCGCTGTTGCCCGGCCTCGTATCCGGGGACCTGCGGATCGCCTACGCCATGACCGAACCCGGTGTGCCCGGATCGGATCCCGCGGCTCTGCGCACCACGGCGACCGCCGACGGTGACGGCTGGCGGATCACCGGCCGCAAGTGGTTCACCACCGGTGCCGGCCGGGCCGATCAGGTGCTTGTCGTCGCCCGGACCGGAGCAGGCCCAGCGCGGTCGGCCTTCTCGATCTTCGCGGTGCCGACGACCGACCCCGGATTCCGGATCGAGCGGGAGCTGGACGTACTCGGAGCGGGCGGACAGTACGAGCTGTCCTTCGACGAGGTGTGGGTTCCCGCAACGCATCTGGTCGGTGCGGTCGGTGGTGGCCTCGCGCTGGCCGGCCAACGCCTCGCCCTCGGCCGCACCCTGCGCGCCCTGCGCTGGATCGGGCAGGCGCAGCGCGCGATCGAGTCGCTGAGCGCGCGGGCGGCGGCCCGCCGGATCGGCGACAGCGCACTGTCGGAGCGGCAACTGGTGCAGCAGTTGCTGTTCGACTCCGAACTGGCCGTCCGCTCGGCGCGTGAACTCACCCGTCGAGCCGCGTATCTGGTGGCCTCCGACGCCCCCGCGCAGGTCGAGGTGAGCCTGGCGAAGGTGGCGGCCGCCCGCGCCCTGGGCACGGCCGTGGATGCCGCCATCCAGGTCTACGGTGCCGAAGGCCTCACCGCCGCAACGGGTTTACCGCGATTGCTGCGGGTGGCCCGCACCGCGCGCATCCTCGACGGCCCGGACGAGTTCCACATCAGCGCCACTGCCCGACGGCTGCTGCGCGAGTACACCGCTGCCGCGCGGTAGCGGCTGCGACGTCGTATCGAACGCGAATTCACCGCTCCGGGAACTTGTCCGCGTCCACGACCGACCTTGTTCGGAGAGAACGAGTGGAGTGCAAGTGGAAACGGGTTCGACGGTGGAAATGTCCGGGGTGTGCTGTGCGCACGGCCGGCGCACGGTGGTTCGTGACGTGGATGTGCGGGTGCGCGCGGGGGAGCGGGTGGCGCTGACCGGGACCAACGGGTCCGGGAAGACGACACTGCTGCGGGCCGTACTGGGGCTGCATCCGGTCCGGGCGGGGACCGTCACCGTCGACGGGCGCCAGGTGCGCACCGGGCGGGACCTGGATCGGCGGCGGCGCCGGGTGGCGTGGATTCCGCAGCGGCAGGCTGGAGGACGGTTTCCCCTGCTGGCGCGGGAACTGCTGGACAGCAGTGGCGCGTTCGGGGAGGCCGTCGCGGCGGCGGGGCGGCTGGGCGTCGGCGATCTGGTGGACCGGCCGTTGCATACACTGTCCGGCGGACAGCTCCAGCGCATGTACCTGGCGCGAGCTGTCGGGTGTGTGGGTGCCGGGGCGGGGGCCCTGCTCGCCGACGAGCCCACTGCCGCACTGGATTTCGACGGTCAGAGCGACGCCGCGGACCTGCTGACCGGGCTGCCGGTGACGCTGCTGGTCGTCACCCATGATCGTGCCCTGGCGGCCCGCTGCGATCGAGTGCTGGAGATGGCCGACGGCCGGCTGCGCGAAATACCCGTGCGGTCCGGGGAGACCAGGTGAACAGCGCGGCCGATGTCGCGGACCTGTGGCAACTGGCCTCGGTGCAGCGGGCACTGGTGGCACTGGTGCTCGGCGCGATCGGCCTGCCGATCGTGGGCGTGGTGATCATCGGCCTCGACATCATGCCGGTGCGCTTCGCCATGATGCACGTCGCGCTGCTCGGCATCGCCGTGGGCATGCTCACCGGACTGGACCCGATGGTGTGCGCGCTGGCCGCCTGCGCCGCCTCGGGCGCCGCACTGACCCCACTGGCCCGCAGTCCCGCCGGATTGTCCGGTGCGATGGGGCTGTTGATGAGCCTGGCGATCGCCGGTGCGCTACTGGTGTTGTCGATCGCCGGAGTCAACGCCAACGGCGCGTTCGAATTGCTGTGGGGTTCGATCCTGGCGACTCGCACCGGTGATGTGGCGCTGCTCGCCGTGCTGGCGGTGCTGGTACCGATGCTGTTCGTCCTGCGGCGCCGGCAGCTGGCGCTGCTGCTGCACGATCGTGAACTGGCGGCCTCTTCCGGAGTACGGGTCTATCGGCTGACCCTGGTCCTGCTGGTACTGGTCGCGGTGGCGGTCGCGGCCGGAATCCGGCTCACCGGCGCGCTGCTGGTGGACGCGCTCACCTTGCTGCCCGCGCTGGCGGCCCGGCGGGTGGCGAATTCGTTGCCGGGCATGGTGTTCGCGGCGGTCGTCATCGGGCTGCTGGTCAATGTGACCGGGTTCGTGCTGGCCGTCTGGTTCGATCTGCCGCCCGGCCCGGTCCTGGTTCTGTCGGCGGGCGCGGTGGCGCTCGCGGTCCATGTATTACCCGATGGGAGAACACGACGATGGCGTTCATCACCCGAAAGCGGCTCGCCCGCCTCGGATTCGGTATCACTGCACTGATCACCGCCGCTTCGGCCGTCGCCGGATGCGGTTCCGGCGACCACGGTCACGGCGATCACACGGGAGCGCGGGTGGTGGCGGCCAGCAGCTGGGAGGCCGCCTTCGCCAAAGCCGCCGGCGCCACCGATGTCACGGTGATCGTGCCCGCCGCGATCGAACACGCACCGGACTACGATCCCAAGCCGTCGGATCTGGTCGCGGTGTCGAGGGCCGATTTCGTGCTCTACGCGCCGTTCGAGGGTTTCGCGGGCAAGATCAAGGACGCGGCCGGATCCTCGGCGAGGATGGTGTCGGTCAACCTCGACAACAGCCACGACAACGTGCTCAGCGAGGTGCGACGGCTCGGCGACATGTTCGGCACCCGCCCAGCCGCCGACACCTGGCTGCGCGACTTCGACACCGTGTACGGCACGCTGTCGGCCGACCTGCGAGCCGCATGGCGGAATACGCAGCCGCCCACGGTGATAGCGCAGTCGTTCCTGGGGTTCGCGGCCCAGATGTCGGGGGCGCGGGTGCTGGGCACCTATGGCCCCGGTGAGGTGACCGCCAAGCAGGTCGCGGAGTTGTCCGGGCTGCGTCCACAGTTCGTGTTCGCGAATGCGCAGATGGATACCGGAACGGTCCTGTCCGGCGCGGGGGCCCGCCAGCTGGACCTGTCCAACTATCCGACCGCGAACGACGATCTGCTGACGGTCTACCGCGACACCGCGGCGACGATCATCGCCGCATTGCGGGGATAGCCGAGGATCGGCCGGTATCGCCCACTCAGATCAGGGTGGGCGATACCGCACCCAGCACGATGGCCAGGGCCAGCAGCAAAAAGTAGTCACCCCATATCAATTCGTGTGCCACCGCCACCCCGCCCGGTAGGTCGTAACATCCGCGCAGCAGCCGGCCGCGTGGTCCGGTCCGGGCGAGGTGTTCGGTGACGAGTTCGGAAATCAGTGCCTCGGCCTCCCGGGTGCGGCCGAGTTTGCACAACGCCACCGCGGTGATCGCGGCCGCGGACGTATCGACCGCGGTGGCGCCGGTGATCGCGGCGGGAACCACCGGAGGGTTCGGGGCGTGTTCGGCCGACGAGTGCGCGTAGTCCGTGAATGCGCTGTCGAGCCAGTACCCGGCGTCGGCGAGCGCCAGCAGTAGCCAGGCGCGTCCGCGCGACCATCCGGGTGGAGGTGACGATCGCGCTCGCCACCCTCCGGCCGTCTTGACGAACGCCGCCGGCGCGGATTCCGACAACCGGTTTCCGGTAGCGGTATCCGAACATGCGCCGGTCGGCCCCCGGCGCGGTGGTGCACCCGCGATGTCGAGGTATCCGCGCAGGAATCGCTCGGCGACAGCGGGTGCGCCCGCCCACGCCAGCAGCGGAATGGTCCCCGCGAGGCCATCCACCCGGGCGGTGATCTCGTCGGCGGGGTCGCCGAAGGCGGTGCCCCACGGCAGGATTCCGGTGCCGGGGTCGACTGTGGCGCACAGTCGTTCGGCGGCGGTGCGAGCCGCTGAACCGGTGCGCGCACCCGCTGCCGTCGCGGATAGCACGCACGGGAGCGGCCGCTCCGGCGCGAAGCCCAGGCGTTCTCCCGCGGCGTCGCCGTACCAGAAGATCAGCCCGCGTGTCACGGTGTCCGACCGGGTGCTGAGCGCCGACCGCGCGGCGGCTTCCCGCGCCGCGCGCAGATGCGTTGTCTCCCTGGTCAATCGCGCCCGCAACCACAGTTGCCCGACCCAGAAACCCGATACCCACGACCCTCGCCGCGAGGTGATCCACTCCCCGGAATCGGGATCGGCGTAGATCGGAAACCTCGGGCCGACGGCGGCTTCGGTCGAATCGACGCGCGCCAGCACATCGTCGAGAGCGTGTTCCAGTTTGTTCATCGCGCCGGCCCCGTTTGTCGCTGCCACCACCAGGCCACCGCTGTGGCCGCGAGGAATTCGGTGATCACCACCGACCAGGCGCAGGGGTATCCGCGATACTGGGCCAGCATGCCGAATACGCTGGGGCCGACCACGAATCCGGCGAAGAATCCGGCCGACACCAACGCCGAATCCCGGCCGATATGCTCCGGTGCGGCCGTGGCGATCACCGTCATCATCGACACCGCGTTGGCGGCGACCGCGAATCCGCCGATTCCCAGTACACCCGGCCACACCAGCCACGCGCCCACCGGGTCGGCGGCCAGTATCACGGCGGCGGCGACGGCCGAGCCGAAACCCAAGGGCGCCAGCAGGATCGCGGGACTGCGCAGCGTGGCCGATCTGCGGGTCCAGCCCACCCTACCGGCGATGCCGGCCACTCCGAGACCCGCGACCAGCGCGCTCGCCGCGCCCGGGGACAGCCCCAGCCGTGCCGAGGAGTACAGCGCGGTGTAGGTGTTGATCGCCGAAATTCCGGCGCCGAGGAAGAGCGAGAAACCGCACATCCAGGCGGCGTCACCCTGTGGGCGTTTCACTCGTAGCGCCGGAATCTGCGGTGGCGCGCTATCTTTCGCCACGGCGCCGGTCAGCACCGCCGCGCCGGAGGCGAGTACGGCGGTGAGTCCGACCGCGATTCGCCAGTCGGTCGCCGAGGCCAGTGCCGCCAGGGGCAGTCCGGCGAGAAAGGCCCCGAATTGCACTCCGGACTGCTTCCATCCGGCGACAGCGCCCCGCCGAGACGGTGGAATGCGGGCCGCGATCAGTTGATTCGTCGTCGGATTCGCCAGCGCCTGCGCCAGCCCGGACAGCGCGATCGCCAGCACCAGCAGTGCGTAGGACCGGGCCATCGCGAACAGACCGAGGGCTGTCGCCGCGACCACGAACATGACGCTCAGGCATCGGCGCGCCCCGATGGCGGCGACCGCGGGCCCGACCACGGGGGACAACAGCGCGGCCACCGCGAACCCCGCGGCGACCAGTAGTCCGAGTCTCGTTGTGGTTCCGCCGAATTCACCGATCAGACGCGGCCCCAACGCCCCGAGGAGGAACAGCGGCAACATCGACAGCGTCATGGCGATGATCAGCAACGTGGTCAGGACCGCGTGCCGCACCACGCCCGGCGCCGCATCCGCATCCACACTCACATCGACACAGGTCGTGTGGCGGTGCGGAAAAGTTCCCGATCAGCCGACGCCGCCGTCGCGCTGTTCCGAAGCGGTCAGCAGATCCTCACGGGCACGGGCGATCCGGGAGCGAATGGTGCCCACCGGCACCCCGGCCACCTGTGCCGCCTCCTGATACGACAGTCCGAGCATCTGGGTCAGTACCAGGGCTTCGCGTCGCTCGGGATCCAGGCTGTCGAGCAGGATCCGCATTTCCACCAGATCCTCGAAGGTGCGGCCCGAATGATGCTGGGCCGCGCGAGTTTCCGCGGCGCTCTCCCAGTCGTCGGTGGCATGCAGCCGCGGGCGCGCCATGGCCGACCGGATCGAATCGACCACGACCCTGCGTGCGATCGACAACAACCACGCGCGCGAGGTCGAGCGGCCCGCGAATCGCGGCAGGCTGCCGAAAGCGCGGACGAAGGTCTCCTGGGTCAGATCGTCGGCAGCACCTGGTCCCTCGCGATAGGCGTGGAAGCGCCACACATCGGCCTGCAGGGCGCGTACCCATTGTTCGAATGCTCGTCGATCACCACGCCCCGCGGCGAGTGCGAGCTCTGTCAGCTGGTCGTCTCTGTCACCACCCGGCACGGCGGTCACGCTACTACACCCCGTCGTGGAACTCATCCCCCGTTGTGCGCGACCATGGGAGCATGAAGTGCGAAACGGTCCGGGAAGCGCTCTCGGCACGCATCGATGGTGAAGCCGAGCCGATCCCGGCGGAGGTGACCGACCGGCATCTGGCCGCGTGCCCGGCCTGCCGGGGATGGTGTCGCAGCGCGGAGACGTTGCGTCGCACCATGATTGTCCGCACCGCACCGCAGGTTCCGGATCTGACCGCGGCGATTCTCGGCGAACTGCCGCCCGCGCGGCGCGCACCGCAGATCGCCCGGGTCGCGCTGGCGGCGGTGGCGGTCGCGCAGACGGGGCTGGCCGTGGCCCAGCTCGTCGGTGCCGATACCGGGATGGGCGACAGCCACGGCGCGTTCATGCTCGGACATATGACCCATGAGAGTGCGGCCTGGAATCTCGCCGTCGGAATCGGCCTGATCTGGGCGGCACTGCGCATCCGCACCGCTGCCGCTCAATTGCCGATGCTCGGTGTCTTCGTCGGTGCGCTGACCGGTGCGTCGCTGCTGGACCTGATCCGCGGTGACGTCACGGTGGGCCGACTGGCCACTCATATTCCGGTGCTGGTCGGGGTGGCGTTGCTGTATCTGGTCCATCGCCAGCATCGTGACGACGGTCAGCCCGGCCACCGCCGATCCGCGACGGATCCGGAGTACACCGATATCGCCGTCACACCGCTCGAGACGCCGCCTCGCATTCCCGCCACGGATATCGGATACCATCGGCCGGCCAGCCGCCATCGGGTCGCGTGAGCCGGATCGGCCGCACCCGCCGACCGGCCGGCGAACCCCGGTGGCAGCCGGAAAAGACCTGCCGCACACCGAGGTTCGCGCCCTTCGCCGCTACTTCGCCGCCGGGGCCTGGAACGGAGCGTTGATCGTGGTGAAGTACTGGGCCGCGGCCATCACCGCGACCGGGGCGGTGACCAGCAACTGACCGGCCAGAGTGCCGAGCGCGCCGATCGCCACGATGCCACCGAGGCAACCCACCATCGCGGCCGGAACGAACGGACCGAACATGCCGACGATGGTGGCCGCCGCGACCGTGGCACCGGCGATGCCGCCCAGCAGGCAGCCGACTCCGCCGCCGGTGATCCCGCCGACCAGGGTGCCGATGGTGGCGCCGGTGCCCATCGTGCTGGTCATGCGGCTCCACGCGGCCTGCTCGCGGTCATACGGCGTCTTCCACGGCGCGCTGTCCTCGAAGGGCATCGCGACCGGCTTGTACACCGCGTGCGCCGGATCGAACTGCGGGGTGAGGGTAGCGGTGCGGTCGTGAATGCGCGCCTCGATCGGGAAGACGAAATCGTCCACCCGGAACGACAATTCGGTGCCGGCGAGCACGGTGCCATCGGCCGCCTCGATCGTGAATACGCCGTTGTCGGCGGTCAGCGAACCGGCGTCGGTGGAGATGACGGTGCCCGTCGTGGTGGTGGTCGCCGTGTAGTTCACCGCACCGGCGTCGGCGGGCGCGGCACCCGCGGTGGCGGTGCTCAGTCCGAGGGCGGCGGCGACGAGGGCGGCGGTGGCGGCGAGGTTCTTGATTCCCATGGTGCTGGTTCCTTGTGCGATATCAGGTCAGTGAAAGTTGCTGGTGGTGTGCCGACTGCGCCGGAACTGGGCATGGCTGTACCCGGGACGTCCGAAGCCGGTGCGTCCGTAGGATTTACGGCGCAGTCGTTGCTGCCGGCCGAATGCTGTCGGCGGCTGTTACGACCCGGATGTGCGCGCGTTCCCTCGGACGGGCGACCTGGCGTCGCTCGTCCGGACGTGAAACAGGCTCCGGCGCAGCCGGATCACATCGGCGAGTGTCGTAACCGAATGCGGTTCGGAGGTTCAGGCGACGGTTCCTCGACGGCGGTTCGGTACCAGTCCGAGACCGGCGTCGACGATCAGGAACGCGAGCAGGCTGACGCCCAATACCGGTGCGAACCACCCGATCGATACGGTGACCGCGACCAGCGGGACGCTGACCCACAGTGGTGCCTGCCGCAGCACGCCGCGCACCGGCGCGCGCCCGAAGGAGAACCGGCTGGCATCCCGGGTCGGCCGTCGCCGCCACCACATCAGATAGCCGCGCACGATCACGGTGATCAGCGCGATCATCGTGGCCAGCAGCAACAACTGATTGGCCAGGCCGAAGAGCATGCCCATATGCAGCGCGATTCCCCAGTTGGCGAGCTTGGCCATCAGCGGCCACTGCGCATAACGCAGGATGTCGACGACATCGCCCGTCCTGCCGTCCACCGCGATCGAATCCTGGGTGTAGACCCCGGGCAGCCGGCGTTCCTTCACCACGAACGCGGTGGTGTCCGCGGCCGGAATGGAGATCTCGACCGGACCCTCGATGCCGTGTCCGCGGGCGACGGCGAACACCTTGTCCACCTGGGCGGCACGGTCGGCCGGAACGGGCATCGACATGTCGTGGCCGCCGGTGTGTTCGGCGTGTTCGCCGCCGACCGGCATCGACGGCGTCGCCGAACCCGGCATGGCGGTGGCGACAACCGGTGTGGTCCAGCTCAATTGCTGCCGTAGCGAGGTGATGTGCTCCCCGGCATGCAACGACCAGGTCAGGCCCGTCGCCGAGAGGAACAGCAGGGGCAGCAGAATCCACATGCCGACGGTGGCATGCCAGCTCAGGCTGCGCGGGCGACCGGCCTTGGATCGGTCCGGCCACATCAACCGCCGCGCCGAACCACGCGAACGGCGCCACCACATCACCACGCCCGCGAGCGCGATGATCCACATCCAGGACGCGGCCATCTCGCTGTAGAGCCGCCCGACATCGCCGAGATGCAGATTCCGGTGCAGGACATCGATCCAGGCCCGCGTCGGCAGGGCATTCGTGCTGCCGTAGACGACGCTGTCGCCGACCGGACGCGCGGTCGCGGGATCGACGAATACCGCACGCCGCTCGGACTCGCCGAGACCGGGATCCTTGAAGATCACCTCGGTGGTGTCACCGGCCTGCTGCGCCGGTGCCACCGCGACCGGTGCGAGGGCCGGTTCGGCCGCCGCGCCCGCCGCGATCTGCTCCGACAGCGGCCGCGCCGGACCGGTCGAATCCACATGCAGCAGATGGTGGCTGGTGATCTGCTCCAGGGTCGGCGCGACCGCGTAGAGCGCGCCGGTCACCGCGGCGATCAGAATGAAGGGCGCCACGAAGACACCGGCATAGAAGTGCAACCGCATGGCCAGCGCCTGCACCGCCCGTGTCGTGCCGGCGCGCGCCGCGGCCGGCCGCCCGGCCGGCGCGGATTGCTCCGCCGGCTCGGGCGGTGTCTTCTGCGCCGCGTCGGGCGGTGTCTTCCGCGCCGCGTCGGGCGGTGTCTTTTGCGCCGCGTCGGGCGGCGACGTGTCCGGCTGCGGTGGTTCGGTGCCCGCAGCCGGGATATCGGTAATGCTCACTGGTAGTGCTCCTGTTTCGAGGGCACCCCCTTCGCGCGGATCCGTCCGGCCCGGTCGAGGGGATCGTGGCCGGGCCGCCGGCGATGCCGGTCGATACGGACGCCCGCGCCGCGCACGGGCGCGCGCCGGCTCATCGAATCCGGCCGCGGCAAGGTCCTGGAACACGTGTTCCCGCACTGGGACTGCGACGGTCGCGTGGTCTGGCGACCGCGGACCGTTGTGGACCGTTCGATGCCGGAGGTCCGGCAGCGCCAACTCGCTTCGGGAACTCGTCGCGGACGATATGCCGTCCGGGAACCACCGGTCGAGTCGACGTCGACACCGGTCGTCCGACCGGGCTGTTCGGCGATGCGTATCGGCGAAGGTGGGTGTTGAGATGTTTCAGCAGTACGCAGTGAGTGGTGGTCCGCGAGTGCGGGAGGTTTCGACGGGAAAGATCCGCAGAATAACCCGGTCGCGGTGAACGCTGCGGGGAAGCGGGGGTTCGGCGCTCGCCGGACCGCTCACCGGGATCGGCAGCACCCGCGCGACGGCGGTGCCGATCCGATAGGCGGCCTCGGCGCCGAGAATGACCACGGCGGCGCAGATCGCGCCGATCAGGTGTGCACACAGCATGGCCGGTGTCCACAGCGGCATATCGTGCATATGCGCCATCTCGGCCGACATCACCAGGTGGCCGATCAGTTGCCCGCCCCAGAGCGCGGTGACGAGTCCGACGGCGGTGGTGCGCAGGGGCGCGACTCCCGCGACGAGTGCTCCGACGACGGTGGACGCCGCCACCAGCAGCATCAATGTGCTGGATTGCACCGGCATGCCGCCGGCGGCCCAGCCGTGCGCCGCGATCGATAACGCACCGGAAACTGATCCCGCCGAAGCGCCCCGTAACCGCGCCACCGCGGCGCGGCGCGAATGCGCCGCCACCTGGTCGCGGGCCGGAACTCGGCCGGAATGCAGAATCACGAGCTGAATGATAGCGGACGCTTCACGGCGAATTCTCAGGTAGTCCACGGTATTTCCGCACGGAAGCTGGGCGGCGGCATGCGGGACCGGCCGGCCGGCCCCGAAGACGACATCGGCCCGGGAGCGCGGGCTCCCGGGCCGGTCGGCATCGTGGCCGTCTCAGTCGCCGGAGATCTCCATTTCCGTCAGCGGCTTGCGTAGCAGCTTGCCGGTGGCGTTGCGGGGCAGCTCGTCGAGGAAGATCACCTCGCGCGGCACCTTGTAACGCGCGAGGTTCGCCTTGACGTAGTCCTTGATCTCCTGGGCGTCGCGCTTGGACTCCGGACTCGGAACGACGAAGGCGCGCAGGCGCTTTCCGAATTCCTTGTCGTCGACGCCGACGACCGCCGCCTCCTGCACGTCGGCGCGGTCGGCGATGAGGTGCTCGACCTCCTGCGGGAAGACGTTCTCGCCGCCGGAGACGATCATGTCGTCGTCGCGGCCGTCGATGAACAGCAGCCCGTCCTCGTCGAAGTGCCCGACATCGCCGCTGGACATCTTGCCGTCGATGGTCTCCTTGGTGCGACCGTCGGTGTAGGCCTTGAACGAGTGCGCGTTCTCGATGAAGATCGTGCCGGTGACGTTGGGCTCGGTGATGGGCTGGCGGTTCTCGTCGTAGAGCGCCAGCCGGATGCCCAGTGGCGGCCGGCCCGCGGTGCTCGGCGATTTCCGCAGATCTTCCGGACTTGCCACGGTGATCAGCGCGCATTCGGTGGAGCCGTAGACGTTGTAGAGGACATCGCCGAAGTAGTCCAGGCTCCGGGTGACCACATCCGGCGGAATCGCGGATCCGGCGGCGAAAATCATCCGCAGCGACGACATGTCGTATCGGGCCAGCGTCTCGGCGGGCAGATCGAGCATGCGCTGCAGCATGGTCGGCACCACGACCAGCGACTGCGCCTTGTACTTGTCGATATTGGCGAGTGTGCGCTCCGGGTCGAAGCGGCGCTGCTGGAAGATCATCCGGTTGCCCAGAGAGAGTCCCAGCGTGAACTGGGACAGCCCGGTGGCATGGAAGACCGGTGCGGCGACCACCATGGAACCGTTGCGCGGCAACGGAATTCGATCCAGGAACTGGGCGGAGATGAACGGGCTGACCTTATCGCGCGGGGCGCCCTTGGGGGTACCGGTGGTGCCGCTGGTCAGGATCACCATGCCGCCGGGCTTGGTCGGCGCGGCCACCGCGTCCGGCGACTGGCCCTCGCGCAGTGAATCCACGGTCGGGATCTCGGGGTCGACCTGGTCGGCCTCGTCGACCCAGGTCAGAATCCGGGGAATATCGGCGGGGATCGCGCCCATCAGCTCGACGAACTCGCTGTCGTGCAGCACCAGCTTGACCTGCTCGCGCGCCGCGACGTCGGCGAACTGCGGCTTCGCGAAGCCGGTGTTCATCAGCACCGCCCGCACGCCGAGCTTGCCGGTGGCCGCCAGGGCCAGCACCATGCCGCGGTGATCGCGCGCCAGCAGCGCCACCACATCGCCCTCGCGCAGCCCCTGTGCCGCCAGCCCGCGCGCCAGCTGATTGGACTGGGCGTTGACCTCGGCGAAGGTCAGCTCACCGCGCTCGTCGAGCAGCGCGGGCGAGTTCGGATTCGTCTTGGCGGCGTGCATGATCACGCCGGCGAACGGGCCGAACTTGGTGACGTTCAACGCCGAGCTGACCGCGTGGTCCGGGCGCAGCGGGCTGAACAGGCCCCGCTTGCGCATGACATTGACCCCCTGAGCCAGATCTCCGGCCTTTCGGAGGGCAGTGCTTGCTGACGGAAGGACAGCTGACATAGGTACAACCTTCCGCGGATTCCGCCAGGCAGGCGGGACCGCAACATCGAGATCCAGTGCGTGCTAACCCTAGCAAGCAGGCCGCCGCGGATGTGGTTCGCATCTCTGTAACCGACGGTACCGGAAACTGGTCGGGTGACCGATTATGTGATCTCGTATTCCACCAGTTCGCGGCGCAGCAACTTACCCGTCGCATTACGCGGAAGATCGTCGAGGAAGACCACATCCCGCGGCACCTTGTAGCGCGCCAGCGTCCCCTTGACGTATGCCTTGATCTCGTCGGGGTCCAGGGTGATGCCCGGTTCGGGCACGACGAACGCGCGCAGGCGCTTGCCGAATTCGACATCGTCCACGCCGACCACCGCGGCGTCGAAGATGTCGGCACGTTCCAGCAGCAGGTTCTCGACCTCCTGCGGAAAGACGTTCTCCCCGCCGGACACGATCATGTCGTCGTCACGGCCGTCGACGAACAGCAGTCCGTGCCGGTCGAAATGACCGACATCGCCGGAGGACATGTAGCCGTCGATGATCTGCTTGTGGCGGCCGTCGGTATAGCCCTCGAACGGCGCTCCGGAGCGTATGAAGATGCGGCCCTTGACCTCGGTGCCGTACACCCGCCGGTCGTTCTCGTCGTAGAGCACCACTTCGCAGGTGACCGGAGCGCGCCCGGCCGTACCCGGCGCGATCGCCAGATCCGCCGGCTGCGCGACCGTCGCCACCGCGCATTCGGTGGAGCCGTAGAGGTTGTAGAGCACCGGCCCGAACGCCTCCGCCGCCCGGATGCTGAGCTCCGGGGACAGCGCGGACCCGGCCAGCACGATCGAGCGCAGGGTGGACAGGTCGTAGCGCTGACGCGTCGCGGGATCCAACTCGACCATCCGGTGCAGCATGGTCGGCACGGCCACCAGCAGGTCGACCCGATGTTCCTCGATCAGGGCCAGGGTGCGTTCGGCGTCGAAGCGGCGCATCATCACCGTCGTCGCGCCCAGAGCGGTCGCGACCAGCCAGGTGGCCTGGCCTGTGCTGTGGAAGATGGGGGAGACGATCAGCATCGTGCCCTGCGGCGGGAACGGGATGCGATCGGCGATCTGGGCCGAGGAGATGGGTGAAACCGCTTCGCGCGGAGCGCCTTTCGGCAATCCGGTGGTGCCGCTGGTGAGGATGACGAAGCCACCCGGCTTCTTCGGCAGCGGCAGTTCGGTCGGCGGATGTTCGGTGATGAGCTCGTCGATCGTCATTGCGCCGGTGGGCAATTCGGCGCCCTCGTCGACCCAGGTGATCACTCGCGGCAGCTCCGGCGGCAACGCGTCGAGCAGGCCGACGAACTCGCTGTCGTGGAGTACGACCTTGACGTGCTCGCGCTCGCAGACCTGTGCGAACTGCGGCTTCGCGAAGCCGGTGTTCATCAGGGCCAGGCGCGCGCCCGCCTTACCGGCCGCCGCCATCGCCAGCAGCAGACCGCGATGATCGCGGGCCAGGATGCCGATGACGGTTCCGGCCTCCACGCCCAGCGACTGCAGCCCGCGCGCCAGCCGGGTGGAGTTCTCGTCCAGCTCCCGGAAGGTGAGGCTGCCGCGCTCGTCGATCAGCGCCGGGCGGTCCGGCCACATCCGGGCGGCGTGGCGCACCATGGTGGCCTGCGGCCCCAGGGCCCGGCCCTCCTTGGCGGTCAGCAGTGTCTCGCCCAGATTGCGCGGGTCGATGAATCCGCGTTCGCGCAGGACATTCAGCGCCCGCACGGCCTCGGTCACCTCGATCGTCTTGCGTCGCACCCCGTGTAGAACGGATCCGATTTCGACGCCCACACCAATCACCTCCACACCGAGCGTGAGCCGCGCGACCCATCGCGTGCTGGGGACGCTAGCAGGGGGAGGAGGGGGTTGGTACACACTTCCGGCCAACCGTTTGGCCTCGATTATGGGACGAGGCGGCTACGGCGTGATCGGCGAGTGCTCACGTTTGGGAACAGTGATCGCCCGATCGTATGGCCCGATCCACGAGACTTCATGACGTCGATCGATCGATACGTACAGGCGATCGACGTCTGGAAGGAGTAAGAGCATGAGCAAGTTCTCCACGGCACTGCAGATCGCCTCGGTGACCGCAGCCGGGGTTGTGCTGGCAGTCGTCAATTCGGGCGCCGCCAACGCGGTGATCGAAAGCAACCGCAACATCAAGCGGGACATCACCGAAATCCGTTGGGACCGCTGACGATGATCCGGCGGCTTCGGCGCCTGGTGCCGAAGCCGCCGGGGGCACGAACACCGGCGGGTGAGTCGGTGAACGGCTACGACATCCTGGCCAAAGTCGTCGACCTTCCGGTCAGCACCTGGCGATATGAGTGGGAACCGTCGCATGTGCGCCACCTCGGTCCCATGGCTCAGGATTGGATGGCTACCTTCGGTCTCGGCGATAACGACGAGGTTATCCACAACGTCGATGCCAGCGGCGTAGCCCTGGTGTGCATCAAGGCGTTGCACCGGGAAATAGCCGAATTACGCGCCGAGATCGCCGAGTTGCGTGCCGAGCTGTCCGCGGACGAGTGAGTTTCGGCTGCCGACAAGGATTTCCGCACGACAGGCCGCGGTTTCACCTCACGCTATCTCGTGAATTCGAATCCGTTGCCGCACTGTGGTGCTCACGACGGACGCGACCGCGGAACGCGAGGACACCCGCTGCGGCAGTGGCGAAGACGGCTCCGCACCACCACGCGGCGGCCGGGTGGCCGGTGTGGTCCACGATCCGACCGGCGGTCGCGGGTCCGAGGACCGCGCCGATATTGAAGGCCGTCGTCGACAGGGCTCCGGCGATCCGCGGAGCGATCGGTGCGGCGGTCCGCACGATCGTCGCGATCAGGGTCGAACCCACCCCGAACGCGACCGCACCCGCCACCGCCGACATGACCATCACCGCGACCATCGCCTGCGCGGTCACGGCGGCCAGCAGCCACACTCCGATCAGGACGACCGTTCCGGCGAGGGTGATCCGCCGATGATGACGGTCGCTGTATCGGCCCGCGATCGTCACCCCGGCGAAGGAACCCACACCGAACAGCGCCAGCGCCAGGGCAACCCATCGGCCGTCGTCGGTGACCTCGGCCGTGACCGTGCCGAGGTAGGTGAACCCGGCGAAGGTCGCGGCGTTGACCAGAATCGCGGCGATGACGGCGGTGCGAACCACCGGCTGCCCCAGTACCGGCCACTCCCGCCGGATCGGGGAGGCCGGTCCGCCCGCCACCGCGGGGTCGCGCACGTCACCGAGCATGACCCATACCGGGACCGCCACCACCGCGCTGAGAACGGCGACAGCCCAGAACGCCGAACGCCAGCCGTAGATCTGCCCCAGCAGGGTGCCCGCGGGCACTCCGGCGATGCAGGCGACCGTCACTCCGGACACCACCAGCGAGGTCGCGCGCCCGATCAGCGCCGTGCCGACCAACCTCGGCAGCGCGGCCAGCGTGAGGGCCAAGAATCCCGCATCGGCGACCGCCGCGAGCAGTCGCGACACCAGCAGTACCGCGAATTCGCCTGTCGCAGCGCCGAGGACATGCGCCGCGCAGAACAACGCCGAGCAGAGTGTCACCGAGTATCTGATCGGCACCCGGCTCGCCGTCACCGCCATCACCGGCGCACCCAGCACCATGCCGACAGCGAACAGAGAGGTCAGCAAACCGGCAGTGCCGAGCGAGACCCCGACGTCCTGGGCGATCTGCTCGAGTAACCCCGACACCATGAATTCGGATGTGCCCTGTGCGAAAACCGCAGCAGCCAGCACGAATACCACAACGGGCATGAGAGAGCTCCCGACTACAGGGCGCCGTGCGCGGCGCCCGAGATGGATCGCGCCCGGTGACCCGGCCGCGAGAATCGACATCGTCCGGCGCTGCGGGATGAGCCGACCACGCCGGGTCGCGATGCGACCGGCGGGAATACCCTCACAACGCCGCCCCGCACGAGCAGGGCGGCTACCGTCTGGACGCCTCCGGAGAACTCACCCGGACACATTAACAACCCGCCCGTCTCGGGCCCACCGAATTAACAGGGCCTCGCCCCTGCGGATGTGACGTGCACCACTGAATCCGAACCGGAATGTCACAGAACCGGGGGGTCCGGCATCTGGTGGGCGACACCCGAGAGAAAGCAGGACGTCCATGCCCGCAGCGGAACAGGTCACGCCTGACGATCGCGGCGGCGAGAGCCGCCATCAGCACCGGGATGCTGCCACGCAAGCCTTCGTCGCGCACCGCAAACTGTTGTTCACCGTCGCCTACGAAATGCTGGGCTCGGCCGCCGACGCCGAGGACGCGCTCCAGGACACCTGGCTGCGCTGGATCGCCGTCGACCTGGACACCGTGTCCGATCCGCGCGCCTACCTGGTGCGCATGATCACCCGCCAGGCACTCGATCGTCTGCGCGCTCTCGGCCGGCGCAAAGAGTCCTACGTCGGTCCCTGGCTCCCCGAACCGCTGCTCACCACACCCGATGTGGCCGAGGACATCGAGCTCGCCGAAAACGTCTCGATGGCAATGCTTCTGGTGCTCGAGACGCTCGCCCCGATCGAGCGGGCGGTCTTCGTGCTCCGCGAGGTATTCGATGTGACCTACGAAGAGATCGCCGATGCCGTCGGCAGAACACCCACGGCGGTTCGCCAGCTCGCCTACCGCGCTCGCTCCCACGTCGCCGCCCGCCGCCCCCGCGGCATCGTGTCCGCCGACGACACCCGCGACGCCGTCGCCGCGTTCCAGCGAGCGATCGAGACCGGCGAGCTCCACGACCTGCTCGGCGCCCTCGCGCCCGATGTCGTCTTCCTCGGCGACGGCGGCGGCGTCGCCCGAGCCGCACTCGCCCCCATCGTCGGCGCCGAAGCCGTCGCCGCCGTCCTCGCCGCCGGTCTGCCCAACCTCACCACCAGGTCGCTGGAGTCGGCCCACGTCAACGGTCACCCGGCGCTGATCCTTCGCCTCGACGGCAGCATAGACACCGTACTGGCGCTGCGCGTGGACGACGGCCGGATCACCGGGGTCTACTCGGTCCGCAATCCGCACAAGTTGTCGCGACTGCATACCGAAACCGCCCTGAGCCGCTGATCGGCTGCCCGGCACTGTGGTTCACCGGCGGGCGGATATCCGGAACGTACGCGTCACTGTGACGACGCGGCATCCTCCGAATCATCCTCGGACGGAACGGGATCGCGCAGGCTCGGCGCCCCGGGAAGCAGCTCGGGCAGGTCCGGCAGGGGATCGACGATGTCGGCCACCGGCGCCACCGTCTGTGCCGTGTGCTTTTCGGCATGCAGCGCGGCCTCGCGGATGACTTCGGTGAGTTTCCGGGCGAGCTCTTCGGGCTTGTTCCGCAGGGCCGCCGGTTCCAGTTTTATCTCTGTCACCACACCGACGGAGTCGACGCTCACTTCGATCGTCTTGTCCGTCGAACGCGCTTGTATACGAACGGAATCGAGCTGCCGGCGAATCTCGGCCAGACTCGCCATCTGTTCCTCGTAGTTGTCGAGTATCTGGTTGACCTCTGTGCGAGCCAGGTATCGAAAGTCGTCGCTGCCGGCGGACAGAGGATCCACTTCTGGACACCGCCTTCGAATGGGGACCGGCTTCGGCGCGGAGGTTGTGATTTCCATCCAACCACCACCACCCCTATTCCCCAGATGTGGGAAATGGGGGTGGAGGACGGAGAATCGTCGGCGTCGGCAACAGGAGTGAGGTGGTCGCGGTGGGGCAGGAGCTGTCGATCGACGAGGTTCGGCTCCGCGCTGTCGTGCAGGAGTACGAGTCGATCGCGAGCGAGGCCCGTCAGATCTACAACGAGCTCCGGGATCACTTCGCCAGGGTCGGCAAATTCTGGGGTGACGACGAGTCCGGACGCACGTTCGCCGAAACATTCGAACCCGATTCCCGGACCCTGCTCGACAACATGAATCGCACCCTGGGAGCGCTGGCCGAGGAGGGAAAGCTGCTCTCGGGCGTTGCCGGTCGTCTCGGGGACGCGGATCTCGACGGCAAGATGGCGATACAAGACGCCGGAGACCGCGAATACCCGACGGAGACAGGGCAATCCGTGTCCGGAACTCCGACATCGGAATCCGCGGCAGCACACAGCACGCCGAACTCCGCCGTTCCCACGGCCCGATCCTCGGCGCCGTCGGCTGTCGAAGGGCCGGGCGTCTCCGCGCCCGCGCAGGCCGGCCCGGCTGGATCGGCCACGCGGAATCACCCCGAAGCGAACTCGCCGGCCGAGGCCGCGCCGGATTCTCGGTCCGGAGCGCCCGGCAACGCCGACAGCGGTCTGTCCGGTGCGCCGACGTCGACGGCGAGTGCGCCGCCGACGTCGACGTCGGGCGTAGTGCCCCCCTCCGACACCAAAGGACCGTCGGCGCGGGAGGTTCCGGCGGCAGAGGGATCGAAGAAGGCCGGCGGCCCGGGCTCCGCCGAATCGCAACGATCGAACACGCCCTGGTCGGACCGAGCGGCGAGCTCTGCCCCGGGGTCGGATCCGGCACGCAAAGTCTCGGCTCCGCCCGCGCGAGGGGGACGGCCGAGTGCGCCATCGGCTCCGAAGGCTCCGGCGAAAGCAGCGCCCGGGTCCCCGAAACGTGCTCGGCGCGAGGACAAACGGGTCGAGGTCCGGCGTGCTACGTCCTCGGAAGCGCAGGAACTCGCCGACGCGCTCATGAGCCGCCACGGGCTGCAGGTGATCGGATTCGACACACCCGGAATCAGCCTGGATACCCTGCGAGAAATCGCGCAAGCCCTCGACGACGTACTCACCGCTCACCCTTACCTGGACCTGCCCGAATTCGCCATCGCCGAATGCGGGGACGCCACCACCCGGCTCGACTGGGCCTGGAATCCGGGCGACGGCGAAAGAACACCCAGAGTGAAGAGTGTGACTCTGAACGTTGCGACCGCGAAAGACAGCAGCACGCTGGCCGGTGAAGTATCCGCGGAAATCGAGCGCGGGGGTATCTCCCGTGGCTCCGACAGTCGGCCGTTGTATTCGACGATCGTCCGGGAACTCGGTCACGCGCTCGATGTGACAGGTGGGCTTCGCGCTCACTCCGTCTCACAACGGACTTTGATTTCCGAGTACCTGTCGGAGTGTGGCGACAGTCGGTTCGAAAAGTCGCTCGGCGTCGTCGTCACCGACTTCCGGCGGTGGCGTGGCCGGCTGAGCGGATACGGGTTCCCGCACGGAAGGTTCGAGCCGGGGCGGGCGCTGGCCGACGCATTCACCGAGGTGCAGCTCAACGCGGGAAAGGCTGTCCCGCCGGCCCGTGTCCTGCATCGGCTGCTCGTGGATACCGCGAAAAGGCACAGCACGAAGAGCTTCCCCCCGGATCGGGTGTAGCCGCGCCATGGGCGGGCATCGGCAGCGTGCGGCTGCGGACGTGGACGAGGGGGTCGTCGTGATGGGACCGGTCCGGTGACCCTGCGGTTGCCGCCCGAACTCCCGGATTGGGCGGTCAAGGGGGCAGCAGGAGAAACCTTTCCCAAATTCGACGAAGATGTCGGATACCAAACGGCGGATTGCATCTCCGACTGCATGAAGCGTTGGAAGGACTTATCGCCTCGGTTGGATCGGCTTGCCGGTATGGAGAGCCTGGCCATTTCGGGTATGACCGAATCCGAGAAGAGTGATATCCGCAACCGTCCGATGCTTGCGGATATCAGCAATACACACGAATACGGCCAAAATTTGGCTGCCTTCACGTCGTCCGCGAGCCAGAACTATCAGTACACGAAGTGGAGAATCATCTGGACCGTCACCGCGATGGTGGCGATGGTGGCCTCGGACATCGTTTTCGGAGGTCCGCTCAAAGCCGCCGCGGATCGGGCGCGAAGCGAGGCGGTGATACGGACCACCGGAAGCCGGCTCCTGAACTGGGTGCGGACGATCGGCGCCGAGGCGGCAACCCAGCGGGCTCGTATTCCCCTCGTGAAGGTCGCCGGGATCAGCGCCGGGATCGGCGCGGCCTTCGGTGGCGGTGTCGATCTCGCCGCGCAGATGTCGCAGAAGTACATCGACCATCGTCGGGATGAAATCGACTTCGGCAGTGTCGGTGAGCAGGCTTTGCTCGGCGGCGTGACCGGCCTCGCCGGTGCGGCATTCGGTGTCTACGCGGCGCCACGCGCAAATCGGTTGTTCCAGGGACTCGCCGAAAACGCCACCTCGACGGCGGCCAGAGCCGTCGGGCGAGCCGCGCCGGCCCTGGTGGTCGGCATCGGGGGCGGCTTGGTCGGCAGCGTGGTAGGCGTCGGAGCCGGTGCACTGCTCAACGGCGGAAACATTACGGGGGACCAGCTTTTCGACGCGGCGGTCGCGGGATTCGGCGGCGGATTCATCGGCTCGGCAGTCCCGTTCGGCCGCTCGGCGTCGGGTGCGTACCACGCGGCGCCGCGACCGGCGTCGCCCTCGACTGCCGAACCACACGCTGGGAGCAGGGCGACAGCGGCCGGGCAACTCTCCAATAGGCCCGTACGAACCTCGCGAGGCGACCTACAGCCCACCGACTCCGCACTCGCCCAACCGGCCCGTGGCAGGAAAGACTTCGGCTTAGTGGCCGCGGGAGACCCTCACAATCCGCTGGACCCCAACGCATTCAACTCCCGCGGCCCGAAAGCGTCGTCCGACAATCCGGCAGGCGAGTCGCCTGCCGAACGGTCGTCGTCGGAGCAGAGTGGGCAGCCGGCGGCGCCGTCGAGCGGCGCTGCCGCGCCACCGGTTGCACCGGCTCCGAAAGCTCCTGAGGCACAGCCGGTTACGACGACGCCGACAGGGCCCGCGGAGGCGCCGTCGAGTGGAGCCCCCGCGGCGGCACGAAGTTCCGGAGACGGCGGTGGCGCGAATGTCACCGGTCCTCGAACCGGTGGCCAGCCGTCACCCGCAGCGCCGCCGCCTGTGTCAGCACCCCGTGAAACCGGCGCGGGTCCGACGCCTGCGAGCCCGGACGGTGGGCAAGCTCCGGTGGAGCCGGTAGGCGCACCGGTGCCGGACAACCCGGCGCAGGGTGCTGCCTCGGGCAAGCCGGACGAGGGTTCGCCGTGGGGGCCGGCCCAACCTTCGCCATTCGGTCCGCGTGGTGAGTCCCCGTTCGGTCCGCGTGGTGAGTCGCCGTTCGCTCTGCCCGGAGAGGCGACGCCGCAGGAGCCGGGCGGGGCCGCGCCAGCGGGTGAGCGTGGAGACGGCGGGCAGCCGGCCACTCCGGGCGAGGGTTCGGGTGACGGACCGGGCACCACCGGCACGGGTAAGAACGAGTCCGGTGGCGAGGGCGCGACCGGCGAGAAAGCAGAAGGTGCCGGCAGGTCCGGCGAGCCGGAGGCGACATCGCCGGAGCCGGAAGGCGGGCCGTCTGCCGGCGAGCCGGAAGGCGCTGTGGTGCAGGGTGATCCCGCTGAAGGATCACCTACGGCCAACCCGGACGAGGGGTCGGGTGACGGTTCCGGCGTCACTGGAACCGGTAAGAACGAGCCGGGCGACGAGGGCACGGCCGGCGGCAACGCGGAAGGTGCCGGCAAGTCCAGCGAGCCGGAAGGCGCCGTGGTGCCGGGCGATCCCACTGAAGGATCACCCGCGGCTGACCCGGCGCAGGGTGTGCCTCGGGGGGAGTCCGCTGAGTCGCCGTTCGGTCCGCGTGGTGAGTCCCCGTTCGGTCCGCGTGGTGAGTCGCCGTTCGGTCCGCGTGGTGAGTCCCCGTTCGGTCCGCGTGGTGAGGCGACGCCGCAGGAGCCGGGCGGGGCCGCACCGGTGGGCGAGCGTGGAGACGGCGGGCAGCCGGCCAACCCGAGCGAGGGTCCGGGCACCGCCGGCGCCGGCAAGAAAGAATCGGGCGGCGAGGGCAAGACCGGTGACGACGCGCAGGGTGACGGCGGGTCGGGTGATCGGAACGCGAAATCGTCTGAGCCGGAAGGTGATACGGGGAAGGAGCCAGCGAAGGGGACTGGCAAGGCGGATGACTCGGCGGGCGGGGAAGGTGATACGGGGAAGCCGGCCGAGGGCGACCCGCCCTCAGTGCCGCACGATCCGGATGGGGCGACCTCGATAGGAGAGAGGTATCGCGGACATCTGGAAAAATTGCTGACCGACGGAACCTCGCTCAAAGGCGAGGCCGGTAAGGAGTTTCTGGCTCGAAATCCCCTGCCCGAGTTACCCGAGGGGGTAACAGAACAGCAGGTGGTGGACGCGATCGATTATGCCGTGCACGCTAATCGGCGCGATGGCGGGGATGTCAACCAGGCCGTCGAATATGTGCACAGCGGACTGGAACACTACAGAGAGCAAAACCGCCTGAATGCGCAGTCCCCTTATGCGCAATCACAGCGTCCCCGGGAGCCGGAGGGCTCCAGTGGTACCGGCGAGTCCGGGAAGAAAGGCAAGTCGGGTGACGACAGCGGGGGTGACGGCAGGACGGGAGAGCGGAAGCCGGATTCGCCGGAGCCGGACGGCGGTACGGGTAAGCCGACCGAGGGCGACCCGCCCGCAAAGGGTAAGGCAGGGGCCGATGGTGGCGTGCCGCTTCTACAAGATGTGTGGAACGGGCGGGAGGGCATAACCAGCGCCCGCGACGTGGCTCGCCTTGTGGACGGATACGAGTTTCCCGAGGGCGTCCCGCAGAACCAGGTGCATGGGGCGATCCAAGACGCTTTGCGAGTTACTCGGGCGCAAAAAGGCGGGTTCGAGGATTTCGTCAAAAATGTCGACATCCGACTGAAGGCAAGGCAAATCAGCCTGGAGGAGCCACCGGTTGCGCCGACCGGGCCGGCAGGTGAGCGGTCGCCTGGTAGTCCGGAACCGCCACTTCCCAAGGGGCCGGATGGAACGCCGAGGAGCACACCGCCTCCATTGGGATCGCCGCCGGAGGGCCCCGGGGCTCGTCCAGGTGGTGATGGAGAGGGTGCTGGTGGTACCGGGACAAAAGGCAGTCCTGGCGACGAATCCAGCGCCTACGACCACAACGGGTTCGACAAGGACGGGTACGACCGGAGCGGGTACGACCGGAACGGGTACGACCGGGACGGCTACAACCCGCGCGGGTACGACCGGGACGGGCAGCCACGGGGTGGTTACAACGAGGAGGGGTACGACCACAACGGGTACGACCGCGACGGTTTCGACAAAAACGGTTACGACAACCTCGGGTATGGCAGGGACGGCTACAACAAGGAGGGATACGACCGATCCGGCTACAACAGTGACGGCTACGACTGGCGCGGGTACGACCGGGACGGGCAGCCACGGGGTGGTTACAACGAGGAGGGGTACGACCACAACGGGTACGACCGCGACGGTTTCGACAAGGACGGCTACGACTGGTACGGGCACCCCCGGGGTGGCTACGACGAGCAGGGATTCGACCACAGCGGCTTCGATCGGAACGGCTACAACAAGGAGGGATACAACCGCGAGGGGTTCGACCGGAACGGGATCGACAAGGACGGGTTCGACAGGTTCGGACACGACAAGGACGGTTTCGACAAGGACGGCTACGACCGGTACGGGTATCCCCGGGGTGGCTACGACGAGAGCGGATACGACCACAACGGGTTCAACAGGGACGGCTTCGACAAGGACGGATTCCACAGGGACGGCTACGACGGGGACGGTTTCGACAAGGACGGCTACGACCGTCGCGGGTACGACCGGAACGGGCAGCCGCGGGGTGGTTACAACGAGGAGGGATTCGACCACAACGGGTTCGACAAGGACGGCTACGACAAAGACGGCTACGACCGGTACGGGCACGGCAAAGACGGTTTCGACAAGGAGGGCTACGACTGGCGCGGATTTGACAGAGACGGCTACGACCGTCGTGGATACGGCCGGGACGGGCAGCACCGAGACGGCTACAACGAGGAGGGATTCGACAAGAACGGGTTCGACAAGGACGGCTACGACAAAGACGGCTACAACCGGTACGGGCGCGACAAGGACGGTTTCGACAAGGAGGGCTACGACTGGCGCGGATTGGACAAAGACGGCTACGACAGTCGCGGATACGGCCGGGACGGGCAGCACCGAGACGGCTACAACGAAGACGGGTTCGACAAGAACGGGTTCGACAAGGACGGGTTCGACAAGGACGGATACGACTTCAGGGGGTACGACCGGGACGGATACGACCGGAACGGACGCGACTGGCGCGGCCAGCCCAGGGACGAGGGAGGCAAGCCTGATGAGGCCGACTCCGGTAAGGGTGCCGATGAGTCGGGCACTGATCCGTCGACCGGGGAGTCCGGGAAGAGCGGCGAGAAGGGCGATGACTCCGGCGGGAAGGGTAAGGGCGGCTACGACAAGGACGGCTACGACAAGGACGGCTACGACAAGGACGGGTTCGACAAGGACGGATACGACCGGGACGGGTACGACCGAGACCGATACAACAAGGACGGTTTCAGCAGGGACGGATACGACCGGGAGGGGTACAGCCGGGGCGGATTCGACAAGGACGGGTACAACCGGGCCGGGTTCGACAAGGACGGGTACAACCGGGCCGGGTTCGACAAGGACGGCTACGACAAGGACGGGTACGACCGGACCGGCGCTCACCGGGGCGGGTACGACAAGGACGGGTACGACCCGAACGGGTTCGATCGGTACGGCATCGACAGGGACGGGTACAACCGGGCCGGGTTCAACAAGGACGGGTACAACCGGGCCGGGTTCGACAAGGACGGCTACGACCGGGGCGGGTTCGACAAGGACGGGTACGGCCGGGACGGTGCCCATCGGGATGGATACGACGACAAGGGGTTCGACCCGAACGGGTTCGATCGGAACGGCGTAGACAAGGACGGGTACAACCGGGCCGGGTTAGACAAGGACGGGTACGACCGGGGCGGTTTCGACAAGGACGGATTCGACCGGAACGGCTACAACAAGGACAAACGCCACAGGCGCGACGTCGACAGTGATACGGAGACCACGACCAAGTCCGAAGGTATCGGCGACAAGAACAAGGCCGACGGCGACAAGAACAAGGCCGACGGCGACAAGGACAAGACCGACGGCGACAAGGACAAGAAGAAGTCCAAGAAGGACGATGACGACGACGACACCAAGAAGAAGTGGAGCAAGGGCAAGAAGATTGCCCTGGGGCTCGCTGCTGCGGGTGTCGTCGGCTACTACGCGTCGAATCATTGGTCGCCCTGGGGGCATCAGGGTGACGACGATGGCGGGTCGGGCGATGGGTCGGGCGACGGTACGGGCAGCGGTAGTGGCTCCGGCTCCGGCTCTTCGCAGACCCCCAAACCTGTAACCCCGACCACTCCGGGCACGGCGAACGACCCCACATTGCTGGCGCCGACCACTCCGCCGGGCTCCCCTTACTCGCCGATTTCGCCGTCCGCGTTGACGCCGTCGCAACTGGGCCCGACCTCACCGGGTTCGGTGCCGAGCGACGGCGCGTCGCCGAACGACCCGACCTCTCTGGGGCCGACCACGCCGGGTTCCCTCCCGAGCAACGGATCCTCCTCCGATGGTTCCGGCAGTGCCGCTCAGGATCCCGGGCAACTGACCCCGCAGACCATGCCGTCCCAGAGCGCCGGTGTCGGCGGTAGCGGCATGACCGCCAACCCGATGAGCAATATGGGGAACCTCCTGGGTGCCGCGATGACCGCCATGGCGATGGCAAGCATGGGCGGCATGGGGCCGGGAGCCGATAACGGCGAGGACGCGTACTACGACGAGGGCGCCATACCCCAAGCGCCGCAACAAGCTCCCGCCCCCGCCCCCGCCGAAGGCGATGGTTCTGGTGATGGGTCGGGCTCGGGTTCTGGTGATGGGTCGGGTTCGGGTTCTGGTGATGGGTCGGGTTCGGGTTCTGGTGATGGGTCGGGTTCGGGTTCTGGTGATGGGTCGGGTTCGGGTTCTGGTGATGGGTCGGGTTCGGGTTCTGGTGATGGGTCGGGTTCCGGTTCTGGTGATGGGTCGGGTTCCGGTTCTGGTGATGGGTCGGGTTCCGGTTCTGGTGATGGGTCGGGCTCGGGTTCTGGTGATGGGTCGGGTTCCGGTTCTGGTGATGGGTCGGGCTCGGGTTCTGGTGATGGGTCGGGTTCCGGTTCTGGTGATGGGTCGGGCTCGGGTTCTGGTGATGGGTCGGGTTCCGGCTCCGGTGACGGCTCGGGCTCGGGTTCCGGTGATGCGTCGGGATCCGGCTCCGGTGACGGCTCAGGTCAGACGTCGGCGCACGACTCCGGTTCGGGTGCGGGCGCGAACTGGGACGCCGAATCGACAACCGACGCTCGCCCCATCAGCGACACCTCGCCATCGCGGCCCGGAAGCCGTTGGCAGTTCGGAATTTCCCCGCCCGGCTCACACCCCTGGCAGCGCTTGACCGCAACCCCCGCGAACACTTCGGCATTCACCCGGCCGACCGAGACCTGAGTCGACTACCGGCCGGCCTCGTAGTCGGTTCGATTCGGGTTTCGGTGGACCGGTCGAAGGCCGGCTCCGGACCTCAGGCCTCGGGGATGGCGATGCCGAAGGTTTCCAGCGTGACGGCCTCGGGTTCGGGCCCACCGCGGCGTCCGGTGTCGAGAGCGTCGATGGCCGCGAGCTCGTCGGCGGTCAGGTCGAAGTCGAAGACCTGGAAGTTCTCGGCGATACGTTGCGGGCGGGTGGATTTGGGGATCACCGAGCGGCCCTGCTGCAGGCCCCAGCGCAACAGAACCTGGGCCGGTGTCTTGCCGTGTGCGGCGGCGATCGCGGTGATCGTCGGATCTTCGAGGGTGCTGGTGTGAGTGCCCTCACGGTAGAAGGTGATACCGCCGATCGGTGACCAGGCCTGGGTGATGATGCCGTATTCGGCATCCGCGGCCGCGACATCGGGTTGGCGGAAGTAGGGGTGGAGTTCGATCTGGTTCACCGCGGGGACGACCGACGTCTTGGCGAGCAGGTCGTCGAGGTGTTCGCGCATGAAGTTGCTGACGCCGATGGCGCGAACCCGCCCGTCGGCGAGCAACTGTTCGAGCGCGCGGTAGGCGTCGACGGTGAGGTCGAATCGGGAGGGCAGCGCCTGGTGCAGAATCAGCAGGTCGATCCGATCCACTCCGAGTTTGTTCGCGCTCTTGTCGAAGGCGTGCAGAGTGGCGTCGTATCCGAAATCGCTGATCCAGACCTTGGTTTCGATGAAGACATCGGACAGGTTGATTCCGGATCGCCGGATCCCCTCACCGACCTCGCGTTCGTTCCCGTAGACGGCCGCGGTATCGATATGCCGGTAGCCGGTGCGCAGGGCGGCCTCCACCGCCGCAGTGGTTTCCGCGGGCGGAGTCTGATAGACCCCGAGCCCGATCGCGGGCATCTGCACGCCGTTGTTGAGGGTGAGCTGCGGTGTCGTGGTCATCGTCGTCCTCCTCGGTCGGGCTACATGAACCGGTGCGAGATCAACGCTACTCACACCGGTCGGTTCTGGCCGTATCCGCCCAGGTGGTGGGAGACCGCTCAGGAGGGATAGTCGCGAACACCGAGCGGAAGACGCCGCCGAAAGCAAGAAACCGGTGTGAGCCATCGCTCACACCGGTTTCCGTTGTCCTACAACCTACTTCAGCTCGGCGCTGGACAACTCCAGCACCCGCCGCGCCACGATCAGCTGCTGAATCTGCTGGGTGCCCTCGAAGATGTCGAGGATCTTCGAGTCGCGGCTCCACTTCTCCAGCAGGGTGCGCTCGGAGTAGCCGATGGCGCCGGCCAGTTCGACCGCCTTGAGGGTGACGTCGGTGCCCATGCGGCCGGCCTTGGCCTTGGACATGGACGCCTCGAGGCTGTTCGGCTTCTTGTTGTCGGCCATCCACGCCGCGCGCAGCGACAGCAGATAGGCGGCTTCCCAATCCGATTCCAGGCGAAGGAATTCCGCGGCGGCGGCGGACTGGTTGTTGGCCGGGGTGTCGTAGGAGATCTCCACACCCGAGTCCTCGAGGATCTTGCGCAGTTCCTCGAGCGCGGCGCGGCCGACGCCGACGGCCATCGCGGCCACCAGCGGGCGGGTGTTGTCGAAGGTCTGCATGACCCCGGCAAAACCCTTCTCCACGTTGACTTCCGGGCTGCCCAGGATGTTGTCGGCCGGAATGCGGCAGTCCTCGAGGCGAAGCTCGGCGGTATCGGAGGCCTTGATACCCAGCTTGTGCTCGAGCCGAGCGACGGTGAGGCCCGGGGCATCCTGCGGCACGACGAACGACTTGATCGCCGCGCGGCCCTTGGACTTGTCGACACTGGCCCACACCACGATGTGGGTGGCGCGCGAACCGGCGGTCACGAAGATCTTGGTGCCGTTGAGCACCCACTCGTCACCGTCGAGCACCGCGGTGGTCGACACCGCGGCGGAGTCCGAGCCGAACGAGGGTTCGGTGATGGCCATCGCGGCCCACACCTTGCCGAAGCGCTCGAGCTGTTCGTCGGTGGCGACCGCGGCGATGGCTGCGTTACCGAGACCCTGGTAGGGGATCGACAGCATGAGACCGACATCGCCCCAGCAGGTTTCGAGCGCGTTCAGCAGTGCGGACATGTTGCCGCCGTTGCTGTTGCCGAGCAGTTCTGTGGCGTGGGCGTCACCGGCCTCCTCGCCCGACTTGGCCTTGCGGCCGCCGGTCGCACCGGAGATGTCCTGGGTGCCGGAGTCGGCCAGGCCCTCGACCATGGCGGCCATGGTGTCGAGTTCGACCGGGTACTCGTGTTCGCCCAGGTCGTATTTGCGCGAGATCGGGCGGAAGATCTCGGCGGCGACCTGGTGGGCCTGGTTGGCGCTGGCCCGCAGCTTCTTGGGAAGTTCGAGATTGATCATGTTCAGGTTCTCCTGAGGGAGTCGGCCGGTTCGCGGCCCGCCTTGATTCTGGACTGACGCTGGCGCGCGCCGACTACACGAGCACCACACCTTCGGCGACGCCGATGGCCCGCAGATCGCGGTACCAGCGCTCGACCGGGTGTTCCTTGGTGAAGCCGTGACCGCCGAGCAGCTGCACGCCGTCGAGGCCGATCTGCATGCCCTTGTCGGTGGCCAGCTTGCGGGCCAGTGCCGCCTCGCGGGCGAACGACAGACCCTGCTCCGCGCGTGACGCACCCCGCAGAGTCACGAGCCGCAGGCCGTCGAGTTCGATGGCGATATTGGCGACCATGAACGCCACCGCCTGGCGATGCGCGATCGGCTCGCCGAACGCCTCGCGCTCCTTCACATACGGCTTGACGTAGTCGAGGACGGCCTGACCGGTGCCGGCGGCGAGCGAGGCCCAGCCCAGGCGGGCCAGCCGCACCGCGTCGGCGTACTCGTCGGCGCGCTGGGCGGCGTCACCGTCACCCAGGATCGCCTCGGCCGGTACGGCCACGTTGTCCAGAATCAGCCGGCCCAGGCCGGCGGCGCGCAGACCCATGCTCGGGTCGGCCTCGACCACTACGCCAGGGGTGTCGGATTCGACGACGAACAGCGCCGGGCGGCCGTCGAGCTCGGCGCCGATGATGAACAGCTCGGCGTCACCGGCGGCCGGGACCAGGCTCTTGACACCGTTGAGCCGGTAGCCGCTGGGGGAGCGGGTGGCCTTGGTCTGCAGGGCGAACGGATCGAACAGGGCGCGCGGCTCGCTGATGACCACCGACGACTGCGGCACGTTCTCACCCGTGAATGCGCCGAGGTAGGTTTGCTGCTGCGCGTCCGAACCCCACTGCGACAGCGCGACCGCCACGCCCGAGGGCGCGAGGATCGGCAGGGCCAGACCCATATCGCCGTGCGCGAGCGCCTCCGCCACCAGTGAGTTGGTGACCGCGCCACGTTCGGTGGCCGCTCCCTCGAGTTCCTCGGGCACGTTGATCAGCGTGATGCCGAGCTCGGCGGCTCGCTCGAGCAGATCCTTCGGAGCAGTGGCCGCCGCGTCGGCCTCGAAGGCGGCCGGGCGCAGGATCTCGGCGGCGAATTCGCGGACCGTCTCGACGATCATCTGCTGCTCGTCGGTCGGCGTCAGATCGAAGTAGTCCTTGCCCCGGGACTCGTTGGCGGGCAAGCGCTTCGGCTTTCCGCCGCCGGATACCTTGCCGAACGCGCGCGTCGCGGCGCCGAGCGTGCGGAAACCGGTCTTGGTGCCCTCGTAGGTGAGCCGTTCGATGGGCTTGCGCAGGTTGTACTTCTCGGCCAGCTCGGACCCGGTAATAGTCGTCATGACCCGCATGGCGGCGCCCATCCAGTCACGCTTCACCGGGTTGAGGCCGACAGCAGAATCCGGACGTCGCGTGGTTGCGGTGTCTCGAGTGCTCATAGTCACCAGTCTTCTCGGGTGGGGGTTTCGGGTGATCGATCCCAGCATCTTACTTTCGAGTAAGTCTATCTTACTCCAGAGTAAGAACGCAGTCGAGCACTGTGTGGATTCCGTCGATTCTCAGACCCCGGCGATATCACGCCGGTCGAAGATCGGCAGTGCCGCGACCACGAAAAAGGCCGCGACGACGGCGAGCCACACATAGCCCGGCCGCGGGCCCGCGCCCATCGGCCCGGAGGAGAGAGCCTGCTCGAACGGCGACCACCGGCCCCAGGGGTGTACGGCGTCGACAATCTTCGACGCCGCGTACAGCACATATGCGGCAACCGCGGCGACGCTCGCCACCGCGACCGCGACGAGGCGGCGGCCGGTGGCCGCGCTGACGGCCAGCGCCAACCCGCCGAACGGCGCGGCCAGTGTGACCATCGCCACCGACCCGGTCGCCGCCGCGCCGACGCCGATGTGCATCCCGAATATCGCCGAGAACGCGATCACGGCCGCGAACAGCACGGTGCCGAGCAGCACCAGCCCGGTGAGCAGGACCATGGCCTGCACCAGCAGCAACCGCATCGGCGTCACCCGGGTCACCAACAGCACCTCGAGCGTCCCGGCCTCTTCCTCGCCCGCGATCGCGCGAGCGCCCCGCGACACCGCGAACACCAGGAACAGGATGGGCAGCATGATGCTGTACAGCTCGGTGTCGAGGAAGCCGGTGCCGGTGAAGAAGTCATTGATACCGAGCAGCTTGCGCAGTGCTTCCGGGTAGTTGTCCATTAGCTGCCGAAGGCCGGGGATGCGCGAAATCGACGGCCACAGAGCCGATTCCAGCAGTACCAGCGCGACGATCCCCACGCTCCAGCCCAGCAATCCGTGGCGCTGGTCGCGCAGGCACTTCACGTACACCGTGCGAAACATCAGCGATCCTGTCCGTAGTAGGTGAGGAAGACATCCTCGAGATCGGGTTCATGGCTGATGAGATCGCTCACCCCGTACGGAGCGACGAATTTCAGTAGCTCGGCGATCGAGCCGTCCAGCTCGACATGCAGCGTCCGGCCGGTGCCGGTGACCGACCGTACGCCGCCCACCGCGCGCAGCAGCTGTGGATCCGGCGGCGTCGCCGCGAAGGTGAGATCGAGCCGCCGCAGCGTTTGCGCTGTCAACGCCGCGACCGATCGAACCTCGACCAACCGGCCGTGCCGCAGAATCGCGACGGTGTCCGCTACGGCCTGCACCTCGGACAACACATGCGAGGACAGGAAGACGGTGCGCCCGGCGTCGCGGGCTTCGCGCAACATGAGCAGGAACTCTCGCTGGACCAGGGGATCCAGTCCCTGGGTCGGCTCGTCGAGAACCAGCACGTCCGGGTCGGACATGAAGGCCTGGACGAGGCCGACCTTCTGCCGATTGCCGTGCGACATCGCGCCGATTCGAGTCGACGTGTCCACGTGCAACCGCTCGGCCAGCCGGCGCACTCCGGCCGCCGCGACATCGCCGCGCAGGCGCGCCAGATAGGTCAGATACCGCTCCGCCGTCAGATCGGGATAGGCGACGAATTGTCCTGGGAGATAACCGATATGGCGTTGTGCGGTCGATCGCGCACGTTCGATGTCGGCGCCGGCGACGATGATCGAACCACGGGTCGGCCGCATGAGACCGACCAGCATCCGCACCGTCGTCGTCTTTCCCGCGCCGTTGGGGCCGAGGTATCCGAAGATCACCCCGGGCGGCACCTCGAGATCGAGGTCGAGCAATGCCGGTGCCCGGCCGTAGTACTTGGTCAGGCCGCGCATCGCGATCATCGGAGCCATGGGCTCAGATTGCGCGGTCGACGCGAGCATGGGGAGGGCCCTGCGGACCCGCCCGGGCTGACTTATGTCACACCGGCTTATGTCACACCGGCGGGACTCAGGCGCGCAGAGCGGTCAGTACCGACTCGTGGAGCAGCCCGTTGGTCGCGACGGCGCTGCCGTGATGCGGGCCGGGAGTTCCGTCCAGGGCGGTGAAGGTGCCACCGGCCTCGCGCACGAGCACATCGAGCGGCGCCAGATCCCACAGCGAGACCTCGGGCTCGGTGGCGATATCGACCGCACCCTCGGCGAGCAGGCAGTAACCGAAGAAGTCGCCGTAGCCGCGGGTGCGCCAGACCTGGTCGGTGAGATCGATCAGCTGGTCGCGCAGGCCCAGGTCGCGCCAGCCGGACAGGCTCGAGATGGCGAGGCTGGCCGAGTTCAGCCCGGCCACCGCGGACACCGAGATCGCGGTGGGCTCATCGGAGTCGAAGCGGGTCCAGGCGCCGGAACCCGTTGCGGCCCACCAGCGCCGGCGCAGTGCGGGGGCGCTGACCACGCCGAGGACCGGAACCCCGTCCTGCAGCAGGGCGATCAGGCTGGCCCAGACCGGTACGCCGCGCACGAAGTTCTTGGTGCCGTCGATCGGGTCGATCACCCACTGCCGGCCGACGAATTCGGCATCGCCGCCGAACTCCTCACCCAGCACCGCATCGTGCGGGCGTCGCTCGATCAGCGTCGCCCGCAGCGCCCGCTCGACGGCCAGATCCGCGTCCGACACCGGAGTCAGATCCGGCTTGGAATCGACCTTCAGATCCAGCGCGCCGAAGCGTTCGCGGGTGATCGCGTCGGCCTCGTCGGCCAATCGCAGGGCAAGTTCGAGATCGCTGGCATGCTCGCTCACACCGCAACCGTAGTGGGCGCGACCGTTCCCGACACCGCCGACCGGGCCCTACTGCTGCGGATTCCAGACCGCGGGCCAGTCCTTGCCGCGGAAGGCGGCATCGATTCCGCCGTCGCAGAACACCACCGATCCGACGAAGAATCCGGCTTTGTCCGACAACAGGAATGCCGCGAGTTCGGCGATCTCCTCGGGGCGTCCCGCGCGCCCGATCGGAGTCATCGCGAGGAACTGCTTCATCCCCTCGCCGGTGAGCGCGTCCTTGCTGCCCTCCTGCGTCATCGGGGTGTCGATGATGCCCGGCGCGATGGCGTTGAGGCGGATGCCCTCGCCGATGTACTCGGCGGATTTGGTGCGCGCGTACCAGGCCAGTGCCGCCTTGGTCGCCGGATAGGCCTGGATGGCGCCGAGATCGCCGAAGGATTCCGCGATGGCGCGGGCGCCTTCCTCGTCACCGGCCAGACATGCTTCGGCCAGCTCGACCGGCCACATCGGTTGTGTCGTGGTGGAATTCGACGACACCAGCACCACCGACGCGGCGTCGGATTCGCGCAGCAGCGGCCGCAACCCCTCCAGCAGCGCGATGGCGCCGAAGTAGTTCACCGACACCACCAGTCCGCCGGGCCGTCCGGTGGCGGCGGCGACCCCGGCGAACGGCAGGAATCCGTCGAGCCGGCCCGCGCTGATCCGGGTGACCTCGGCGACCGCTCGAGCGCGGCCCTCGGGCGTGCCCAGATCGGCGGTCACGTCGGCATCGCGCAGGTCGACGCCGATGACCCGATGCCCTTCCTTCTCCAGATGCGCGGCGACGGCCGCGCCGATTCCCGACGCGCTACCGGTTACGGCGATGGTCCCCATCGACCCTCCTGTTTCGGCTGACTTCGACTGCGAATCAGACATTCGGAATCGAGGCTAGTGTCGTGATCGCCCCGCCGGACCGGAGTGCCCACTGAGCGGGCGCGGATCACTACGCCGGTTGGGTCGCGGTCCGCATCGCGGCCAGCGGAACCGCCCAGCGATGGAGTTGGTCGAGCATGGCCCGGGCGGCCGCCTCGGAGGGGGCGGGATCGCGCAGGGCGCCGTCGGCGTCGAACAGTTCGAAATACCGGGGGAAGGCGACGTAGTCGCGGACGGTGTGGGCGTTGAGCTCGTTGAAGACCTGGCGCAGGTGGCCGATCGCGTACAGGCCGCCGCTCTTCCCGCCGTAACCCACGAATCCGATGGGCTTGTCGTTCCACTGGGTGAAATGCCAATCGATGGCGAGTTTGATCGACGCGGGGTAGCTGCGATTGATGTCCGGGGTCACGATGACGACGGCATCGGCCTCATCCAATGCGTGGGTGAGCGGAAGCATTCCCTGCGGGCGCACCGGATTCGGCTCCATCAGCGGCGACACCGCCGGCAGCGCGAGCGGTAGGTCCACCTCGGCCAGATCGACGACCTGAACCTCGAAATCGTCGTGCCGGCGGGCCTGTTCGGCGAACCAGTCGGCCACGACCGGGCCGAAACGCCCGTCCCGGACACTGCCGACGATGACCGCGAGTTTCACAGCGTTGCTGGACATTCCAACCTCCTACAGCGATGGATGCGGTCGTGCGACCGTCCGGCTTCGACTGTCGTCCGTTCGGCGAACGGCAGGGAGTCCGTGCCGAGGGTGGTAGTGGCAGGGCCACTCTCCGCGCGATCGGCACTGTTAGGTTCGATCGGTGAGCGACAACGAGTTGGGGACCTTCCTGCGGAGCCTGCGCGAATCGGTATCGCCGGCACAGGTCGGTCTCCCGGCGGGTGCGCGCCGCCGGACACCGGGCCTGCGCCGGGCCGAGCTGGCGACCCTCGCCGGTGTCAGCGTCGAATATCTGACCCGGCTCGAGCAGGGGCGCGACCGTCACCCGTCGGCCGCGGTGCTGTCGTCCTTCGCCGAGGTGCTCGCATTGACGCCGACCCAGCGGGTGCACCTGCACCGGCTGGCCAAAGGTGCCGAGCCCGGCTTCACCTGCAACGGCAGCCCGCATCCCAATCGGGTGGTGCGCCCGCCGGTGCGGGCGATCCTGGATCGGCTCGCCCCCGCCCCGGCGGCCGTGTTCAATCGACTCGGCGAGGTGCTGGCCTGCACCGACGGCTATCGGGCCCTGATGGCGCCGACCGGGCAGCTCGACAGCGGCCTGCCGGCCAACTATCCGCGCTGGTTGTTCACCGATCCGCGCGCCCGCACCGTCTACCCGGACTGGGAGCACCGGGCCGATCTGGCGATCGCGACCCTCAAACAGGGACCGTTCCGCGCTGATCCCCTGGTCACCGCTCTGATCGACGACCTGTCGCTGCTGGCGGGGCCCGAGTTCACGCGCCGGCTGGCGACGATCCCGGGCGTCCCGGACGCGAACGGAGTGGTCCGTATGCGCCATCCGGAGGCCGGTCCGCTGCGGCTTGCCTACGAGCGGCTGGACCTCTCCGCCGACGACGAGCAGTACGTGCAGATCCACCTGCCCGCCGACGACGCGACGGCGACCGCGCTCGACACCCTGGCGGGTCGCCGCCCCGGCGGACTGCGCGCGGTATCGGGCTGAATCGCCCGGCATGTCCGGTGCGCCACTCGCCGCATTTCACCGGCCCCTCGGCGACCGGTAGATTGGACAACCGTGCACCCTGACGTTTCCGCTGATCTCGCCGAACTCGACACCACGTTGAAGACTGTCGAGGCGGTGCTCGACATCGACGAGCTGCGTCGGCGTATCGATGAACTCGAACATCAGGCCGCCGACCCCGAGCTGTGGAACAACCAGGAACACGCCCAGCAGGTCACCAGCGAGCTCTCGCACGCCCAGGGTGAGCTGCGCCGGGCCACCGACCTGCGCCAGCGCCTCGACGACCTGCCGGTGCTCTACGAGCTGGCCGAGGAGGAAGAGGGCGAGGCCCGCACCGCCGCATTGGCCGATGCCGACGCCGAACGCGCGTCGCTGCACGCCGATGTGGAGGCGATGGAGGTCCGCACGCTGCTGTCGGGCGAGTACGACAAGCGTGAGGCGCTGGTCAACATCCGCTCCGGCGCCGGCGGTGTGGATGCCGCCGACTGGGCGCAGATGCTGATGCGCATGTACGTGCGCTGGGCCGAGAGCCACAAGTACCCGGTTGAGATCTACGACACCTCCTACGCCGAGGAGGCGGGCATCAAGAGCGCCACCTTCGCGGTCAAGGTGCCCTATGCCTACGGCACGCTGTCGGTGGAGATGGGCACGCATCGGCTGGTGCGCATCAGCCCGTTCGACAACCAGGGCCGCCGCCAGACCTCCTTCGCCGAGGTCGAGGTGCTGCCCGTGGTCGAGGGCACCGACCATATCGAAGTTCCCGAGAACGAGGTCCGCGTCGACGTCTACCGGTCCTCGGGTCCCGGCGGCCAGAGCGTCAACACCACCGACTCCGCCGTCCGCCTCACCCACATCCCCACCGGCATCGTGGTCACCTGCCAGAACGAGAAATCGCAGTTGCAGAACAAGATTTCGGCGATGCGCGTGCTGCAGGCCAAACTGCTCGAGCGCAAGCGCCAGGAGGAGCGCGCGGAGATGGACGCGCTCAAGACCAACGAAGGCGCGTCCTGGGGCAACCAGATGCGGTCGTATGTGCTGCACCCGTATCAGATGGTGAAGGACCTGCGCACCAACTACGAAGTGAACAATCCGACTGCGGTGCTCGACGGTGATATCGATGGCTTCATCGAAGAGGGAATCCGCTGGCGGATGCGCCAGGACGCGTGATTTCAGCCCGATATTCACCGCGAACGAACGACGGATCGGCTTATCACAGCACAATCACGGCATATCGGTCGGCGGCCGGTCGTAGTAACCTGTCTGGCGTGTCTTCGGTCGGCAGAATGTCTTGTGTCGGTGCCCGGTTGATCCCGGAAAGGATGTGCCGATGACGACAACTCTGGCCGCTGGAGCCGGTGCCGAATTCACCTCGTGGGTGCGCGGCAGCGGGCTCGAGATCGTGCTGCTGATCGTCGGCGCGATGCTGTTCAGCCGCTTCGCCACCTTCGTGCGCGACCGCGTGACCCGCCGGATCGACTCCGGATTCCAGAGCAGTGATTCGCTGGTCCGCACCGAGGCCGCCAAGCATCGGCACGCACTGGCACAGGTGATCACCTGGGTGCTCCTGACCATCGTCTACTTCCTGGTGTCGCTGGAAGTGCTGAAGCGCATGGGCTTTCAGCTCAGCGGCCTGGTGGCCCCGGCGGCGGTACTCGGTGCCGCACTCGGTTTCGGTGCCCAGCGCATCGTGCAGGACCTGCTGGCCGGATTCTTCCTGATCACCGAGCGCCAATACGGCTTCGGTGACGTGGTGCGGATCGCGGTCACCGGCCAATCCGACCCGGCCGAGGGTACGGTGGAGGACGTCACGTTGCGAATCACCACGCTGCGAAATCCCGACGGCGAGGTGATCTCGGTACCCAACGGGCAGATCGTGAAAGTGACCAATCTGTCGAAGGATTGGGCACGCGCGGCGATCGATGTGCCGGTTCCCGCTACCGCCGACATCACCAGGGTCAACGAGATCCTGCACGACGTGGGCGCCAAGGCATTTCAGGATCGCCGCCTGAAATCGCTACTGCTGGACGAACCTACGGTGATGGGTCTGGAAGATCTCACCGTCAATCAGATGAACATCCGAATGGTCGCTCGCACACTGCCGGGTAAGCAATTCGATGTCGGACGTGAGCTGCGGGTGCGAGTGGCCGCGGCACTGCGCCGGGAGGGCTTGAGTGAAACTGCGTAAATCGACCGCGATCCTCGTCTCCGTCTGGGTCGCGACATTGGTGGTGTACCTGTTCGTGAAGCCGGCCACTCCGGATCATTCCGGTCTCCCCACGATCATGAATGCGGTTTCCGGTTCAACGCTGACGACCACGCCCGCGCACTGACCTTCCTGTGACAGATCGCATGACCCGGTGTGGGGGGAAGAATGCCATGACTTCGCTGGCTACACTGGCTCCTCGTGATTACCCTGCGGAACGTCACCAAGTCATATAAAACCTCGACGAGACCCGCTCTGGACAACGTTTCGGTCGAGGTCGACAAGGGCGAGTTCGTCTTCATTATCGGGCCGTCCGGGTCGGGTAAATCGACGTTCATGCAACTGTTGCTGAAAGAGGTCAAACCGACCACCGGTGAGGTGCACGTCGCCGATTTCCGGGTCGACCGGTTGCCGGGGCGACGGGTGCCCAAGTTGCGCCAGCGCATCGGCTGCGTCTTCCAGGACTTCCGGTTGCTGCAGCAGAAGACGGTCGAACAGAATGTGGCGTTCGCGCTCGAGGTGATCGGCAAGAACCGCAAGTTCATCAATCGCGCGGTGCCCGAGGCGCTGGACCTGGTCGGACTGGCCGGCAAGGCGGACCGGCTGCCCACCGAGCTGTCCGGTGGTGAGCAGCAGCGGGTGGCCATCGCGCGCGCGTTCGTGAACCGGCCGCTGGTGCTGCTGGCCGACGAACCGACCGGCAACCTCGACCCCGACACCAGTCAGGACATCATGATGTTGCTGGAACGCATCAATCGCGTCGGCACCACGGTGCTGATGGCGACCCACGACAATCACATCGTCGACGCCATGCGCCGGCGGGTGGTCGAACTCGATCGTGGCCGCCTGGTCCGGGACGAGGCCACCGGGGTGTACGGGGTGGGCCGGTAATGCGCGCGAGCTTCCTGTTCGGCGAGGTCTTCAACGGCCTACGCCGCAATGTCACCATGACCATCGCGATGATCCTGACCACCGCGGTGTCGCTGACCATGCTCGGTGGCGGCATGCTCGCGGTGCGGATGGCCGACAAGACCGAGCAGTACTTCCTCGATCGGCTCGAGGTCCGCCTGTACATGACCGAGGATGTCTCGGCCAACGATCCGGACTGTTCGCAGGATCCGTGCAAGGCGCTGATGTCGGATCTCAAGTCCGAACCGGGCGTCGAATCGGTGCAGTTCCTCAATCGCTCCGAAGCCATCCGCGAGGCCAAGGAGAAGACCTTCAAGGATCAGCCGGAGCTGGCCAAATACGTCAGCGAATCGCCGCTGCCGGCCTCGCTGCGGGTGAAGATGACCAGCGCCGAGCAATATCCGCGCATCTTCAAGGATTTCCAGGGCCGACCCGGTGTCGGCTTCGTGCGCAATGACAAGGACATCGTCGACCGGCTGGTCAGCCTGTTCGACGGCCTCCGCAACGCGGCCTTCGGCCTGGCGGTGCTGCAGGCGTTCGCGGCCCTGCTGCTGATCGCGAACATGGTGCAGATCGCGGCGTTCACCCGCCGCGAGGAGGTCGGCATCATGCGCCTGGTCGGCGCCACGCGCTGGTACACCCAGCTGCCGTTCCTGCTGGAAGCGGTGGCGGCGGCACTCGCCGGCTCGATCCTGGCGGTGCTGGGCCTGGTGGTCGCGCGGCCGCTGGTCATCGACCGGGCACTGGGTGACCTGTTCGCATCCAAGGTGTTCCCACGCATCACCGGTGACGACATCGCCGTGGTCGCCATGACCGTGGTCCCGGTGGGCATCGTATTCGCGGCCCTGACGGCGTACGGGACCCTGCGGTACTACGTGCGCGAGTAGCGCGGTTATTCGTGGGAGAGGGCCCTGGTTCCATGCGGAACCAGGGCCTTTTCCAGTAGGACGACACTGTTCGTGGTGCCGAAGTGCGGAGGCAGCGCAACCACCCGCACCTCCGCGAACCCGTGCCGGGTGTAGTAGGCGCGTAGCACCGGGTTGGTTGCGACGACGTCGAGCCGCTGGGTGGTGAGGCCGTGGGCGAGGGTGCTTTCGGCACAGAAGCGCAATACCGCGCTGCCGAGTTCGGTGCCGCGTGCGGTGGGCGCGACCATCAGCCCGTGGACGTATCCGGCGGGAGTGTCCTCACCCCAGAACTCGGCATCCGACCAGACCAGCCGTACTGCCGCGTGGAGGGCCCCGGACTCGGAACGCAGGACGTACCACTCGCCCGCGGCGATCTCGGTGTCGAGGCGGTGGACCGGGTATTCGCCGGGCACCCATTGCGTGATGGACTTGCCGACCATCCATCGTGCGAGTTGATCCCGCAGCGCGAGGATCGCCGGGGCGTCGTCTGCGGTGGCGAGGAGCATCGCGGCAGCGCGGGGCATGGGACCGGACATTAGTGTCGCCATTTCGGATGCGCCGACTGAGGGGCCGCCAACCCCGCCGGAGCGAAGCGGAGGCCAAAGATACCGGGTGCGGCTGTGACCGGGGGATCGTCATACCCGCCCCCCGTCCGTAGGATGGCTGGCGTGAATCCCCCGGAGACGCTCGAAACGGCCGACCCCGCCGCAGCACCCGTGGAAACCGATGCGGCACAACAGGTTCTGCAACGCGTTTTCGGCTACGACAGCTTCCGGGGATTACAGGGCGAGATCGTCGAGCAGGTGATTTCCGGCGGCGACGCCTTGGTGCTGATGCCCACCGGTGGCGGTAAATCGCTGTGTTATCAGATTCCCGCCCTGGTGCGGTCGGGGGTGGGGGTGGTGATCTCTCCGCTGATCGCGCTGATGCAGGACCAGGTGGACGCCTTGACCGCGCTGGGGGTGCGTGCGGGTTTTCTGAACTCCACTCAGTTCCCGGACGAGCGCCGCACGGTCGAGGCCCAGTTCGTCGCGGGTGAGCTGGATGTGCTGTATCTGGCTCCGGAGCGGCTCAAGCTGGAATCGACCGCGCAACTTCTCGACCGCGGCAAGGTGTCGGTCTTCGCGATCGACGAGGCGCATTGCGTGAGCCAGTGGGGCCACGACTTCCGGCCCGATTATCTGGCCCTGTCGGTATTGCACGAGCGCTGGCCGGATGTGCCGCGTATCGCATTGACGGCGACTGCCACCGAAGCCACCCGCCGCGAGATCGCCGAGCGGCTCGACCTCACCGGGGCGCGGCATTTCGTGGCGGGTTTCGACCGGCCGAACATCCAGTACCGGATCGAACCGAAGAACCGGGCCGATCAGCAGTTGCTGTCGTTCATCCGGTCCGAGCATCCGGGGGAGGCGGGCATCGTCTACTGCTTGTCCCGCAACTCGGTCGAGCGGACCGCGGAGTTCCTGTGCGGCAATGGGATAGACGCCGTGCCCTATCACGCCGGTCTGGACGCGCGGACCCGCGCCACGAACCAGTCCCGGTTCCTGCGTGAGGACGGGCTCGTCGTGGTCGCGACCATCGCCTTCGGCATGGGTATCGATAAACCCGATGTGCGGTTCGTGGCGCATCTGGATCTGCCGAAGTCGGTGGAGGGGTACTACCAGGAGACCGGTCGCGCCGGCCGCGACGGCCAGCCGTCCACCGCATGGATGGTCTACGGTCTCAACGATGTGGTGCAGCAACGGAAGATGATCGATTCCTCCGACGGTGACGCGGCCCACCGGCGTCAGTTGCAGTTGCATCTGGATGCGATGCTGGCACTGTGCGAGACGGTGCAGTGCCGTCGTACCCAGCTGCTCAATTATTTCGGGCAGAGCGGTGATACCTGCGGTAACTGCGATACCTGCCTGAACCCGCCCGAATCGTGGGACGGCACGATCGCCGCGCAGAAGGCGCTCTCGGCGGTGTTGCGGCTCAAACGTGAGCGCGGGCAGAGCTTCGGCGCCGGACATATCGTCGATATCCTGCTCGGGAAATCCAATCCGAAGGTGTTGCAGCACAAGCACAACGAGTTGAAGGTCTTCGGTGTGGGCGCGGATCTGCGCGATACCGAATGGCGCGGGGTGATCCGTCAGCTGCTCGCTCAGGGGCTGCTCGCGGTCCACGGTGAGTACGGCGTGCTGACTCTCACCGAGGCCAGCGACGAGGTGTTGTTCAAACAGCGCAAGGTGATGATGCGCCGGGAGCCCGAGCGGGTGAAACCGCCGCGGGCGGCCAAGGCGAAGGCTTCCCGGATGGCCGCTGCCGACCTCACCCCGGCCGCGGCCGGGATGTTCGAGCGGTTGCGTGGCTGGCGTGCCGCGGTCGCGAAGGAACAGGGCGTCCCGGCGTATGTCGTATTCCACGATGCCACCCTGCGCGAGATCGCGAATCGCGCGCCCGTCACCCGGGCCGAGCTCGGCGCGATCAGTGGGATCGGCGAGAACAAGCTCGCGAAGTACGCCGAGGGGGTTCTGGAGGTCGTCACCGGCTCCGCGGGGGAGGCGCCGGCCCGGCCGCAGGCGGCGCCCGTTCGCCGCGCCGGCGTGAGTCCGGCCACCGATCGGGGGCAGCCCGCGCGGCGGGGCCAGGCCGATAGCCGTGGTCCGGTCCCGGAGGCCCCGATGGAGTGGGATCTCGGCGATCCCGATTTCGAGCCGCCGCCGGATGATGCGTACTGAGCTGACGGTGCGCTCCGCCGGGTCGTCGCGGGCCCGCCGGAACTCGCGGTGGTCAGCGATGTGTTTATCGATCCCACTGCCGTGGGTAACTGTGTCGCCATGACCCAAGGCCACGACCCGGTGATCGACAGTAACGGTCTGCCCGGACATCACACGACCGCCCCGGGAACCGAGCCCGTCGTCTCCGCCACCTTCGAACCGACCCAGGCCGTGGAGGCGGCGGCGGGGCGGACCAGCAGGATACGACGCCCCGCGGTGGGCATGCGGGGGTCGACGATGTTGCTGATGGGCGTATGGGTCGCCGTGTTGGTGCTGTATCTGGCGGTGCGACCGGGCGGATAGCGGTAGCGTGCCGCCTATGTCCCACGACCATCACGACGACCGGTCCGATCAGTCGTCGGATTCCGGCCCCGGCGGCGATCCGCCGGATGCCGCGAAACCCGCGCCACGCCGCGGGCTCTCGGATTCGGTCGAGGCCGGTTGGCTGCGCCCGCACACGCGTCCGCTCGGTCGTCCACGAGCGTCGACCGTGGTGTTGCTGCTCGCGTGGATCGGCGTGCTGATCCTGTATCTGGAGGTTCGCCCCGGCGGCTGACAGCCGGCGGTCAGCGGTCGGCGCTCACCCGCTCCCACATCATCGCGTCGTACCAGCCGTAGCGCTGGAAAGCCCAGTCCCGCACCGTTTTCGCGACGAGCTCGAAGGCCGGCGAATGCGGGGCGCCCCACCGCGCGTTGTCGCGCACGCTGGCACGGAAGTGCATTCCCGGGCCGCCGGCGTACTCGACGATGTAGCCGCGGCCGTCGTCGGGATCGATGTGCTGATCCATCCGGACGCGCAAATACTGTTCGGCGGCAGGCGAACCCGGCCGCTCGACGACGAGCTGTGGCTCTCTGTAGTCCAGCTCGGCCAATAGATCGTGTAACTGGGCATCGGTCGGGTCCTCGAGTACACGATCCCCGGCCGTGCTGACTCTGAAATTGGGTGCCGTTGTCACACAATCAGTTTGGCCGAAGGCCGACAAGATCGTGAGCGGAACAGTTCCCTCCGTTGGGGATTTCAAACGTGAAAATCCCCACGCCGACCTCCTGTGCGGGTTCGTCCGGCCGCGATCCACGCTCGCTGGGAGTGACAGGAGTCACGGGCATTTTCCGCGCCCGATATTCGTTTCACATCTGTTCGGGCGCCGTGTAGACCGGGACGGGTCCGTATGCTCATCGAGCCCGGCTGGGCGATCGGGGAGTGCGCGCGCGTCGCCGCTACGGGTTCAAGGGCAGAATGGCAGCGAGGAAACGGCCGCCGAGCTGCGCGGGAGTGGAGAGAAAGGTGTTCATGAAGGAGAAGGGGCGCAAGGTCATCGCGACCAACCGCAAGGCACGGCACAACTACACGATCCTCGATACCTTCGAGGCCGGGGTCGCGTTGGTCGGTACCGAGGTCAAGAGCCTGCGGGAGGGTAAGGCATCGCTGGTCGACGCCTACGCCACCATCGATGACGGTGAGGTGTGGCTGCGCGGCCTGCACATTCCCGAGTACGGGCACGGCACCTGGACCAACCACGCCCCGCGCCGCACCCGCAAACTGCTGCTGCACCGCCGTGAGATCGACAAACTCACCGGTAAGACCAAGGAGAGCTCGCTGACCCTGGTTCCGCTGTCGATGTATTTCACCGACGGCAAGGTGAAGGTGGAGCTCGCGCTGGCCAAGGGTAAGCAGGACTACGACAAGCGTCACGACCTGGCCCGGCGCACCGCCGAACGGGAGGTGACGCGGGAGCTCGGTCGGCGGGTGAAGGGTATGCGTTGACCGGGCGGCGCCAACGTCGCCATGCGCTGATCGCCACCGCGGGAACACGGCCGCGACCGGCGGGAATGCATGACCGGAAAGTGATGTTAGTATGAACAGCCCGGCTTCGCGGCCGGGTGTTCGACTGAATCGAACGACTACGGGGCTGATCGGTTTCGACTGCGTACGTCGATTCAGGGGAAGCGTGTCGGTGCAGGCAAGAGACCACCGTAAGCGTCGTTGCAACCTTATAAGCGCCGATTCCAATCAGCGCGACTACGCTCTCGCTGCCTAAGCAGTAGAGCGTGTCTGTCAGTCCGGGTTTGCTCTCGGCCCGGGTACTGGCATCAGCTAGAGAGCTTTACCGTCCGGCTCGGTCGCGGAGTCGTACGGGACATCCAACAGCGACTGGGATCGTCATCTCGGCTTGTTCGCGTGACTGAGAGATCCGAGTAGAGACACAGCGAACTGCACACGGAGAAGCCCTGAAGAAGCGGCGGAGGACCCGGGTTCAATTCCCGGCAGCTCCACGACAGGCCCCCCACCCGGACATCCAGGTGGGGGGCTTTCTCATGCGCCGACCAGCCGCAAGTCGGCCCGCGCGCCCACAATTTTTCCCACACCGTCGGATATGAGGCACCGCTCACGGTCGACATCGTCGACAAGCGCGAGGACCGAGAGAAAGTCTGTGCAGTGCTACTGCGTGCCCGCCTACGCCTTCGACCGGCCGCAGTCGGGCAAAAACTGCGACCGCGGTATCGGAAGAGTCGATGCGCTGCCGTCCGCTGTCGCGGAACCTCGCCGCCGAGCTGGTGACGCATGGCGGGAAGATCGTCGAGCGGGAGGCCCGCTCACTCGCGACTCGCCTCGGCGTCACAGCCTGAGACCTGCCCACATTTTGCCCACATTGGTGTGGCGAACATTTCCGCCGCGCGACGTGTGTCCATGTACTCGCGCACTCGATGGATCAGGCCATCGGCGAGTTCGAACACGAAGCAGTACTCGTTGTCGTACTGGTTGCCGTTCATGAGCGTTGCCCGCATGCGTTCCTCCACGACGACGGTCGTGCCCTCGGCGATGACCGCGGTGAACTGCACGCTCCTGGCGGCCACGAAGACCGCGGGAAACTCGACGGTCAGGAAACGGACGATACGATCGCGCCCCACCAGGTGATTGGTCCCGTCGAGCGCGCGGGCGGTCGGATTGTCCGGTGGCGCAAGCCATTCGGCATCGGGCGTGAATACGGCGGCGATCCGTTCGGGGTCCGCGGTTGCGAACTCGAGCCATGCCCGCTTTACCAGTTCCTTGCTCGTCTGTGCGTCCATTCGGTTGATAATGGGCCGTGCGCCGCCGCCGAGCTTGCCACATTCGGACATGTTCAGGAGGTGGCCGGATATGGCTGGTCCGCACCGAATCTGTCGCACAGACTGTCGATGTGGGAATGTTCGAGGGCGTCATCACGACCGGCATCTATTGTCTGCCGCCGTGCCCGGGACGTCCGCTACCGGAGAATGTGGTGTCCTTCGCATCGGCGGCGGGCGCCGAAGCCGCGGGATTCAGGGCATGTCATCGCTGCAGGCCGTACCGCGGCGATCGCCGGCCGACGAGTGCGTCCGAACTGGTGTGCCGCGCGGTCGATCTCATCGCATCAGGCGCGTTGGATGAGAGCGGCGAAGCCGAGCTGGCAGCTCGCCTCGCAGTATCGCAACGGCATCTGCGCCGGATGTTCCGCACTCAGGTCGGCACCACGCCGGATCGGCTCGCCCGGTCTCGGCGCGCGCATTTCGCCCGGCGGCTGCTGGACGACACCGATCTGCCGGTGATCGATATCGCCTTCGCCTCCGGGTTCGGTAGCCTGCGTCAGTTCAACCGAGTGATGGTCACGACCTTCCATGGCACACCACACGAATTGCGTGCACGGCGGCGGCGCGCGGATCGACTCGTCGCCGATGGCGGCCTTGCGCTGCGCGTGCCACTGCGCGAGCCCGTACGGGTCGATCGGCGATTGACACAGCTGGCCGCCGAATCCATCAGCGGTATCGAGAACGCGACGGCCGGGCACTACCGCCGGACCGTCTCGATGGATGGCGCCCCCGGCGTGATCGAGATCTGTTCGGACGCATCCGGCGAGGCGCGGCTGGTCGCTCATCTGCCTCGAATCGAGGGGCTCATGCATCTGGTGGACCAGGTGCAACGCCTACTCGCCGGCGGAGTCTGGGACCGGTACGAGGCAGCCGTCCGAGCGATCGTGGCGGACCATGTCGGCGCATCGCCGGCCCCCGATGTCCTCGCCGAGTTGGTCACCCGGTTCGGGACACCGATCGCCGGGCTGCGCCAGTTCGGCCTGACCCACGCGTTTCCCGCGCCCGCCACCCTCGCTGACGCCGATTTCCGTGACATCCCCGTCGACGCGGACTGCGCGAAAATGATCCGTGACTACAGCCTCGATCCGAATCGGGGCTACGCCACAGGCCACTCGACGCAGCCCCAGGTGAGGGGCTTTTCTCATCGGTCAGGGTAGAACTGACATCGTGACGCGGTACGCATACGAGCCGGGGTCCGGCGCGCTTGTCGCGAGCTGGGGAACCGGCCGCGGGAATATGGCCCAGACCATCGCCACGCTGCCGGCGACGGTCGAGCTGGAGGTCGCGCTGGCGTTGGCGGCGGCGCTGACGAAACTGTCGGAGTACCAATGGCGGACCTACATCCATCCGGCCTCGGCGGCGGGGGATCCCGAGGTGCCCAACAGCGTGGCGTGGCATCGGGCCGAGGAGCGCAACCGGTTCCACGAGGTGGAGGGTGCGGTGCGGGAGCCGAACCTGCCGGACGGGGACGGGATGATGGCGGTGTCCTACAGCGTGGTCGAGGAGGCGGCGCATCGGATCGGGCGGGTCGCGCATCTGATCGGTGACGCGAGCCTGGTGGATCTGCTGACCGCCGAGGTACGGACCGAGCAGGCGGCGATCGAAGCGGCGGAACTGGGCGATCTGTCCGGGCGGGCCCGGCAGGCGGTCGAGCTGTCCCGCGCGGACATCTCACCGGTGCAGGTACAGGCGGCCGATTCGCTGCTGCACGCCGACCCGCTCGCCTCCATCGATCGGTTCACCGGTTTCGACCCGGCCGCCGCGGCGGTGGCCGCCGCACGCTGGCTCTACCTCGCGGCCCAAGTCGCGGCCGAGGTGGCGGAGGTGCATCCGGTACACGTGGTCGCGGAGGCGGACAATCTCGAGGCCCTGCAGGTGGAGACGCCGACCCTGGTACTGGAACGGCTGTGCGCGGGCGAGAGCCCCACCGCGGTGGTGGTCGACCTGATCGCCGACGCGCTCGCCGCCGCCGAGGGGCGGGTGCGCAATCCGGCCCGGATCGTGGAGGCGGCCGAGGCGATCGAAAGGCGTTTGCGCGGAGAGGAACTCGATGAGGAGGGCCTCACCGCGCTCACCGACGAGTTCCGCATCTGCAGCCTCGATCCGGCCCGCCCCGCGGTCGATCTGCTGGAGGACCTGCTCGACGCCATCCGTGGCTGCTGGCTGCTCTACTGCGAGGAGTACGAGTCGGGATTCGAGGACGCGGTGCGGGCCGAGGGGGACGACCAGAGCACACCGCTGTTGTAGCTCCCGGATCAGGCATCGGGGTCGCCGTACGCCGCGGCGATGTCCTGAGACCTACTCCATCGACTGTAGGTGGGTGACTGCGGCCAGCCCTCGGGTGAGTCCTGCCAGACCTCCTGCCGGCCGAAGGGCAGGGTGTCGATCAGCGCGAACGTGTGGCTGAGTTGTTCGGTGCCACGCCCATCGGTGTGCCAGGTGCGGTAGACGGTGTCGCCGTCGCGCAGGAAGACGTTGATCGCGAAGCCGCCGCCGGGAGGTGCGCCGACATCTGTGCCGAAGGAGCTGTCGGCAGTGGAGTACCAGGGCAACATGTTGCCGACTCGGCGCTTGTAGGCCAGCGCCTCGTCGATCGGTCCCTGGGTGACGATCACGAGGCGGGCGTCGTAGTTGTCCAGGAACTCCGTTCGGGTGAATTGCGCGGTGAATCCGGTACAACCCGGGCATTGCCACTTCTCGTCCGGGAACCACATGTGGTTGTAGACGATGAGCTGTGACTTGCCGTCGAAGATATCGGCCAGCCGGATCGGCCCGTCCTCGCCTTCGAGGGTGTAATCGGGCATCTCGACCATCGGCAGGCGCCGGCGCTGGGCGGCGATCGCGTCGAGTTCCCGGGTCGCGGCCTTCTCCCGCACGCGCAGTGCGTCGAGGTCACGCTGCCAGGTGTCGGCGTCGACGATCGGCGGCAGTGCTGTGGTGCTCATAATTCCTCCCTCGCCGTCCTCCCGGATTACGGGCTGTAGATACAGACGCCGTGTGGTTCCGGAATTCATCGCTCGGCCCGAGGTCGATTCAGGACCCGGTGCGGCGGAAGGTGGTGCGGTAGTCGCCCGGGCGTTGCCCGGTGTGTTCGGCGAACAGTGCGGCGAAGGTTCCGGGATCCCGGTATCCGACGAGGCCGCAGATGTCGGTGACGGTGCGGTCGGTGGTCTCGAGCAGGTGGCGGGCGCGGCGCACACGCGCGGACTGCAGGTAGTCGAGTGGACTGCGGCCGGTTTCGGCGGCGAAGCGCCGCAGCAGGGTGCGCGTGCTCATATGAAAGGTGTTCGCCAGGCCGGTGAGGTCGTAGCGGGTCGCGAGATTGCGGTCGAGGTGGCGCATCACTCGGCGGGAGAACGCGTTTCCGGGTTGCGGGAGCAGCCGGGAGTCGACATACGGTGTCTGGGACGAGCGGGCGTCGTCGACGAGGGCGATCCGGGCGGTGGTCCGCGCGACCTCCGCGCCGCTGTGGCGCGCGATCAAGTCCAGTGCGAAGTCGTACATGGCGCTGAACGCGGCTGTCGTCGTCACGCCGCGGTCGGTGACGACCAGCCGATCGGGCCGGATGTCGGCGTCGGGACAGCGCTGCGCGAGTTCGTCGGCGAACAACCAGGCCGTGGTCGCCTGCCGGCCCGCGAGGAGCCCGGCCCGGGCGAGTAGAAATGCGCCCACGCAGATCGATACGACGGCTCGGCCCGCGGCGGCATGGTCGCGGATCGCGGCGATTTCGGCGGTGAGAAGGGAGAGCCGGGCGTCCGGATCGAGACCGGGAACGAGTTCGAAACCCGGGACCACGAGGATGTCGACCTCACGCAACGGCGACACCGATAGCGCCACACCGCCGGCGGCGGCCACCCGGCGCCGCGGCGAGCACACCACCACCTCGTAACCCGCGTGGTCCGGACCCGCGACATGCGCGGCCATCGTCAGCAGATCGGGGATCCCGAACACCTCGGACGCGAAGCAGCCCGGATAGGCCAGCACACCCACGCTATACGCGCTCACGGCCACCTCCTCATCCGATGGCGAGATTACCCTTGAAGATGGCGATCCAGCCGCTCGCTTTACCGTCGATCCCGACCGACGCTGACTGTATGAGCACCGATGACAACCCGATCGCCGCCTTCACACCCCGTCTCGTCGATGTGGACGGCGTGAGCAAGACCGTCTACACGGCCGGTTCCGGCCCGGCCGTCGTGGTGATGCCGGAGATGCCCGGCATCAGTCCCGACGTGCTCCGGCTGGCGAGATGGATCCGCGACGCGGGGTTCACCGTCTACATCCCGTCGCTGTTCGGCATCGACGGCGCCTACCCGACGGCAGCGGAGGGCGCCGAGGTGATCCGGCGGGCGTGTGTGAGCGCCGAATTCCGCGCCTTCGCCGGCGGCGGCACCAGTCCCGTCACCCAGTGGCTGCGCGGGCTCGCGCGTCTCGCTCACGACGAGTGCGGTGGTCCCGGCGTCGGTGCGCTCGGACTGTGTTTCACCGGCAACTTCGCGCTCACCATGACCTTGGAGCCGGCCGTCGTCGCGCCCGTGGTGAACCATCCCTCGCTCCCACTCGACGACCCCGCCGGGATCGAGCTGAGCGATGCCGACGCGCTCGCGGTCCGCGAGCGAATCCGGCGCGACGGGCTGACGGTGCTGGCCTTCCGTTTCGACAACGACCGCTGGTGCACCGGCCGCCGATTCGCCGCCTACCGGGCACTGCTCGGCGATGCCTTCGACGGCCGGGTGCTGGCCGGCGAGTCCGCCAACCCCGCCCCGCCGCCGTTCTTCCGCGATGTCGTACAGACCCCGCACAGCATCGTCACGGCGCATTTCGTCGATGAGGACGGCCACCCCACCGCCGTGGCCCGCGACCAGATCCTCGAATTCCTGGGTGAGCGTCTGCACGCGTCGAAACCGCGGTGATGCCCCGGCGCCGGGCGTGGATAGCGAACGCGATCACGCCGCGATCGGGGCCGCTTTTGAAACCCGGGCGCCCGTGCCACGATGCGAACGCGGTCTCCGCTGCAGTTCCCGCTGCCGGCCGACGGCGGCACCGGGCGCCCGGCCGGGACCGGCAGCGACACCGAGACCGGGTCCGGCCCGCGAGTTGACCGCGCGCGGCGGTGCGGTAGTAAGGATCCATGGAGGCCTTCTATCACCACGACCCCGCTGATCCCGCGGTGTTTCACTCCACCGAGCTGACGCGCGGCCCGTGGTCGCCGGACGCCCAGCACGCCGGGCCGCCCTCGGCGCTGCTGGGGCATGTGATCGAACGGTGCGAGCCGCGTCCCGGCTTCCGCGTGGGCCGGGTGGCGGTGGAGATTCTCGGGCCGGTGCCCATCGCCCCGCTGCGGGCCGAGGCACGGGTGGTGCGCCCGGGCCGCAGCGTGGAATTGATCGAGGCCACCATCAGCACCGAGCGGGGTCCGGTCCTGACGGCGAACGCGTGGCGTCTACGGGTGGCCGAGCCCGAGGTCGAGGTCCCGGCGCAAGCGCTGGCCACCGGCGCCCACCCGGGCCCGGACACGGTACCCGGGGGTGACGAATTCCCCAGTACACAGCCGATCGGATTCCACACCGGGATCGAATACCGTTTCGTCGAGGGGTCGTTCGGCCGGACCGGTCCGGCGGTGTGCTGGATTCGGCTGCGCTACCCGATCGTGGCCGGTACCACTCCGAGTCCGCTCGAGCGCACTCTCGCCGCGGCCGATTCCGGGAACGGTGTGAGTGCGGTACTGGATTGGGACCGTTACCTTTTCATCAATACCGACCTCACTGTCACCCTGCATCGGGAGCCGGTCGGGGAGTGGGTCTGCCTGGATGCGGCCACCTATCCCGAACGTAGCGGTATCGGTATGGCCGAGTCCCGCCTCTACGACGAGAAGGGCCCGGTCGGGCGCAGCACCCAGACCTTGTTGATCGGGCCGCGATGATTCGGTAGCCGACAGAATCACCTCGAGCGCAACGGGTTACCGGCGTGCGCGCCGCCCGTACAGTCCCATGATCATCGGCGCCCGGCGCTGTCCGCCGATGCGTGTATCAGCGAGTGGACGGGCACCGGCGAAGGTCCGAGTCGCCCTCCGCCGTTTCGACGGGATGATGGTTGTTGGCGACGGTCAGGGCGCTCGGACGCAGCGTCGGGGCGAATATCGAGGTGCCGGATACCGCACGCACGCGTGCGGCGCGGTTCTCGCAGGCGGAATTCTGGGATACGGCGCGGTGGTTGCCGGCGGTCGTGGTCCGGCGGTGCGGTCGCTGGGTGGGTGCGACCCGGCCCCGCCGGATCCTGGCGCGCGTCCTGCTGGGTGCGGTTGTGCTGTTCGTCCTGCCGATCTGCGTCGGGGCGGTGGCGACGGCGCAGACCCGCACCGATGCCGCCGGCGCCTCGACCATCGACGCGGTCGGCTGGATGAATGTGCGGGATTCGGCAGGGGTCGCGGTGTCGGACTATGTCTTCGTCACCGATCACGGCAGTCTGCTGCATCCGGCCAATACCGCCGTGTCGACCATTCTGGACCTGGAGTTCGCGGGGTTCATGGCGATCGCCGTGACCGCGATCTGGCTGATCGGCTACGCCATCAGCTTCCGCTGGCTGAGCCTGATCTCGGCGCCGTTGACCGGTGTCGCCGATACCCTCGCCGGTCAGATCGGTACCCCCTTGGTGATCACCGTGGCGGCCGCCGTCGGAGCGTTCTTCGTCGCCTGGTTCGTCCTGCGGGGCATGTTCAGCAAGGCCACCCTGCAGGTGGTGACCATGCTGGCGGTGGCCCTGTTCGGGGTCGGATATCTCGCGGATCCGATGGCGGATGTGCTGTCGCCGCACGGTCTGCTCGCCGAGGGTCGCGATGTCGGCGTCGCGGTGGCGGCCGGGTTGAACGGTGACCCGGATCCGGATCCTGCCGCGGTGGTCGCCACCATGGAACGCACTCTGGCCGACAATTTCGTGCGACATCCGTTGCAGGTCTGGAACTTCGGTCACGTCGTCGACGAATCTCCGACGTGCCGGGCGGCGTGGTCGGCGGGGGTGGCCGCGGGCAGTGACGACCGGGTGGCCGGTGGCATACAGCGCTGCGGCGATGCCGCGGCCTACACCAAGGCCCGCAATCCGAACGCGGGGCAGGTCTGCACCGGTCTGCTGCTCCTGCTGTTCGCCGCCGTGCTCCTGCTGTTCGGAGTGTATCTCTCGGGCAAGATCGTGGTGGCGGCCGCGGAGGCGATCTACCACGCCTTCATGGCGATATTCGGTTTCGCCGCAGGCGGTTTCGTGTACGGGCCGACCCAGACCTTCCTGGTCCGCAACCTCATCGACGCATTCGTGTCCGCGGGCAAGATGATGGCCTTCACCATCTACCTCGGGGTGTATTCACTGGTGCTCGACGATCTCTTCAAGCAGGTGCCGGGCCACGGCATCGAGGTGATCTTCCTCGGCGGCGCCGTGATGATGGTCGGTGTGGTGCTGTTGCGCCGAGTCGGCACGAATGTGGCCGCTCGTGGCAATCAGGCTGTCGCGCAGATCGGATCGGTGCTCGCCAGTGGACAGGCGGCCCCGGCCGGCGGGGGCGGTGGCAGCATGGCGGCCGGGGCTGCCGCCTCTTCGGCCTCGCAGCGTTTGATCACGGCATTGGCGGCGATCAACACCCTCAATGCGAATCCGGTGACCGAATACGTGATGGGGCGCACGCGTTTTCCGCTCAGTTCCCGGGCCGGACTGCGTCAGGAGGCCGAGACCGCGAATATGCGGCTGGCCGCGGAATCCGGCCGCCGGGGCTGGTTGCTGAACTACAACCGCACTCGCGAACAGATCATCGACTCGGCCCGTTCGGCTGCCGGGGAGTACGGCCACACGCCGCTGGGCGCCGCGGTGGCGGTGGACCGGGTGATCGACCGCGGCGGGGGCCTGGGCGACCTCGATTCCGCCTTGACCAGTGCGGGTTTCACCCACAAGCAGATGCGGCTCGACGCCATCCGCGCCTACAACTACCGCACCAGTTGGGGCCCCAACATGTGGGACGGGGACAAACATCTCGGTCAGGCGATCGCCTCGATGAGTGTGCTCAAACTCGGCCGGACCGCGGCCAATGTCGCCCTGTTCCAGCGCACGGCGCATCGGCTGGCGAATCGTCGATTCGCCGATCCCGATTTGCGATTCAGCAGTTTCGACGCGGAGGAACAGGCATTGCTGCGCGCCTACTTCGCCAATCCCACCAAGCCGGTCATCGAGGGAATCAACCAGGTCGCGACGGGTGCGGCGACGACGCTGCCCGGGATCTCCGGCACCGTCGCCTCCGATCGCGCGGCCCTGATGAACCGGTTCATCAATGTCCATCTCAGCCGTCGCTATCTGGAAGCCGCTGAGGCCGAGGACCTTCCGGCGGCATCGGAGATTCTGCGCAAGATGGCACTGCCCGAGTACTGGATGGGCACCAGCACGCTCACCCCGTCGAAGGCTATTCCCAGCTTCTGATTCGCGGTGCGCGGACCGATACCGTGATCGGGTGGCTGTAGACCGTGATCGAGCGCGAAATCCCTTGGTGACGAGAGCGTCCCGCTGGTGCGTGGCGATCGTGTCGGTGGTGGGACTGCTGGCGGCGTCGGGCGCCGCGGTGGTCGCGCCGATCACGGGTATCGAGCGTTTCCGGCACCAGCGGGTGGATTGGAAATCCTGCGGTATCGACGATATGGACGCCGCCGGCGGCGAATGCGGTGAGGTGCGGGTGCCGCTGGACTACGCCGATCCGGACGGCCGCACCCTGGACATCGCGGTATCGCGCGTCGCGGCGGCCGATCCCCGGCATCGCCGGGGTGCCCTGCTGGCCGATCCGGGCGGCCCGGGCGCCTCGGGGCTGGACACGATCGATCTGCTGGGCGATGTGCTGGCGCCGGAGGTCCGGGCGCAATACGACCTGATCGGCATGGATCCGCGGGGAGTCGGCCGGTCCGGCGGCCGGACCTGCGGCTGGGACACCGGTGAGATGATCCGCTCGGCGGGCGTCGGCCTCGACGGGTTCCTCGCCGACACCGCGCGGGCGGCCCGGCTCGCCATGAGTTGCCTGGCAACGGATCCCGCCGAGTTGCGGCAATTCACGACTCGCAATACCGCCCGGGATATGGATATCGTCCGCCGGGTGCTCGGCGAACCGGCGCTGAGTTACTACGGTGTCTCCTACGGGACGTATCTGGGAGCCGTTTTCGCGCAGTTGTTTCCGGATCGGGTCGACCGCATGGTGCTCGACAGTGCCATCGATCCCGGCCGTTACTGGACGGGGATGGTGCGGGACTGGGGCGCGGCCGATGAGGCGGCCCTGGACGACTGGTCCGGCTGGGCCGCCGGCCGGGACGCGGACTATCACCTCGGCGCCACCCCCGAACAGGTCCGCGCGACTGTCGAGAACCTCGTGAATGCCGTGGCACGGCAACCGATCACGGTCGACGGGTTCACCGTCGACGATCACTGGCTGCCGTTCCTGCTGCACAATCTGCTCGCCAGCTACCGCCTGAACGAGAAGACGGCCGATACCGTGGCCGAACTCGTGGCCGCGGTCGGCGGCCCGGCGAAGTCGGCGCGCACACCGTGGCTCGCCGATACGTTGTCGTCGATGCGCACCTACGAGGATTCGGCACTGGCGTTCATCGCGTGCGGTGACGATCCGGCACCGGAGGAGCCGGCGCGGTACTGGGCCGAGATCGAGAGCCGCCGTGCCGCCCAGCCGGTGTTCGGTGCGCTGGCGGCCGATATCCAGCCCTGTGCGTTCTGGCCGCGTCCCGTGGAACCTCCTACCGTGGTGCGGAATTCGGTTCCGGCGCTCATCGTGGCGGCCACCGGTGATCCGCGTACGCCCTATTCGCACGCCGTGGCGCTGCACCGGGCGATGCCGGCCTCGCGCCTGGTCGGCCTCGACGGGGTGCGGATCCACATGACCTTCCGTCCGGGGCTGAGCCGCTGCGTCGGCGACGCCATCAACGGTTACCTGGCAGCGGGCGCGCTACCGGCCGCGGATCTGCTGTGCCGGCCCGACGAGGTGCGGTAGGCGCCGAGGTGCGAACGTGATCCGCACAACATTGCAGTTTCTGAAATATTTCAGTTTGTGCTAGTTTTTCGGGGTGTCCCGGACTCAGCACGACGATGCGCCGCTCGGTCTGCGTGAGCAGAAGAAGCGACGTACCCGAATCGACCTCTGTATGGCCGCGCGGCGGCTGACCGTCGAGCGCGGATTCGATGCCACCACCGTCGACGACATCGCCGCGGCGGTCGGCGTTTCCGCGCGCACGTTCTTCAACTACTACGAGACGAAATTGGATGCGGTGGTCGGGCCGGTCGGTGAGATCGGCACGCCGGAGGCCCGCCGCCGATTCGTCGAGGGTGGTCCCACCGGGGTCCTCGTCGACGATCTGGCGTGGCTCTACGGAGCCGGGTTCGAGCCGGAAAGTGAAGCCCGCGAGGCGATCGCGCTCGTGACCACGATCGTGGGGGCCGAATCGCGAGTGCTGGCGGGTTTCGTCGCCGCGGGGGCGAGTCAGGAGACGGCGTTCGTCGACTTGCTGACCGAACGTATGGGTGCGGGGGTCTCCCGCGAATTCGCCCTGCTCGCAGCGCGTCTGATGACCACGCTGACGATGAGTGCCGCGGCCGCGCTGACCGACGACCCGGAGAAGACATTGGTCACCGCACTGCGCGAACAGTGCGCGTTGGCCGCGCAATTGTTCGAACGACCCACCGAGGAGCCCTGATGACCGCGACGGCCGCTTCGCCGCCGACCCCGATCGTATTGACGCAGAAGAGAATCTGGCTGATCTTCTCGGCGTTGATCGCCGGCATGTTCCTGGCGAGCCTGGATCAGACCATCGTCGGTACCGCGATGCCGACCATCGTCGGCGAACTCGGCGGTGTCTCGCACATGGCCTGGACGGCGACGTCGTATCTGCTGGCCACCACCATCGTGATGCCGATCTACGGCAAGTTCGGCGATATGTTCGGTCGCCGTTGGCTTTTCCTGTTCGCGATCGCGGTGTTCACCGCTGCGTCGGTCGGTGCGGCGGCATCCACGAGCTTCTGGGAGTTCGTGGTGTTCCGCGGTCTGCAGGGTGTCGGTGGCGGCGGCCTGATGATTCTGGCGCAGGCCATCATCGCCGATGTGGTGCCGGCCAAGGACCGCGGCAAGTACATGGCGCCGATGGGTGCGATCTTCGGTATCACCTCGGTCGCCGGACCGCTGCTCGGTGGCTTCTTCGCCGACCAGCTCAGCTGGCGCTTCTGCTTCTGGCTCAATGTGCCGATCGGCATCGCGGCGCTGTTCATCGCCTTCCGCTACCTGAGCATTCCGAGCCATCGGCCCAAGACCCGGCCCGACTACCTCGGCGTGGTGCTGATGTCGACCGCGACCACCCTGCTGATTCTGATCACCGACTGGGGTGGCAAGCAGTACGCGTGGGGTTCGGCGGTGATGGTATCGATGATCGTCGCGCTGGTTCTGGTGGTCGGGGCGTTCATCGCGGTCGAGGCGCGGGCGCAGGAGCCGATGCTGCCGCTGTGGTTGTTCCGCAATCGCACCTTCGTGCTCACCTCGGCGATCGGCCTGATCGTGGGCCTGTCGATGTTCGCCGCGCTGGCCTTCATCCCGACCTACCTCCAGATGGCCACCGGCGCTTCGGCTTCGGTCTCGGGCCTGCTGTTGATTCCGATGATGGTCGGCATGATGATCACGCTGATCGGATCGATGTCGATCATCACCAAGACCGGCCGCTATCGGGTGTTCCCGCCGACCGGCGCGCTCATCATCGTCGGCGGGATGCTGTGGCTGACCCGGCTGGACGCGCAGAGTTCGATGTGGCTGGTCTCGGCGATGCTGTTCGTCATGGGCGCCGGGCTCGGCCTGATCATGCAGATCATCGTGCTGGTGGTGCAGAACGCCGTGACACCCGATCAGATCGGTACCGCCACCAGCGCGAACAACTACTTCCGCGAAATGGGTGGCGCCATCGGTGTGGCCATCTTCGGTTCGATCTTCACCAACCGGCTCACCGAGGGACTCACCGATGTGTTCCGCACCCATCGGCAGGACGCGGTCGCGGCGCATCTGGATCCCGGCAGCCTGGTGCCGTCGGTGGTCAAACACCTTCCCGCCGGCCTGCACGACGCCATCGTCGGCGCCTACGTCGATGCTCTCGTGCCCGGCTTCTGGTATCTGATTCCCGCTGCGGCCCTGGCCTTCCTGCTCGCGTTGTTCATTCCGCATCTGACGCTGTCGGACGAGGCGGGCATGATCGCGCGCGGTGAAGCGGTGATGGCGCACGAGGATGTGCCCCACGAGGATTCGGCCGAGGATCCGGATCCGCAGCCGGTTCGCGGCTGAGCTCCGGTAGGTACGCGGCAGGGCCCGGCTTCCACGGAAGCCGGGCCCTGCCGCGTAGTGTCACGAAATCAGCGGGGCGCCATGCGGATCGCGCCGTCGAGGCGGATGGTCTCACCGTTGAGCATCGGGTTCTCCACGATGTGTCGGGCCAGGGCCGCGTACTCGGTGGGGTCGCCGAGACGGGCGGGGTGGGGGACCTGGGCGCCGAGGGCCTTGATGGCCTCGTCGGGCAGGGTGGCGAACAGCGGGGTGTGGAAGAGGCCGGGGGCGATCGTGTTCACCCGGATGTTCAGGCTCGCCAGATCGCGGGCGATCGGCAGTGTCATGCCCACGATGCCGCCCTTGGAGGCGGAGTAGGCGGCCTGGCCGATCTGGCCGTCGTAGGCGGCGACCGAGGCGGTGTTGATGATGACACCGCGTTCCTCGCCCACCGGTTCGGCGGCGGCGATGCGCTCGGCGGCCAGCCGGATCACGTTGAACGTGCCGATCAGGTTGACGTTGATGATCTTGGTGAAGTCGGCCAGCGGGAACGCGCCCTTCTTGCTGACGGTCTTGATCGCGTTGCCGATTCCGGCGCAGTTCACCGCGATGCGCAGGGTGCCCAGCTGCGCGGCGGCGTCCAGCGCGGCGGTGACCTGCTCCTCGTTGGTGACATCGGTCGCGGCGAAGACCACACCGTCGCCCAGTTCCTTGGCGATCGATTCGCCGTTGGAGGACGGCAGGTCGATGATCACCACTTTCGCGCCCTGGCTGTGCAGTTCCTTGACCGTGGCCAGGCCCAGACCCGACGCGCCGCCGGTGACCACGGCGACCGCATTGTTGATGTCCATACGAGGTCCTTTCTGATCGGTATCGGCGCAAGACTAATCGCCGCACCGCCAACAAGTAAATAGCGATTCGCCTGCATGCCATACCTTCGGCGTGCGGGCGACCGCTCTGACGCTCTCAATTATCAGTGGTCGAGTCGATATACTCGCGGTTTATCGAGTCCCGACCCGGTGCCGGATGTTCGGCCGAGTTCACTATCTGTCATTCGACGGACAGGCACTAGAACATGTTACAGTTTCGGCCGTCGCGGTACCAACTGCCGGCGGCGCGGCGAGGGCCGGTCGCGCCGAATCCGTGGACACCAGCCCGGTGGTATTCAGCGTCGTCGAATCGTCGAGCGTCATCCAGCCCCGTTCGACGGCCCACTCGGTGCCGGGAAGGGCGTCCGGTATGCCGTAGTACTGATCGGTCCCGTCAGCGGCGGTAGCGGCCGCGTCGTCCAGTGCGGTGAGTACGGTGTCGCGCGCCGACGGCGGGATACCGGTGGTGAGAGAGCGATAGATCCGGACCACATCGGCCGGGGTGGTCCGGGTTTCGCCCCACTGCGTGGGGTCGTCCGGCGGCGTGGTGTCGCTCAGGCCGATGGCGCCGGCCATGCGCGACACGATGTCCGGTCCGCCGTCACCGTCCCACAGTGTGTCGGCGATATCGTCGTCACTGGTGGCGAGCATGCGGCTCAGCAGAGCGGCGCTGTCCGAATCCGGCTGCCAGTTCACACTTTTGAGCTCGTCCAACGCGATCAGCAGCTTCACCACGGAGGCGGTGTAGAACCGCTGATCGGTATTCAGTCCGGCCAGGGTCGTCCCGGTGGCGGTGTCCATCACATCGATTCGAGGACCGGATGGTAGGTCGCTGTCGGTTCCCGGCGCCGCTCAGGGCGTGTTGGTGGACTCCGGCCACGGTGCTGCGCCACGATCGAGGGGTGACCAAGACCAGCTACCACCATGGAGATCTGCGGGCGACCCTGCTGCGGGCGGCGGCGGATCAGATCGCGGCCGAGGGGGTGGACGCGGTGTCGCTGCGTGCGCTGGCGCAGCGGGCCGGCGTCTCACATGCCGCGCCCGCGCACCATTTCGGCAACCGGCAGGGCCTGCTCACCGCACTCGCGATTCGCGGTTTCGAATTGCTGGCAGACGAATTGCGTACCGAGCACGATGATTTCCGTGAGATGGCGGTCGCCTACATTCGGTTCGCCGGGCGATACCCGGGCCACTTCGACGTCATGTTCCGCCACGATCTGCTGCGCGCCGACGATCCGGATCTGATCGCGGCACGCACCGCCTCCGGTGCGGAATTGCGTTCGGGAGTAGCGCGATTGGGGGTTTCCGATGCCGCGCGACCGGCCACGGAATTGGCCGCCTGGTCATTGGTGCACGGTTTCGCGTCGCTGTGGCGCGAAGGCGCGCTGACCGATTCCGAACTCGGGGGCGCCGATCCCGAGCGGATCGCCCGCCAGATGGTCGCCACCGTCGAGTTCGTCGGGGAGAAAAAGCAGTAGTTACAGCGTATTTGGGCTCAACGCTCGGGAACCATCTCGGCCACTCGGCGCTTGGGGCGGATCTCGTCGGTCTCCGATGTTTCGGAAGTTCCAGAGGTTCGGGACTTTCCGGATGTCCCGTCGATATCGGAGGAATCGCGGTCGCTCTGCGCGGCGAGCAGATCGCGGATTTCGATGAGCAATTCGGTCTGCGTCGGCACGGCCTTCTTCTTACGGCTGAACCGTTTCTGCAGAGTGTTCATCGGCAGAATCAGGACGAAATAGATAACGGCGGCGACCATGACGAAATTGATCGCCGCACTGATGATGGGGCCCAGCGCGATGAATGTGGCCGGTTTACCGGCGACCAGTTGCACACCGAATCCCAGCTGGCCGTTGGTGCCCACGACGGCGAGTAGCGGTTCCACGATTCCCTTCGTGACCGAGGTGACGATCGCGGTGAATGCGGTGCCCATCACCACCGCCACCGCCAATTCGATCACGTTGCCGCGCATCAGGAAGTCTTTGAAACCCTTGAGCATGTCCCTCACGATCCGATCCGATCCGTAAACGTCTTCGCTGTCCCGGCCGAAGAGTCTAGCGGCGAGCAGCGAACCATCAGCAACTCGTTGTGGGCGCGATCACGCACACGGCGGCGATTCTGTCACCGCTGGGCGATAACCTCGAATCGTGACCGACTCGTTGCCGGATTCGTATCACGAACGTCGCGCGCTGATCCCCGCGGACGCGGTGGTGTGGCGGCGGCGCGTGTGCGCCGGGACGGTGTCGGTGCTTCCGGACGGATGTATGGATCTGGTGTGGCTCGACGGCCGGCTGGTGGTGGCCGGGCCCGATACTCGCGCCCAGCTCGGTACGGCCCGCGAGCACTCCACGGTGTACGGGATCCGATTCGCGCCGGGGACGGCGCCCGCGCTGCTCGGCGTACCGGCGTACGAACTGCTCGACCGCCGCGCCGAGCTCAGCGAGGTGTGGTCGTCGCGGCGGGCCCGGGCCATGACCGATCTGGTGTCGGCCGCACCGGATCCGCTGCGCGGGCTCGAGGATGTGGCGCGCCGCTGCGCGGAGGCCACCGTCCCCCCGGATCCGGTTCTGGCCCTGATCGTGCGCCGGCTGGACGCGGGGGACTCGGTCGCGGCCACCGCCGACGCCCTGGGCCTGGGCGCGCGGCGGCTGCACCGGCTATCGGTCGCGGCCTTCGGTTACGGACCGAAGCTCCTGGCCCGGGTGCTGCGGATGCGGCGGGCCCTGGAGCTGGCCCGCTCCGATATCGGCCTCGCCGATACCGCGGTGCTGGCCGGATATGCCGATCAGGCGCATATGAGCCGTGATATCCGGGCTCTCACGGGCCGATCTCCCGGCGGCGTGATCGGCGGTCGCGCGCCGACCGGCGCCGAGGATCAGCTCAGCGGTGCGTAGAGGTCGACGCCGTTGCCGTCGGGATCGTGCACGCTCGCGTACCGCTGGCCCCACACGGCATCGAACGGCTTCGTCTCGCCGTGATAGCCGGCCCCGACCAGATCGTCGAATACCGCGTCCACCTCGGCCGGTGAGGCGCAACCGAAGGCCAGCCCGATCCGGCCCTCCCGGCCGTTCCAGCTGCCGCCGGCGCCGACGTTGTCCTCACTGTCGAGCATGAGCCGGAATCCGCCGGGCAGTGGAGCTTCCACATGTCCGCCGCCGACAATGTCTCCGAATTCCAGTCCGAGCCGGCGATAGAAGGTGAGCGCGGCCGTCAGATCGGAGACGACCACGCCGATTGCGTTGAGTTCAGGTGCCATGCGGCAACGGTAGATCGCTGTCGCGCACCCGGTCTTGAACGAATCGGACGGTGTCGGCGGTTGGTCACAATTCGGGATCGAGAGCCGGGTGACCAGGATCAATCTATTCCGCGGACGTGCCGACCGCCACAATCGGAGTGAATATGAGTCGAAACGTTGGTCCAAGTGATTAGCGTTTCCCACAACGTGTTCGGGGACGCGAATGAGGCAGGAGGGATATGGCTACCGACCAGACTATGCTGCATCGTTTCGTGATCTCGCAGATGTCGGACGCCGGGCTCGATCGTGACCGTCTGCTGCGCGAATGCGAACTACCCGAATGGACGCTTGCTGGAGAAGGCGTTCATGTGCCCTCGCCGATCTTCGCCCGGTTATGGGAGATCGGCGAGAAATGGCTCGACGATCCCGATGTGGCCTTACATGTGGCCAGCAGATATCAATTGGCCGCCACCCGGCTCTACGACTATCTGTTCGCCAGTGCGCCCACCGTCGGTGCCGGACTGGCGACGTGTGGGCCCTATGTCACCGCGGTGACCACCAACCACCGCTTCGAACTGGCGGTGGACAACGAGGACGAGACCACGCTGTATCTGGACATGATCGAGGGCGAGGGCCGAGGTCGTGAGCTGGTGCAGATGTGGGGCCTGGTCGCGGTGCTGACCCGCGCCCGCCGGGTGGTGGCGGGTCCACTGGATCCGGTGCGGGTTTCGCTGCGCCAGTCCGCACCGCCGCGACTCGGCGCCTTCGCCGAAGTGTTCGGTTCCGCGATTCTGGAATTCGATGCCGGCGTGGACTGCATGACGTTCCGGTCCTCCGATATGAATCTGCCGCTGACCACGGCCGATCCGGTTCTCGCCGATGTGTTGCAGCCGCTGGCCGCGGCCTTGCCGCCACCGCCGCCCTTGGTTTCGGCCTGGCCGGAGCAGGTGGCGAGCGCGCTGGCGGATGCCTTCGCGCACGGTGAGGTGTCGCTCGATCAGGTGGCGCGCCGGCTCGCCACCAGCCCGCGAACCCTGCAGCGCCGCTTGGCCGAGGCCGGGACCACCTGGCGTCAGGAGCTGGATCGGGCTCGGCTGGCCCGGGCGGCGGCGGCCGGCCCGCTGAGCAGAGAACGTCAGGCCGAGCTGCTCGGCTATGCCGACGCCGGATCGATGCGGCGCGCGGCGCGGCGCTGGTCGATGGTGGCGCATACGCGAGCCGCGGGCTCCGCCGACTGCCAGGCGTGAATCAACTCGATCACCGGCCTGGGCGTGGGCTCGGTAGCCCGCGTCCGGGTCGGTGATCGAGCACCCCCGCGACACTATGCCCGCAGATTGCTCGCCGCGATACTCCAGAACGTATGCCTGTCCAATGCCTCGAGGTTCCAGCTTTCGGCGATGGCGTGGGAGGTGGCGACGATGGCCGGCACATCGAAGTCTTCGCGGCTCGCCGTGCCCTTCGCCTCCAGTTCCGCGATGACGTACTGGGTGGCGGTTTCGAAGGTGTACAACACGGTGCTCTCCGATCGGTCGTAGGTACACATCCGGTCCGCGCTGCGCGTACTTTGTCAGTCTTGTCACGCTGTCACAATCGGGCCAGCGCCGAACGCGCCACATCCGGGCAAATGTGCCATTTTCACATTTTGGCGGCCAGCGGGATCTCGCGCGAGAACTCTGTACCCGAGGCGGCTTTTCGCCAAACTATTCATCGGAACTAGGGCGGGCCACTCGCATAACAATCTGTGCAGAGGGGTTGTGCCCCACCGCCGATGCTCGCCGCCGCGGTGGAGTCGGCGGCGAGCAACTTACCGGCAATATCGCGATCGCTAGCCTGTCGTGCGCACGAGCAGATCCTCGTACCGGAACTCACCGTCGAGGGCGGTTCCGGCGGCATGTGCGGTCTCCTCGCGCTGCCGCAGTTCGACCCGGCGGATCTTGCCCGAGATGGTCTTGGGCAGTTCGGTGAACTCGATCCGACGCACCCGCAAGTACGGCGCGAGATGATCGCGCGCGTATTCGAATATGGCCCTTGCGGTTTCGCTGTCGGGTTGCCATCCGGCGGCCAGCGTCACATACGCCTTCGGCACCGACAGCCGGGTGTCGTCGGGCTGCGGGACCACCGCGGCCTCCACCACCGCCGGATGCTCGATGAGCACACTTTCCAATTCGAAGGGGGAGACCTTGTAGTCCGAGGATTTGAATACATCGTCGGTGCGGCCGATATAGGTGATGTAGCCGTCCGCGTCGCGCGCCGCCACATCGCCGGTGTGGTAGTAACCGCCCGCCATGACCTGCGCATTGCGTTGCGGGTCTTGGAGATAACCCGTCATCAGATTGACCGGGTGCGCGCTCAGATCCAGGCAGATCTCGCCCTCGTCGGCCGGGGCGCCGGTGACCGGGTCGACCAGAACCACGGGCACCCCGGGCATCGGACGCCCCATCGATCCCGCCTTGACCGGCTGCCCCGGGGTGTTGGCGATCTGCAGGGTGGTCTCGGTCTGCCCGAAACCGTCGCGGATGGTCAGGCCCCAGGCATTCTGCACCTGCGCGATCACATCGGGGTTGAGTGGCTCGCCGGCGCCGAGGATTTCCCGCAGGGCCGGCGGGCGCTCACCGAGGTCGGCCTGAATCAGCATGCGCCACACCGTCGGTGGCGCGCAGAAGGTGCTGACCTCGGCGCGACGCAGCTGGGTGAGCAGGGCCTCGGCATCGAATCGTCCGTAGTTGTAGACGAAGATCGTGGCCTCCGCGATCCAGGGTGCGAAGAAGCAGCTCCACGCGTGTTTCGCCCAGCCCGGGGCGCTGATCGCCAGATGGGTGTCGCCGGGGCGCACCCCGATCCAGTACACGGTGCTGAGGTGTCCGACCGGATAGCTGATCTGGTTGTGCTGCACCATCTTCGGCTTGCTGGTGGTGCCGGAGGTGAAATACACGAGCAATTCGTCGGTCACCTGCGTCACGGTCGGGAAGGGGCCCGCCGACGTGACCGCCGCGGCATCGGCGTAGCTGTGCCAGCCCGCGACGCCGTCGCCGACCACGATGCGGGCGTAGTCCCCGGGGACCTCGTCGAACTTCGCGGTGTCGCCGGTGTTGGTGATGACGAAACGCACTGCGCCGCGATCGATCCGGTCGACCAGGTCGGCCGGACCGAGTGCGCCGGTGGTCGGCATGACCACCGCGCCCAGTTTGGCGACGGCCAGCATCGATTCCCACAGCTCGACCTGATTGCCCAGCATGAGGATCACCCGATCGCCCTTGCGCACACCGAGATCCGCCAGCCAGGTCGCCACCTGGTCCGATCGCCGGGCCATCTCGTCGAAACTCACCCGCTGCTCGCGACCGTCCTCCTCGACGATCCACAGTGCGGTGCGTTCGTTGTCGCGGGCGAAGACGTCGAACCAGTCGACGGCCCAATTGAATTCACCGGACAGTTCGGGCCACCGGAAGTCGCGTACCGCGGCGTCGTAGTCGGTGGCCAGGTCGACCAGCTGGTCGCGGGCCGCGCGGTACGACTCGGTGTTGGACGTCACGACTGAACTCCTGTCTGCTGCTGCTCTTCGTCCGGGAATCCGAACAGGCGTACCGAGGTCGAGCGGATATCGACCTTGCGCACCTTCCCGGTCACCGTCATCGGGAACTCGTCGACGATGTGGACGTAACGGGGAATCTTGAAATGGGCGAGCCGGCCGGTGCAGAACCGCGCCAGCGACTGCGCGTCCAGCGCCGCGGCTCCCTCGCGCATCCTGATCCAGACCACCAGTTCCTCACCGTATTTCGGATCCGGTATGCCGACGACCTGTGCGTCGAGGATGTCGGGATGGGTATAGAGGAATTCCTCGATCTCGCGGGGATAGATGTTCTCCCCGCCGCGGATGACCATATCCTTGATCCGTCCGGTGATCGCGACATAGCCCTCGTCGTCCATGGTGGCCAGATCGCCGGTGTGCATCCAGCGTCCGGCGTCGATCGCCTCGGCGGTACGACCGGGATCGTTCCAGTAGCCCAGCATCACCGAATAGCCGCGGGTACACAGCTCGCCCGGTTCGCCACGCGGAACGGTCATTCCGGTATCCGGGTCGACGATCTTGATCTCCAGGTGCGGGCCCACCCGGCCGACGGTGGCGGTGCGCTGGGTGAGGGTGTCGTCGCGGCGCGTCTGGGTGGAGACGGGGGAGGTTTCGGTCATGCCGTAGCAGATCGATACCTCGGCCATACCCATGCGCTCGATGACCTGTTTCATCACCTCCACCGGACACGGTGAGCCGGCCATGATTCCGGTGCGCAACGAGGACAGGTCGTAGGAGTCGAAATCCGGTTCGGCCAATTCGGCGATGAACATCGTCGGCACCCCGTAGAGCGACGTGCAGCGCTCCTCGGCCACCGCGGCCAGCGTCGCGCGCGGATCGAAGGCCGGCGCCGGAATGATCATCGCCGCACCGTGACTGGTGGCCGCGAGATTTCCCATGACCATGCCGAAGCAGTGATAGAAGGGAACCGGGATGCAGATCCGGTCGGCCTCGGTGTAGCCGCACAGCTCCCCGACGAAGTAGCCGTTGTTGAGGATGTTGTGATGCGACAGCGTGGCGCCCTTGGGAAAACCCGTGGTGCCCGAGGTGTATTGGATGTTGATCGGATCGTCGGCCGACAGCTGGGACGCGGCGGCCGCTAGGCGTTCGGGATCGGCGGCGCGTCCCGTGGCGATCAGATTCTCCCATTCATTACCGTCGAACAGGATCACCTGCTCCAGGTCCGGGCACTCGGGCCGCACCCGCTCGATGATCTCGGCGTAGTTCGAGGTCTTGAACTCCCGGGCGGAGATCAGCATCCGAATACCGGCCTGCTGCAGGACGTAACGCACTTCCTCGCTGCGATAGGCCGGGTTGATATTGACCAGGACGGCGCCGATCTTCGCGGTGGCGAACTGCGCCAGGGTCCACTCGGCGCGATTGGGTGACCAGATGCCGACCCGGTCGCCCTTCTCGATTCCGGCCTCCAGCAGGCCCAGTGCGACCGCGTCCACCTCGGCGACGAACTGCCGATAGTTCCACCGCGCCCCGGTCGCCCGGTCGACGAGTGCGTCCCGGTCTCCGTGCCGGGCCGCCGTGCGATCGAGATTCGCTCCGATCGTGTCACCCAGCAGCGGCGCATCCCATGCTCCATGCGTATAACTGGTCGGCCGGACCCGGCCCATACTCGCGCTCACACATATAGGATTCACGTCACACTTTGCCTCGCACCACCCCCGGAAAGGGGTATCGACCGATGTCCGCCGATCTGCTCCGCCCCCGTGACGCCGATGCGTTGCGGGCCGAGTTGCGGCAGGTCGCGTCCCTGTCCGGGATGCCGGTCGTGTTCGGCGGCGAGGTCCGGGACGGCGCGCTGATCCTCAGCGAGTTCTTCGGTACCCGCACCGTGGCCATGCGCGGACTGATCGTGTCGCCGACCTCGGGAGTCGGCGGGGCGGCGGTCGCCAGCAGGCGTCCGACATCGGTCGCCGACTATCGCGCGGCGCTCACCATCACCCATCACTACGACGGGCCGGTCACGACCGAGGGGCTGCGGGCGGTCGTCGGTGTTCCGGTCGTGGTGGACGGGAATTCGCGGGCGGTGCTGTATGTCGCCAGCCGCGAGGCCGGACCCATCGGCGATCGGACCGCGGAACTGGTGCTGCGGTCGAGCCGGCGGCTGGCGGTGGAACTGGCGGTGCGTGACGAGGTCGATCGGCGGTTGCGGCTGCGGGCCGCGACCCAGCCCCGGCCGGCCGCGGTCGCGACGCCGGATGTGGCTGTCACGGAACAGCTTCGGGATCTGCACGCGGAGGTGCGTGGCATCGCTCAGACGGTGACCGATGCCGAGGCTCGGCGGCGTCTGCGCGCGGTATCGGACACCCTGGTGCGCCTGCTGGCCGGTGCCGACAGTGCCGAACCGGCGCCCGCGCTGTCGCCGCGGGAGCTGGATGTGCTTTCCTACGTCGCGCTGGGCTGTACCAACAGCGAAGCCGCGCAGCGTCTTTCGCTACGCCCGGAAACGGTCAAGAGCTATCTGCGCAGCGCCATGACCAAACTCGAGGCGCATACCCGGCACGAGGCGGTGGTCCGGGCGCGCCGATGGGGTCTGCTGCCCTGAACCGGGGGGACCCGGCGTCTCGGATATGCCACTGCCGGCCCGGACTACCGGACCGGCAGGCATGTTCGCGCGGTACTAGTTCTGCGGCTCGACGAGCTGGATGTCGAGCTCGATGGCGATCTTGTCGCTGAGCATCGCGGTCGGCAGCGCCGGGGCGACGTCGAATTCGCTGCGCTTGATGGTGCCGGTCGCGCTGAATCCGGCGTGGCGGGTGCCGTCCTGGAACTGCTGCACACCACCCCACTCGACCTCGAGGGTGATCTCCCTGGTCACACCGCCGAGGGTCACCTCACCGGTGACCTCGAAGTCCTCGGCCACCCGCACCGGCTCGACGGCCTTGAAGTGCAGGGTCGGGCGGTCGGCCACGTTCAGCAGCTCGGCGCTGCGGACGTGCTCGTCGCGCTGGGAGTTGCCGGTGTCGAACGAGTCGAGATGAATGGTGGCCTCGATGGTGGCGGCGCCGGTCGCGTCCACCACGAAACTGGTCTCGAAGTTGTTGAATCGGCCGCGGACCTTGGAAATACCAAGGTGACGTACGGTGAAGTTGACCGAGGAGTGGGCGGCGTCGAGGGCCCAGGAACCGGTGGCGAGGGTGGTCTGTTCGGAAGTGGTCATGTCCACCAGATTTGCGGACCGTGGTCCGTTTAGCCACACCGCGGTTATCCTGGGACTGGCAGGGCGCGGATAACGAGCCCCGGATCGGTAGAGGATGGTGACGTGGCACGATCGGAATTCGCCGAATTTCTCATCGCCCGGCGCGCGCAGTTGCAACCCGAAGAAGTGGGATTGCCGGCCGGGCGCCGGCGGCGCACCCCCGGATTGCGGCGGGAAGAGGTCGCCGCGCTGGCCGGGGTGAGCGTGGACTATCTGGCCCGTCTGGAGCAGGGCCGCGACACCAACCCCTCGATGGCGGTGCTCGGCGCGCTGGCGGAGGCACTGCGGCTCAACGAGGTCGAACGCCACCACTTCGGCAATCTCGCGATCGGTATGGAACACGCCCGGGAATGCCCGTCCTCGGGACAGGCTCGCGAACAGGTCACCGAGACCGTTCAGGCGGTGTTGGACGCGATGCAGCCCACTCCCGCGTTCGTCGTCGGCCGATGGCTCGACATTCTGTCCTGGAACGCGGCGTGGCGGGACTTCGCCGGACCGCTGGGCCTGTTCGACGAGGTGAGCGAGGGCAATCTCGCGACCTACTTCTTCGCCCATCCGCAGGCGCCGCAGCGGTGGCACGATTGGCCCCGGGCGGCCGCGATGATGGTGTCGGCGCTGCGTTCGGCGCGCAGCCAATGGCCCGACGACGAGCGGCTGACCGGCTTGGTCGACGCGCTGCAGCGGTTCCCGGAATTCGCCCGCCGGTGGCGCGAGCACCGGGTCACGGAATTCCGCTCCGGTGCGCTGCTGGTCACCCATCCGCAGCGTGGCGATATCGAGGTCGAGATCGAAACCCTCAGTCCGGCTATCGATCAGAGCGTGCAGGTGTGGCTGGTCGACCGGCGCGCGGCGCACACTCCGACGTTGCGGCTGGTCAACGAGTAGCCCCACTCCCGGCGTTCGACTGCGCGGTGTCCGCCCTCGGGGAGACGACGATCACGCATAATCCAACGTGAGCAATCCTGCCGGCCGGTGTCCATCGATCAGAGCAGCGGAGGAGGTGTGTGTGGCCGAGGCGGCGACTGCCCCCGAGGCGGCGTTGGACGATGCCACCCTGGTCGGGCGGGCACGTGACGGTGACATCCGGGCCTATGAGCAGCTGGTACTGCGATATCAGGGCCGGATGTTCCGGCTGGCGTCGAAGATGCTGGCCGACCGGGCCGAGGCCGAGGACGTCACCCAGGAGGTCTTTCTCACCGCCTGGCGTCGTCTCGCCCAGTTGCAGGACGACGCGGCGTTCGGCGGCTGGTTGTATCGGATGACCACCAATCGGTGCCTCAACGTCCTGCGGGCGCGTCCCGCGCACGCCGACGTGGATCCCGATACCACCGAATCGCCGCAGCGTACGACACAGCCCGAACACGCGGCGCAGGTCCACAGCCAGATGGCCGCGCTGACCATGGCACTGCAGCGGCTCACCCCCGAACAGCGGGCGTGCTGGTTACTTCGCGAGGTGCACGGGCAGTCCTATGAGGAGATCGCCGATATCGTCGGCACCAACACCACCGCGGTTCGGGGCCGGATAGCCCGAGCCCGGGCGCAATTGGCGGAGGTGATGCAGCCGTGGCGCTGAAGGAGATGACCGACAGCGACTATGAGCTGCCCTGCGGGCGCAGCGTCGAACACGTGTGGGAACGCCTCGACGACGTCGAAGCGGGCCGGGCCGACGAACACGAGGAGAGTTGCCCGCACTGCGCGGCCGCGCGGGAAAGTCTGCTCGTCCTGCGGTCGGCTACGCGCGAACTCGCGGACGAGCCGGATCCGCCCCCGCCGGCGATGGTCGATCGGATCATGTCGGCCGTCCGTGCCGAGGTGCGGCGCGGACGCATGGTGAGTCTGTCCACGCCACATCCGGGCTCGATCGAGGTCAGTGAACAGGCGATCGGGGCCGTCCTGCGCTATGCCGCCGATACCGTGCCCGGTGTGCGTGCTCGCGCGTGCCGCATCGACGATCTCGGGCCCGACCCCGATGGACACCGGCTGGTCGCGGTGTCTTTGTCGGTCGCGGTGCGCCACGGCGATACCGCCGTCGAACAGGTCGTGCCGCTGGTGCGTGATCGGGTCCGGGCCGCGGCCTCCGGGCGCGTCGGACTGTCGGTGGAACGGCTGGATGTCGCCGTGGTGGATATCTACCAGGAGGATCGATGACGTCGGCCCCGGAATTCGCGGCAGCCGCTGAATATATCGCCTCGGATGAGGTAATCGCGGCAGTAGCGGCGCATGCCGCGGCGTCGGTCCCCGGCGTCGCACATCTCGAACCCGGTGTGCTCGGACTGCTCGGGCATCTGGCGCGGGCCGGGCGGCAGCTGTGGAGCAGTCAGGACGTCGCGCCCTCGGCGGGGGTGCGCGTCCGGCACAGCGGTGGCTGGTTGAAGGTACAGGTCGACCTGTCGGTGACCGGCGGATATCACGTCGGTGAGGTCGGGCGGCAGGTGCAGCGGGCGGTGGTCCGGACGGTCACCGCACAGACCGGAATGGTCGTCGACGCGGTCTCGGTGGCGATTCTGGATATCGAACCAGGAGGACTGTGAGCGAGGACGAGCTGGTCGACGACATCGTCACCGCGATCGAGTCGGTGGCGGGACTGCGCCCCGCGGTGCCGCCGGGCGTGGATATCGCAGGCTGGGTGCCGCGACTGGGCCCCCGTTCGGCCGTCGACCTCGATTCCGACGTCGTGGAAATCCGGGTGACGGCCTCGGCGCTGCCCCTGCCGCCGCTGCTCGACCGGCTCGGCGCCGCGGTACGCGAACTGCTGGCCTCGACCCGGTGGGCCACCGCGCGGTTGCGGATCGTGGTCACCGACCTCGATGCCGCCGCTCTGGATGGCGCCGCCGCCCTCGACGCCGCCACCGCCGATCTCGCCCGTGACGATTCGCCGTCGGCGGGGTCATAACACCGAAGGTCCACTTATCCGCTGTAGCGCAAGGGAAATCGGAGGTAATCATGACGAGTACAACCACCGGTGAGGCCGCTGGCACCGCTGCGTCCGGGAAGGGCGCCGGCGCCACGGCGGGCACCCCGGAACCGGGCCGGCCCAAGGCCATCAGTGCTCTGGCATCCGATCAAGGCAGCACCACCATCGCCGATACCGTGGTGCAGAAGATCGCGGGTCTGGCCGCGCGGGAGGTGCGTGGCGTCCACAACCTCGGCGGCGGCGCGTCGCGCGCGTTCGGCGCCTTCCGCGATCGCATCCCCGGCGCCTCCTCCAGTGTCGGGCAGGGCGTGTCGGTCGAGGTCGGGGAGACGCAGACCGCGGTCGATCTGGAGATCGTGGTCGAATACGGGGTCTCCATCGCCGAACTCGCCCGCGCCGTGCGGCGCAATGTGATCACCGCTATCGAGCAGATGACCGGGCTCGAGGTGGTCGAGGTGAACATCAACGTCAACGATGTGTTCATCGAAGAGGACGAGGATCAGCCGCCGACCCGTGAACGGGTGCAGTGAGCATCATGAACGCCACCACGATCTGCCTGATCTTCGGCCTGTCCCTCGGTTTCGCGGCGGCCTTCGGCGGGATCGGCGCATTCGCCGTGGTACTGGTCTTCGGCGCGCTGGGACTGGTGATCGGCCGCTGGCTCGACGGCCATGTCGATCTGTCCGGTCTGCTCCGATCCGCCCAGGACCGGGGCCGCAAATGAGTGCCGGACCCGAGACCGCTCCGGTCTCGTCGTCGATTCTCGCTGCGGCCGAATATCGTGGCCGCACAACGGTTTCCGAGCGGACGGTGCGGAGGCTGGCCGCGCGCGCGGCCCGTGAGGTCGACGGCGTCGCCGACGGGCCCGAGGTGTCGGCCCGGGTCACCGGCGACTCCGCGGTACTGCGGGTGCGATTGCCGGTCGCCTATCCGACGCCGGTGGGTTCGGTCACCGATGCGTGCCGAGCGCACCTGATGCGGCGGACCCACGAGTTGTCCGGACTGGTGGTGCCCCGGGTGGATATCGAGGTGGCCGAGTTGGTGAATCCGGTCGCCGCGGCGAGGAGCGTGCGGTGAATCGGCGGCCGCGCCGGATCGTGCCCGCCGTGGTGGTGGCGGTCGTGCTGCTGGGCGTCGCGATCGTGGTGGCGGTGTCGCTGATCCAGAACCTCGCTCACAGTGACGAATTGGTGCCGTACGACACCGTCGCCACCCGATTGCACGACACCACCTGGCACAGCGCGTGGGTGCTGGGCGTCGGCATCGGGGTGGCGGTGGTCGGTGTGGTGTTGCTGGTGGCGGCCGTGATTCCCGGCCGCCGGGTCGTGGTGGCACTGGAGGCGGACGAGGGGATGGATGCCGGGATCATGCGACGCAGCCTCGACGGCGCGCTCGATGATGCGGCTGCCTCGGTCGCCGGTCTGGAGGCTGCCCGGGTTCGCCGGACGCGCAAGCATATTCGTGTGCAGGGCCGCGCCGCGCATCCCGACCACGCGGATCTGGAGCAGACCGTCGAGGCCGCGGTCTCCGATCGGCTGTCCCGGATCGCCCCGCAATCCGCACCGCCGGTGAGTGTCCGGCTGCGGACGAGTAGACAGCAGCCCGAACCGTCGTCACCATCGCAGGAGGAGGCATCGTGAGTGACACGTGCGCAGCTGCTCGCGATGCCGACCGGGTGCGGGTGTCCCGCAAGGTACAGGAGGCATCGTGAGTGACACTTGCGCAGCTGCTCGCGATGCCGACCGGGTGCGGGTGTCCCGCAAGGTACAGGAGGCATCGTGAGTGACACGTGCGCAGCTGCTCGCGATGCCGACCGGGTGCGGGTGTCCCGCAGGACACAGGAGGTGTCGTGAGTAGGTCGGCCAATCGCCCGGCTCGATTGAATCGACTGCTGCTGGCTGTGTTCGGGTTGGTGGCGATACTCGTCGGCGCGTACGCCATCGCGGCCTACGCGGGCGAGTTGAGCTGGGTGGATCGCGATACACCGCTGGTGCCGGGTACGGCCGAACCGCCCTCGTGGGTGTTCGTGGTGGTGGTGGTGGCGGCGGTGATCGTCGCGCTGGCCGCGCTGCGCTGGCTGGCGGCGCAGTTCGCCCGGTTGCCGAGCCGGATGCGCTGGCATATCGGCACCGTCAGCAATGCCGGTGAGACGATGCTGGATTCGAGTACGGTCGCCGCCGCGGTCGTGGCCGATGTCGAGTCCTACGACGGCGTGCGTTCCGCGCGGGCCAGTGTGTCGGGTCCGGCCCGGACGCCGAAACTGCATCTGGTCGTGACCGCGGATCCCGATGCGGACCTCACCGTCGTGCGCGGCCGGATTCTCGACGACGCGGCGAGCAGACTGGCGCGGGCCCTGCAGGTCGACGCCGTGCCGGTATCGCTGGAATTGCGCTTGGCCGATCGTGGCCGCACGCTGCGCGCGAAATAGTCTCGCCGGCAATGACTTACGGTCGGTGCGAGGCCGTCAGGCCGGCGGCCCGAGTACCCGTTCGACATAGGCGTTGGTGAACCGGCCCTTGGGGTCCAGCCGCCGACGCACTTCCTGGAAGCGATCCCAGTCGGGGTAGCGTCCGCGCAGGGTGTCCGCGGTCTGGAAGTGCCGCTTGCCCCAGTGCGGGCGACCGTGGTAGCGATCGAAAACCGCCTCGCACGCGCGGAAGTACGGTTCGTAGTCCATGCCGCGGTATTGGTGCACGGCGATGTAGCAGGTGTCGCGGCCGCCGGCCGGGGACAGGAATGCGTCGTCGGGCGCGACGAAGCGCACCTCGGTGGGCATGGGCGAATCGAATCGCCGCCCGATCGACTGGATCTCGCGGATGGCGTCCACGGCGTATTCGCGTGGGATGGCGTATTCCATCTCGGTGAACCGAATCAGCCTGGGGGAGGCGAAGACTCGGTACGAGCGATCGACCTGACGGCGATAGCTGCCCGCGTAGGCCGCGCCCCGGTGAATCCACGGGATCAGATTCGGCTGCCGCCGCGCGAGCCGGCACAGCGCGTCGAAGACGTGATTACTCATGAGGATGTCGGCGAACCAGTCGACGGCCTTGGCGCGCGGCTGTTCCGGAAGGTCCACCCGGTTGTTGCGCTTGGTCATCGCCAGGGGGCTGTGGGCGAAGAGGTAGAACTCGAAATGTTCGTTGCCGTCGACGAATTCGTCGAGATCGGCGAGTACCTCGTCGACCGGAACCGGGCGTTCGATTCCCTCCAGGACGAACGAGGGCACCAGCTGCAGGGTGACGGCCGTGACGATGCCGAGGGCGCCCAGATTCACCCGCGCCGCGCGCCACCCGTCGGGGTCGCTGGTCTCGTCGAGTTCGACGATGGTGCCGTCGGCGAGCATGAGCTCCACCGAGCGCAGGGCAGCGGAGATGTTCTGCAGGGTCGCGCCGGTGCCGTGCGTACCGGTGGCGGTGGCGCCCGCGATGGACTGCACGTCGATATCGCCGAGGTTGGGAAAGGCCAGGCCGAGGGGGTGCAGGGCGGTGCTCAGCGCGTTGAGGGTGGCTCCGGCCTCCACCCGTGCCGTTCCGGCGGTGCGATCGACCTGCAGGATCCGGTCGAGCTGCGAGAGTTGCAGCAGTGTGCCGTCGGTGAGCACGGTGTCGGTGAACGAATGCCCGGCCCCCGCCACCCGGACGGTCCGATCGTCGGCCTCGGCACGCGCGAGCAGGTCGGTGATGTCGTCGCGCGTGCGCGGGGCGGCGAAGGTGGCCGGCGCGCACCGTTGATCGCCGGCCCAATTCACCCACGAATTGGTCATGCGTCCAACTTTAGAGGACGCACGGCACTGTGCGCCAGCCCTCGTTGTGGTGTGAACGTGTCCGATCACACGTGTATCGATGGTGGCGCGGTGCTTACGCCGCGGGCGGCTCGGTCGGTAGCGTTGACGGGTGCGCGTTGGCTATCGGCGAATTACCTTCTGCGGCACGCGAATACCGCTTCCTTCGCGTGGTCTACGTCGGCGTCGTTCAGAGGCGGGACCGTCAGCGGCTGCCGAGGGATGTCGTCGCCGCGCACGCCGTCCAGGATTATCCCCATGTAGCGCCGCCAGACCTCGGGATTCACCGGTTTGGCGAAGCTCGCGATCCCCTCGACCATGTTGATCATCGCGAAGAAGTCCGAGGCGGCGATGCCGGGGCGCAGCACGCCCTCGGTGACGGCCTTGTCGATCAATCGCGTCACCATCGGCTTGATCCGTTCGCGCACCGAGACGAAGCGCTCCATCGCGTCGGGTAGTTCGAGCATCACTTCGCCGAAGCCCCGGTTGTTGGCCATGTGTTCGCAGGACCACTCGAACAGCCGCGTGAGCCCGTGCCAGGTATCGGGATCGGCGAAGGCGGCCTCGGTGGCCTCGGCCATATCGGTGACGGTCTGGTCGAAGACCTCGCCGATCAGTTCCTGTTTGTTCGCGAAGCGCCGATAGACCGTGCCCACGCCGACGCCGGCCGCTTCGGCCACATCGTCGAGTGTGACCTCGAGGCCGCGCTCGGCGAACAGATCTCTGGCCGCTCTGAGGATCCGCGCGTGGTTGCGGGCGGCATCGGCGCGCAGGCGCCGGGGAGCGGGAGCGGCCGTGGCGTGATTCACACCCCGATATTACCAAGTTTCGGGATTAACCGGAGGCGCTCTCTCCGTTATCGTGATAGCTTTCCTTTCAAACGGAGGCTCGCCCTCCGCTTAATCCACCACTCATCCATCGCAGAACTAGGGGACCCATGACTTCCGCGATCGATCTCGACACACAGCGGTCGAACCAGCCGTCGAGGCGTTCGGCCGACGCGGGCCGCCGTGGCTCGCATGCCATGCGCTGGTGGGTGCTCGCCGTACTGGGCGTCGCCCAATTGATGGTCGTGCTGGACGCGACCGTGGTGAACATCGCGCTTCCCGAGGCCCAGTTGGATCTGGGCTTCTCCAACGGCGACCGCCAGTGGGTGGTCACCGGCTACGCGCTCGCGTTCGGCAGTCTGCTGCTGCTCGGCGGGCGGCTCAGTGACCTGTTCGGCAGGCGCACCACCTTCATCATCGGCCTGATCGGCTTCGCCGTCGCCTCCGCGGTGGGTGGCGCGGCCAACGGATTCGAGATGCTGGTGGTGGCTCGTGTCGCCCAGGGTGTCTTCGGCGCACTGCTCGCCCCCGCGGCGCTGTCACTGCTGACTGTGACCTTCACCGAACCTTCGGAGCGGGCCAAGGCCTTCGGCATCTTCGGTGCCGTCGCGGGTACCGGTGGCGCGCTGGGCCTGCTGCTCGGTGGCGCGCTCACCGAATGGGCCTCGTGGCGCTGGGTGATGTACGTCAACCTGATCTTCGCCGCCGTCGCCCTGGTCGGTGCCGTGCTGCTGCTGGCCAAGCACACCGCCGAACACCGTCCCAAGCTCGACATCCCGGGCACGGTCACCGTCAGTGCCGCCCTGTTCGGCATCGTCTACGGCTTCTCGCACGCGGAATCGCACGGCTGGACCAACGGTCTGACCCTGACCTTCCTGATCGGCGGCGTCGTGCTGCTGGGCGTGTTCGCGTGGCTGCAGACCCGCGTGGAACACCCGCTGCTGCCGCTGCGCATCGTCCTGGACCGCACTCGGGCCGGTTCCTATATGACGGTCTTCGTCATGGGTATCGGGATGTTCGCGATCTTCCTGTTCCTGACCTACTACATGCAGCTGACGCTGAAGTACTCGCCGATCATGACCGGTGTGGCCTTCCTGCCGATGATCGCGGCCATGATCGCGTCCTCGACCACGGTGCCGTCGCTGCTGCTGCCGAAGATCGGGCCGAAGATCACCGTCGCCGCCGGATTCCTGGTGGCCGCGGCCGGTATGGCCTGGCTGACCCGGATCGGCCTCGACACCGGCTACGCCAGCCACATCCTGCCGGCCCTGATCCTGCTGGGGCTGGGTCTCGGTGGCGCGATGTCGACCGCGTTCCAGGGATCGACCGCCGGTGTGAACCACGACGACGCCGGTGTCGCCTCGGCCATGGTCAACACCAGCCAGCAGGTCGGTGGCTCGATCGGCACCGCACTGCTGAGCACCATCGCCTCCTCGGCCGCGGCGGACTACCTGTCGGGTCGGCAGCCCACCCAGCTTGCGGTCGCCGAATCGCTGATCAAGAGCTACACCACCAGTTTCTGGTGGGCCGCAGCGATTTTCGTGGTCGGCGCGGTCGCCGCGGCGGTGCTGATGCCCAGCACCGCACCGGCCCCCGCCGAAGGCGAACCGGTGCTGGCGCACTGACAGCGGTGCCGCCGGCAGGGTGAATCGCCCTGCGTAGCGGCTGAATACGGCATACGTGCCCCGGACCCGCCGGTCCGGGGCACGGTCGTATCGACTCCGGTGGCGTCGACCGCGCCCGATGTCGCGTACGGTGCCTCTAGGGCGGACTCCGCAGGGGCGATGACATGGTGGGGTCTGTGGGCAAATGGTTGGCTAGCAGTGGGTGACGAGTCCGCACCGGTCGCCTCGGCGCATGACAGTGGGTGGGGATCCGCGGTGAGTGCAGGTGGCGGCCCGGCCCGGCCAGCGCAATCCGTGACGCGCACCCGCCCCGGTCGGAGCCGACTTCGGGCCGAAATGGGCGATCGGGACGCCGGATGCCGACCGCATTTCGATCGCTGACAGTTAGCATGGCTCCACACATTCGGTCGGCAGGGAGGTGTACCAGGTGGGTTCGCGATCCGGTGCCGCGGTGAGGGAGACGTCGGAGGCGTCGACGATTGACCGCACGAGTTTTTGCTCGTCGCAAGCGAATCCGATAGTCTGGTCAGCTCTCTGTAGCATAAGCGGCCGCTGGTCCGCCCGCCCGGACGACGTTCTAGACTGCACGGATCGGGTGTGGCGCTCGGATGTCCGGGCAGACGGTGGTGAATTCGCGCGGCGCGGCAGAACGGACAACTGGTACGGCACGACGACAGGGGGCAGGCGATGAGCGAAGCAGCGGACGAGACCGCGATGCAGATCGTCACCGAAGCCGATGCGTGGCAGCCCGATCCGCGCTGGCGGTCCGCCGCCCGTTTGACGGTGCTGCTCGGTGAGGACGACCACTACAAGCATCGTCCCCGCTATCACGAGATCGTGCGGCGCGCCCGCGACGCCGGTCTGGCCGGCGCCAGCGTGTGGCGCGGTGTGGAGGGCTACGGTGTGACGTCCCGGATCCACACCACCCGTATGCTCGATCTGGCCGAGAACCTGCCGGTGATGGTCATGATCGTCGACGACTCGCAACTGCTCCGCGATTTCGTGGTGGCCAATGCAGAACTTTTCGAATCCGGCACGGTGACCCTGTCCGCGGTGCAGGTGTGGCAGTCCGACGGCGGTCTGCGATGACGCGACCGTCGCCGGGCGCTGGGGTGGCGGTGTCGCGGTGATTGTGATGACCAGCCGGGCGCAGGCGATGAGGAAGGGAGGCCCGAGCATGGCCCACGATCGTGCCGGACGACCGGCGCGGGCCAGCGATCTCGAGGATCTGCCGCACTTGGTGACGGCGTACTACAGCCGCATCCCCGACCCGTCCGTACCCGGGCAGCAGGTCGTTTTCGGCACCTCCGGACACCGTGGGTCCAGTCTGGATTGCGCGTTCAACGAGGCTCATATCCTCGCGATCACCCAGGCGATCGTGGAGTACCGGGCCACCCGCGGCATCACCGGCCCGGTCTATCTGGCGCGTGATACCCACGCCCTGTCCGAACCGGCGTGGACCACGGCGCTGGAGGTTCTGGCGGCCAACGATGTGACGGCCGTTATCGACAGCCGTGGCCGCTACACCCCGACACCGGCGCTGAGCCACGCCGTGCTGCGCCACAACCGCGGCGGAACCCGGCACCAGGCCGACGGCATCGTGGTGACCCCGTCGCACAATCCGCCGCGCGACGGCGGTTTCAAATACAACCCGCCGCACGGTGGACCCGCCGATACGGTCGCCACCGACGCGATCGCCGAACGGGCCAACGAACTGCTGCGCGGCGGCCTGGCCGGGATCAAACGCACGACCCTGCAGCATGCGCTGGCCACCGGGGTACAGCGCTACGACTACCTCGACCAGTACATCGCCGATCTGCCGAATGTCCTGAATCTGGACGCGATTCGCGGCGCCGGGATCCGGCTGGGCGCAGATCCCATGGGCGGTGCCAGCGTCGACTACTGGGAGGAGATCGGCCAGCGCTACGACCTCGAACTCGAGGTGGTGAATCCGTTCGTCGATCCGACCTGGCGGTTCATGACGCTCGACGGCGACGGCAAGATCCGGATGGATCCCTCCTCGCGTTACGCGATGGCCTCGCTGGTGGCGATCCGCGACGATTACGACATCTCGACCGGTAACGACGCCGACGCCGATCGGCACGGCATCGTCACTCCCGATGCGGGACTGATGAATCCGAACCACTTCCTCGCGGTGGCGATCGAATACCTGGTCGCCAACCGGATGGGCTGGGATGCGCTGACCAAGATCGGCAAGACGGCGGTCACCTCCTCGATGATCGATCGGGTGGTCGGAGTGCTGGGACGCCAGACCCACGAGGTGCCGGTCGGATTCAAATGGTTCGTCCCCGGATTGTTCAGCGGGTCACTGGCCTTCGGCGGTGAGGAGAGCGCCGGCGCCTCCTTCCTGCGACACGACGGCACCGTCTGGACCACCGACAAGGACGGCATCCTGCTGGCTCTGCTGGCCGCCGAGATCACCGCGGTCACCGGGCAGAGTCCGTCGGCTCGCTACGCCGAGCTCGAAAAACGCTACGGTAGCCCCGCATACGCGCGGATCGATGCCACGGCGAGCGCCGAGCAGAAGCGGCGCTTGGCCGCGCTGACACCAGACGACATCACCGCCACCGAGGTCGCGGGCGAATCCGTGCTGTCGGTGCAGACTCGGGCCCGCGGCAACGGCGCGGCCCTGGGCGGTGTCAAGGTCACCACCGAGAACGCGTGGTTCGCCGCCCGCCCGTCGGGTACGGAGGACAAGTACAAGATCTACGCCGAATCCTTCGAAGGGCCCGAACACCTCGCACAGGTGCAGGCGGCGGCCGAGGACGTGGTCGGCCGGGCGCTCGGCATCGAGGAGTCCGCGATAGCGGACTGAATCGCGGGAATGCGTTGAACGACGATGCGCGTCGGTCCCGGCTGCCCGCCGAGACCTGGGTGCTGATAGGCGCGGCCTTCGTCATCGCGCTCGGATTCGGTTTGGTCGCACCGGCCTTGCCGCAATTCGCGCGCAGTTTCGGAGTGGGGGTCGCGGCCGCCTCGGCGATCGTCAGCAGTTTCGCGCTCATGCGCCTGCTGTTCGCGCCGGTGAGCGGTCGCCTGGTGCAGCGGTTCGGCGAGCAGCCGCTGTATCTGACCGGTCTGCTGATCGTGGCGTTGTCGACCGGGGCCTGCGCCCTGGCCCAGAGTTACTGGCAGTTGATCCTGCTGCGGTCACTGGGCGGAATCGGGTCGACCATGTTCACGGTGTCGTCGCTGGGACTGGTGATCCGCCTGTCCCCGGTGCGCGAGCGCGGCCGCGTCTCGGGCCTGTGGTCGACCAGCTTTCTACTCGGTTCGCTGACCGGGCCGTTGCTCGGTGGCGCGCTCAGCGGCTTGGGCCTGCGCGTGCCGTTCGCCATCTACGCGGCGGCGCTGCTGCTGGCCAGTGCGGTCGTGTGGTGGAGCCTGCGTGGTTCGCACCTGGCGCAGCCGCCGGGCCCCGCGACGGTGCCGGTGACGAGTTTCGGCGCGGCCCTGGCCAATCCGGTGTACCGCGCGGTCCTGTGGTCCAATTTCGCGAACGGCGCGGCGGTCTTCGGGGTGCGAATGGCGCTGGTCCCGCTGCTGGTCGTGGAGGTGCTCCACGAGTCGCAGGGGCTCGCGGGAGTGACTCTGACCGTCTTCGCCGCGGGTAATGCCGCGGTGCTGTTCGCCTCCGGACGGCTGTCGGATCGGCTGGGCCGCAAACCCTTCCTGATCACCGGCACCCTGGTGTGCGCGACCGGGACCATCGCGCTGGGCCTGGCGCCGAATCCGGCGTGGCTGCTGGCGGCCTCCGTCGTCGCCGGCGTCGGATCGGGTGTGTACACCCCGGCGCAGCAGGCGGCGGTCGCCGATGTCATCGGCCCCAACGCGCGTGGCGGGCCAGTGCTGGCCGGGTATCAGATGGCCGCCGACCTCGGCACCGTTCTCGGGCCGATCGCGATCGGATGGCTGGCCCAGCGGGTGTCGTACGGATTCGCCCTCGCGGCGACGGGCATGCTGCTGGTGGTCGCGGCGGCGGGGTGGACGCTGGTGCGCGAACCGCTGCGGCGGCATCTGCCCGCGCCGGCGGTGTCCTGATCGACCGGGGCGCTCCTGCCTGGTGGGAAGGTCGGATTCCGGGCTCCCGACCGGCCCTATCCTGTGCCGGTCTCATTGGCTCCACCGATCGGAGAATCGCTGTGTTGGCTCGTCGAATGCGGAAATCCGCTCGGATCGGCGCCGGTCTCGTCGCGGTGGGACTGCTCGCCGCCGCCTGTTCCGGAACGTCCGAATCCGATCACCCCGCCCAGGCCGATCTGTCTCCGGGCCAGGTGCTGACCGCCACCCCGCTGACGAGTGCCGCCGCACTGCCCAGCGCGGCCGAAACCCGGCTGATCACCTATGTCTCCGATGATGCGCGGGGCCGCCCCATCGTGGTGTCGGGCACCGTGGCGGTGCCGAAGTCCCCGGCTCCCGAGGGCGGCTGGCCGGTCCTGAGCTGGGCACACGGCACCACCGGCTACGCCGACATCTGCGCACCGTCCGCGGACACCGCCGACGGCCCCGATCACGACTACCTGGGTCCGGTCAGCCGGATTCTCGACACCTGGGTGGCCAAGGGATACGCCGTCGTGCAAACCGATTACGAGGGGCTCGGCACGCCCGGCGGGCATCCCTACATCAACGGCGCCGGCGAGGCGAACACCGTCACCGATATCGTGCGCGCGGCCCGCAATCTGGATCCGTCGATCGGTAAGCGGTGGGTGGTGGCCGGGCACAGCCAGGGCGGTCAGGCCGCCCTGTTCACCGCCCAGAACGGCGGTGCGCGGGCTCCGGAACTCGAACTGAAGGGCGCGGTGGCGATCGCACCCGGCGGCGTCGGACTCAGCGGCACGGTCGACTATCTGCGCACCGATCAACCCGGTGCGGCGCTCGCCGAGGCCTTCCTGCCGGTGATCGTGCTCGGTGCCCAGGCGGCCGATCCGGCCATCGATCCCGACCGGCTGCTGTCGCCGCAGGCGGCACCGCTGCTGACCGCTGGTCGTAACGGCTGCCTGGCGCAGATCCGGGCGGTGCCGCCGGTGCCGCCGGCGCGGGTGTTCGCCGCCGGCGCGGACGTCCGGACCCTGACCGACTATCTGAACCAGCAGGATCCCTCCCGTGTCGTGCCCGCGGTCCCCACGATGATCGCGCAGGGCACCGTCGATGCGGCGGTATCGAAGGCCGGCACCGACTCGCTCGTTAAAACACTGTGCGACAAGGGAACTCGGATCGATTACCGGATCTACGACGGCCAGGACCATCGCGGTGCCGTGCCCGCGTCGTCGCGCGACGCGCAGGAATTCGTGGACGGGCTGTTCGCCGGTCACACTCCGGCGGTGACCTGCGGGCACTGATCCCGTGCTGTGTCCGCTGTCACCTCGCCCCCGGCCCGGCTGCCGGGGGCGAGGTCGCTTCCGAGGCGGGATCGAATCGGTCGGAGCTGTGCGGCGATATCGAAAACCCAGGTGAGAGTCCATGATCCCGCTGAATGAGAGAACCAGCCGCCGGCCGCCGGGCCTGTGACATGTTGCACAAGCATGTTTGTTGCGCATCACCGGCGGCCGGATCCGCTATCCCGGCCGTCCGTCGGTGACCTTCGAGAGGAGACCCGATGAGGGTTCGACAATGGGTATCCGTAGCCGCATTCGCCACCGCAGTCGCCACCGCCGGAACCGGTTTCGCCGCGGCCGATCCGGCTCCCGTGGCGCCGTCCGAGGCTCCGGTGAACTACCAGGCCACGAATACCGGTACGGCGGCGGTGATCTCGACCGATTCGGGCAGTATGACGGTGGAGCGCGGCGTCTTCGAGATCAGATCCGACACCGGCCGGGTGCTGGCGGGGATTCCGCTGACCTACCGCATCGATGACATCGACTACCCGGTCGCCGCCGCCATCCACGGCCGCACCGCCACTCTCACCCCCACGGCATTGCCGTTCCAGGACGAGGCGCCCTGGCGGACCCGCTATGAACGGGAACAGGCCGCGTTTTCCCGTGCGGCACTGCAGATCACGACCGCCGCCGCGGGCGGTGCGGCCGTGGGCACCGCGGTCGGCGGAGTGGCCGGATGTGTCGCGGGGGCACTGGTCGGCACGGTGGTGACCGGAATGCTGGCCGCGCTGTTCGGCGCCGGGCCCCTGGCGGGCTGTCTGGCCGGCATCGCGCTCGGCGCCGGCATCGGCGCCTTCGCCGGCGCCCTGCTGGTCACCGCGCCGGTGGCGATCGCCTCGGTCGTCCAGTACTTCGCGACCATCAACGAACCCTTCGAGCCCAAGGTGCCGAGCGGAAAGTAATGCGCCGCAACCGGACTCGCCACGAGTCGGCCGCGGCGAGTCCGATTCCGGCGCGGGTTCAGCGGATCGTGCCCGCGCCGGGGATCAACGGAAGGTCCAGCGGCGTAACCCAACCGGGCGCGAGCTCGTTGACCGCGGGTACCGCGTTGAGTGCTCGCATCCCGGTCGCCAGGCAGCCGGCCACCGCCGGGGTCCGGCCGGAGCCGTCGGTGAACCGGAACGAGGTCTCCTGCGAGATCGACGGAGATCCGACGATATCCACCCGATAGACATCGTCCTTGGTGCCCGACGGCCAGTCCGGCGCCGCATCCGTGCCGATCCGGTTCACATGTTCGAGCGTGATGACCTCACGGCCGTCGTAGACGCCGTTGATGGTGAAGCGGATCGCGGCGACGTTACCGGCCGGGATGATGCCCTTCGCGGACCGGCGATCGACCGGCGTCACCCACTTCTCCCACGTCGTGGTGATCGCCTCCAGTTCGATTCCCACGGCGGTCGCGATCATCGGCACCGTCGCGCCCCATGCCATGACCAGCAGATCGGGAATCTCGAGCATGGCCTGGTATTCCGGCGGCCGGCCGATCCCCATCTCGACCTCGTAATCGCCCTCGTAGTCGGCATAGTCGAGCAGTTCCGAGGCGCGCACCGATTCCACCTCACCACACAGCCCCAGCAGTGTCATCGGGAACAGGTCGTTGGCGAAGCCCGGATCGATCCCGGTGGTGAAGCAGGAGGCGCCTCCTTCGGCGCAGGCCGCGGTGACCGGATCCCGCCAGTTGTCCGGCGTCTGAGTCATATTCGGCCACACCCACGGTGTCATCGCCGTGGAACACACATCGATACCGGCGCGCAGGAACGACCCGATCACCCGGATGTTCTCGTCGGCGAACTGCGCCGTCGGGCCGTAATGGACCACCGCATCCGGCCGCAGGGCGATCAGTTCGTCCACCGAATCCGTTGCCCGGATGCCGGTTTCGCTCGCACCGCACAACTGCCCGGCGTCGCGGCCACCTTCTCCGGATTGCTGACGCCGACGCCCACCAGCTCGAATCGAGGGTGGCGGATGATCTCGGCGAGGACCATGGAGCCGACTACGCCGGTGCCCCACAGTACGATTCGCTTCTTCTCGTTGGACACCGGAACTCCTTGCAGCCGTGGTGATATCAGTTGTGGTACTCGCCACAGTCGACGGTGAGGATCTGCCCGGTCACCGCGGAGGCGAGGTCGGTGGCCAGGAACAGGGCGGCGCGCGCCACCTCCTCGGGTGATGCCAGGCGCTTGAGATCGGTGGGCTCGGCTTTGCGGCGATAGATCTCCTCATGGGTGACCCCGTCCTGGGAGGCCAGCCAATCGAAATACGCCTTGTTGACGTCCTCGTAGATGTAGGAGGGCGCCACGCTGTTGACCCGGATGCCGCGCGGGCCGAGCTCGGTGGCCAGTGACGAAGCCAGGTGCGCGAGTGTGCCTTTCGACAGTTTGTAACCGGAGTAGATCGGTTCGGAGTCGAAACTCACGCAGGAGTTGAGCATGATGATCGATCCGCGCGAGGCCGCGAGCGCATCGGCGAACAGCGTCGAAAGTCGCAGCGGTGCGTAGACGTTCGTCTCGTTGGCGGTCCGCAGCGCCTCCAGGTCGATACCGGTGATGGGTTCCATCGGCGGAATGGCGAAGGCATTGTTGATCAGGCAGTCGACCCGGCCGAATTCGTCGAGGGCCCGCTGCACCAGTGCGGCGCGCTGCTGCTCGTCGGTGATGTCGGTCGGCGCTACCAACGCTTTGCGGCCGTAGGACCGGACCACGTCGGCCATCTTCTCCAGTCGCCGCTCGGTACGGCTCACCAGCACCAGGTCGGCACCCATCCGGGCGGCCTCGGTGCCCAACGCCCGGCCCAGCCCCGGGCCCACCCCCGACAGCACGACCACCTTGCCCTCGAGCAGGGGGAGTGGCCGATAGGTATCGGTGGCGGCGAGTGGCTGGTCGGTAGTGGACACGACATCTCCTCGGAATCAACAGCATCAGCAGTTACACTGTGTAACGACTCAGATGTGACAGACTGTAACGACTGATGCTCGTGCTGACAAGGACGGTTGTTTCGTGAACGCTCGTCATCGACTCGGGCCGCATCGCGATCCGGAGGTGGATCGGGCGGTGCTGGAGGCGGCTCGGAGTCTGCTCACGGAACGCGGTTACGCGGCCGCCTCGATCGATGCGATCGCCACCCGCGCCGGGGTGAGCCGTCCGTCCATCTACCGGCGCTGGCCCTCGAAGGCGCATCTGATCGCCCGGGCGGTGTTTCCCGATGTCGGCAGTGACGAGCGGGCCGGAGATCTGGTCGCGGAGATCCGCAAGGTGATACGCGGGACGATTCAATTGTTCGGCGCACGAGCGGCCCGCGAGGCGATGCCCGGACTGATGACCGAGATGCGGGCCGATTCCGGTCTGTACCAGAAACTGTCCGCCCGCCTGGATGCGCCCACTCGCCGGGAACTGGCCGAGTACTTGGATTCCGGCGCCACCCGTGGCGAGGTCGATTCGGATACGGTGCTCGACGTGATCGCCGGCGCGGCTTTGTTCGCCATGTGCATCCGCGATATCGACGATGTGGACGGTTTCGCCCGGTCCCTGGAGGAACTGGTGCTGTACGGCCTGGTGGGAGTGCCCGCCGAGGAGGATCGCTGACGGCGGTGCCACCGGTGGCCGCGGAATGTGGCTGCCGGATTCCGGTGACGGCCGCGTTTTGGCAGAGTGGACGCCGTGAATTCCTCCGGATCGAAATACACACCGCGGCCGATGTCCAATCGCACCACTTACGCGCTGGGCGCGGTGGCGCTGGTGGTCGTCGCGGTGATCGTGGTGCTCGTCGTGCGCTGGAACAGCGACCATGGCCTGACCGTGCAGGAAGACGGGTACGGCGCGGCGCACGATCCGGCGGTGCAGGCCCTCTTGGATTCCGACGGCGCGATCGTGCTCGGCAAGACGTCCGCGCCGAAGACGATCGATATCTTCGAGGATCCGATGTGCCCGTCCTGCGGCTCACTCGAGCACTATTACGGACAGCAGATCGCCAAGCAGATCGATGCGGGAAAATTCGCCGTCCGCTACCGGTTCGTGAACTTCCTGGATCCCAAGTCGAGCAGTAAGGACTATTCGACGCGGGCGGTCGCGGCGAGTGAATGTGTGGCCGATGCCGGTGACGGCCCGGTGTTCTCGAAGTTCCACATGGCGTTGTTCACCACCAAGCAGCCCAGTGAGGACGGCGGCAATCTGACCAATGAGGAACTGGCCTCGATCGCCAAGGATGCCGGGGCCTCGGCGGAGGTACAGCAATGTATCTCGCGGGGTGACCGAGTGGATTCGGCACGCAACCATGCGCAGGCCTCGCTCACTGCGCTGAAGGATGCTGTCGGCCAGGTGCAGACGCCCACTGTGCTCGATGGCGGCAAGAATGTCGATGTGGAGAACTCGGATTGGGTCACCACGGTCGCTGGATGAGCGGAATTGCTGCTGGGTGACGAGGTGGCCCCATCCGCTGTCTCAGTTGGTGTTCCGGCCCGGGCGGTATCCCCAACCGCCCGGGCCGGAGCTGTATATGGCCAGCGCTCAGCAGGTCTCGTCGTCGCCGAGCAGGACTTCGTAGATGCGATTGCGGGCATCCGCGATCGCGTTCACGGTGTCGCGTAGCTGCCCGGCCATAGCGGCGTATCCACTGCCGGCGGCTGTCCGGTCGAGTTCGGATTCGAGCCGCAGGCGCAGCTGCTCCAGGGCGGCGATCCGTTGTCGTTCCACGCCGGCATCGATCACGGTCGGGGCGGGTGGACGATCCTGACAAGTCATGGTGTTCGCGGTGTCCTCCGATCACTCGTTGTGCTGGTGCCGATCGAATAGCTTTCAGTAGCGGTAACTTTCACCGATCACGGTGCAGTCCTCGGGCGTGCCTTCCGCGAGCCGGCGATGGACCAGGGCGTGGCCGCCGATCGGATACCCCGCATCGAGGGCGGAAACCGGCACTGTCACAACGGAGGTCGGTCCCGGTGTCGGATCGATGACCGGCATCTCGGTATCCCGCTGTGGAAATAGATATTTCGCATCCTCGTCGGTGGTGGTGTGGATATCGCCCGTCGGGCTGGTCCATTGCACGTGACCGGCATCCAGCCACCGCAGCTGCCAGCGCGTCTTCCGTTGTGCGGTGAGCGATGCCAGTAATCGGTGGTGCGGGCACAGTGCGAGGCGCCGCACGGCAGCGGATTCGGACGCGGGCCCTCGATCGGCCGTACCGCTCATCTCGCTCCCCGAAGCGGTGCCGGGCATTGTGCAGCCCGGAAACCGGCACGTCCGATCCAGCAAACCGATCGACGCGAGTGCGGCGGCGTGCGACGACCGACGGTGGGTTCCGGCGGAACCCTGGGCGCCGGAGCGACGTTCGGCTGGGGTGTCACCGGATGTCTGCTCGGACGGTCGCGCGCCGCGGTCGGCCGCCGCGACGATATCGGCCCGCTCGGCGATCCGCCGTACCAGCTCCGCGTCGATAGGCCCGTATCCCATCAGATAGCCGGGTTCCTCCGTGGCACCGCTCAATGTGCGCGACGTGGCACCGATCTGGATGAGCGGCCGCCGGGCGGCCGGTCGAGAGGCGTCGAGCGAACTCGAATCCGGATCTGTTGCGGTGCAGCGGTTTCCGCGACCACAGGCGCAGTGGAGCCGGTCCGTCCCATCGGCGAGCGCGACGAGTGCGTCGGCCCGGCGCTGCGGCATGGTTCGCGGGTCGTCGGCGCAGACTCCGTGTGCCATCTCCCGCAGCCGCATCGCCACGGTCTGAGCGCCGTCGGCGGGCAGTAGGCCAGCGACGACCGCCGCGCCGTCTTGTACCGCCGTCAGTCGGATATCCCGGCAGTCCTCCCGCTGCTCACGCCGGCGTTGCTCGCCGGGACCGTCCAACCGGCTCAACCAGCGCCGGGCCGTCTGCCGCAGCCGAGCGGGAGTGGTGCGCACCGCGGCCTCGACCAGCGGACCTTCCAGATCGGCGAGCAGATCGCGCGACAGCCCCCGGGCGTTGTCGACGATCACTTGGACCCGGGTCAGATCCAGCCGGCCCGACCCGAACGCCTCCCGCGTCCGCGGCAGTCCGTCCAGCGCCAGCCCGATATCGATCAGCGCAGCCGCGAGCTGCTCGGAGATCTGTACCGCCATCGAGACCTCCGCGGCCGCGAACTCCCCGGCGCGCACCCCACCGGGCCCGGGTGCGGCATTGCCGGCTCGGTGCCGCCGATACAACTCCCGCACCGCGCGCACCTCTGCCGCCTGTGCGAATGCCGCCGCCCCGTGTGCCCGCCGCAGCGCGTCGACCAGCTCCCCGTCACTCATAGTCTGAAGCTCTCCGCCGTCGAACATGTGTTCGAGTCTATCGTTCGAACGCGTGTTCCACCAGCCCTTTATGCAGGCGATTTGGTACGCCGAGTCGAGGTGGTGTAACTTCTTTCAAGCACGCGGGGAACACCTCCGAGTGCGAAACCTGGGGCTATGGCGCAGCTGGTAGCGCACCACACTGGCAGTGTGGGGGTCAGGGGTTCGAGTCCCCTTAGCTCCACTCAGAATGCAGGTCAGGATCGAGATAGTGTCGGTCCTGGCCTGTTTTGTTTGGCCCGGCCCGACGGAAACCTCACAGCGTGGGTGTTGTCGTCTGTGCGGTTCATGAGCGCTTCTCGGCGGATACGTACGCGGCTGTCGCATGCGCTTCTCGGTGGTGCTCGTCCACACCGATACCGGAGGCCTTCACCTATTCGTGGCTGGCACGCCGTTCACAACCTCCCCAAGAACTACAGCTAGGGCGTGGATTGATCCGCGTAGCAGGTGATGTCGGTATCCGGCATGGTTCCTACGCTGAAGTACGTGTTGATCGTATGGTTTACGCAGCCGCTGAGTTCGGGCCGAAATGTCATGTGGATACGGACATCCCGCAGCGTCACCATCCGCGACTCGGACATGTCCTGATGCAATCGGACGCCGTGGACATAGGGGGTGCGGGGATCTCCCGTCGCCTGCAGGATGAGCGCTGGCACAGAATTCCGGACGACAGTCGGTGGCTCGACCGGGCGAGGCCAGAAGGCGCACGGCTGGATGTCGTTCGCCAGCGCGCCGAAAACCGGCTGCGTGGCACGCGTCTCTTCGATGTTGCGCCAGTACCAGGTCGGATCGATCGGTGCCCCGACATCGCCGCAGGCGATCTCCGCAAGCACCGAGTTCTCATTGTCGCGCAGCCCCTCCACGATGGCACGAAGCCGGGGTGTTCGCGATGTAGTGGGCGGACCGCCCGCGGCATCGGCGATCTCCCGCACAGTGGCGGCCATCGCTTCGTTCAGCCGGAAGTTCATCAGCAATCCGTGCAGGATGAACGGAAGCCAGTGATCGTCGATGGCGAACCCATCGATGACAATCGGTTGACGTGCGGCGATACGAACGAGCTCCTCGATCTTCGCTCGCACCTGCTGCGGAGTCGCACCGAGCCGGAACTCGTCATCCCGACCGGAAACCCAGCCGGCCCAGTCGTCCAGCGCGATCTCGTCCGGCGCACCCCAATCCTGAACCAAGCCCTCCCAATACCGGTCCGGGTCGATCGCACTGTCGAGCACGACGCGGTCACTCCTCTCGGGGAACATCTGCGTGAACACGGCCCCGAGATAGGTGCCGTAGGACACGCCGTAGAAGTTGACCTTCTCCTCGCCCAGGACGCCTCGCACAATGTCCATGTCACGCGCGGTGTTGCGAGTGGTGAACTGCCTCAGCTTGTTCGGATCGCGAATCAGGCAGGTCGCGGCCATCCCCGCGGACTGAACGGTGTCGTGCGCGAATCCCAGCGGATCCAGACCCGCCGACCGAATCATCTCGCCTACCGGCCACCCGCACCGCGGACTCCGGCCGGACTCGCCGACCCCGCGCGGATCCATGCCGATCAGGTCGTAACTCGCCAAGACCTCCGGCGACAGCACATCACCGAGCAGATCCAGACTGTCCAGACCCTCCGAACCGGGACCGCCTGGATTGGACAACAGAATTCCCCGCCGCCGCGCCGGATCGCCGGCTTTCACCCGCGAAATCGCCACGGTCATCGTGCGATCGTCGGGATTCCCGTAGTCGAGCGGCACGAGTACATCCGCGCACTCGCCACCGGCCTTGTCGACATTCTCGACGCCGCAAGGCTTCCACTCGAGCCGCTGGTCATAGAACCGGTCCAACCCGATCGGGTGCGTGTCGTCCACCGGGTCCGCCCGGCTGTACACCGGCACGGCCATCAGCAGGGACAGCGCCATTACAGCCATCGAACGCCAGAACAGGTTCACCGACAACAGACCTCGCCTCTGGATATGAGGGATCACGCAGGTTGGTGCGACGTGAACCGTAGCCGATACCGGGGCTCGGTCGTGGTAACCCACACCCGCTCAGGGTGAGTCGAGCACTTCGGCGCCTGTCGAGTCTGTCCAGCACGCGGTCCAACCGTGAGGCCGCCACCGCCGTCATTTGTCGAATCGGGGAACGCGTGACCGGGCCCGGGTGTGTCCGAGAGGGTCGCGATATGAAGGTCGGTGTCACACTTCCGCAGACGGCTCCGGCACCCTCATCGATGTACCGGCAGCCGCACAGCGGGACCGACCGATCGACGAAACCGACTCGGCCGCAATGTGATTCAGTATCGATCGGGCCGGGCGTGTTCAGGACGGGCTTGCTGTCCTCGGCCCCGCGGTCGCCCGGAACCGACGGGCTTCAGCCGCCGATCGGCGGTGCGAGATATTCCAGCCCGTAACCGTCGCCGGAGGAGGTGACGCGGGCGATGCCGGGTGAATCGAGGTGGGCGCCGGCCACGAAATGGTGTGGACGGGTCAGTCGTTCGAGGAGAGTGGCTCGCGCGGCGCGGGCCTGTGCCTGGTTGCCATCGAGCTCCCAGGACACGTTCGGCTGATCGAATTGGAGTGCCGGAACGTGCACGGTGTCACCCCAGACCAGCAGGTGGCCGGTGCCGCTGCTGATGTCGAAGACGGTGTGACCGGGTGTGTGGCCCGGTGTCGGGATCGCGGTGATCCAGTCGTTGATCGCGACCGCCTCCGGTACGAGGACGACCCGGTCGCGGATCGGCTCGAGCCGCCCCGTGAACACCGAGGCGTCGCCCGCGCCGATCCACACGCGCTCGAGTTCGGCGAACGCCTCGGACCCGTCCGGCGCGATCAGGCCGCTCACGTGGTCTTCGTGCTGGTGGGTGATGGCGACATCGGTGATATGCGCGCGGTCGATTCCCGCCTCGTCGAGCGCTGCATAGATCAACCCCATGGTGGGGTCGTGCCAGACGTTGGACGCGCCGGTGTCGATGAGAACCGACCGGGTGCCGTCGGTGACGAAGAAGGCGTTGACCGACAGCCGCACGTTGCCGTCGACCAGCGGCACGGTGGACGGCAACTCGTCGAGCGTGCACCCGTGCTCGTCGCGGAGCCGTGTCGGCGGCATGTCGATGTACCCGTCTCGCAACGAGATCACCTGCACATCGCCGAATTCGAACGTGGCATGGTGCCGGCCACTCGAGATCAAACGCATGGAACTTCCTTCGCCTCGGGACACCTTTGTACATCTTCAATAGGAGATGACTGTCTTCTATAGAAGAAACATACACTGTGGGCGGCGAGATACCCATCGATCGAGGAGCACGGTGGTCGAGCAACACGCACACGAACCACAGCACGGTGACGAGCTGGCCGGCGCCTTCGGCGCCAACGTGCGGCGACGCCGCGAGGAGGCGGGCCTGACACTCGAGCAGCTGTCCACCCAGTCGTCGGTCAGCCGGGCGATGCTGTCCAAGGTCGAACGCGGTGAGAAGAGCCCGACGATCGGCGTCGCGTCCAGGATCGCCCACGCGCTCGACGCGTCACTGTCGGACCTGATCGGCGGTCCGGCCGCTGCCACATCCGGCGTGGCCGTCGTCCTGCGCAAGAGCGATCGCCCGGTTTTCCGCGACCCGGAAACCGGCTTCGAACGGCACATGGTGTCCGCGGCCCCGGGCGCGGGAGGGGGCGAGATGATCGTCCACTACCTGCCCGCACAGGTCTCCACCGGCCTGCTGCCCGCGTATCCGCCGGGCACCGAGAAACAACTGGTCGTGCTCGACGGCACCCTCACCGTCGCGATCGGCGGGATCAGCGAAACCCTGCACCCGGGCGATTCCGTGTTCTTCCAGGCCGACGCGGACCACGGCTTCGCCAACCGAACGAATGCCCCCTGCGAATACATCATGGTCATCTCGCGCAGAACCTGATCGGCCGTAGCCGGCGGCCCCGAACCGTCGTATTCGCAGCGCCTCCACGATTTCCCGCGATCGCCCCGGGGCTGTGTCGGCGATTCCGCGGTTCGTCGCTACCCGCGCGGAATCGCCGCTGATGCCGGGGGTGTGTGTGGTTACATTTCTGTCGGCTGTGGGGAGCGCGTGACGACTCCCGCCCGGCGCACGGCATCGCTGGTTTCCGTCCCGGCAGATCGCCACAGACTACGGCGAACGCGACTACGAGGAGAGCGGTGCCAGATGACCGAGCCCGAGATCGAGTTTCGAGAAGCGCCCCTCACCGGCCGTGATCGATCGGAAGGCCGCGAGGTGAGCGTCCGGGCCGGGCGCTTCCACACGGTCTACGACCCGAGCGTCGGCGAGCCGCAGCCGTGGTACATCAACGACCACACCGTCATTCGCGACGAGTCGGGCCGCTGGCACCTGTTCGGCATAACCCATGCCGAACCGGCGGACCCGTTCGACGAGATCGAATTCGCGCACGCCAGCGCCGACGACCTGCACGGCCCGTGGACCAAACACCCTTCGGCGCTCGTGGTCGACCGCGACTACGGCGAGACGCATCTGTGGGCGCCGTACGTGATCCGGGCCGACGGGCGCTACCACTTGTTCTACGCGGGCGGCGGCGATGACCGCACCCAGGCGGCGATCTGCGTGGCCACCTCCGACGACCTGTTCGAGTGGATCCGCGAGCCGAACGGACCGGTGTTTCGCGACGGGTACGACGCCCGCGATCCCATGGTCGCGTGGATCGACGACCGCTGGGTGATGTACTACGCCGCAACGAGTTCACCGACTGGCGGCAACTACGTGGTCGCGTATCGCACGAGCACCGATCTGCGCACCTGGGGCGAGCGGCGGATCGCGTTCACCGACCCCACCTCGGGCACCGAGGCCGGCAATACCGAATCCCCGTTCGTGTTGTGCCACAACGGTTCCTGGTATCTGTTCATCGGTCCGCGGCCCGATTACGTCGGCACCGACGTGTTCCGCAGCGACAACCCCTACCATTTCCGGATCGACGACCGGGTCGGCCACATCGCCGCGCATGCCGCCGAGGTGATCGCCGCCGGCGACCTGTGGATCACCAGCTGTGGCTGGGGGCAGGGCGGAGTCTCGCTGGCAGCCCTCGAGATCGGGAGAACTCCACCGGAAACCGTGCCCTGAGTGATATCTCTAGTGGTGCGAGCGCGGCCCGGAGGCGGCAGCCTGCGTTACCACGGAGCACCGTGCGGACACCGCCATCGGGTACAGCAAGTCCGACCGTTCGTCTCTTGGAGGGATCCGGCGTGGCACGTATCGGTGTAATCAGCATTTCCGACGGACGCGACTATGTGCACGACGGCATAGCCGAGTTCATCCGTACCAACGAAGACCGGCTCGTCGCCGAACTTGCTTCCGCCGGACACGAGGTGGTGCGCGGCTCCGCACCGGTCAGTACCAACACTCTCGCCGTCTCGGTGGCCCGCGAAGTCGCCGCGGCCGGAGTCGATCTCACGGTGCTGCACTACGCGGTGTGGGCGTTCCCGCACTTCACGATGCTCGTCCAGGGAGCCACGCCGGGAGCGTTGCTGCTGTTGTCGAACATCGACCCGGTGCAGCCCGGAATGGTCGGGATGCTGGCGGCCGGGGGAGCGCTGGATCAGATCGGCCGCACCCACACCCGGCTGTGGGGCGACCCGGCCGATCCGGACCTGATCGAGAAGATCGGTGTGCGGGCGGTGGCGGCGTCGGCGGTGTCGCGCTTGCGTGGCTCGACGTTCGGCCGGTTCGGCGGCCGGCCGATGGGGATGAACACCGCCGTCGCGAATACCGATCAGTGGCAACGCATTTTCGGCGTCGACGTCGAGGAGATCGACCAGTGGGAGATCGTGCGCCGCGCCGAACTGGCCGACGCCGCTGAGGTATCGAAGGCCCGGGTATGGCTGGAGGAGACCACCGCGGGCGTGCACTACGACGGCGACAAACTCACTCCGGAGTTGCTGGAGCGCCAGATCCGCTCCTACCTCGCGGTGCGCGAGTTGATCGACGAATGGAACATCGACTTCTCCGGTATCAAGGGGCAGCCCGAACTCACCCAGTACTTCGCCACGATGGACGTCACCGAGGCGTTCCTCAACGACCCGTACGACTGGAACGGCCCGAAGCCGACCCATGTGTGCGCGACCGAGGCGGACATGGACGGCGCGCTGACCATGCAACTGCTCAAACAGATCTCGGGGACACCGGTGTTGTTCGCCGACGTCCGCCACTACCACGCCGACCGCGACATCTGGGATCTGTGCAACTCCGGCCAGCACGCCACCTGGTTCGCCGCCCGCAGCGACGATCCGGCGGAGAACCTGTCCCGGGTGCATCTGTTCCCCGAGGTGTTCTTCTTTCCCGCCGGCGGGGCGTCGGTCCATCATCTCGCGGCACCGGGGCAGATGACACTGGCCCGGCTGACCCGCGACGACGGAAACTACCGAATGCAGTTGATGCTCGGCGACTTCGAAACCTACGACGAGGCCACCAACGACGAGTTGATGCGCCAGTCGACCCGGGAATGGCCGCACGCGTTCGCGCGGCTGGACGCCCGTGCCGAGGATTTCCTGTCGCGGTTCGGCGCCAACCACATCCACGCCGTGCCCGGTGACCATCGCGGCACCGTGCGGGCCGCGTGCGATCTGCTGGGTGTCACCCTGGACGAATTCACTCGGTGACCATGTTCATCGGAATCGACATCGGCACTTCCGGTTCCAAGGGCGTGCTGACCGACGCCGACGGCAAGGTCTTCGCGCGTGCGGAGCGTCCGCACGAGGTGTCGATGCCGCGACCGGGCTGGGTCGAGCACGACGCGGAGTCCGTGTGGTGGGCGGACTTCGTCGCCATCGCCCGCGAACTGGTCGATGCCGCGACCGGAGCCCGGCTGGAGGGGCTCGGGATCAGCGGTATCGGCCCGTGTCTGCTGCCCGCCGACGCACAGGGAAACCCGCTGCGCCCGGCCATCCTGTACGGCGTCGACACCCGGGCGACCGTCGAAATCGCCGAACTGGCAGATGAATTGGGCGAGACGGCGGTGCTCGAGCGGGCCGGGTCGCCGCAGACCAGTCAGGCTGTCGGGCCGAAGCTGCGGTGGCTGGCGCGGCACGAGCCCGACGTGTACGCGCGCACCCGCATGCTGCTGATGGCGAGTTCCTTTCTCGTGTACCGGTTGACCGGGCGCTACGTACTCGACCATCAGTCGGCTAGCCAGTGCGTGCCCATGTACGACCTGCGCAAGCGCGAATGGGCCGATTGGGCCGAGCACTGCGCACCGGGTGTGCCGTTGCCCGAACTCGCGTGGCCCACCGAGGTAGTGGGCCGGGTGAACGCGGAAGGCGCTGCCGCAACCGGCCTTCCGGAAGGGCTGCCCGTTACGACCGGCACCGTCGACGCGTGGGCCGAAGCCGCCAGCGTCGGCGTGCGCGCTCCCGGCGATGCGATGGTCATGTACGGCACCACCATGTTCCTGGTCCAGATCCTCACCCAACCGCGTCCGCATCCCGGCCTGTGGGGCACCTGCGGCGCGTGGCCGGAAACCTATTCGCTGGCAGCGGGAATGGCCACCTCGGGCGCGGTCACCGATTGGCTGCGCCGCCTGGTCGGCGGAGAATTCGGCGACCTGATCGCGGAGGCGGGCACGGTCCCGGCAGGCAGCCGGGGCCTGTTGATGCTGCCGTATTTCGCCGGTGAACGAACACCCTTGTTCGATCCCGACGCGCGCGGCATCGTCGCCGGTCTCACCACCAGCCACGGCCGCGGTGAGCTGTATCGCGCCGCGCTGGAGGCAACCGGATACGGAGTGCGGCACAACCTGGAGGCGATGTCCGACGCCGGTGGTCGCGCGCGACGCCTGATCGCGGTCGGCGGTGGCACCAAAGGCGGCCTGTGGACCCAGATCGTGTCCGATGTGACCGGTCTGCCGCAGGAACTCCCGGCGGAGACCGTCGGAGCCTGCCTCGGCGACGCCCTACTCGCCGCCGAGGCCGCGGGCGTCGACACCTCCGGCTGGAATCCGGTGACCTCGATCATCGAGCCGGACGCCGAACGGCGGGCGATCTACGACCAGTACTACCCGCGCTACCGCGAACTCTACGAATCGACCGCGAGGATCGCGCATTTCCTCGCAGCGGAACAACATCGGGCGGCGAACCATGGCTGAGCTCTGGCGTCTCGACAACGCGCGCACCCGTTCGATCAGCCCGGAAAACCCGACGGGCGCGGCGGGCGCGGGCGGACGGGCGGAGACCGGGACCGGCGCGGGCGCGGCTCGTGACCTCGGTGTGGGCTGGAAGGTGTCCCCGTCGATCGACCTGGCCGCCGGATCCACCGCGACACTGGCCGACGTGTCCGGACCGGGAGTGATCCGGCACTTCTGGCTGACCACGGACCGCACGGTGCTGCGCCGGTTGATACTGAACTTCACCTGGGACGACGACTCGCAGCCGTCGATCGAGGTGCCGCTGGGCGACTTCTTCTGTAACGGCTGGGACGAACTCGCGCTGGTGAGTTCGGAAATGGTGGTGGTCGCACCCGCTGGTGGACTGAACAGTTACTGGCCCATGCCGTTTCGAGAACGCGCCCGCGTCACCCTGCGCAACCCGACCGAACAATCGGTGCCGGTCTACTACCAGCTCACCTACGACGAGACCGAGGTAGGGGAGGACGCCGGCTACCTGCATTGTCGACGGCGACAGAGCAATCCGCTGGGCACACCGGCCGTGCACACCATCATCGATGATGTCCGGGGTCGCGGCCGCTACGTCGGCACCTATCTGGCGATCGCACCGAAAGCGCCGGGATGGTGGGGCGAGGGCGAGGTCAAGTTCCATCTCGACGGAGACGACGAGTTCCCGACGATCTGCGGCACCGGCACCGAGGACTACTTCGGCGGCGCCTGGAACTTCGACCTCGACGGCGCCTACCGCGACTATTCCAGCCCCTACCTCGGCCTGCACCAAGTACTTCCGCACGACGAGATCTACACGCCACAACAACGATTCGGCATGTACCGCTGGCACGTGCGCGACCCCATCCGCTTCCACCGGGAGCTACGTGTGACGCTGCAAGCGCTGGGCTGGCAGGACGGCGGACGGTATCTGCCGTTGGCCGACGCCGATATCGCCACCACCGCATGGTGGTACCAGGAAAGGGGAAGGTAGATGCGCGCGTTGGTGATCGAGAAACCCGGCGAATACTCGGTGCAGACGATTCCCGACCCGACGCCCGGCCCCGGCGAAGTGGTCGTCGAGGTAGCCGCGGTAGGCATCTGCGGCACCGACATCCACATCGTCGAAGGCGAATTCCCGCCCACGCCGTACCCGATCGTGCCCGGCCACGAATTCTGCGGCCAGATCGTCGACGGCCCGAGGTCCGGCGAGAAGGTGGCCGTGGACCCGTCGCTGTTCTGCGGCGCCTGCCACTACTGCCGCATCGGCCGCGGCAACCTCTGCGACCGCTGGGGCGCGATCGGCGACACGGTGAACGGCGCCATGGCCGAATACGTGGCGGTCCCGGAGGCGAACTGCTTCTCGATACCCGACTATCTGCCCGCCTCGCACGGCGCACTGGTGGAACCACTGTCATGCGCCGTGCACGGATTCGACGGCCTGCCAAGAATATTGGGCTCGCACTACCTGATCTACGGAGCCGGAACAATGGGCCTGATGATGCTGCAACTCGCGGTCGCCGCGGGCGCGGCCTCGGTCTCGGTGGTCGACCTCAACACCGACCGGTTGCAGGTAGCCCGCACACTCGGCGCGGACGCGGTCGCCACCAACGCCGACGAGTTCGACCGCCCACACGGATGGGAAGTCGTGATCGACTGCACCGGCGCGATCCCGGCGATCGAAGACGGCCTCCCTCGCGTCCGCCGCGGCGGTACCTACCAGCAGTTCGGCGTCGCACCCGGCGACGCGACGGCCGCCATCTCACCCTTCCGCGTCTACAACGACGAGATCACCATCGTGGGATCGATGGCGGTGGTGCACAGCTTCGGCCGCGCCGTCGACCTGGTACGCAAGGGCGCGATCGACGCGGACACCATGGTCACCCACACCTTCGGACTCGACCAGTTCTCCGAAGCGCTGCAAGCGTTCCGCGACGGCATCGGCCGCAAGATCCAGATCGCGCCGCGCGGATAGATGGCCACCGTCGCCGGAGTCGACAGCTCCACCCAATCCTGCAAGGTCGTGGTGTGCGACGCCGACACCGGTGAGGTCCTGGCACGCGGACACGCACCGCACCCCGACGGCACCGAGGTCGCGCCCGAGGCGTGGTGGACCGCGTTGCAGCAGGCAGGGGAGGGGTTGCTCGACAACGTCGATGCGGTGTCGATCGCCGGCCAGCAGCACGGCTTGGTGGCACTCGATCGCTCGCACCGACCGGTACGAGATGCTCTGCTGTGGAACGACGTCCGTTCCGCCGAGGCAGCCGACGACCTCGTCGCGGAACTGGGCGGCCCGCAAGCGTGGCTGGACGCGGTCGGCAGCGTACCGGTCGCCGCCTTCACTGTCGCGAAGCTGCGCTGGATGGCCGACCACGAGCCCGAGCTCGCGGACCGGGTGACCCGGGTGATGCTGCCGCACGACTATCTCACCTGGCGGTTGCGCGGTGGTGGTGATGCTGCGCCGACGACCGATCGGAGCGACGCCTCGGGCACCGGGTACTGGTCCCCGGTCGCGGGCCGGTATCGAGAAGACCTGTTGGCCAGTGCTTTCCGCGGCCGGACTCCGGAGCTTCCGACGGTGCTGGAACCGTTGGAGAGTGCCGGACGCACCGCATCGGGCGCGGTCATAGCTGCCGGCGCGGGGGACAATGCGGCGGCGGCGTTCGGACTCGGAATCGGTGACGGCGACGTGGTGATCTCGCTGGGCACCAGCGGCACGGCATTCGCACGCACCGCGCGGCTTGATACCGATCCGTTCGTCAACGGATTCGCCGACGCGACCGGCCGATTCCTGCCGTTGGTGTGCACGCTCAACGCCGCCCGGGTGCTCGAGGCGATGGCCACCCTCCTGGGAATCGGCATCGACGAACTCGATGCACTGGCCCGGCAGGCGCCGCCGGGCGCGGACGGTCTCGTGCTGCTGCCGTATCTGTCCGGTGAGCGCACCCCGAACCTGCCGCACGCGACCGGCAGCCTCCACGGATTGCGTGTGGCGACAATGCGACCCGCCCACCTGGCTCGCGCCGCGGTCGAAGGGATGCTGTGCAACATGGCCGACGCTCTCGACCGGCTCCGTGCGGCCGGCGCGACCCCCCGGCGAGTGCTGTTGATCGGCGGCGCTTCGCGTTCGGCGTTCGTCGCCGAGACGGCCGCCCAGATCTTCGGTGCGATGGTGACGGTGCCGGAGCCGGAGGAGTACGTCGCGCTGGGCGCGGCGCGGCAGGCCGCGTGGACTTTGCGAGGCGGTGCCGAACCACCGCAGTGGCCGGCAGCCTCGACCGTCGGGATTCCAGCGCCCGGCGACCGTGCCGTGGGCACGGAGATCCGCAGCGCCTTTGGACGGGCGCGAGAAATCCTGTACGGCAGCTGACTCCGTAGCGCCGATCACCGAGCCCGGATTCGAGGGGCGGTGCGATCGATTCGCTTGCGGTGCATCGGGAGTGTCGGTTTATCGGCTCTGGTGCACTTGCCGGGTGGCAACGGGCCGTGGCGTGTTCCCTGTCAGCGCGCCGGCCGCCGAGCCCGCCACGCGCTCAGGGCCTCTGTCGTGAGCACATCACCATGGCCAACGCAGACGATGTCGGCGTCCAGTTCGGTCAACCGGTGGGCAGCCGCATCGACCGCGGCGCTGTCGAGATTGAACACACCGGGCATTGTGACAGCGCGAACGTTGGCCAACGTGTCACCGGTGAACAGCACATGGTGGCGCGGCAGATACAACGCCAGGCTGCCTTCGGTGTGGCCCGGGACAGCGAGTACCTCGGCACCGCCGCCGAAGTCGAGCACCTCGCCGTCGCGCAGCTCGCGGTGGACCGGTGCCGGGCGCGGAGGTGGGCCCAGTTCCAGGGCCTCGGCGATCGGGAGCTCCCAATCGCGCAGCACCGGAGCCGGCTGTGGACGCTCGCCTCGCACGATATCGGCATCGGCGTGATGCGCCCAGATCTCGGCTCCCCACTCGGCGAGGTCGGCTGCCGAGCCGACATGATCGGCATGGGCATGGGTGAGGATCACTCGCCGTACCTGGCCGCAGTCGAAACCCAGTGAGCGAAGCCCCTTTTCTATCTCCTCGGCGGCCCCCGGCAGGCCGCTGTCGATCAGCGTCACCTCCGCGCCGTCGTTCCACACGTAGATATTGAGGTCGTTCACCTCGGAAAACCGGAGTGCGCTCAGCTGCGGCAACACGGACATGATCTCCACACCCGCGAAACTACCGAAGACGAGATGGTCATCCCATTCGATCTGCTCTGGGCAGAGATGACACGCCAACAGTGGACACCGAACTCACATCGCTGGTAATGACCAACCCGTTGCAGAACGAAGATCTGCGGCACATTCCGGTGCCCGCTCGAATTGCCGCGCGTTCGGGACAAGTCGGGCGGCGCGCCGCAGCTCGGTTCGCGTTCGGATGCACACGGCCCTGGTTGGATTCAGTCTTCTGCCATACCTGTCCGGCGAACGCACCCCGACCCTGCCACACGCGCCAGGCAACCCAGTGCGTTGCCGAGTTGTCGGCGCAGTCGCCGGAGTAGCCGATCTGCTAGTTCTGAGCCGCCCTGTGCGGAAACGTGGCGCACGAAACGACCGCACTGTGTGGTCGGACGTCCGGGGCCGACTGAGGGGAGCTGATCGGTCGAACGCGTCGAGGTGCACTCGGCCGACGGCATCAAGTGGGACGTTCAGGGGTGGGGGAGCATCGTGGCCGAGCGAGGCGGGCGTGTGTTTGGGGAATGCCGTGGGGGCATGCCCCATCTTCGAGCGCGTTCAGTCCGCGGCGTCGTCGATGTCGGCCTTGGTGATCGAGCGGACGGCGGGGCGCAGAATCTCCACTACCCTGTCCGGGTCGGCCGCGGCGAGGTGATCGAGCTTGACGAGATGGCGGCACAGGACGATGCCGATCAGCGCGGCGCTGACCACTTCTGCGCGCAGATCGGCTTCCTCATCGGGGATGGCGTCGCTGATCTGATCCTTGTAGATGCGCGAAGAGGTGCGGATTTCCTCCGCGGCTTCGGGGTGGGTGAGCATCGACCGCAGCATGGCCAGCGAGGTAACCGGTTCCTCGATCAGTGAGCCGCGCAGTCTGTTGAGCAGCTGCTCGGCGACATCCGCGGCACTGCCCCCGGCGAGCAGTGCCGTTCCGGACCCGATGGCGCTCAGGAACAGCTTCTGTTTGCTGCCGAAATAGTGGATGACGAGTCCAGGATCCACGCCGGCCGCCGTGGCGACGGCGCGGATGGTGGTGCGATCGTAGCCGGATTCGGCGAACAACGTGCGGGCATGGGTGAGAATCCGCGCCTCGGTGTTGCGTCGCTGCTCGGCCCGCGAAGTGGGCGCTGGGGGGTTGCTCACGCGGGTCATTCTACGGGCGTTGACCGGCGCAAGATTTCATTCTACGCTCGTTGAATCGTTGATACAACAAGCGTTGAATGAAAGGTGATTGCCATGAGTCGGTCCGGTGTCGAGAGCCCGCTCCAGGTCTTGGAAGAGCGAAACAAGGCGATACTCGCCAACGACATGCACGCGTTCGTGGACCTGTTCGCGGAGGACGGCGTGATCGAGATGCCGTTCACCGCAGGCGAATTGCCTGACCGGTTGGTAGGCAAGGAGGCGATTCGGGCATACGCGATCGACGTCGACCGCGGTGGGGCCCGTCTCGACGAGCTGCTTGTGCGCCAGACCCACCAAACCGCCGATCCGGAGGTCGTAATCGTCGAACTGACCTCCGTCGGACGCGTCACGTCGACCGGCCAGTCATTCGAAGTGCCGTGTATTCAGGTCTTCCGGATCCGCGAAGGGAAGATCGTGTTGTTCCGTGACTATGTCGGCCACGCCTTCCTCCCGGACCTGAGCTGAGCCTCGGTCGCCTTCGTCGAGAGCGAGGGGAAGCGGTAGCGCCGGATGACTGCCTCAACGGCCGGAAGGCCTGTGGTGGCGCGATTTTCGCGATCTCGTTCGGTCAGATGCCCGGCGCTACCGGTATCTCATCGCGCTCGCGAGCAGCGTGACGGGTCACCTGTCCATGCAGCAGCCCCCTCCACTCCCGCGTCGATTGCCTCGGTGACGTGTTACGCCGCGTCGTGCCGGTGACGCAAATGCGGCGGCTGCAGCCCGTTGGCGGTCGCGGTCCCGCTGGTCGCGCGACGTATCGCCGGATCCGAGCAGTCAGCAGCGCATTGTCCCGTCATGCGCCGGAGCCGATACCGGCGACCCGGCCACGATCGGTGCCGACGGTGGCTCATCTTACGGTCGCGGCCCGTGGTGAAGTGGCCGGCGGTTGCGCAATCGACGGTGTAGTCGGATGAGTGGATGTTGTCGGCGTCCCGGGTGTGGTGGACGCCGTTGCCGAGTCGAACTTCTTCTTCGGGGTGGTGGTCGTCGAAGTACTCGGGCGGGACGTGGTAATCGGCGCTGTCGTGGTGAGTGGCGATGTCGAGGTCGCGGGCACGGAGGTGCGGGTGAGGGTTGTCGGATCGGCCGGCGAGGTCGATTCGCTCGGGTCGGCTGTCACCGTGACGATCGGCGGATCCGCCGGGGCCGGGGGCGTTGTGGAGGGTGCGGCCGGGAAGAACAAGCCGAGGCCGGGCACGCCGAGCTGGACCGAAAGACTCGCTGTCGCTGAGAAACTCGCGCCGAGCGACGCGCCGGGGGGTGCCGGGGCCGGGGGAGCCGCTGTCGTGGCCGGGATCGGTTGCGTCGTTGTCACCGTTGTGGAGTCTGTCGTTGTGACGGAGCCGGGATCGGCGGCCGATTGGGTGGAGTCGGCTTCGACCGTCGTGCTGACGCTGGAGACGTTGCCCGCGACCGGGTCCGTGCTCACCGCCTCCGGCGCGATCCGCGCGGTACCACCGGCGACAATCCGCACGGCGGGTTCACCGGCGAGTGCTTCCGAATCGTTCCCGTGTGCCGGGATCGAATCGGTCCGAGCGATGATCGTCAGGCCGATCGCCGTGGTCGCCATCGCGGCCACCACCCCCGTACGGGTGAGTTGCCGACGCCATCGGCAGGCCGATGAGCCCGCGGTCCGCCGCAGCGCTCGCGTCGGAGAAGTCTCGGCGATGCTGTCCGGCACTGCCGGGTGATCCGAATTGTTGTCGACAGGTTGCATCCAACTACTGCTTTCTCTTACTCGAAGACACGTCGAGACCACGCAGTGAAATCGGCAATTTCGCCGAACATCCGCGCACGCATGACAAGATCGCCGTGCCGAGCCGGTGTACGAGGACACTCATCCGGTCTCGAATGGTGTCAACTTCCGGCGGACATCTCGAAGCACACCGGATCTGTTGTGATTACGACATTTTCGGGATTTCAGGTTGCGAGTAGGGCGCCCGGTCTCGAAGCCGTTGCCAGTGGGCACGCTGCAGTTCGCCTACGCGGGTGAGGAAGTCGGCGATTGTTTCGAGTTGCGCCGAGTCGTACCAACTCAGCAACAACTTGTAGGTCTCGACGATCATGGGGACAACGGTTTCTCGTACGCGACGGTCCGCGACTTCGGTGGCCATCACGATGACGCGCCGACGGTCGGTGGGGTGCAGGGAGCGGACGATGTAGCCTTGCTTCTCCAGCCGATTGAGCATGATGGTGACGCCTGCAGAGGTCAGACCGAGCCGTTCGGCCAGCATTCCCGGCGTCGCGGATTTCTCCTCCTCGAGGAGGACGATTTCCAGTGCGCGTCGGTCGGTTTCGTTCACGCCCAGCACTCTGACCAGCTCGCGGATCATGTTCTCGGCGGTTTCGTGAAAGAACTCCAGGGCCTCCGCGAGTTCGACCGAGATTCGCGCCGGTTCAGTTGTTCTCGGGCACACAGACTTTCCCCTCGATCACGTGAATCGCCGAAACCGCTCGGCGAAAGTCGCCGTCGGGCACGCGGAGCTGCGGTGAGCATCCCCGCCGGGCGTTCGAAGCGGGCATGCGGGCTCCTGACGATCGATGGCCGACAGCCCGAGCGCGGCTGAACGACATCACGAAACGGGCATCGCCACGGCTGGCGAAGCGACCGTGGCAGTGCCGGACATGCACTGTACGACACAACCATCGGTGGTGCTGCCCACTCGGTCCCTCTCGGTGAACCTGGGCCGGACTGCCGGCGGCCCGGCCCAGGCTGTTCAGCACCGCCCGCTCACGCGGGCCTCGGCCGTCACACCTGCCATCGGCCTCAGCTGACCGACGTGGTGGTGAGGGTCGGGGACGGGTTCGGGAAGCACGCGGTCGCGACGTTGCCGACCAAGTTCACATTGGTCGTCATGGTCATGCCTGGGGCGGTGTAGCTGGTACCGGCGTACTTACTCGTGATCGGAGTCCCGGCGGTGCCGGCGGTGACGTTGATGGTCACCGCCGGCGGTGTGAAGGTCGTACCGCCCGCGATCGGGCCCGGAACCGTCAGAACGACATTCCCGCCCGATGTGGAGACGGTGCCGGCCACGGTGCCTCCGGAGGCGGTAGCCGATACCAGTGTCGAATTCGCCGGAGTCGGGAAGGTCATCTTCAGGTTGCTGATGTTGTTCACGGTGAAGCCGGAAGCCGAGCTGGGGACTGACGAGGGACCCGGCGTGAGGGTAATCGCCACCGCGGAGCCCGACGCCGCCGAGCTCGGTGCGGAGCCGGTGACGGTCGTGGCCATACTGGAGGTCTGGCCGATACCGAGAATGGTGCCCTTGCAGCTCCAGTTCACGTCGACGGGTGCGGCATTCGCCGGTGCCGCCATGGAAAATATGGTGGCGACGGCCACTGGGGCGAGAACGCCGGCACGCAGGAAAGACGTCATGGATCGCATGATTATCTCCAGGGAATGTAGAGCAATGGGGGAGGATCTAAAATATAGCCCGTCCTCATCATTTCCGGGCGGAAATCACGAAAGCAAAATATGGCATTGGAATATCATTAACTGCTATTAATTATTTACCATGGAAAGTTAATTCCCGGTGCAATCATATTTGCTCGAGAATGCACCATCCGCGCATCGCTCCAGGTCGGGGGAGGAATGGAAAGGCTCGCCAATTCGTTCGATTGCGGGAGTTGGCGTGAAATTGCATTCGTCCTTGCGGCTGTCGGCTCACGCGGTGACCGCTCTGTCGCCCAGGCGCCGGTTGTCGTCCGTCAGCCGAATCGTGGGCGAATTGTTCGACAACTTCGCCAGGTCTTGCTGCCCACCGCGGGAACAGGAAGCAGAAAGAGGGTGGTCAGTTCAATTCGCGCTCGGGATTCGATCAGATATCCGGCGCGACCGGCGTCTCATTCCGCTCCCCCGCAGCGTGCCGCGGCAGGAACATGGCCGGGATGATGATCACCGCGGTGAGGGCGAAAGCCACCCAGAACGCGAAGCCGAAGGAGTCGGCGAGCAGTGGCCCGATGATCGGCATGAGTTGGGGCGGGACGGAGCTGATCTGGCCGGAACCACCGCTGCCGGAAGGCATTCCGTGCTCGGTCAGCAGTGCGGAGAGGTGCTGCGTCAGTGCCGTCACCAGCAGGGCGCTGCCGAGCGAGGCGCCGACCTGCTGAATGGCCGAGAGGGTCGGGGCCGCGCGGTTCACCGCGTCTCCGCCCAGTCCGGTGTAGGCAGCCGAAATGGTCGGCATCATCACCGCACCGAGGCCCATACCGCGCACGAACAAGGCCACGCAGAGCCAGACATAGGAGGTGTCGGTGCCCACGTGCGTGAACGGGAGGGTGCCGATCAGGCCGAGCACGACGCCGACCGGAACCACGTAGCCGGCGCCGATACGGTCGGTGAGCCGGCCGCCGATCACCACCGCCACTATCGCGCCCAAACCCTGGGGTGCGAGCAGCAGGCCGGCGTCGAGCGGGCCTTGTCCGCGCACGGTTTGGTAGTACAACGGGAGTAACAGCATGCCGCCGAACAGTCCGATGGCGACGAGGAATACCGCGATCGTTCCGCTGGCGAACAGGCGGTTGGTGAGCAGACGGACGTCGACGATCGAGTCGGCTCCCTTGTGCAGGCTGTGCCAGGTGTAGAGGGCCAGGCCCGCGCCGCCGCCGATGAGCCAGCCGAGTACGCCCCACCCGGCGAATCCGCCGTGTGAGCTGGCCTGCGACAGCCCGTAGAGCAGGCAGACGAGGCTGCCGGAGAGCAGGATCAGGCCCCACAGGTCGAGTCGGCCGTGCTCGGGCAGGGTGTCACCGTGCGGGAGCTTCCAGATCGCGAGCGCGAGGGCGAGGGCGCCGACGGGGACGTTGACGAGGAAGATCCAGTGCCAGCTCGTGTACTGGACCAGCAGGCCGCCGATCACCGGGCCGAATACCGGTCCCAGCAGCATGGGGACACCGAGGATGGCCATGGCCCTCCCGAGGCGTTGCGGGCCCGCGGCACGGGTGATGATCGCCTGCCCGGCGGGCAGCAACATGCCGCCGCCGAGTCCCTGCAGGATGCGGAAGGCGATCAGGCTGTCGATGGACCAGGCGGCCGCGCACAGAGCCGAGCCCGCGACGAACAGGGTCACCGCGGTGACCCAGACCGGTTTGGACCCGAACCGATCCATCGCCCATCCGGTGACCGGGATGACCAGGGCCACCGCGAGCAGGTAACCGGTCACCACCCACTGCGTCGTGGACAGAGTGGCGCCGAGTTCGGTACTCAGCGAGTCCAGGGCGACGTTCACGATCGTGGTGTCGAGGACCACCATGATCATTCCGGACACGATGACGAGTCCGGTGACGATCACACCGCGGTCGAGCTTGCCCGACTGCTGCGCGGTGGAGGATTCCATATCAGCTCCCTCATTGAAGGTGCCAGGGCTCGACCGGGCGACAACACCCTCGGACTACCCGTCGTGAGGTCGATCATCGCGGTGCTGTCAATGCACAGGTTGCCACGGCTTCGTCGGCTGGGGGAGCTCGGACGAGTCGGGGGCGGGTGACTCCTCCGTATGCGCATCCCGACGTCGGAATACGAGCGGACGGTCCGCTGCCGCCAATCGGTCCAGTGGGCGGAGTTGTCCGGTTGACGATGAGCCGCGAGTGATCGGGCCGTGGCAGTGAGGGTGGCTGTGTCCGATCCGGTTCGGCTCATGAAAACAATCGCCGTCGCGGGCGCGAACGTGGTCGGTTCGAGCGTTCGGTGCCCGAATCGCGGCGTCAGATGTGATCGTGGCCGGAGAGGCGTTCGTGGTCGATCTCGGCGTCGCGTTCGCGGTCGCGCTCATGGTCGCTCTTGGCGTTCACGTTCCACGAGATCGGGTGCGCGCCGGGACCGCAGTCCTGGCTCAACTTGATTGTCGATTCGGGGCGAATCCGTACCTCCTGGACCAGCGGGCGGAGGTCGCTGCACATGACGAACACTCCGGCCGTTGCCGGGCCCACATCGGTATTCGTGCATTCGATATCGACACGGCTGTCGATCGGAACCGACGAGCAGAACGCTTCACGGGGCCGCAACGCCTGAGCAGATCCCGCGCCGACGGTTGTCGATACCGTCACGGCCGCGAGACCGGATATCGCCACGCCCACGATCGACAGTCGTCGGGCACTTCGCTTGGGGGTGGACACCGAGTTTCTCACTTTCGCTGCGCTGCAGAGCAATTCCCGAATCGTATGCGTACCGGAGTCTATTTCCCAATGGAAGGAATCCCCGACGGTAGTCGTTGTCGCCGCTCGGCCGTACTCGAGAAGTCTGGTCCGGACATACTTCGGTGTTCTGGAATGGCGTCCAGTCGATGCCCGCTTCCCCCTGACTCAGGACATCTCCCCGCTGAGCGGGTGCGGGGCGAGCATGGCGGCAGCGACCTGGCCGGCGGCAGCGTGGCGCACAGCGGTGCCCATGCCATCGAGAACGAGCAGGCGCGCACCGGGTATCTCGGCGGCGAGAGCCTCACCGTTGCCGACCGGGAAGAACGGGTCGGCGCGACCGTGCACGACGAGCGTGGGCATGTCGAGTTCACCGAGTCGGTCCCGCCAGCGCGGCGCGCAATCGATCCGTGAGAACACCATCCCGAGCTGATTCGCCTGGTGCACCGCGCGGTTGTTCGACGGCGTCCGTTCCCAGATCCGGGCTGCCGTCGCGCGCACTTCCTCCCGATCGTTGCCCATCGACTCGGCCCCCGCGGCGGCGAAGGCCGCGACGGAGTCCTGGTCGGTCCAGTCCGGCTGCGGGCGGGAGAACAGTGGGCCCATGACCGCGAAGTCGTGGTCGGGCAGGTCCTCGTCGACCGGGCCCGGCGCCACCGGCCGGGTGCCGACGAGGGTCAGTGCGGAGAACCGGTCCGGGTGGTCCAGGGCGGCGACCTGAGCAACCATCCCGCCGACGCCGACTCCACCGAGGTGGGCGGTGCCGGCGCCGAGCGCCTCGACCGAGGCAGCCGCGTCGGCGGCGAGATCCCGCAGGTCGTAGGCCGGATTCTCGGGGTCGAGGGTGGTCGACGCGCCGGAGTCGCGCAGGTCGTAGCGGACCACCCACCGTCCACCGGCCGCGAGCCGCTCGCACAGCGCGTCAGGCCAGGACAACATCGTGGTGCCGCCGACCAGCAGGACCAGCGGATCGTCCGCGCGGCCGAAGCTCTCGATACCGAGTTCCACGCCGTTCGCCCGTATCGAGGTCGTGCCCACGGGAAACGGTCTCGTCATGCCTGACTCCTGTCCATCGGTATACCCGGAGGTATCGACGACACATTCACCAGAAAGTCATCGGTGCACTCCCGGCAACCGTCCGAATGCGGCATTACCCTGCGGTTCAGCCAGATGTGCTTGTTTACGCGTCGACGAGGTCGTCGCTATCGTGAACGACAAGTTCGCAGTTCAGTCGCAACCTGACCGACGTGGCTTGATCGTTTCGAGGATCGGAAGGCGCGGTCTGATGGCAGAGGACCTGACCGTGACTCGGGGACTGGTGATACCGGGGTCCGAGTTGCGCGAGCGATTCTCGCGGTCGTCCGGTCCGGGCGGGCAACACGTCAACACCACCGACAGCCGGGTGGAGCTGTCGTTCGACCTCGCCAACTCGCCCTCGGTGCCGGAGTGGCTGCGCCCCCGGATGCTCGACCGCCTGACCGCCCGTCTGGTCAACGGGGTGCTGACGATCGCGGCATCGGAGCAACGCGCGCAGCTGCAGAACCGCGCTGTCGCCCGTGAACGCCTGGCCTCGCTACTGCGTGACGCCGCCGCGGCCCCGCCACCTGTTCGCCGCGCCACCAAGCCGTCGCGCGGAGCCAAGGAACGCCGCATCGCCGCGAAGAAGCGGCGCGGCGTCACCAAGCGCAATCGCAGAATCTCCCCCGACGACTAGCGCCGTCCGGAACGGTTGATGCCCTAACTCGGGGCGAGTTGATCACCGCCGGAGGCCGTGCCGGGATGTGCTCGTCCGGTCCGGTCCGGTCCGGTCCGGTCCGGCCCGTGACGGTGAACCAATCGTGCACACCTCGGCACTCTCGCTCCGCTGTGCACGAAAAGTTCGGGAGGTGACGGTCTTTCGGTCACTGCGCCGACGCGGGTGGTGTTCACGCGCGCCGCCCGATAGCCTCCGCGACTCGAAAACGCTTGCGCCTCAATCATTGCTCGATGTCGAGCCGGATACCGCATCGAGCAGACGCACGCGCTCCTTCTTCGAATTCTCCGTGCCGGATACCGGCTCCGCGAGTACACACAGCAGCAGCGCCACGCCTACCGCCCCCGGGTCGGGGTGGCCGACGGCGCGCTCGCCGACATAACTCGCGCGACCGCGACGTGCCCGCAGGTCCGCGGTCGACAGCGCGCCGTCCACTGCGGCGCTCACCATCGCGGCGACCTCGTCGTCACCGCCATGCAGCGCCTCGGCAGCGGGAGCGAGCGCGTCGACCATGGTGCGGTCGCCGACTGCCGCCTCGCCGACGCGTTGGATGGCGGCCAGACCATCGCCGATACCGGACCTGAGGGCGTCGATGTAGGAATCCGACCGCGCGGCCCGGGCGCCGAGTGATTGGAACAGCAGCCCGAACAGCGGGCCGCTCGTGCCTCCGACCTCGTCGAGGAAGACCGCTCGCACCGTATCCCATGGGGCGGGAGAGTCCGGTGCGGCGAGGCGGTCGGCGACCTCGGAGAAACCCTCGCGCAGGTTGACGCCGAAATCTCCGTCGCCGGTGATCTCGTCCAGCGTTGTGAGTGTGGGCTCGGCCGCGGAGAACACCTCCCGCAGTCGGGCGACGGTGCTGTCGAGCGTCGTCGTTGCCTCGCTGGTCATCGCGCGGCGTCCTTCCAGGCGGGTGCGCCGGTCGGGGCATGCCAGAGATCGAGCCAGCCGTCGGCGAGTTGGGTGAGGGTGATCGAGAAGCCGCTCATGTCCAGTGCGGCAACGAATGTGCCGACCTGGACCGCCGAGATCTCGTGGCCTCGGGCGGTGAGTGCGCGCGCCGCGAGTTCGAGTACCGTGCAGAGCTCGAGTTCTGTCGTCGCGCCGAGTCCATTGATCAACAGTAACAACGGATTTCGATCGCCTCCGGGCAGCGAGGTGAGGATGTCGGTGAGCATCCGGTCGACAAGCTCCGCGAGTGGTGGCCTGGTGATCGAGGTCGAGGCGCGCTCGCCGTGAATTCCCACGCCGTATTCGAGCTGATCCGGTTCGAGTTCGAAGGCGCGCGCCCCGGTATTCGGTGACGTGAGTGCCTCGGTGGCCACCGCGATACTGCGGCTGTGCTCGGCGACCTCGCGGCCGAGGGCGGCCAGCGAGGTGAGGGTGTCACCACGGTCCGCGGCGGCGCCGAGGATCTTTTCGACGACGATCGTCGCGGCTGTCCCGCGCCGTCCCGTCGCCGTCTCGTCGGATTCGGTGGCGACGTCGTCGTCGACGAGTACCCGGTCGACCTCGATGCCATCGGCGGCGAGCCGTTCTGCGGCGATACCGAAATTGATCTTGTCTCCGGTGTAGTTCTTGACGATGTGCAGCACCCCGCCGCCACGAGCGACGGCCTTGCTCGCCTCGTAGACCTGGCGATTGTGCGGCGAGGCGAAGATCTTCCCCGGTACGGCAGCGTCGAGCATTCCCATGCCGACGAATCCGACGTGCATCGGCTCGTGGCCGGAACCGCCGCCGGAGACGAGGGCGACCCGCCGAGTCGGCGCACCCCGATCGTGATGTACGAACAGTGGGTCGGTAGTGACCCGGACCCACGGGTTTCGGCGCACGAAACCCCGCAGTGACACCTCGGGGCCCTGGCCTGATTCGAGTAAGAACAGTGCGGGCACAGATATCCTCCTCGTCGATCGACGGCGTGATGCCCAGTATCGCGGAGCCGGGGTGCCGCCCCGGCGGAGAGCGGAATCCGCCACGATACTCGCCGATTACAGTGTTGCCCATGACAATCGAATATCTCCGATACCGGATTGCCGAGCATGACGCGGCCGAATTCGAGGCCGCCTACGGTCGTGCCGCACGGTCGCTGGCGGCGGCGCCGCAGTGTGTCGACTACGAGTTGTCGCGATGCGTCGACGAACCCGAGTGCTACATCCTGCGCATCTCCTGGACCTCCGCGCAGGACCACATGAAGGGCTTCCGCGGCGGTGAACATTTCGCGGCCTTCTTCGCCGAGATCGAACCGTATGTGCGGCGCATCGAGGAGATGCGCCACTACGAACGCACCGCTGTCCGAGGTGCCGGATCCTCGGTGCCGAGCATGTACGACTGGCTCGGTGGCACCGAGGCGCTGGAGCGACTCACGACGGTCTTCTACACCCATGTGCTGGCCGACGACCTGATCGGGCCGTTGTTCGCCGGGATGGACCCGGGCCATCCGCGCTATGTGGCGATGTGGCTCGCCGAAGTGTTCGGTGGCCCCTCCCGCTACACCAGCGAGCGCGGCGGTTACGACCACATGCTGGCTCACCATCTGGGGAAAGCCATCTCCGAGCCCCAGCGCCGGCGCTGGGTCTCGCTGCTGCTGGATGCCGCCGATGAGGCCGGCCTGCCCGACGACCCGGAGTTCCGGGCCGCGTTCATCGGCTACATCGAATGGGGCACCCGCATCGCACTGACCAACTCGCAGCCAGACTCCGATCCGCCGCGGCATCTCCCGGTACCGCACTGGGGTTGGGGGGTCGCCCCGCCTTACACCCCTGCCTGATCGAGACTTCGGGATGGGGGCGCAGTGGCTCGCGAATCGGTCCCGGCCCCCACACCCTCGACCGCGAAGCCCCGATCGGTCAGTAGTTTCCGCCGGGCGGGTATTCGGAGAAGAACTGTTGTAGCAGGGGAGTGGCGACATCCAGCCCCCACCGGGCAACGCCGAGCGCGGCATTGCCCAGATTGATGACCACGAATCCGATGACATCGCGATTCTGTTCAGCGAGTTGCTGGAGTGGCTCGATGATATTCGTGAACATGATGTGTCCTTCGCATCCGAGCGGATGGATAGGTTCCAGACTGCCACAGTGGATAAGGGGTGACCAGGTCCCTCATCGCCGTCCGCTGCGCCGTCGGAGTCAGGCCGGGCCGCCGTGCAGACGCGGCCAACGGTGGATGCCCGGCTTGGAATATCGGCGGGCTGCGGCGGAATCGGCCGGGCCGGGCGCATCGGTCACCGGGCGATTTTCCACGTTCTCGGCCGCCCGCTGTCCGAATGCGAGATCGCGGGCAGTGCGCACCGACAGCCGACCCAGCGTTGTCGCGGCGAAGAAGAGGATCACCGCGCCGAGCCCCGAGAAGAAGGTGAGTTGCACGAGGGCTTGTTTCCACTCGGATCCCGGCAGCGGCGTACCGATATCGCCGAGGCCGATGGGGCCTGCCAGCGCGGGTCCGACCACGAACCACGCACCGGCTGCCGCGGCCAGCCACGCGCCCATGAACGCGGTGGCGCGGTTACCGCTCACCAGCATGAGCAGTCCGCCGATCGCCGTGGCCACCCCCGGCAGTACCTGCAGCCAGCCACGCGCAGCCGACCACACCCACGGCTCGTCCGGCGTGTAGGCGAAATCGAAATACGGCCCGATGAACGGGATGAGCGCGCCCCAGATCCCGAGCACCAGAACGATGAGCCCGCCCAGCGCGCCACGGCTGCGTGGAATACGCAGTCGGCCGCCACGTGCTGTAGTCCTCTCGTCGACGTCTTCCATGACGCCTCCCATCGTCGACACTGATGTCGTTCTCGCAGTACCCGCGATCAGCGGTCCTACGCGGCCGAACTCGGACTCGGCGTGCTGCCGGGTGGCGGCCGTTCGCGATGTGGACCCCGACGCGCGCGTCCGATCGGGTAGGTCTGGCCGCGGGGCTCCCAGCGCCGCTCAGCCGTCGGTATGCCTGGCGTAGGCGTCGTCGAACAGATCCCAGCCGTCACGGCGGCCGTTCGTGCGCGCGTCGGCCATCCAGCCCGCCTCGTCGACCGCGTCGATGAACGCGCGGACCACACCGGGCATATTCAGGTTCAGCCGACGATCACCGACCCGGATGTCACCGGCCGCGGATGGGTAGCCGTCGGGCACATAACGCCCCTCGCCGGGGCGGAAGACCAGTGTCAAGCCTGCCACTGATCCCGATTGCCGCAGTCGCAGAATTTCCTCACAGCCGTCTTCGTGCCGGTGGTAGGTCTTCCACAGGTATTGCCGCCCACCCACCGTAAGCACTCGGCGGCGGTCTTCCCTTCCCGTCACGATTTCACCGCCCACCCATTCCCGACATCGCGATCCCGCGCACGAACGACTTCTGCGCGAACGCGTAGATCACCAGCATCGGCGCCACCATCAGGATGGAGGTCGCCATGAGCACCGGCCAGTTGGTCTCGTACTGGCCCTGCAGGCGCACCAATCCCAGTGTCAGCGTGGAGATCTCGTCGCGCTGGATCATCACCAGCGGCCACAGGAAGTCGTTCCACACCGTCACCCAGGTGAGCACCGCGAGCACCATCACCGCCGGTCGGGCATGTGGTAGCAGCACCCGCCAGTACGTCTGCCATACCGTGCAGCCGTCGAGGATGGCCGCTTCCTCCAATTCGACCGGCAGGGTGATGAAGAACTGCCGCATCAGATAGGTGCCGAACGCGCTGCCGAACAGGCCGGGCACGATCATGGCCAGCGGGCTGTCCACCCAGCCGAAGGTGCGCATGAGGATGAACTGGGGAATGACCGTCACGGTCGCCGGCACCATCAGGGTGGCCAGATAGGCGATGAACACGACGTCGCGTCCCTTGAACGGCAGGCGGGCGAAGGCATATCCGGCCAGCGAACAGAAGAAGACCTGGCCCGCGGTGACGCAACCGGCGTAGAGCACGGTGTTGAAGAAGATTCGCCCGAACGGCATCAGGTCGAAGATATCGCGGTAGTTCGACCACGCCGGGTGGGTCGGCACGATGCTGGTGTCGGAGATGTTGCCCTGCTTTTTCAGCGAACTCGACAGTGCCCACAGCAGTGGGAACAGTGCGCACCATGCCATCGCGACGAGCGCCAGGTACAGCAGTGTCCCGCGCACGGTGCGGCGGAGAACGGCACGATTCGCGGTCGCTGTCGCCACCTAGGCCTCGCTTTCGTAGGCGCTGCGGCGGGTGAATCGCAATTGCGGCAGCGTCAGCACCAGCAGGATCGCGAAGATCACCCAGGCGAGTGCGCAGGCGTAGCCGATGTCGTCGAAGGAGAAGGCGTTCTGGTACAGCATGATTCCGAGGACGTACGTGCCGGTCTCGGGACCACCCCGGCCGCCGGTGAGGACGTAGGCCTGATCGAACACCTGGAACGAGTTGATGACCGTGATGACGAAGGTGAACGCCAGCGCGGGCCGGATCAGCGGCACGGTGATCGAGCGGAATCGGCGCACCGCTCCGGCGCCGTCGATCCGGGCCGCCTCATAGACGTCGGCCGGAATGCCCTGCATCGCGGCGAGCAGGACGACGGTGGCGAAGGGGACGCTCTTCCACACACTGACCAGGCAGAGCGAGGCCATCGCCCATGCGGGTTCGGTGAGCCAGGGGACGGGTCCGAAACCGATCCAGCCCAGCGCGGTGTTGAGCACGCCGTAGTCGGTGCTGAAGGTGAGTCGCCACACCACCGCCATCGCCACGGTCGAGGCGACCAGCGGCATGAACATGATGCTGCGAAAAATGCCGATGGCCTTGAGTTTTCGGTTCAGCGCCGCCGCGACGGCGAGACTGATCGCGATGGTCGGGAGCAGGGTGCCGACGGTGAAGATCACCGTATTGCGCAATGCCACCCAGAACAGCGGGTCGTGGGCGAAGAGGCGGCGGAAGTTGTCGACGCCGATGAACGTCGGCGGACTGAACAGATCCCATCGGTGCAGACTCAGATACAGCGTGAAGACCAACGGGAACGCCATGAACACCGCGACCGCGATCAGGTTGGGCGCGATGAACATTCGGCCCGCGGCGGCCTTGCGCCGGCGCAGCGCGGAGCGTCGTGGAGCCGTCATGCGGCCTCCGGTGATGTGCGGGACACCCGCGCCCGGTCGGCACAGCGAGCCGCTGCGCGATTGTCGCTCACTGTGCCTCCAGGAGGTCGTTGATCTGGCCGGCGAGGCCCTGCTTGAACCAGTCCGCTGAGGCGGCGCCGCGGAACACGTGGTCGTAGCCCTGTTGGATGACCGCGTCGACGCGTGGCCACGCGGGCGTGACCGGCAGGTTGTTGGCGTGATCGCCGCCGTGGAACACCTCGAGGTTGTGCACCCTCGTGTGAGCCTGCGCGAACCCGTCGGAGGTGAGCGCCGACTTCAACGCGGGGACGAACAGTCCCGACTTCGCGATGATCGCCTGACCGACGGGTCCGGTGGCGAACTTGACGAATTCCCAGGCCTGGTCCTTGCGCGGGCTGTCTGCGGCGATGGACAGGCCGGTGGTGCCGATATCCGAGCGGGCGGCGGTACCGCGCGGACCGACCGGCAGCACCGTGACATCGAAGTCGAGATCTTCCCGGCCGGTGTAGGCGCTGTACATCCAGTGCCCGGACAGCGCCATCGCGGCCTTGCCCTGGGCGAACATATCCGATGACGAGATCGATTGCTGGAACTCGATTCTCGGCATCACTTCGTGTCGGGTGGAAAGGTCGGTGTAGAACTGGACGCCCTCGATGAAGGCGTCGTCGTCGATATTGGTGCGGGTCGGATCGATGGAGGGGGTGAACCATTCGACGCCGTTGTTCATGCCGAAGCAACTGGCGGAGTAGTAGACGGTCCAGGGATCCACGAATCCCCATTGGGTGACCTCGCCGGAGCTGTCGCGTGTGGTGAGCGCCCGTGCGGCGGCGAGGAATTCGTCGAAACTCCAGGCGTCCTCCCAGCGCGCGGGTGGGGGCGGCAATTTGGCCTCGGCGAAGAGCTTCTTGTTGTAGTACAGGAAGATTCCGGCCCACTGCTCGGGCAGGGCGTACTGCGTGTTCCGGTAGCGGAACGTGTTGTACAGGGCCGGTGAGCTGTCCTGCTTCAGCTCGGCCGCGTACGCCGGGTCCTTGTTCAGGATCGTGTCCAGGTCGGCGAAGATGCCGCGTTCGGCGAGGAACGAATACGACAGGTCCCACGACATCAGTACATCCGGGCACTTGCCGCCCGCGCAGTAGGTCAGGATCTGGGTCTGCGGATCGGGGCCCGACATCTGGGTCCGGATCTTGATGTCCGGGTGCAGTTTGCGGAACTCGTCGATGATCTTCAGCCGAACCTTCGCCTCATCGGGTTTGGCCTGGAAGAAGAAGGTGAGTGCCTCGTCGTCGTTGTCGCCGCAGCCGGTCATCGAGGACACGGCCGCTGCCGCCCCGACCGCCGCCGCACCCCGCAGGAGTGTGCGCCGGTCGAACCTCCGAGTCGATGCCACCCGCGCTCCGTTCGACCACAACAAGCGAACTGTTGCGAAAAACGTAATACCGCGGTGGCGGATTCGTCTGGAAAACACAGGAGACCGGTCGACCATCGCGGAGATCGGCGGCACGCTCGGGCGACGGTATCCGTTTGTGGTGCAACCGGATCGATGTGGCGTTCGAGCGTGGTGGCGAGTACCGATCGGGTCGCCGCGCGCCGCTGACAGGCTCGCGCACCCTGGACCATCGCAACCGCTGTGGAATTCACCTCGCGAGAGCGGCCGCGGTCACTCGCCACTGGTGGGAACAGACACTTGCGCCGCGCGAGATACGAAGCGATCGTCAACGTGACGACGTGTGTGCTGATGACGACCGATCGAGGGTATCCGGGGGATTGCTGATGAACTCTGCGTGGAGCGGGGGCGGTGCCGGCGGTCCGGCGCGTCGGACATCCACGTCCGCGGGAGGGTGGCGTGGCCGGGGGCACTGACGTCGATCCCGCGCAGCCGATCGCGGAGATCGCGCGCGGGATGGCCGAATTCGCCCCGGCCGGCTGGCGTCGGCTCGAAGCCTGGTTCGCCATGACAGCCGTTTGTGAGTCGGCGCTGCTGCTGGCCGAGGACGGCACGCGGACGGTCCGTTGCAGGGTGTCCGACACGGTGTGGGATGCGGTGCGCCGGCATCGCGCGGAGTCGGCCCGGTCCGGCGACGGACCGTGGTGGCGACTGTGTGTGCGGACGGGGCCGGATGGTGTCGAGGTCCTCCGTGACGACGGTCAGGAGCCCTTTCCGGGTGAGCAGATGTTCGCCCCCGAAGCCTATCGTGCCGATCTGGAAAGCCATCCCCGCGAACGACTTCCGGTGTGGCTGGCCGCCTACGTCGGGCGCGCCGAGGTGCCGTCGAGACCGCCGCAGCAGGCCGCGGAGCAGGCGCGCGCGGACCGCGCCGCCGGTGTGCGGGCGGTGCCGGTGGACGACGAATTGCCGGACCTCCCGGTTCTGTGGGCCCGGTGGGCGGTGCTGGCGGCGGCCTTCACGACGGTCGGATCGCGGCGAGGTCCGCGGATCGGGCCGTCGATGGGTGTGTTCGAGAGCGCGGGACGCAGCGGTTCGACGCTGACCTTGCTTCCCGGCGATCGTGCGGTGCTGTCGGGCGGAGTCTGGAATGCGCCCATCCTGGACGCGGTCTACAACGACGGCGCGGTCGCGCCGGGATTCTTCTCGGGCGCCCCGAAATGGGTCACCGATCCGGTGCTCAACCCGCGTGCGATGACCGGGCTGTTGTCCTTCTGCTACTGGTGGGAAGCGGGCCGGTGGTATCGGGGCGAGTCCGCCCCGATGTCGGAGTGCGCACCGGCCGTGCCCGCCGTGTGGACGGCCGGCACCGTCGCCGGTGTCGTCGAGAAGTTGCTGACCGAAGCGTCGGGCACGGCGCCGAAGGGCGCGCAGGAGTTGGTGATCGCCGCCCAATCGGGCTCGGTGACGCGCGCGACGCTCGCGCACGTCCTCGGTCACGACGCCCGCGCCGATATCGACGGCGCCTTCTTCCAATTCCTGGCCGCCGGTCTGGCGGCGGACGAGACGGACGAGATCACCGAGGACGACGCCGTCGCCCTCGTCCGTGATCACATACTCCGCCGCGACTACGACACCACCGGATACCCGTTGTCGGCTTTGCGCGCCGAACGTCTCGGCACCGGCTGGAGGGTGAGTTCGCCGGCTCCCGCCGGGGAGATCGCGCTGGATCGCACGGTCTTCCATGTCGCCGACGACGGTGTGGTGGAGCGTTCGACGTCGGCGCAGCGGGCGGAGTTCGTGGCCGGATTCGAGCGGAGGTTCCGGCTTCGCCGGGACGGCCGTGGCGTACCGGAGGAGTCGTGAGCGACGAGATCCGGGTCGATCCCGACACGCTGCGGCAGGACGGCGCACGCCTGGCCGAACTCGGCGACCGGGTCGGCCACACCTACGCCGAGTTGCGGCGCGGCTTGACCGTCGCGAACGGGTGCTGGGGTGACGACGATCTGGGCGAGGCCTTCGCCAAGGACTTCACGCCGCACACCGATGAATTGCTGGCCGGTCTACGGGCAATGGAGGAGAGCCTGCGCGCGGCGGCTCTGCAGGTCGCCAACGCCGCGCACGAATTCGAGTCCCAAGATCTCGGCGGCGCCGATCGAATCGCCCGACCCGCCGACGACGCACCGGGTCCGGACCCGTACAACCGAACCGGGGCGCAGCCGTCCCCGGACCCCACATCATCGCCGACTCCGGAGGCGGGGAAACCCGCTGCCGCAACGGTTTCCGCGCCACAAGGCGACAGGCCCGCCGCGCAATCGCCGTCGGGCCCCGGCGCCGCCGCGCAATCGACGCCCGGCGCGGCGCCGGGGGCGCCCGGACCGTCGTCGTCGCGGAGCGATCCGCAGTCGTCGAATCCTTCGACGCGGGCACCCGATCGGCAGGAGGACGCGAAACCCGGCGCGGATCCGGACCGCCGGTCCCGTCCGGCAGGAGTGACGCCGCCGCCCACCGGACGTGATGTGCCCCGTACTCCGGGTGCCGACCGGTCTGGGACGTCCGGGCGAAATTCCGGGTCCACCGGTGCCGGACGCGGCACGCCGTGGACCGGACCGGCGTCGCCCACGACCCGCGGACCCGCGGCAGCCGAGCCGAATTCGTCGAGCCCGCGATCCGGCGCTCCGTCACGTCCTCGCAAGGGCGACGAGCAGCGCAAACGTGATCGACGGCGCGAGCCGGAACGAGCGGACAGCCGTCCCGGTGGCTCACCGTTTCTCGCCTGGCTGGCGCGGGCACTGGCCGATCGGCACGGCGTCGCGGTGACCGGGTTCGATCTGCCCGGCCTGCAGGAGCCGCCCGTCCGTCAGTTCGCGGCGGCGATCGATCGGGTGCTCACCGACTATCCGATGATCGGTCTCGATGTCGTGGCGGTGGCGGAACCGGATGACGACGTCGACGGCGTGCTGTGGCGTCGCGAACGGCGTGACTGCGCGACCGTCCGGTCGATCACCCTCGACCGGCGAATCGCTTGCCCACCCGAGGCAGAGGCCGAAACACCGGAATCCGGAACCGATTTCGAAGCATCTGTGGTGTACACCGCGACCGTCCGCGAACTCGGCGTGGCGTTGAGCGATGCCGGGGGCGATGTCGCGCGCAGGACCGCCCAGCACACCCTGATCGCGGAGTACATGCGCGCGGCGGCGGGGCGTTATACGACCCTCGCCGAACTGCTGCGCGGGTATCGGCAGTGGCGTGCCGGGTTGTCCGGTGACAGCGCACGCTTCGACACGCGTCGAGCGGTGGGCGCCGCGTTCGCCGACGTCGTGCTGCACCGCGAGCGGGCCGGCGCTGCCGCCAAGGCCTTGCACGCGGCACTGGTCGACGCGGCCCCGCCACCGGATTAGGCGGCGCCGATGGAGGAAGTGCCGTCGCTGAATCCGGTGGTGCAGGTGCGGGAGATCTTCGAGAGCCTCCCCGTCATCGTGCGGCGTCCGATCGAAATGGTGGTGTTCGGCGGCGATCTGCCCCGAGCCGATATCTCCCGGATGCGAGATCTCGCCACCGACCTGCGGGCGCGGGCCGGAGCGTTGAACGAGCACGCGCGGGACGCGGGAAACCTGCTGGCACAGCAGGATTCGATAGGCGCGTTCGGTGACGGATTGCGTGAGATGTTGCGTTCGCACCAGGCCGGCGCGGGCACCCTGCACCACCGGGCCGTGACCCTGGCCGATCAGGTGGACGGCGCGGCCAACGACGCGGAGAAGACGCTGTGCGTGATGTTCGCGTTCGGTGTCGAATTGGGCTGGCGGATAATGAGAATGCTGACCGCCGCCTCCGCCGCCGGTCCCGCCGGCGAACTGGCCGCCGTCCCGGCCGTCGAGGCGACCTTGGTCGAAGGGCGGGCCGAGGTCCAGCTCATGCGAGCGGGATTGAAGGAGGCCTACAGCCGGCTCGCGGCGAACACGATGGCCAAACTGTCGGCGTTGGGTTCGGTCAGGTTCGCGATGACGGTGGGCCGGGCGGCCCTGTTGCCGGTGGCCGTGGACGGGGGCGTGCAACTCCTGCAGGCCGCGCAGGGATACCGGAATCTGTCGCCGATCGGCGACGATCGCGAGAACCCGACCGGCATCGATCTGACGTCGATCCTCGTCGCGGGCGTGGCGGGCGCCGGCGGCGCCGTGGGCGGCACACTCGCTGCCCGATTCGCGCCGGCGGTGATCCCCCGGATGCAGACCAGCCGGACGCTGGCCGGACTGGTGCACGGGATCGCGGGCGGTGCGGCCGGTCTGAGCGCCGCGGCCATGATCACCGGCTGGCCGGACGACTTCGATCACGTGCTGGCGCCCATGCTCAACGGCGCCTTCGCCGGAACCGTGCACGCGCAACCCGGCGCCCACTCCGGATCCCGATTCGGCGCGGAGCCGACGGTCGACGGCAGCGGGATGTTCACCCGGCCCGATCTGCCCGCGGCCGGATCGCCGGTGAAGATCTCCGCGGAATCGAGGCAAGCGTGGGAGACCGCGCGTAAGGCATGGAACACCGCGCCCGACAAGGCGACTCCCGGTAGCGACGCGCCCCCGGCCGATGCGGCGGGCGGCAACGTGCCGATGGCGACTGACCGGGCGAGGCCGGGTTCGGTGCTCCCCGAGGGCTCGGGGGCGCCCGCCGCACCGCGGCAGCACGGGGCGACCCCGGTCCGCGCGGGCGAGACGCTATCGCCGACGGCCGGCGGGGAGAAGCCCGCGCGGACCGAGACCGCCGTGGACCCCGCCGGGCCGCGTTCCCCGGGCGGTGGCGAGCCCGGCCGTGGCGCACCCCAGACCCCGCCCCGGGTGACAGCCGGCGCGGAAACCGCTGCGCCGGCGAAGATTCCACCGGCATCCGGCGATCACCGATCCGGCACACTCGTCTCGGCCGCGCCGCATCCCGGCGCGGCCGAGGGTACGGCGGCGAACGACGGCGCGGCGGTGGGGCAGCCCCGCGGCGGCGAGGGGGACGGCTCCACGGCAGAGCGCGGCACGCAGGGGGAGCCCCATCCGGGCGGCGAGCAGGAAGGCGCTGTCGCGGACGACGGTGCGGCGGCGGAGCAGCCTCGGACCGGTGCCGACCGCGACGCCACGGGAGAGGACGGTACGCCGGACGCCGAGACCGGGGACCGTACCGCGGATTCCGGCCCGGAGGCATCGACGGACCGGAGTCCGGCCCCGGCGCCCGGCAACCAGGACGAGACGCCGACGCCGGCCCCTCGCGATCGAGCCGACGAGGTGCTGGCCGATTTCCACGAACGGTCGGGGAAGCAGGTCCCCGACGCGCTGAAATTGTCGAATCTGCCGGAGGAGGTGTTGCAGGCCGGACTGTTCCATCCCGACGCGAACGAATCGTTGATCGCCGGAATGGAAATCATCCGGAGGGAGACGGCCGAGGCGGCGCCGGGCGGGATGGTGCTGCGAGGGCCGCAGTTGGAAGGCGGGTTCGAGATGGCCCGGCGGCCGGTGCAGATGCTGCCGGGCCAGGGCAAGACGCTGATGTTCATGTCGTACTCGCTCCAGCAGGCGGTCCGCCACGGTTCGGTGCTGCTGGTGACGACCGCCGACGGCCTGGCATATCGGGAGTTCACCGAGTACAAGCGAGTGTTGAGCCGCTACGGGATCGACGTGTTGCGGGCCGATCAGCGAACCGGCTTCGGGACGGTGACGCGGGGGCGGCCGGCGATCGTGGTGGCCACCGGTGAGACGGTCGGGCACCTGTGCAACGCCGGTCACACGCCGCCCCGGCGAGCGGTGATCGACGAGATGGACGCGATCGTCGACCGCGGTGAGAAGACGTTCATCCGCTCCGAGATGGCGGCCGGCGCCGCGCCCGCGTCGACGGCGCGTGAGGTGTTCGCCGCTCACGACTTCCTCGCCGACGCCCTCGCGAAAGGCCGGCTGTCGCATGAGGATTTCGGCCTGAAGCAGCTCGCCGAAGAAGTCGACGTGCAACTGCCCGACGGAACCTTCGAGGTGGGGACGGAGTACTGGTACGACGGTCAGGCGGCGCTGACACCGGCGGGCCGGGCGAAGGTCGAGGCGCTGCCGGGCGGACAGCAATGGCTGGACCGGATGGGGTCCTCGCGGCTCGAGATGGCCGCGGCGGCGGAGTTCAGCACCCGCAACAAGACCCACTATGTGATGGATCAGGGCAAGATCGTCATCGTCGATCAGGGCGAGCACGGCCTGCAACGCAATCCGAAGACCTCGAGCGAATCCCGCTGGAGCGCCGAGCCGGGCAAAGCGAGTCTGGCCCAAGCAGTCGAAGCGAAGGAGATCCGGGCCGCCGAGGCCATCGGGATGAGCCGCGAGCAGCACGGGATCGTGGTGCGCGCGGACACCGACTCCGCCAGGAGCATCACCGCGGCCGAAATCTACGGCAGCGACCGTTTCTTCGATCACATCACCGGCGCCTCGGGCACGCTGACCGACCTGGGCCACGTGCTGAAGACGGTGTACGGGCTGGAGACGCCGCAGGCGATCGATCCGTTCAACGCGTCGCGGCTGATTGAGGGTCAGCCCGATGTGCACGAGAACACCAGGGCCAAGCTGAACGCGCTGGCCGGATACGCGCACCAGATGCGGGAGGGCGGCCAGGGGCGTTTCCAGGAAATCCTGTGCCACCGTAACGATCTGGTGGACAAGCAGGTCCGGGCGCTGCTGCGGGCGGGAGTGCCGCGGGAGGCGATCGAGGCGGTCGACGCCGATCGGATCGCCAAGTGGGGGGCGAACTGGGAAACCCAGCTGCAGAAGGTCTTCGACGCCGCCGGTGAACAGGGCAAGATCCTGGTCATCAACCGGCAGGGCCAGCGCGGTGTGGATATCGGGGTCTCGGATGCGGTGCTGGCCAAGGGGGGCATGCACGTCTGGATGACCGAGGTCCCCGAACAGTCCTACATCTACGAACAGGCCAAGAACCGCACCGCCCGCAACGGCAAACCCGGTACGGCACAAGCGTTGATGTCGCCGCAGGACGAACTGATTCGCAAGGCCATGCATCTGCGCGGGGTCCGCGAGGCGGTGGTCCAGTACGAGGACGCGGTCGCCGAGCATCGAGCCGATCCGACTCCCGCCACGCACGACAAACTCGTCGAGGCCGGCGACAATCTCGGGTCGCTGGTGCCCGCACTCCAGCAGCGTGCCCACCACCACGCGACATCCGGATTCATCCTGCGCTACGCACCCGTCACCGACCCGTCCGCTCTCATCACGGCGATGACACCCTGGCATCCAGGCGATCTCGGGCAGCCGGACCAGCCGGCGGACCGGTCCACGCGACTCGCCGACCTGCTGGGGATTCCCTCCCCGACCGCGACCGCCCTGGTGACAGCGCTCGACCGGGACGGCATGCTCGACCCGGACGAACCGCGCGGCGACAACGAGGCCGACCCCGTGGCCGGTGCGCTGCGGCGGGCCGGCCTTCCGTCTTCGGTCGTGGAGACGTTGCGTCAGCACCTCGACGCGACCGCGCCCGGAATGGCCGTGCAGTACGCGCTGCTCACCGACGAGCAGGCCCTCGACGACCTCACCCCGCGGCGCGACCGGCTGGCCGCGACGATCGGCTGGGATCTCGCGGATATCGAAGGCGCGGAAGGGCTGCGTCATGTCGGCGCCGCGGTGACCGCGGCCCAGCACGATCTGGCCCGCGCCCTGGGTGTTCCGGTCGCCGACGTCACCGCCGCCGCGGCCCGGGATGTGCTGGGCGAAGCCATGACTCGGGAGCTGACCGAGGACGACGCCCGGCCGCTCGGCACGGATGCCGCCCCGGTGGCTCGGCCGGACGCCGAATCGGCCGACGACGCCGCGACCCGAGATGCCGTGGCCGAGAACGTCGTCGCCGCGGCATCGCTGTACCTGGCCACCGCCGCCCTGCTCGATCTGGTGTCCGAGATACATCGGCGCAGTCCGAACAGCTGCGTCAACAACGGCGTGACGGCCATGCGCGTGCTGTGCCCGGAGAACGCGGATCGGTTCACCATGCCCTCCGGTGGAATACCGCTGCGGGGCCACAACTGGGACACCGTCAAATCATCCTTCCGGCACGGCTCACCCAGAGCATCGAGGTCGCTGGATCAGGCCGTCGAATCGCTGAAACGACAGCCGGGCGGGGTACAGGTCCTGGTCTACAAATGGAAGAACACCGAAGCACAGGGCAGCGGCGACGCCGACAATCACCTGGTGCTGTTGGTCAACGACAGCGAACCCGGTGATCCGCCGAACCTGGTCGTGGTCGATCTGTCCGCCTCCCGGGACGGCAGGCGCGACAACGACTTCGGCCCGAAAGATCTGACGGACCGCCGGGCACTGTTGAACAAGGCCGTCGCGTTCGACGCGTGGCAACGCGAACAGCAGCCGTTCATCGACCAACTGCCCGAGGCCGAGCGTGCTTTCTGGACCATCGATTTCGACAGGTCCGGGGACCTCGTCACCGCCCCGGCTCGCCGCGACGTACCTCCCGCCGAGATCATGGACCAGCCGGTCCCGGTGGACGAGGAGCTCGAGCGCGATGTCGATGAGGTGTTCTCGGACTGGCGGGGCGACGAGCATCGGACCCCCGAGCGGGCGTCGAGACCGGCAGCCGAACCCGTCAACACCGGCAGCCGCCCGCCGGGCGCCCCGGATCCCCGCGCTTCCGGCCGCGACAGCCCAAACATGTCGGGCCCAGGCTCGCCGATGCGAAAGGAGTTGCGCGAAGCCCTCGGCTATGTGGAGCCCGTCGACGGTGATCCCGCCGTGCTGCGCGACGCGCGTGCCTTCGTCATCGAGTGCTTTCTGGAGTACCAGCGGCGAGGACAGGGGGAATCGGCCGCGGCGGTCAATGCTCGCAGGCTCATCGTCAACATCCGGCGACGCGCCAAAGCGGATAAGGCCCTCCTTCCCGACCGTCTCGCCGACCTGTATCGGACGGGAGCGACCGCGGCGACGTGGAAAGAGGTCTGGACACGCACCCGGCGAGCCGCGCCTGCCGGTCCGGATCCCGTGCACGCCACCCGAGAAGAGCTCGCCCGCTGGGCAACTCGGCTGTCGGATCAGGATCTGCGCACTCGTCTCGCCGACGGACAAGCCGACATCTCGGCTCATCTCGCGGCCGTGCGCGCCGGACGGCCACCGGCGATCGCGGTGGCTGTCGCGACGGCACGGGAACAGACCGCACTGGCCGCCGAACAATGGCGCCGGATCGCCGGCATCGGGTCCGAGTCGCCGATCGCCACCGCGGAGGCCGCCGCCGGCGTATTCGAGATCATCGGAGCGCTGCGCGGCGCCGGGATGCGGCCCGCGCCCGAGGGCGACGATCTCGACGTATTGGCCCGATTCCCGGAGCGAGTGGTCGCCGCCACGGAAATCGGCACCGAACGGATCATCGATGCGGCCGAGTGGGCGAGACTCGCCGACGACCACCTGATCTCGGCCCGCGACGGCGACTGGGATCCGGAATTGATGCGATCGCTGCGCTCACTGCCGTCGCTCGCGGCCGAGTTCGCCGCGGCCCGCACTGCCTCGGACCGGGCCTTCGGCGCGGCGGCGCGGCGGTATATCCCGGATGCCTACCGGGCGGCGCTCTATTTCCTGACCCATACTCGCGATGCCGAGCGGGCGACACATCTGCTCCGCGATCTGGACCACGCGGTGGCGGCATCGGTCGACCGGCTCGGATCCGCCCCGCCGGTCACGACGGTGGGGCTGTCGCTGTTCCAGCTGCGCACGGACATTCACCAGGCGATCGCGGACGCCGGAGCTGCCACCGCCTCCGCGATGCGGGCCGGTACTCGGCAGGCTCTCGCGGACAATCCTGCCCTGCCGGGGATGATCGAGCGGATCGTGGGCGATCTCGATGCCCTGGCCCGGCACGGTGCCGAGGCGCCGCGACGGATGCGGCCGTCCTACACCGCTCACCGCAGCGCGTACGACGATCTGTTCGACGACGGCGGTGGCCGATACCCCACGGTCCGTGTGCGAGCCGTCGGTGTGAACGCCGGGAATTTCGTCGCGCCGAGCGGCTCCGCGTTGGAACCGCTGCGAACCGGAACGCACGGAATCTCCTTCGTGATGGATCGGTGGGGACGAATGCTCGCCGGGAACGACCACGAGGCCCTGCTCCACCTGATGTCGGCGATGGGGGACGAGCTGGCCGGTTGGGGCACGCTGGCCACCGACGACACCGGGCGTCCGGACGGGCAGGTACATCCGTACCGGGTGGACGAGATCTCCGATCCGATGGGCACCGCCCAATTGCGGGATGTGCTGGCGCGCGGCGGACTTCACCTGGACGACACCACCTTCGACAACGAGAGCCAAGGCCTGCTGTGGCAGGGCCATCCGCCGCCGGTGTCGAGTGTGTTCGGCATGGACGCGGTCGGCTTCCGCGACAGTGTCGAGGCGATATTCGCAGGTTATCTCGGGCAATTCTGGGTCAAGCCGGTTCGCGACGAGATCACGGTGCGCCCCGATGAGGTTCGGGTGCCGCTCACCCTCGCCCCGATCCGCCGCGCACCCGGACATGTCGAGGTGGTCGCGCGTCGCGAGGGCGATCGCACGATCGTCCGGTATCGCAACCCCGACCCCGGGGCCGAACCCGAGCAGGTCGCCCGCGTCTTCGCCGAACTGCATCGGCGGATGGACCGATGGGTGGCCGAATCGGACGGTGTCGACTGGCATCCGGACACCGCGGAGGTGGTCCGCGCATTCGAGCGGCATCTCGATGGATCGGAGCAGGCCCAGCCCGGCGGAAGCATCGGCAGCCGTCCATCGGATTCCGTTCCCGAGCCGGGTGATCCGGTCCGAGGGGCGGCGGCGGTTCCGGACCCGGCCGAGGTCGAGCCGTTCGGCCGATGGCTGCGAGCCGCTCGCACATCCCTGGGCATGTCGCGGGGAGACCTGGCCGCCCGCATGGGTGTGCCCGGTTCGGCCACCTATATCGGTTCGTTCGAGCGCGGTGTCACGCCCACCCGCGACATGATCGTTCGGATCCTCGAGGCTTTGGAGGTCGCCGACGATGTGGCCGAGGCGGTGCTGCGGGAGGCGGCGAACGCGGAGATCGACGCGCTGCCCGATCCGGCGGAGCCCAGATTCACCTCTCCCAACGCCTGGATCGTGGCCGCACGCCAGCGCAGGAAGATGCCGCAAAAGGATCTGGCCGCCCGCGTCGGCCTGAGCGTCTCCCAGTGGGCGCCGAGAGAACGTGCCACGAACCCTCGAACCAAGGCGTTTCAGATCACTCGGGAGCAGGCACAGCGCGCACTCGACGCGTTGGAGGCCACCGACGAGGTCGTCGGCAGGTTCATGGGGAAGTTCTATCCGGATGCCGCCACCGACACAGCCTCGCCGGACAGTCAACCCAATCCGTCCGGTCTCATCGGCAGTCGTCCATCGGACGGCGAATCTCCGTTGCCGGCTTGGCACGGTGTCGATCCGGTCCTGGTCGCCGCCGAATTGTCCGCCACCTGGCCGCGTTTGGAGCGGGTCGTCGGATTCGACCACCCGGGTGCCGATCCCGAAGCGCTGCGGGAGATCGCGCGCGCCATCGACGACCTCTACACCCGGTACCCGCACATCAACATCCGCGAGGTCCGGGTGGTCGATCCGAGCGAGTTGCCGAACGAGGAGGCCGGCGCGCACACCGATCCGACGACCTATCGGGACGGCGAGCCGGGCAGCATCATCAAGGTCAACCTTCGCCGGGTCGTCGACGCCCGCGGATACCGCGATATGCGCGAAGGATTCGTTTCCTCCGGTCTGCACCGCCGCGGTTCCGAGGTCAGACCGTTCTACCGCCTGATCCAGCACGAAGGCGGCCATGCCCTCCAGGAGGTCCGGCCGTACACCCACCTGATCATGGCCGACCTGCTCCGCACCTACCTCGACCACACCGACCGCCGGCTCCCTTTCGTCGTGTGGCTCGACACGGGCCCGGAGAAACTGACGGGATACAGCTACATCTCCAACGCCCGGGGGCGCCGGAATGTGCGCCCGTCCGAAGCCGGCCCGGAAGCGTTCTGGGCCGGCGAGGCCGAACCACTGCATCCGCACAGTCCGCTCGGGACCGTCTATCAGCTGGCCAGCGGCCGGAAACCGATCGACTACCGGCCGCTCGAGTTCGCGCGCAACATGACGCGGACCTACTGGCCGGCCCCCGAGCCCGGCGTCTCCGTCGAGGAGATGTTCGTCGACGTCGGTTCGAACCGATTCCGGGTGGTCGCGGAGCAGCTCACCCCGGGCGCCGGATGGCGCATCGCCTCGGCGAACGGCGTCTTCCCCGAACACGACGTGCTGGCGAACGCCTTCTCCCATCTGCGAGCCGGCTCCCCCGCGGAACTGAACGCCGAGATCGCCCGGGCGCTGAGCGGCGACCCCGCGGCACCGCGGGACGAGGACGGACCGCGCGATCGGCAGTCCGAGCAGTCCGACCATCCCTTTCGGGTCCTCGACGACCCCGGGATGTCCGGTGATCGTGAGGTCGAGCCCGGCTATTGGGGACATTACGGGGCGGCCGGCGTGCTGGTCCGGCACGTGAACTCCGACGGCGACGAGATGTTCCTGATCTGCAAGTCGAAAAGAGGTTTCTCCCAGGGGAATTGGCAGCTTCCCGGGGGAGCGCTGTGTGCCCGGGAAACCCCGGCCCAGGGTGCGGCCCGCGAGCTGAGCGAGGAACTCGGCGCCGACGCGGAGTACCTGGCCGGCCTGAGGCATCGGGGCACACAGGTGATCAGCGGGCCGCGCGGGTGGAAATACCACGTCCTCGTCGCAGACGCGCCGCGGCTGCTCGACCCGGTGGTGGACGACGAGGAAACCGGGGAAGCCCGGTGGGTGAGCCGCGAGGAGCTGGCCGGGATGGCCGGCCGCGGCGAGCTGCATTCGGCACTGACCAGGAATTTGCCTCGCGTACTGGGCCTGTTCGAGCCGGATGCGGCCGAACCGGTCGTGCCGCCGGTCTCCGGCTCGGCAGCGGTCGTGGCCGATCGGCCGGAGGGCTTCCGGCCGAAAGCGGCGTTCCGCACCCTGGATCCGACGATGTTCGACGAGTACACGGCGCTGTTCGAATTCGGGCAGGCCACTTTCGGTGATCCGACTCGCACGGCCGAGGTGGCGCGGCGCAACGAGGAATTCTTCGCCCGCTACCCGCAGGCTCGCGAGTCGGCCGTAGCAGGCCAGCTGCTGCAATACCGAGCCGTGGTCGGTGAGATCGAGAAGCTGGCGCACGCCCTCGGTACGCCCAGCGCCGAACTCCGCGCACAGCTGCAGCGCGAACTCGTCGGCCTGGTCGAGGGCAAGCCGCTGGCGGTCCGGATGAGACAGGAGGCCCTGTTCGGCCTGCTCGCCGACGGCCGGTTCAAAACACAGTTCGAGGGGACGCTGGGCGGTGGCCACCGCGGTGATGTGGCACGGCTGGAGGACCGGTGGTTCGGCAACGCCGAGAACATGGACCCGCGGCTGCGGCCGGTCTACGCCCATGTGCTCATCGGCGGTGAACGCCAGGCCGGGCTGTCGGATGCCACCGTCTCGGCGGGGTCGTCCGATATCAAGCGCACGCTGTACACCGAGAAACTGGCGATGTACGGCCGGATCGAGGTGGTACTGAAAGACGATGTCCGGCAACGGGCCACGGTCTGCGTCGGCGATTCGCTCGTCTACTCCGGCGCGGTGTTCGGCGGCAAGCAGGCACGGACCATCCCCTCACCGCTGCTCGACCCGCAGCCGGAATCCTTCGGCGTCGGCCCGGTGTCCGAGAAAGCCTCCGAGGAAGATCGCGCTCTGGGCGGGACGAACCGGGATTACCTCGGCCAGCGTTTCCGTCAGCACCAGTTCGTCGAATGCCATATCCACGGCGGTCTCACCCTCGCCGACATCGACCACGTCAACCTTCCGGAACCACCCGATCCCGAGCTGCGCGCCGCACTCGATCGCGCGGGCGTACCGTGGCGCGTCCTCGACAGTCACACCATTGCCCGCAGTGGTGACGCCGAAGCCGTTGCGCGAGAACGCCGGCGACTCGAAGAGGACCTCGCCGTGGTCGAGGCCAGGGTCGCCGAGATCCGCCGGGAACTCGAGATCATCGAGCGCGGCGACGCCCCGCGCCGGCGGGCGTGGTCCGAACGCAGCCGAGTCGAACTGCGCAACGCCGAAGCGATGCGCGACCGGATCCTGGAAATGCTCGCCCCGCTCGACACCGGACCGTCGGGGCGTATCGGCAGCAGGCCGTCGGACGGCACGGCCGACCGCGCTCGCCGCGCCGGGTACCCCGCGGGCATTCCGGACGGTCTGTCGCTCACATCCGCCGAGACCGAGATATTCACCCAGGCCCGGAATGGCGCGACGCACGACGACATCGCGACCGCGCTCGGGATCTCCGAACGTGATGTGCGGGCGAGACTGGCCGCTGTCCGCCGCAAGCTCGCCGATCAGCGAGCGAGACTGGTGACGGCGAGCCCTCTCGGCGGCCCGGCCACCACCTCCGAATCCGACCGTTTCCGAGCCGCCATGTACGCCGCCCTGGTAGGCGCCGGGCAGCCGGATCCACGGCAACTGATCGCGGAGGCCAGTACAGAGCAGCTGGAACGCACTGTGCGAGGTTCGGATCGTCGGCGCCTGCCGGGCCCTGCCCGCGGCGGAACGCGCGGACTCGTGATCCGCAACATGACGCTGCTCGCCGCCGCGCGATCGGTGAGCACGCTTGCGGCCGAACACAACCGGGCGCAAGCGATGCTGGCCACCGCGCTGGCCGAGGCGAGTCCGGCCGAGCTGCAGGCGGTACTGGACGAACTCGGCGCCGCCGAACGCCGGATTCTGGCCGACCGGTTCGGGCCGGCGCCGTCGGCTGCCACGTTCGAGCCTCCGGACTCCGTGCGCAGCATGCGCGCCGTCGATATCGTCCGGCACGTCGCCGCCGAGCTGGCGGCCCGCGCGGCAACGCCCGCCGCCGACGACCGCGACGACCTGCTCGCGGCGGTGGGGCACACGAATCAGCTTGCCGCCCAGACATATACCGCCAACGAATGCCTGGACGCGGTCATGGAGTGGCTGGACCGGCAGGAGCCGGCGCACGCGGATGCGACCACGCCGTCCGGTGGGCGCTCGCTGCCCGTGGACCACGGTTTCGACGACGAACAGCAGCGGGTGGCCGGCGAGGCGCTCCGCACGGGCGGCTTCGACAACGCGGATGCGTTGCAGCGCTGGGGAAATCGACTACGGGCGACCTCCGCACGACGCCGTGCGACGGAGAACGCCGAATGGTGGGACTCGCTGAGCGACCCCGCGGAACCCGGCGGGCTGAGCGCCACCCAGCGGGCCCTCATCCAGGTCCATCCGCACCGGATCGGTAACGCCGACGGCCTGCCTGCCGTCATCCGCGACCACGCCAACCGGCTGGCGATCCGCCGTGACCTGGACGAGTTCATCGCCCGGAAGCCGACCGGGGCGGGAATGCTCGACTGGGTCCGGACCGGACTCACCACCGCCGAGCGAAAGCAACTCAGCAACCTGGTCCACATCCGAAATCACCTGCGACAGCTGGACCGGCAGGCCGCCGGGATATCGGGCAACCCTCCGGTGCACCTGCTGTCCTTCGACTCGACCGCCTTCGACGGCAAGGGAAAGGTCGTCGCCGCGCTCGGCAACGTGGACACCGCACACACGGTGAATTGGCATGTGCCCGGCACGAATACGACGGCGGCATCGCTGGCCTACCAGTTCAAGCCACTGCGCAATCTGTACGAGGAGACGCGGCGGGTCGATCCGTCGCTCGAACTGGCCTCGATCATCTGGATCGGATACGACGCGCCGACCGGGCCCGTGAACACCGGTTTCGTGAAAGCCGCCTTCCGGCGCCGCGCCCGGGTCGGCGGCGACCGGTTGCTGTGTGACATCGCGGCCCTGCACGCCACCCGGCGTCGCGCCGGAACCGGCGACCCCGGTCGGCTCGTCAACCGGCTCTACGGCCACAGCTACGGTTCGGTCACCGTGTCGTACGCGGGCCGCGACGGCAGGCTCGGCGGTCTGATCAGCTCGGTCATCCTCGCGGGGTCGCCGGGAGCGGGTCCGCTCCGCGACGCCGCGGCGTTCGGCATCGGCGCGCACAACGTCTATGTTTTCGCGTCGTGGCGCGATCCGGTCACCATGTTCGGAGCCGACCGGCCCGGTGCCGGAAGCCGGGTCCATCACCGCGTCGGCCACGGCATCGATCCCGCCACCGAGGCATTCGGCGGACAACGAGTCGGCGCCGAGTATCCCGACTCACCGGATTTCGCCGGGGCCGAGGCCGTGCATCAGGGCTATCTACTCCGCGACGAGGAGACCGGGGAGCCCAACGAAGCGCTGGCCAACGCCGCGCAGATCACCGCCGGACGCGGCGACACCCTTGCTCGGGTGGAGCCTCGCCGAGCCGGTAACAGAGCGCTCGCGCGACCCGCCGATCCAGAACGCGGGCGCTACGCCGAGCGGGCCGGCGATACCGAGCCGGTCGCCGCGGAGTTCGGCGACGCCGCCCCGCCGGACGGGCTCATCGGCAACAGGCCCGACGACGATCGACGGAATCAGCGGCGAGCGCCGTGGAGTCAACGGCGGGCGGGAACCGATCCGAGTGTCCGGCTGGCGATCGCTCACGGCGCCGCCGAACGCCGCGCGCGGCTGCTCGCCGAATTGTCCGGCCTGCTCGCGCCGTACGGTGTCGATCCCGCGGAACTGCTGCGGACCGGTTCGCCCACCTGGGAGACGTGGTTCGCGCGATACCGGGAGGTGCGTCGCGACCTGGTCGGCATGCTCGAGATCGACCGCGGCGCGGCGGTGGATGACGAATGGATCCGCCATGTGCTCGCCGACTGGCACGAAAAAGGCTGTGCTACAGAGGAAATAAGCGCTCTCGGGCGCGAATTCGACGAAAAGCTACCTATCGCGAGGCTTGTCGACGACATCCAGCGTCTGGACGCGTGGGCGCGCACGGTCGAGGCGGTGGAAGCGGAACTGGCGCGTCGCGCGGCGGAGTTGCCGGGACTGATCGGCCGGGTACAGGGCCTGATCCGGGCGGCCGCCGACTTCCGGCCGCTCGGGGAATTCGTCCGGGTACCGAGCGCGGCACTCGAGACGGCGAACCGGCGGGCCGCGGCGCGGCAACTCCTGGAGGAACAGGCGCTCGATCTGTTCGCCCTGGGGACAACCGTCGCGGAGGACGCGCGGGCGTCGTTCGAGCCGTCGAATCAGCGGCTCCTCGCGGCGGCCCGGCGCTACCGCCTGTCGTCGCTGGATTCGCGGCACGGCATGGCATTGCTGAGCGCTCGGTTGCGATACCTCGTCGAGGCGGTCCAGGACCCCGAGAACGAGATGCCGGTGCCGGCCGATATCGAGGAACTGCGTCGGTTGGCGGTGGAGGCGAACGCGGCGGTCGAGCGCTACGACACGACCCACCTGCTGACTACCGACCTGGCCGTGACACTCGACCATCTGAATCGGACGCTCACCGGTGTACCCGCCGCGGCGAGCGGGACCTCGTGGCGGCTGTCCCAGGCCCCCGATTCGGCGCTGTTCCCCGAGCGCCTGGCCGCCGTGCGTGACGATGTCGCGAATCGGCGGAATCGCATGATCACTGCCCTGCTGGACGGTGCGACCGGCGAATTCGACTACGACATCGCGGCGCACGACGACGTCGACGCCGGCGTCTATTACCGGATGTGGCTGGCCGACCTGCTGTCGGAGGAGACCGACCCGCCGGAGTCCGGCGAACGCTCCGATCGGATCGACACCGCCATTCGGCTCATCGGCGAAACATCCCGGGCACGTGGTCGACTCGGTCGAATCGATACGGTGCTGGCCGCGCTCGACGAGGCCGGACATCGGATGACACTGGGCCGGCGGATGCTCGTCCGCCTGATGTCGGAGCACCTGCGGAAGTATCCGCTGGACCGGCGGATGGGCCGGGGAGAACTCGAGCCCGATCTGATGACGATCCTCTCGGCGGTCCGCCGCTGCGAGGCCGCACTGCCCGGTGACGGATGGGCGGAGTCGACCCCCGCGCAGGTGCGCGGGCGCGTGGACGAATGGCGGCGCGCCGGCGGTTCGCCGCACGTGGCGCACGAGGCCGAGCGCTACCTCGGGCTGCGGCAATTGGTCGAGGCATTCGACGCCGAAACCTTCTGGAGCGATTGGTATTACAGCCTGAGTGCGCACGGAGCCGCTCTCGAGCGCCTGATCCGCGGCCGGCACGCGGCCGAGCAGGCCGGTGACGAGACCGCCGGAATCGACAGATTCGACGCGGATCTGGACAACTGGCTGGATGCCGCGATGAACACCGTGGGGCGGGCGGGCGGACCGGAGATCGGACCCGAGGACCCGACCGGCTCCATCGGCGCCCGGCCCTCGGATGCCGTGACGGCGATCGCCGGCTTGCCGGAACGAGCCGGCGCCGGTGATCCCGACCTGGTGCTGGACTTCGCCCCGGAGGATCGCGACGGCGCGGAGGCGGCGGTGGCCGCGCTCGCCGATCTGCTGCGCGCACAGGGCTGGCGCGATCCGGCGCAGGCGGCCACGGCACCCGAACTGGTGCGCCGCGCGGTAGCGGAAGGGCGCAACTACCTGGCCGCCTATCGAGCGGATCTGTTGCGGCAGTTGGCCTCCGTTCCCGAGGACCGGCGTGAACAGGCTCTGCGCGGTCTCGGGATGCGGCTCACGGCCCGCCTGTCGACGGCCGCCGACGGCGCGCGGTCGCTGCGGGTATCCGTCGAATGCTCCCAGTACCGGCCGCCGTACCGGCCCTACGAGCCGCACGGAACGGAATGGCCGGCGCGGCTGCACAGCGCCCGCACCGTGGGACCGGCGGTGCGCGAGCTGTTGCCGGCGGCGACACGCGCCGGGATCGAGCAGTGGGGCGAGGTGTGGGCCGACTTCGACGAACCGCCCACCGGAGCACCCGCGACCCTGCCGCCCCCGCCCGCCACCGCCTACGAGGCGAAGGCGCGCATGGTGCGCGCGCTGTACGACGACCATCACGTGCGGTTCACCGGCTGGGAGGACGACGACGTACCACCGGAGGCGCTGGAATCCGTCATCCGGCACGCCCGCGCCCGGTTCGCCGAGTTCGGCAGGCTGCACCTGCGCGAGATCCGCATCGCGGACACCGACGAGGACACCGGCGCGACACTCGGTCGCGCTGCCGGGCATATCCGGTCACGCGGTTCCGGTGATCCGTTCGGCATGAACCATTACGTCACCCTCACGATCAACAGGGCGCGTGTCATCGACCCGGCTCGGCATCGGCAAGCCACGGCGCTCGACATCGCCGCGCACCACATGGCGCCGATGGCCGATGCGCTGGGCGGGGTATTCGATCACGAGTGGCGGCACGTGGTGGACTCTTTCACCGGATACCGGTTGTCGCGTATCTCGGAGCCGCTACTGGCATTCGTCCACTCGCACTATCTGCGGCGCGGTCTGCTCCCGCCCGCGCTGACGTTCCAGCAGTGGCGCAATCAGATTCCGAGCTACGGCTTCACGGAGGGCCCGGACGGCGGATACAGCTGGTACGCGCTCGAAGGGTTTGCCGAAGGCAGCCGCGCGGCCACGGCGGATTCGTCGCTGGGGCCGACACATCCTGCCCATGTACTGGACTGGTTGGCCCGCCGCTACCTCGACGGCACGCCGCCGGAGCACGTGCTGGCGGACTGGCTGGCCGATCACCCGGCGGTCGTTCCCGATTTCCCCGACACTCCACACAGTGACGCGCTCGGGCTGTACCGCAATTACCGCTTGGCCCGGGACGGGGGCGATAGCGCCCTGGCCGAGGCCTGGTGGAACAGAATCCTGCAGAGTATTCCGACGCCGGAAGGCCGAACCTATATCCAGCGGTGGATGGACAACGGCCGCGTGCTGTCGGAAGTCACGATGCGACGCGGCGGCCCGCTGCGGGCGGAGCTGGACCGGGCGCTGATCGAGGACCTGCGCCGGGCCTTCGACGGTGAGATCGTCGCCCACGTCACGGCGGACACGCTGTGGCACGTGCTGGCCGACGGCCGGTTCCCGAACGGATTCGAGCACACTCAGCGTCCGGGAGGTCCGCGCCTCTCGCTTGCCGAGCTGGCCCAGCTGGAGTACGCGCTGTTCGGCCACCCGACGAGCCTCGGGCCGGAGCGCCGTCCCACCTATTGCGAGATACGAACCGGCGCAGCCCATTCCGTGTCGCGATCGGACACGTCGTTCGGACCCGCCGACATCCAGGTCGTGCTGGGCGCGCACGTGGCCGCCCGGACCACCGCATGCGTCGGGGACGTGCGGCAGGCGCCGGTATTCCCCAGCCGGCTGAGCGACCCGCGGCCGGAGTCGTTCACGCCGGACCAGAATCTGGTCCAGGCGCAGGTCCACGGTGAGCTGACCCTGACCGACGTCGACCACCTGGTGTTCCTGCGTCGCGCTCCGGGCCGCGCGCTGCGAAACGCGCTGGCGCAAGCCGGAATACCGTGGCGAACGGCTGCGGGCATCCGGCCTTCCCGCAGTCGAGAGGGACTACCTCCGGCCGAACGGACGCTGCCCGCACCCGAACGGGCCCGAGCTCGAGCGCGATTCGACGCGGTGGCTGAACGCGACGCGTTGCTGCGCACCGTGGTCCCCGGAATCCGCGGGCCCGCGGCCGATCGGCCGGCGGCAACCGGCGGCGCCCCGACCGCCGGGCCGTCGGGCCTGGTGGGCGCCAGGCCGTCGGCGCGGGAAGTGGCCACGGCGATCGAACACGTGCCGCAACAACCCGGTGCGACCGATCCGGATCTGGCCTTGGAGTTCGTCCCCGGAGACGAGGAGCAGGTGGAGGCGGCCGCGAGCGCACTCGCCGACCTGTTGCGCGCGCACGGCTGGCGGGAACCGGCGCACGCGGCCGCGGTCTCCGACCTGGTGCGGCGAGCGGGCCACGAGGCGCTGGACTTCCTGGATCGGTCGTTCCGGACCTTGCGGCGCGAGCTGGGCATCCCTGATCAGCTCGAGATCAGCCCCGACCATGCGGCGCGGCTCACCGTACGACTGTCGACCGCACCCGATGGTGCTCGCTCGCTCCACGTTTCGGTCGAATGTGATCAGACCCGGCCGGTGTACGCGCCCTATCTGGACACCACGCCCTGGCCCTCCCCGCTGCACAACGACCGGGAGGTCGGTCCCGGGACTCGCACTGTCCTGTCCGCGGCGACCCGGTCCGGGGTCGAGCCGTGGGGCGAGGTGTGGGCGGATTTCACCGAGCCGCCGACCGATTCGCCACCGCGGGAACTGCCGCCACCCGCTACGCCGCGGGAAGCCAAGGCGCGGATCGTGCGCGCGTTGTACGAAGACCTGCACCTGCGATTCGGTGGCTGGGAGGATCCCGAGATCCCGCCCGAGGCCGTGGCGGTTCTCGCCGACCGCGCGCGTGTTCTGATCGGCGAGTTCGGTCGGCGGCGACTACGCGAGATCAGAATCGAGCACAACACATCGAACGGCGTGACCTTCAGCGAAGGTTCGGTCGACCCGGCCGGGCTGAACCACCACACGACGATCGTCCTGGACACGCGGTATCTGCTGCAGATGCTCATCCTCCACGAGATGCCGGTACTGCGCGCCCAGTTCGAAGAGCACGAAGCCAACGGCTTCTGGGGCCGGTCGGACGATCTGCTGGGCGGCACCCTCGATCACGAGTTCCGGCACATGCTGGACGCGGCCACCGGATTCCGCCTGTCCGCGCGGTCGGAGCCGTTACTCCGGCTGGTCCACGCCGATCTCGTCGCTCGGGGGCTGCTGCCCGGGGAATTCACCTTCCAGCGCTGGTTCGACCAGCTGCCCGGTTACGGGCGCACCGCCCGACCGGTGGACGGGGTTTCGATGCGCGCGGTGGAAAACTTCGCCGAGGGTGGCCGCGCCGCCTCCGCCGACCCGGCGCTGCACGCGACCCACCCGGCGCGCGTGCTGGACTGGCTGGCCCGCCGCTATCTCGATGACGCCGTGCCGGATTCGGCCGAGACGGCACTGCGCGATTGGCGGGCCGATCACCACGACCTCACCGCCTACGTGCCGGGCACGGATACCCCCCGTGACTCCGCACTCGAACATCCCTCCGTCCGCTTGGCCCGCGACGCCGTGCCGCCGGCCGAACCCGGATTGTCCCGACTCGTGCGGGGCACCCGCAACGCCGCCGAGCGGGTGCTCGAAATGCTCGGTGAGACAGGCGATCCGGACCGCCGTCGCGCGATCCGCGAGGCGCTGGAGGAGTTCGAGGCGGCGGTGGCCACCCTGCGGGAGGAACGGAGCCTGCGCGCCGAGGCCGCCGCCGAGTACGACCGGGCCGACGCGGGCAACGCTCTCACCGACGAACTGGCGACACGGCGGGACCACTACACAGCCCGGGTGGCCCGGCAGGAGTACCGGATGCAGTCCGCCGCGGCGGAACTGGCGGTGATCGTCGACTACCACGACTCCGGCGGTTCCGAGGAGATCCCCGGGACCGACGGCCCCGTGGGTTCCATCGGACACCGTCCTTCGGAACGCGCGGCCACATTGTCACCGGATATGTCCGCGGCGGACATTCGGGCGGCGGTGGCCGCAATGCTGCGCGGCGCCGAGGATCTACCGGCGGTACCTCCGTCGCAGCTGGCGGAGGCGGTCACGCTGGCGGCGAACCACGGTCTTCGCGCCGCCGGTGGAGACGGAGTCGGATTGTCGTCGAGGACGACCCGGACGGCCACCGGATACGCGATCCGCGGGACGGTCGCGGGGGTCGCGGTTCCGCATCCGAGGGGTGTGCTGGCGGACTCCTGGGGTGGTGAGGTGTTCGGCGAGTGGGAGTGGGCCGACCGGGGAGACGGTGCGGATCCGTCGTGGTCGGTGCGGTTGTGGGGTGGGCGCAAGACCTTCCGGCGACTGGCGGGCGAACTGCCTGCCCAGCTCGCCGAACTGGTATCGAACTTCGATGTGCGGCACGCGGATTCGCTGTTGACCGAGGCGGTGCAGGTCGCGGCGAGCCGTAAGGGCGTGGGACGCGGTGGGATGCTGGTCGTCGAAGGCGAAGACGGCCGGCTGCGTGTGCGGGTCCGGGAGGGCGTCATCCCCACCGTGGGTATGCCCGACAAGTACGCGCGGACACTGCCCCCGGCCGGTCGGCCCGATTCCATCGGCAGCAGGCCGCACGACGAGGGCACCGCACTCCGCATCGCGCCGTTCGACCCCACCCGGCCCGAGGGGCGTATCGGTTCCAGCCCGACCGGCGGGTACGGTGCGACACCGGATGTGGTGCGGATTCAGCCGATGACGGGACACCCCGGGGTCTGGCGCGAGCTGATCACCTACCGGGACGGGGTGCGCGTCATCCGGGAGACCTACGACCACGCCGAACGGGCCATCACGGAATGGACCAACACGCTGATCGGCCGGACCATCGGCGCACCGATTGGTGAGGTGCGGCTGGACGCGCCCGAATACCATGTCCTGTACCGGGATTACGAACCCGACAGATGGGGTAGCGGCGATCCCCGTGCGGCCGACATGCTGGGCATCTACGAAGCCGTCATCGGCAAGGAAAGTCCCTTCTCCGACGTTTTCGTCCGCACCGTCGGCGGTCGTCGGGTCTGGCGCGATCATCACGTCCGCCGGCGAGACATCGCGGACATCGGTGCTCAGGTCGATTACCTGGGGGACCTCCTGTCGCAGATAGCGTTTCCCGATTGGGCCGTGCTGACGATGTTCGACGCACGGAGTACGGCGATGCGCGCGCTGCGTGAGATGGCCCAGCACGCCGAGCATCCGCTGCGCGTGGCCGGGCTCGACGAGGAGACACAGGCCAAGACCCGGCTGGTCGAGGAATTCAAGCTCAGACACCCCTATATCGAGGTCGCCGGGTTCGAAAGTCCCTGCACCGCGAAAGCGGCGGTCGAGGAAATCCTCGGAAGGCTCGACGGTCTGCTCGACAAGTACCGATACACCCCCGGTTTCCGGAAACTCATGACCAACATCCGCGGGCTGCGGATCGATTTCCTGTTGTGGGCGCGTGCTGTGGCGAGCCCCAGGTACGACGAAGCCGCGGATGCCATCGTCGGTACGGACTTGACGTTCAACCTGCGCTTCGCGGCCGACCGGGACATGGCTGTCGCCGATAGCGGCCGGCGTGCCGCGCGCGGATCGCATCCGAGCTCCGGGCGGCCGCACGAGGACGACGCGTTACACGAGTTCGTGCACGCGATCGACCACGCCACCAAACGGGAACTGAGCTGGAATCTTCCCGCCGTGTTACGCGAGGCCCACGCGAAGCTGACGCGGCTCGGCCTCGTGGAGAACTACGAGGAGTGGCTTCGCCACCTGTCCTGGCACGCGTTCACCACTTCGGCGAAGGACGTACTCCAGCCCGCGGAAGCCCTGGCCGTCGGGTTCTGCGACGCGGAGATCAGCGGTCTCGTCGTCGGGACCCCGCAATGGGTGATCCACGAATACGTCACGAATCTGCGACCGCCGCGGATGGAGCCGGGCATCCGGATCGGCGCCCGGCTCACCGAGCCCACCGGATCCATCGGCGGCAGGCCCTCGGATCCGGCGCCGACCTCTCGGGCCCCTCGTGTCGGGGACGATACCGGTGGCGGGGCCGCCCGCCGGATGGCCGGGCCCGCGGACCCGTACGACGCGTCCGCCGACTCACAGGCGCCTCCGGGGGAGAGGTTCGCGGCGCTCATCGGCATCGGTCTCGTCGCCGGGGTGAGGCGCGTCGATCCGCTGCCGGGGCCGGCCGGAGTCCGGCTGGAACTGGTGACCTTCGACAACGGCTACCAGGCCGTCAGGGAGAGCTACGACGACATCGACAGCGCCATGGGGGAATGGCTGAACTCGATGATCGGTGCGGCCATGGGCGCCCCGGTGGCCGACACCTGTCCGCAGCCCGGCGATTACACGGTCCTGTATCGCGAACTGGTACCCGGCAAACCGGCGAACACGGTCCTGCCGCAGTCCACTGCCCGAGCCTATGACCTCGGACTGGTCGACGAGGACCTCAACCCGCAGCAATGGGAACTGGCCGCCGTATTCGGCCCCGTGGATCGGCGCCATCTCGACTCCGCCGCGGCCGATCTGCTCGGGCTGTTCGATGCCGCGACCGGCACGCGCCGCGGCACCGGGCAGTGGAACATCGACCCGGACGGCGCAGTGTGGGCCGGCCGGGGCGCCCGGGCCGGCGAGGACACCGGGCCGAGCCCCTTCGCCGCGAAGTTCGTGCGGCGGGTCGACGGAAGCACGGTGTGGCGAGACCACCCCCTGCCACGGCAGGACATCACCGCCCTCCGGGAGCAGGTGTCCTACGTCGGGGAACTGGTGGAGCACCGGCTGGCCGACCTTCCGAAGGCGCATCGAAAGACGTTGCACGCCGAGCACGGCCGGGTGCTGGCGGCGCTGGCCCGGGCGGAGCAGCACGCCGTCCACACTCCCGACGAGACCGCGCACGTCAGTGGGCTGAGTGTGGACGCGCAGGCCAAAGCCCGGCTGGTGGAGGAGTTCACCCTCGCCCATCCGTACTTCGCGATCGCCGGTTTCGACCATCCCCTGCTGCCGGTCGACGCCGCGCGGGAAATCCTCGAGACACTGGACGAACTGCTCACGAAATACCGCTACACGCCCGGGTTCCGCAGGCTCATGACCAATATTCGCGGGCTGCGGATCGACTTCCAGGATCATCCGGACGTCAACGCCGAGACCGTGTTCGACGGCGACTATAGGACCACCTGGATGACGTTCAACCTGCGACGGGCCGCCGATCGCGCCGCGGCCCTCGAGGCCGACCGCGAAGACGGCACGACCGGGTTTCATCCGTCCAGCGGACGCCCCTACCACGACGATGTCGTCCACGAATTCGGGCACGCGATCGACCACGCCAGTGGGAACAGACTCAGTGAGGCCATCGACACCGTGCTGCACGACGCGTGGGAAGCGCTGCGCCGGCACGGCCTGCTCGACGAACCGTACGACGAATGGCTTCGGCGCCTTCCGGAGGCGGCCTTCACCAGCATGGCGAAGGACACGCTCAACCCGGCCGAAACGGTGGCGGTCGGATTCATCGACGCGGAGATCAACGGCATCGTCGCCGGGACGCCACAGTGGGTCATCCATCATTACCTCACCACGTCGCGGCCACCGGATATCGCGCCGCCGACCGGACTGATCGGCAGCAGGCCGCCGGCTCCGGATGATGCCGGTCAACCGTCCCGATGGGAGATGAGCGCGGCCGAGCGGTCTCTGCGGAGTCGAGGGCCGGGTGTCGAAGAACGTATCCACGCCGGGGCGAACGAGAGCTTCGTGGTGAACTTCGGCGCGGCGGGGATCGGTGTGTATCGCCCCGGCTCCGGGGAGTACCACCGCATGATCGAAGACGGCTACGAGCAGATATTTCTCGTTCCGCCTTCGGGTTTGGCGGTCCGGATCGTCGCCACGGCGCGCCTCGACGAGAAGATGGCGGAGCTCGCGTCCGCGTTCGACCCGGAGCTCGGAGCGGGCCAGGTTCCGATCGCGACGCTGTGGTCGGGCAGCCGGGGGCCGGGCGCACTGATCATGGGCGCACCGGACCTCGAAACACCGCCGCCGTTCGCCGAATTGGACCAGGTCCGGCGCGATCTCGCCATCGTTCGCGGGTACATCCTGGGGGAGTGCGATCCGGAGGATGGACACTATGTCACCGCGGGCGCCGGAAACGCTGTTCTGATGGTCAAGGACGGCAATTGCCTGCCCGACGGCCCCCATTCCTTCTCGATGGCGGAACGCCTTCTTCCCGACGGGAGCTTCACGCTCTATCCGCAGAACGTTCCGGAGTTTCTCGGGCATGCCGTCGAGCGGGCCGACCCTCGGCTTCACCCCGTGGCCCTGGCTGTCGTCGAGGGATTGCGGCCGGAGTGGCTCGACGACGTGCTGACGACACTCGGCATCGAGCGGTCCGCGATCGACGCAGCGCTGGCACGTCTTCGCGAAATCGCGGACAACGGCCGGGTTCTCGGGGATCACTGGCCGTATTCGACGGAGTTGGTGAACGACTTCGAGATGCCTCCCGAATACCTGGTCCGGGATGCGTCGATCGACAGCGAGCTGCGGCGGGCCGAACGGTTGGTACCGACTCGGGATTCCTACGACATGGTGCCGTTGGACACGGATGCTCGTGACACGGTACACATCCCCCGGGGATCGGAGAGTTCGCTCCTGCTGAAGGTGGTGGACGGCAGATTCGTCGGCCCCGACGGCAAGCCGTACACCTCACCGTTTCTGGAGCAGGTCGGTGTCCGGGATGTCATCAGCCTGGTGATGGGACCGGAGATCGGTGACGCCTATCGCGCCGGTCGCAATCATCTGGATCTGTACGACAGATTCCCCCGGTCCGAACTGGGCGTACCGGGTTATGGGGTCTGCTCGTTCGTCGCCGGGCAACCGGAGGACATCGAACCCTTCGCCAATGCCTTCGGCCATTCCGCGGACGAACACGCGGGAGGCCGGCGCACGTTCGATACGCGGAAGATGATGCAGGCCGCGACACAGCTCAGATACGACTTCCGGACGCGCGGTGTCGATCTGTCCGGCGACCGCTTCCGGGACGAGATCCGAGGGACGCTGTGGCGCTCACCGACGACCGGCCCGACCGTCGGTGAGCTGATCGATCGAGGCGCCGAGGCCGCCCGGGAACTGCTCCCCGGATTCGGTGCCGACGACTTCTGGGTGGCGATCGAAAGACTCGAATCCGAACCCGATCGCTTGGTCACCACCTTGTCGCTGAATCCGGTCCTTTTCGAATCCGGCGAGGTCGATCTGGAGTGGCGTCGCGTCGAAGGGGAGACGACAGCGCGCGTCACCCGGGTGGACCTGGGACAGGATCCGGTGCGGGTCGCCGAGGCGCTGTGCGAACTGGACGCGATGGTGCGGCAGTGGCTGGCGCCCTCGGGTGTCCGGTTCATCGGGGGCGCCGCCGGTCCGGCCGAGCTGACGGTGCGTGAGCCGCACTCCGGCGGTCGCCCGATGTCCGCTGAACAGGTGGGTACCTGGACGGCCGAGCGCCTGCGGGCGTTCGGATGGCACGCCGACGGAATCGATGCCGTCGCCGGCGCCCTCTCGGAACTGGCCACCCGCGCGCCCGGTCTCGGTCACTTCCGCATCGAACTGCGGACCTTCGGGGAGCCCGGCAACCGGACCCTTCTCGCCCGGACGATCGAAATCGATGTCGCGCAACCGGATTCGACGGGTCCGTCCACCGCGTCGGCACTCCCGCGCGCGCTTGCCGGCATTCCGCACACCGTCGGTGTCTCCGAACTGGCAGCGGGCCGTTCGGTCTGGTTCACGGTGGAGGAGCGCGCCGGATCGGCCTCGACCCGCGCGGCTTCGCCCGGGGCGACCGCGATCGTCCCGGGTGAGGAGGATCAACGACACTCTCGCCGCGGCCGAACGCCCTGGAGCGCGGAGCGTACCGGCACCGATCCGCGGCCGGGGCACAGTGACACCGAGACCGGCGAAGGCACCTCGAATCCCGAGGGCCGCATCGGGAGCCGGCCGGAGGCGGGGTCGCGGCGGACAGCCACGCCGTGGTCGTCGGTGGCGCCCGCCGACGCCGCCGGCGGCGGCCCCCGGCAATGATCGCGGGCGGGTGTGTGGCCGGCGGTGGGCATCCGAGCGGTCATTCGCCCTGCTGCCACACCACTTCGGGATAGTCCGGTCGCGGCCGATCGTGCCCGAGCAGGTGCCGTTCGAGCCATCCGACGACCACCCCGCGGCTCACCACCGCCGCGCGCGCGGCGTTCATCGTGCCGCACAATCTCGGTCCGGCACCGAACGCGCACAGATCGGTGGCGGAATAGTGCGCCGCCGATCCGATCGCGGCCCGCGCGAAATGGGGGTCGTGGAACCGGGTCCACGACGGATGGGGCGGGGTATCGCCGGCCGCGAGCAGCAGTACCGGCCGGTCCAGCGCGGGCGCGTCGGCGACCCGGTTCCAGCCGGCCGAGCCGTCGAGCACCACCGCGGCCCGGACCCGCGGATCCGCGGCGGCCGTCTGCACCGCGGTCAGACCGCCGTAGGAATGTCCGAGCATCGCGATCCGGTCGAGGTCGATGAGTGGTCCGACGACGGGCAGCGTCGTCAGCCGGTCGAGCGTGAGCCGGCTGTCGTCGAGCCGGACAGCCAGCCGCGCGCGCATGTACCGGTAGTCGTCGGGGCGCACCGCGCCGCCGAAAACGATTCGCCCGCTGGGGAATTCCACGGCCGGAACCTCGCCGGTGTGATCCATCGCGACCACAGCGTAGCCGCGCGATGCGATCTCCTCGGCGAGTCCGGACAGGATCCAGCGCGGTGTGCCGAGCCCCGGGGAGACGACGACGACCGGAAGGCGGCCCAGCGTGCGGTCGACGGGCGCGGCTTGGGCGGCGGCGACGGTGGCTCCGACCATCGCGATCGCGGCCGCGGGCGTGTGCAGCCAGAACGCGGACGCGATCGCGATACTCGAGGCGGCGATCGGATCACCCGCCGGAACATAGGTGGCCGGGATGCCGGGGCGCGACGCCGGATACCAGACCGACGCCATGATCGTGCGTGAGCCGTCGGCGGCGGTGAGCGTGGTGTCGACACGGCCGACCGGATGGGCGCCGGCGGGACCGGTGACGGGGGAGGGGAGCCAGCCGACGGCCGGGCATCCCGATCCGCTGGAGCACAGCAGATCGTCGGCGTGAACCCAGCCGGTACCGGTGCACAGCAGGGTGACTGCGGCCACCGAGACGGCGAACTGGCGAGCTGTCATCCGAGCACCTCGTTCTGCGGTCGAGACAGGTCACGAGATAGTTCGAGTCGAACGCACACAGACCGCGGGGCGGCCTTCCTCAGCTTGGCCGACCGAGCGTGTTTCGCCGAACACCGTTGATCAGCGCGTCGCGGCGAGATGTCCGGAGCGCCTCCTGCGCGGTGTCACCCCCCGGCTCACGGCCACGGCATCGTGGGCATCGTCATGATGGTCGGCTCGACGGTTCCCGACCAGCCGCACGGCAGCGCGCACGTGGCGATCACCGCATCGGTGACGGCGCCGTCGCTGAACGCGGTCGTGCGCAGAACGGCAGTCGCCGGATATCCGCAGGCCCGGCATTTGCCGAAATAGTTGAGGATCTCGCGCGAACGACCGGTGGTCACGTTGCGGAGTCCGGATGCGCCGTCCGGTCGTGTGCTGTCGCTGTACACGCTGTCCTCCGTCGAGTGGACATCGCCGCCGCGCCGGTTGTCCGAGGTCCTGTGTGGGTCCGCCGAGGAGAGGCGCGGTGTGCGTGTGTGCCCGGCTATCGAACGGCGGGGTGGGTCACCGGCGGATTCGGTGCCGGGCCCGGCGATCCCCCTGCGGTACCGCCGGGCCCGGCAACGGTCGTGTCGAGACCTCGCGGTGTGGATGCGAGCGCGGTGGGTGGCATGTCCGCGCGCGCCTGCCCTGCGCGGCGGGGCCACTCCTCGCATCCGAAGGCCGATGACGGTCGTCGACACGTCGCCATCTTAGGCCTTCAGTCATCATTCGGTCGAGGAATTGCCCATAACTTGTGTGAGGTGCACTCGTGCGGCTCGTGTTGTGGTTCATCACTATGAGCACGGGACATTCAGAATTCGGCCGGTGTCGGAGTTCTACTTCACAAAACGTGAATTATGAGTAACATACGGGGCTGCGGGCGATCGGTGGATCGCCGGCGCCGTGATCAACAGGCAAGGGTGCCTGCGTCCGGTACGTGCGGGATCGGCGTGCGTGGATGCGCGGCTGATGGGTGAAAGGACTTGTGCCGCAGTGTTGAAGCGACTGGATCGGCTACTGAGCTACGAGATGAAGGTGTCCGAATTTCTGGGCACCCTGATCATCCTCGCCGTGCCCTACGGGACCGTCGGGGTGATCTGGACCCTGACGCATACTTCGCATCTGAACCGGATGCACGGCATCGACGTGATCATCTCGTTTCTGGGGTCGATCGTGTGCTGGCCGGTGCTCACCTTCTCCGACGTCTGCATGACCTAGTCATGATGGCGCTGGTATGGCTCATCGACGTCTTGGTGATCGGAGTCAAGATTCTCGGTGGGCGAATCGAGGTCAATCCGGTTCTCCGATATGGATTGTGGTTCGCGGTGCTGTGTGCGGTGGGGGCCGGTGTCGCGCTGGCCGGGGCGCTGCTGCTGTCGCTGCAGCATTATCTGGAAAATCTCCCCTGATTCCCGCGCTTCACCCTCGGTAGTAAGAATTTCCGACAACTTACCGAGTCGGCGCGGATACCGACCGTCCCGAGCCGCGCCTGGGAATCTTAGACGCACGAGAAGATCTCGCCGACGAGTGGCCGGGTGGAGGCTTCGCGGGCGAATCAGCTCATTTCGCAGATATAAGAACCAACAGTAACTTACTATCGTGTGTCGCACCCCCGGCCCGCCACGTCGCACGCTCGACGCCCGGTGGCGCGATTCGGCCGCCCGCCCGGCGGAGTGAGAAAGGAACGACCGCTGTGACGTCGACCCGAGCTTCCGAGCAGCCGCCGGGACCGCCCTGGCGCGCGACCGAGGAGGGTGAGCTCGCGCGCCTCGTCGATGCGGCGGGTGGCCTCTGGCGCCGGCATCCGCAGCGGTCGCTGGAAACTCTCGGCCGGCAGGTGGCCCTGGGGCGTGAGGCGTTGATCCAGCTGTTCGCGGCGATCTTCACCCGGAGATTTCCGTTCCAGGAGTTCATCAAGCAGTGCGCCTTCATGGCCAATGTGTCCGCGGCGCCCACCGTCTTCGTGGCCATCCCGATCGCGGTCGTGGTCTCCATCGAGGTCGGCGCGCTGGTGAACCAGGTCGGCGCTACGACGTTCATCGGTTCGGTTGCCGCACTGGGCATCATCCGCCAGGGCGCGCCGCTGGTCTCCGCGCTGATGATCGCCGGTGCGGTGGGATCGGCGATCTGCGCCGATCTCGGTTCCCGGACCATCCGGGAGGAAATCGACGCCATGATGGTGATGGGTGTCGATCCGGTGCGGCGGCTGGTGGCGCCGCGCCTGGCAGCGGCGGTGCTGGTGAGCGTATTGCTGTGCGGCTTCATCGTTTTCGTCGGCTTCGCGACCGCGTACATGTTCAACGTGTACGCGCAAGCCGGTACCCCGGGTTCCTTCATCGGATCCTTCGCCTCGTTCGCGGTAGCCGGTGATCTGGTGATCGCGTTGATGAAGGCCGCGATCTTCGGAGTGCTGACCGCGATCATCGCCTGCGATGTCGGCCTGCACACCAGCGGTGGTCCGGCGGGCGTGGCCAATTCGGTCAACTCCGCCGTGGTCAGCTCCGCACTGATGCTCTTCGCGACCAACATCATCCTGACCCAGCTGGCGAATACGCTGCTTCCCACGAAGGTCGTGTGAGATGGCGAGCACCTACACTCCGCCCGCGGCCCGGCCGCTGCGCGCCGCCGGCCATGCCGCCCTGATCCCCGTGCACGCCAATCAGCGGCTCGGGCATCAGACGATCACCTTCTTCCGAGCGCTGGCCGCCGTTCCGTTCGTGCTGAAGCACTACCGGAAGGAGGTCGCCCGGCTGGTGGCCGATGTGAGCTGGGGCAACGGCTCGCTGATCGTGGGCGGCGGCACCATCGGCGTGGTGTTCATCCTCTGTTCCTTCGGCGGCATCATCGTCGGGATGGAGTCGTTCACGGCGCTGAACCTGCTCACCATGAGCCCGCTGACCGGCGCCATCGCCGGCTTCGCGACCACTCGCGAACTGGCGCCCATCCTGGCGACGCTGGCCTTCGCGATCCAATCGGGCTGCCGTTTCACCGCACAGCTGGGCTCGATGCGGATCTCCGAGGAGATCGATGCCCTGGAATCGTGTGCCATCCGCCCACTGCCGTACTTGGTCAGCACCCGGATGATCGCGGCGACGGTGACGATCGTCCCGCTCTACAGTGTCGGCCTCGCCGCCGCGTATCTGACCACGAAACTGACGGTGCTTTTTCTCGGCGGCACCACGTCGGGCACCTACGACCACTACTTCTTCCAGTTCCTGATCGGCTCCGACGTCTTCTACTCACTGCTGAAGGTGGTGCTCTTCACGCTGCTGGCGACGTTCATTCAGTGCTATTACGGCTACGTCGCCAGCGGCGGACCCGAAGGCGTCGGGGTGGCGGCGGGGCGGGCGATCAAGATGGTGATCGTCGTGATGGTGTTCGCCAATCTCTTTCTCACACTGGCCATTTGGGGTATCGACCCCGGATTCCGGATCTCAGGATAGGTGTCGTTCGTGATTCTCGATCCCAGTGGCCGCGGCGCGACCGGACGTCAGCTCACGCTGGCCGGCCTCGCGATGCTGCTCGTGGTGGCCGCGCTGCTGTATCTGCTGGCCTTGCGCTACACCGGCCGTTTCACCGAGAAGGTTCCCATCGCGGCCGTCCTCACGAGTACCGGCGACGGCCTGCCCACACACGCCGACGTGAAGTTCCGCGGCTTGGTCGTGGGCGCGGTCGATTCGGTCGACGTGGTGGCCAAGGGTGAACAGCAGCGTGCCCGGATCGCGCTGAAACCGCGTATCGCGGAGACCATTCCGGCCAATGTCACCGCTCGCGTCATCCCGAACAACCTGTTCGGCGTGACCGCCATCGAGTTGGTCGACAACGGGCCCGATACCGCGACGTTGCACTCCGGCTCGACGATCGCCGAGGACGCCGGTGCGGCGACGATTCAACTGCAGACCACGTTGAATGTGCTGCGCAATGTGCTGAGCAATATCGCGCCGGAGAAGCTGGGCCGGGTGCTGGCGACGCTGTCGGCAGCGTTGGAACCCTCTGCCCGAGTGCCGGGCTCGACCGTGGAGCGCCTCGACAACTGGCTCACCCAGGTGCACGAGATCCCCGACATCGGTGATCTGCTGGGCAATCTGGGCCGCGCCGCGACCGCGCTGAGCCGGTCCGCGCCGGAATTGGTGGGGGTGCTGTCGGATTCGGTCACGACCGCCCGCACCCTGACCGAGCGCCGCTCGAATCTTGTTGCGCTGCTCACGAATGCGGGCGGCGCCGTCGACTCCGTGAACGGCCTGTTCGCGCGCAATCCCGATTCGGGCAAATTCCTCGTGACCGGTCTGGACGATCTGTTCGGCGGCCTGGCCAGGGATCCCGACGCGATCCCGTTCACCGCCGCCAATCTCAATACCGCGCTGCAGCGGTTGAAGACGACCTTCCATTGGGGGCCGAAGCAGCAGATGGTGTGGGCCATGGACGCCTCTCTCACCCCTTTTCAGCAGTACACGGCCGCGGATTGCCCGCACTACGGTGAGGAGTACGGTCCGCGCTGCGGCGGGGCGACGGTGCCGAACGAGGCTCCGCCCCAGGTGTATCCGCCGCCGCAGCTGCCGGGGTGGCTGCCCGCCGCGGGGCCCCGCCCTACCCCCATGCCCGTGGCGCCGGCGCAGCAGCCGCTGATTCCCGGTCTGCCCGCCCTTCCCGGACTTCCGGCCCTGCCGGGCCTGCCGGGCCTGCCCCGGATTCCCGGCATCACGGCGCCGGCCGACGGTGCGGCGCCGGCCGGTCCGGCCGCCGTCCACCCGGCGGCGCTGCGCGGTCCCGCCGCGGTGGCAGCGGTCGTGGGCGGCGTCCCGAATCTGGCGCAACTGCTACTGCTGGGTCCGGTGCTCGCGGGTGGCTATCTGACGGTTCGGTCCACGCCGGAAGGTGTTGTGGCACAATGAAATCGACGAAAGCGCTGATCGGATTCGGCTTCTTCGCCGTCGTCGCGATCGCGCTGACCTCCACGATCTACGGGACGCTGCAACGCTCGGTCCCCGGATCCGCCGATCGATATTCGGCGGTGTTCTCCGATGTGCTCGGACTGCGGGTCGGTGACGACGTGCGCATGGCCGGGGTCCGGGTCGGCCGCGTCGACAAGATCGACTTCGCCGACGAGTACAAGGCCGGAGTCGAGTTCAGCATTCGCAGCAATCAGCATCTGACAACGACCACCAAGGCAATGGTGCGGTACCAGAATCTGATCGGCCAGCGGTATATCGCGCTGGCCCCGGGGCCGGAGCCGGGACGGCCGCTGCCGGCCGGCGGGCGGATCCCACTCGAGCACACCGAGCCGTCGTTCGATGTCTCGGCATTGCTGTCCGGCTTCGAGCCGCTGTTCTCGGTCCTGCAGCCGGATCAGGTGAATTCGTTGTCCGAGACGCTCGTTCAAGCGCTGCAGGGCAACCAGGTCTCGCTGAGCACCCTGATCACCCAGGCCGCACAGCTGGCCGGAACCTTCGGGCAGCGAGACAAGATTCTCGGCGATGTGGTGTCGAATCTGAGCAGTGTGATGTCCGGCCTGGCCCATCGCAGCAATGAGCTGGAGACCCTGATCACCCAGACCCGATCGCTGATGGACGGTCTCTACGCACAGGGCGAGGCACTGAAGTCGTCGGTAGATCGGGTGGCCACCTCGACCGACTCGCTGGTCGGTTTGGTCGCCCAGGTCAAACCGGGCATCGCGGCGGCGCAGAGCAAGGCGACCACCGGTGTGGCGCTGCTGCTGCTCAACGGCGCGGCGCTGGACCGGGCGGCAGTGCAGTTGCCGAACGTGCTCAACCGGGTCGCCCAGTTCTCCGGTAACGGCGCGTACGGCAACGCGTACTTCTGTGGCCTCGATGTGTCGCTGTGGGGGGTACTGCTGCCCCCGGGCCTGTTCTCCCAGATCGGTGGTAACGCGCATTCGGAGGTGTGCCGATGAGGGCGAGAATTCCCCGGCCGCGGGTCCCGAAGATGTTCGGATTCCTGCGCAACCGGTACCTGCGCCTGGGCCTGATCGCCTCGGCGACCGTGCTCGTTCTGCTCCTCGGATCCAGTGCCCTCACCCAGGCGCGGCTGGGGGACAAGACGATTCACGCCGAATTCGCCCAGGCCGCCGGGTTGCGCCCCGGTGCGACCGTGGACGTCTCCGGGATCGAGGTCGGTGCGGTGCGGTCCGTGCGGCTCGACGGCGCCAAGGTGGTCGTGGATCTGAAGGTGCGCCGCGACCTGCGGCTGGGGCCCGACGCCCGTGCCGCGGTCAAGATGTCGACCATCCTGGGCCGGCTGCACATCGACCTGGTCCCGGGTAATGGGAAGGGTCTGCCGGACAACCGGATCCGGCTCGACCACACCAGCGTTCCCTACAACCTGAGCAAGGTGATCCAGGACCCGCAGTACAAGGCGTCGTTCGAAAGGATCGAGCGGATCGACCCGCGGAAGTTGCGGCAGGCGCTGGACACGATGGATCAGCAGATGGGTGATTCGCCGCAGCTGGCGGTGCAGGCGCTCGACAGCATCGGTTCGCTGGCCAAGGTCGTCAACGATCGTCGCGACGAAGTCGACGCCTTGCTGAAAGGGATGGACCAGGTCTCGCAGCTGGTAGCCGACAACCAGAACAGTGTCCTGATGTTGCTCACCCGCGGTGAGGCCATCGGCCAGGCCGTGCAGCGGCGTCAGCAACTGCTGAAGAATCTGCTCGACAACGTCGCCGCGCTGTCGAAGTTGTTGCAGGACATGGGGTTGGAGAACAACAACCAGTTCGGCCCGATGATCCGGGATCTGAACACCATGTCGGAGGGACTGGAGAAGAACAAGACCAACCTCGACCGGCTGTACGAGATCATGCCGGTCACCTTGCGACAGTTCAACAACGTCCTCGGCAACGGCCCCTACGGCGATGTGTACGTGCCGTGGGGTCTGTTCCCGGACAACTGGATCTGCTTCGCGCAGGTCGTACAGGGGTGTAAGTGATGAAACTGCGCGCACTGGCCGTGGCCTGCCTGGTCGCCGCCGCGGGCTCGGGGTGCTCGGTATTGCCGGGCTCGCTCGGCAGCGCCGCGAATCAGGTGCTCGGCGACAATATGCGCATCAGCGCCGATTTCGACAATGTGGCCGGACTCTATGCCGGAAACGAGGTCGATGTGCTGGGTGTCCCGGTCGGCACGGTCGAATCGGTGGCGGCCAAGGGCACCTATGTCCAGGTGGTCATGAAGGTCGACAAGGCGGTGAAGCTTCCCGCGAATGCCATGGCCGCCCTGGTGAATCCGCAGCTGATCACCAATCGCCACATCGAATTGGCGCCCGCCTACGACGGTTCCGGACCCACCATGGCCGACGGTGCCCATATTCCGCTGCCGCGCACCAGGACTCCGGTGGAGTTGGACCGGATCATGGAGACCTTCGACCAGATCGGAGCGACGCTGAAGGGCGACAGCGAAAACGGACCGATGGCCAGCCGGGTGCTGTTCCCGTTGCTCGACGGCAATGGCGACAAACTGCGGGAGACCCTGGACGCGTTGTCGGGGGCGTTCGAGACCACCTTCGCCAACAAGGACCAGATCTCCAACACCATCGTCGAACTCAACGACGTCACCCAGGTCATCGCTCAGAACGACCGCACCGTACGGGATTTCAGCGGGCGCATCACCGAGCTGATCACGTTGCTCGCCGATCAGGCGCCCGGTTTGCAGGCCGTACTCACCCAGCTCGACGATTTCGTCGCCAACACCGCGACGGTGGTGGGGCAGAACAAGGATCAGCTCGCCGGCGCGCTGACCCGTTTCGTCGCGATCAGTAACCAGATGCGCGCCAACGCTCGCAATCTCACCGAGATCGTCGACGTGGCACCGCTGATGTTCCAGAACCTGGCCAATGCCACCAGCTACGAACATCAGGCGTTGCGTCTGCACGGCCTGCTCGACAAATCCGTACTGGACGGAGAGGCATTGTCCACCTTCTGTGAGCGGGTGATGATGCGCCTGGACGGCTGCCGGACCGGCAGGATCGCCGATCTGGGGCCCGATTTCGGACTCACCGCCGCACTTCTGGGGATCAGCGGAAAATGACACAGTCCCATCGCAGAACAGCGCGCCGCGGTACCGCTCTCGCGGCCGTCGCGACCGTCACCGTGTTCGGTGTCGGCGGTTGCGGGATGACGCTGGAGAATGTCCCGATGCCCAAGCCGGGCATCGGAGGCCCCGGCTATACCGTGCACGCGGCATTCACCGATGTGCTCAATCTGCCCGACCACGCGCACGTGCGGATCGGCGGTACGGATATCGGCACCGTGACCGGGATCGAGACCACCGATTTCCTCGCCGATGTGCGGATGCAGATCCGGTCCGACATCACGCTGCCGCGCGGGACCACCGCGGAATTGCGCCAGGCGACGCCCCTGGGCGACATGTCGGTGGCGATGACACTGCCGTCCGCGCGGGAGGCGGGGCCACCACTGCGGGAGGGTGACACCATCGGCGTCGACCACACCGGCACCGCCGCCTCGGTGGAGCAGTTGATGATGTCGGTGGCCATGCTGGTCAACGGCGGCGGCATCAATCAGGCCGCGCAGATCACGACCCAGATGAATTCCATGTTCGCCGGGCGGGGGCCGCAATTGGCGCATCTGCTCGACGAGATGACGAGTGTGATCACCGCGCTCGATCAGCGCACCGGCGATATCGACGCCACCCTGCAGGGACTGAACACCCTGACCGGTGAATTGGCCCGGCGCAAAACGGAACTCGGTGCGGCGGCGGACACCTTCCCGGCGCTGCTGGGACTGGTCAACGAGAACAATCAGCGCATCGTGGATCTGACCACCAAGGTCTCGACCACCATGGCCGCGCTGGGCGACTTCACCGATACGACCGGCCCGCAGTTCCTGAGCCTGTTCGACAGCATCCAGAAACTCATGTCGGGATTCACCGAGATGGGCGGCAACCTCACCGAAGCGCTCAACGGGCTCAACGACATCTATCCGCCGCTGATGGCCAGCCTGCGTGGATCCGGCTTGGCCGTGATGCCGGTGGTGTCGTATCTGAGTATCGGCGCCCTGAGCGATCCACACGGCTCCCGGCTGCCCGAAATCGGTGATGTACCCGCCTTCATCGGCAGCCTGACACAGGTTTTCGAGAAGGTGTTCGGCCGGCTCGTCAGCCCGCCACGCCCGGTGCCGGGTGCGGCACCGCCGACCGTGGAGCAGCCCGGGTCTCCGGGTACGCCGACCGAACCCGCGCAGCAGGGCGGTGATCGATGAATACTCCCTTGTGGAATTGGGTGGTGCGCCGTCGGGTCGCCCTGGCCAACCTCAGCCTGATCGTCGTGCTGGTGATCGGCTCGGGCTATCTGGCTCGTTATGTGTTGCGGTTCAATCCGATTCCGCACACCTTCTCCGTCACCGTGCAGCTGGCCACCTCGGGCGGAATCCTGCCGGGTAACGACGTGACCTTCCGCGGGACCCGGGTGGGCCAGGTCGCCGACGTGCGCGTGTCCGGCGACGGCATCGACGCGATCGCCGAAATCGAGGACACCGCGCGGATTCCGGTCGGCGGTACGGTTCATATCGGCCGGCTGTCCGCGGCCGGCGAGCAATATCTCGACTTCCGCCCCGACGCCGACACCGGGCCCTACCTGTCCGACGGGGCCGTCGTCGAACGGGCGCGCACGAGTGTGCCGATTCCGGTCCAGAATCTGCTGACCGATCTGAGTGGCTTCGTCGGCGGGATGAATCCGGACCGGTTGACGGCGATCATCGACGAACTGGACAAGGCGCTGGCCGGTGGCCCGGACCGTTTGCGCAATATGGTCTCCGGGATCAGCCGGGCGATGGCGGGGCTGAACGATCTGCTGCCGCAGACGCGGCAGCTGATCGAGAACCTTCAGGTGATCGGGGAGACCACCTCGCATGCGCAACCCGACCTCGGCACCCTGACGACGGCCGGCAGCGCCCTGTTCCAGCAGGCCACCGCGGCCGATGCCGAGATCCGCAGATTCCTGGATCAGGGGCCCGGGCAGCTGGCGACGCTCGGTGCGGTGGTCGCGCGGAATCAGGATCCGCTGACCGATCTGGTCACTAATTTCGTCGCCATCACCAAGGCCGCGAAACTGCGTCAGCCGGCGATCGAGGCGCTGTTTCCCGCGCTGCGCCAGGGTATTCAGGCCCTCGGCGTACCCGCCCACGACGGCGCCTATCACACGCTGGCCGACTTCTGGCCACGCCCCACCTGTGACTACGACACGATCCCGGTCTCGCCTACCACGATCATGACCGACACCCGGGTGCGTCTCTACAACTACTGCCTGACCGCCGATCCGGCACTGCAGGTTCGTGGTTCGGCCAACGCGCCGCGTCCGAATGCCCCGGACAACGGGTCCGGCCCGCCGCCGGGGGTCTCCGGCAACGAACTGTCACGGCCCGTTCCGTCCGGCCCGATACCCGACAACTAGGAGGCGAAAACACATGAGCGATAAGGAAATCGACGATTCCGTGGATGGCGTCGCGGAGACCGGAGCGGGTGCGGAGGACGTCGCGCCGACCGAGCCCGATCCGGCGGCGACCTCCGGTGGCGAGTCGGAGGCGTCCTCCGAAAGCCCTGATGCGCCGAAGGTTTCGCTGATCGCGCGGTGGCGGCCGGCCTTCGGCGGACGTGGGAGCACCATCGCGCTGCGCGCGGCCGCGGCGGTGGTCCTCGGCGCCGCGGTCGGCACCAGCATCTTCTTCTATTTGCAGGACAAGGGCCACCGGGATGTCCTGGCCGCGCAGGAGCAGGCCCGCCAGGCCGCCTGCGCCTACGGGCCGGTGGTGTCCACCTATGATTCCGAACATCTCGACCGGTACGTGCGCGATGTGCTGGCGGGTGCCAGCGGAGACTGGAAGAAGCAGTTCGAATCGAACAGCAAGGACCTCAGCGATGTGCTCGCCAAGGGCGAGGTGGTCGCGAAGTCGACGGATGTGCAGTGCGCGATCCGCTCCGGGGACGAGAATTCGGCGGAGGCGATCGTCGTGATCGGCCAGACGATCACGAGTCTGGGCACCCAGGGCAAACCGGAGCCTGGGCAATTGTCGACGGTGATGCGGCTGCAGAAGCAGGGCGACCGCTGGCTGGTCGACAAGATCAGTACCCCGCTCGCGCCGCTGCCGCCGCGGTCGTAGCAACAACTGTGAGCCGCGCACAGGACGGTCGGGCGAAGGCCGCGGGGCCGTCGACGACACATGACGCGCAGCGCGTGATCCGTCGTCGGCCCAAGAACCGCCGTGCGCAGATCGCCTCCGAATCGGCCGCCGCCTTCGGATCGCTGGGCTATCACGGCGTGAGCATGGAGGAGATCGCGGCGCGGCTCGGCATCTCCTCGGCCGCGCTGTACCGGCACTATCCGAGTAAGTACGCGCTGTTCCGGGAGGAGTTGCTGCGGCTGGCGGCGGCCGCGGTGACCGCGGTGACGTTGCCCGCGCGCGCCGCCGAGCGCCCGGCCGAGGAGCAGCTGGGCATGGTCATCGACGCGATCGTCGCCGAGACGATCGGCAATCGCCCGACAGCGGCGTTGGCACGGTGGGAGGCCCGATATCTGAATCCGGACGACCGAGTGCTCTTCGACGAGCGGTTCAGCAGCGCCATCTCCACGTTGCGCGCCCTGATCGGCGGTGTCCGGCCGGAGCTGTCCCGGCGGGACCGGCTGGTGCGCGCCGTCGCCGTGTTCAGTGTGGTCAGCAGCATCGGTGATCATCATGCCCAGCTGCCGGCGAAAGCGCTGGCGGTGGTGCTGAGCGAGGCCGCGTGGTCGGTGGTGCGGGCGGATCTGCCGAGTGCCGATGTCGCCGTGCCGGAGCCGCCACCGGCGGCCGAGATTCCCCAACTGTTCAAACATCAGGTCCTGATCGACAAGGCCGTCGAGTTGTTCCATGAACGCGGCTATCCCAATGTGAGCGTGGAGGATATCGCGGCGGCAGCGGACCTGTCGGCGGCCTCGGCGGTGTATCGCTACTACCGGAGCAAGGACGCTCTGCTGGCGGCGGCGTTCCGGCGGGTCGCCGATCGGATGGCGGCCGTGATCGCACCGGCGGTGGAATCGTCGCCATCCTCGTCGGAGGCGTTGGACACGCTGATCGGTCTCTATGTCGACGGCTCGTTCGCCGAACGGGAACTGACCTTCGTGTACTACGCGGAGTTCGGCAATGTGAGCACCTACGAACGCACGGTGCTGCGCAATATCCAGCGGCTGGTCGTGGCCGAATGGGTGGAGCTACTGGTGGATTCCCGGCCGCGGTTGCCCCGGGCGCAGGCGCGCATCCTGGTGCACGCCGGATTCGGGCTGGTGGTCGGGCTGGGGCGACTGTTCGGCAACGATCAGCGGATCTGCCCGCGCGAGCACGTGGTCGGATTGATGGCGACGACGCTGTTCGGTCACCCCGCTCCGTAGCGGACTCCGCACTCAGTGGCGAGAATATCGAGAAACTTAAATGTCGAAGTGGTCAATTAATGCTCACCTATTGCCATTGATCGGATCAGAATTGTGAGTAACATAGTGGCTGTGGTTCCCGCAGCCGGAGGGGTGTGCGTCGGACCGGCGAAACGTACGGAGAGAGGACTGGCATGACAACGGCAACGCAGCCTTGGGAGCCGAATTACACCGACCCGCACAGTGATTCGTATGTCGTGGAGGAGTCGGTGCCGGTGTCGCGGGCGGCGGAAGCCGATCGCGTACCGGACTCTGCCGGCACGCGACTGCCGCCGTTGCCCCTGGCGCGGACCCGCATTCACATTCCGGACTTCTACCGGTCGCCGCGCAAGCGGCCGGCGCAGTTGCCCGACTCGCTCGACTTCTGGATGTTCGCCGGCGCCGCCGCCAATGTCGCGATGCAGTTCGCCCATCCCGCGGTGGCCGCCGGTGTCATGGAGAGCACCGTGGAATCCGGTGCGCTGATGGTGCATCCGTGGAAGCGGCTGCGAACCACGGCCTCCTATCTCGCGGTGGCCATTCTCGGCACGCCCGAGGAGAAGAAGGAATTCCGGGAGGCTGTCAACGTCGCGCACCGCCAGGTGCGTTCCAAGCCCGGATCCAAGGTCAAGTACAACGCCTTCGACCGGCATCTGCAGCTGTATGTGGCGGCGTGTATCTACATCGGCTTCGAGGATTCTCACCAACTCATCAACGGCAAGATGTCACCCGAGGAACTCGAGGCGTTCTATCAGGGGGCGGATACGTTCGGCACCACCTTGCAGGTACATCCCGATATGTGGCCGAAGACGCGGGCCGAATTCGACGAGTACTGGGTCGAGGCGTGCCGGCAGGTGATCGTCGACGACGCTTTCCGCGCGTATATCGGTGATCTGCTGCATCTTCGGATGATCCACTGGTACCTGCGGATCCTGTTCGGTGGTCTGCTGCGCTTTCTGACCGCTGGATTCCTGCCCCCGCATTTCCGCGAGCAGATGGGCGTGGAGTGGAGTGCGGCCGATCAACGCCGGTTCGAGCATCTGTTCCAGTTCGTCGGTTTCGTCAATCGCTTCATTCCCAAGTTCATCCGGTTCTCCGGAACCAAGATGATGATGCGGGACGTGCAACGCCGAATTCGCAAACAGACCGTGCTGGTATGAGCGTTCGGCGCGAGCGGAGCCGCTGACGGTGGTGTGCGGGGTGGATGCCGAGGGGTCCACCCCGCACACCCGGGTCCGGCCGGATGTCCGGCCGGAGGCTCGGTGCGCGAAGGGATCAGGCCTGTGGCTGGGCGCTACCCGACAGCCCGGTTCCGCGGCGGGTGAACGGATTGCGCAAGCGCGGCTTCGTTTTCGTGGCTGTCGGCCGCGCGGTCTCCGGAACCGCCGGGCGCTCCGCCGTCGTCTTCGCGAGATCCCTGCGCGTGGCGTTCATTTCACGGCGCGAGTGGCGCAGTTCGCGCCGGATCTCCGCGTGTCGGCGTGAAGCCGAGAACGCGCCGAGCAGGGCGATGCCCAGGCCGAGCATCCCGACTGCGCCGACCGCGGCGCCCGCGGTGAACAGTTCGTTCTGAGTGGGGGTGAAATGGGCTCCGAAAACGGTGAATTCAGTCGCGAGCACGTGGGTGTCGCCGGAATTGGCTATGGCGGCGGCCACTCCGACGACCAGTGCGGCGAAAAGAATGATCAACCCGATGAATACGATCATGGCTATTACCGATTCTCAACCTCGATGGACTCTTGTAGTCCCGATATAGCCGCCCTCGGGATCGTCAAACAGATCGGATCCGCACGCCCGGTGACGGCTCAGCCGGCCAGTGAGCGGGCGATCACCAGACGCTGAATCTGGTTGGTGCCCTCGAAGATCTGGGTGATCTTGGCCTCGCGCATATACCGTTCGACCCGGAAATCGCGGGTGTAGCCGTATCCGCCCAATACCTGGACGGCATCGGTGGTGACCTTCATGGCGGCGTCGGTGGCGACCAGTTTGGCGACCGAGGCATTGCGCGAGTACGGCTGTCCCGCATCGCGACGGCGAGCGGCGTCGAGGTAGGTGGCGCGGGCGGAATCCACCGCGGCCGCCATATCGGCGAGCAGGAATCCCAGTCCCTGATGGTCGATGATCTTGCGGCCGAACGCGGTTCGCTGCTGGGCGTAAGCGACCGCCTCGTCCAGCGCCGCCTGTGCCAGGCCGGTCGCGACCGCGGCGATGCCGAGCCGTCCCGAATCCAGTGCGCTGAAGGCGATCTGGAGCCCCTGGCCCTCCGCGCCGATCCGGCGCTCCGCCGCCACGAGGGCATTGTCGTAATGCGCCGAGGTGGTCGGAACCGCGGTCAGTCCCATCTTGTCCTCGGGCTTGCCGAAGCTGAGCCCTTCGGTGCCGGCGGGGATCAGGAAACAGGAGATGCCGCGCGATCCCTCACCGGTGCGGGCGAATACGTTGTAGAAGTCGGCGATGCCGCCGTGGGTGATCCACGCCTTGGTGCCGTTGACACGGTAGCCGTCGGTGGTCGCGGTGGCCTTGCAGGCGAGTGCGGCCGCATCGGATCCGGCCTGCGGTTCCGACAGGCTGTAGGCGCCGATCGTGCTGCCGCCCAGCATCTCCGGAAGCCAGCGCCGCTGCTGTTCCTCGGTGCCGAATGCGAACAACGGATGGCAGGCCAGCGAATGGACGCTCACGGCCACCGCGATCGCCGCCCAGCGGGCCGCGATCTCCTCCAGTACCTGCAGATACACCTCGTAGGGCTGACCGCCGCCACCCCATTCGACCGGATACGGCAGGCTCAGCAGCCCGGCCTCGCCCAGAGTCGCGAACACGCCCTCGGGATAGGTCTCGGACTTCTCGTGTTCGTCCACGATGGGCAGCAGTGTCTTGTCCGCGATATCGCGGGTGAGCCGGATCAGATCGTGCGCTTCGGTGGTGGGTAGCAGGCGGTCGACGGGCACGGCGACTCCTCTGGGATGCGAGACAGCGGCGAAAACAGTACTGAATTACTGGGCAGAGTACTGATTGTGAACAGTACTGCAAAGCCCCGCCCAGTACTATCGCGGGTATGGACCAGCTCACCCGGCCCGAGTTCGCCACCCGGCGGCGCAGTGAACTCTTCGATGCCCTGGTCGATTTGTTCCTCGCCGAGGGGTTCGCCCACCTGACTCTCGACGACATCGCCGCCCGGCTGCGGTGCTCGAAATCGACCCTGTACGCACTGGCGGGAAGTAAGGAGCAGTTGGTCCGGGTGGCCACCGTGCACTTCTTCCGGCGCGCCACCGATGCGGTGGAGTCCGAGGTGGCGCGACTGTCCGGTGCGGCCGACCGCATCACCGGCTACCTGTCCGCGGTGGGGGTCGCGCTCTCGGCGGCCTCCGAGCGCTTCATGAGCGACCTCGATGCCTTCGCGCCGGCCCGGGAGGTCTACGAGATCAACACCCGGATCGCCGCCGATCGGGTTCGCGAACTCGTCACCGAGGGGGTGGAGGCGGGCGAATTCCGCGATGTCCACGCGGCATTCGCGGCCGATCTCGCGGCGGCGATGATGGTGCGTATCCAGCAGGGCGGCGTGCGCGCGGCGACCGGACTCGACGACGCTATGGCCTACCGGGAGCTGGCCGGCTTGCTGACGGCCGGTATCAGCCGCTGAGCCGGGTGTGTGTTGGCGCACTAATAGTTTGTGTATTAACTATTAGTGCGATAGCTTTATGTCCGACCCGAGGAGGTGGGATATGAAGACCGAGGTCGAGGACCCGTTGCGGCTGGACCGGCAGGTGTGTTTCGCCCTGGCCGTCGCGAATCGATCGGTGCTGACGGTCTACCGCCCGCTGCTGGAACCGATGGGGCTCACCCATCCGCAGTATCTGGTGATGCTGGCACTGTGGGGCGAGGCGCCGATGTCGGTGAAGGCCATCGCCGAGGCGATCCAGCTCGATTCCGCGACGTTGTCCCCGCTGCTCAAGCGACTCGAGGCCGCCGATCTCATCACCCGCCGCCGCGACCGCCGCGACGAACGCGCGCTGCTGATCGATCTGACCGACGCCGGCCGCGCGCTGCGCGCCCGGGCCGAGCGCATACCACCGGCCGTCGTCGAGCGGTTGGGGGTGAGCCTCGCCGATCTCGAGGAATTGCGCGAGGTGCTGACCCGCGTCAACTCCGCCGCCCGGCGGGCCGCCGAAATTCAGGGAGCCGGCGATGAGTGAGCTCGAGCCCAATCCGATTCAGCGAGTGCGTTATATCTGCGGTGCGACACTGCCGCCGTCGATGCGCGAGTGGGTGCTGCGGGATCTGACCGGGCCCGGCGCCGCACGCCGCTACCTGGTGCGATTCCTGGTGCCGGTCATCCCGGTGCTGTGCCTGTTCCTACTGATCCCCGGCCCGCTGTGGATCGGTCTGTCGATGATGGCGCTGCTGTACATACCGCTGATCTACTTCACCGTCGCGCTGATGTACGTGTACCGGCGCCACCGGCTGCTGCGGCACGGACTCGACCCCGAACTCGCCGATATCGGCGAACGCCGCCGCGCGGCCGAGGAACGCGAGCGCTACGAACTACGGCACGGGCGCGGCTGAACACGCCCGCGGTCGCGTAAACCACCGCCGCCGAACCGATTCCGTGACGCGCCGTCGAGCCGGTTCGCGGCGGCCGCCGCTGATTCGGGGTGTACTGTCATTGTGTCGGTGATCGATCGAGTACCGCCGGGCGCCGAGGCGTACGGCCGATTCGTCGGCCGGACGAAAGCGTCGAAGGCGGGTCCGGGTCACCGTTCGCAGGAAAGGGCATCCGATATGAGCGAGCAGCCGAATCTATTCAGCCACGGTCCGGTACCGATCGAAACGCCGGCGCCGGCCGGTGGGGTAGCGCACCGGCCCCTGTTCCGCAGCGCCGGTTCGTCGGCCGCCGGACCCGACGGCACGGAGACGCCGGTCGACGACGGCGTCCGCTGATCCCGGTTCCCGATGCCGATCTGTTCGTCTGCTCGGACACGATTCGGCAACGGGCGTGTGCTCCCGAGGGGCGGTCGTTTTCGTCGCCACCTGCGGTGAGCCACAGTTGTTACCGAAAGTGATGCGAAAGCTATATCACTCGGGTCCGGACCGTTAGCAAACCCTCATCTGATGGTGGAAATAGCCGACTATCGGTTAATTCTTGGGGCCTGGCGGGTTTTCGTGCTCCGGTAGTGTCGATTCGGCAATCATTTGGCTATCGAATCGGCGGGGTTTTCACGTCCAGGTGTCACCTGCCCGGGAACGGAGCCCGGCGTGAGTGCTGTGACTTTCGGTCTCCCGGATATCCGGGAGTACGCACATCGGCTGTCGGCCGGCATCACCGATACGCCCTCGCTGCGGGTGGCCGCCGAGACCGCGGCGGCCTGCGTAGCCGCGGGGATGGCCGGACTGGCGATGATGCTGCCCATCAGCCGATCCTGGCTGTCACCCGGCTCGGCCCTGCAGGTCGACCTGCTGATCTTCAATATGCCGCTGGCCCTGACCGCCGGCGCGTTGATCGCGGTGATCGCGGTGTCGGTGTCGGCCGCGATCGGTAGCAGCCGCCTGGCCTGGTGCGCGGTGTTCTGTGCGACCGCGGCGATGCTCGTGAATCACGTGCTGCTCGTCCGGTTGGAGACCCGGACGTTGTCGACGCTGAACTACGTCGACTCGATGCTCGCCGGGGTCATCCTCGGCTGTCTGGCGGCGGCCGTCTGGGATCGGCGTGCCCCGGCCGGGGGTTATCTGTTCGGTGCGCTCGGCTCGATCCTGGTCGCCGATCTCACCCAGGCGCCCGATTTCGCGTCGACCGCGCCGGGGGACGACCTGCTGCGCGGTGCGCCGCCGGTCTGGCTGATCCTGGTTGCCATCGTGCTGATGCTGATCACGGCCGTGTTGTTCCGGCAGGGCCGCCGGTCCGAGCCCGAAACCCTGTCCGTCGTGCCGCTGAAACCGGTGGTCTCCGGTGTGGTGATCGTCTCCGCGATCCTGGCCACCTCGGTGTGGCTGGCACGCAGCGGCGCCGTGGTGACGATCGTGGCAGCCGGTGCGGTCCTGCTCCTCGCGACCGCGGCCGCGGCACTGCTGCTGCCGGAGCGAGACGGGATGCTGGTGGTGGTGATGGTCGCCTTCGCCTCGGCCGGATCCACCGTGCTGACCGTGCCCCGGCCCGGCTGGTCGACGATTCTGATCGTGCTGACGGCCGGCGCGGGCATGTACGTGGGGTGGCGGCGCCGCAAGCCGTTCGCGGCGGTGGCGGCGTCGGTGGTGCTGGCGGTGGCGGCCGCGGTGACCGCGGTGGTGGTCGACACGACGACCGCGGCGGTGACCGTCCCCGGCTCTCTCGTCCTCGCCGCGGTCGCCGGGTACGCGGTGGGCAGTGCCGTCGGCCCGCGCGCGACCAGCGCCGTCATCGGGATCACGATCCTGTTCGTCCCGTCGGCCGGCGTGGCCCTGCAGGGCCGGGATATCGGCCGGCTCGCCTACTCGCAGACGTGGTATCGCAGCGCGGATGCCGGGCATACGGCGCTGCCCGGGATCGCGGCGGCGGGCCTCGGAATCGGCTGTGCCGCGATAGTCCTGCTGATCGATCGGCTCCGGCCGGACCGCGGCGGGGCCCCGGAAGTCCCGGCGTCGCGCGAGGCCGCCATCTCGGGCGAATACGCCTCAGGCTCGGCGTAATTCGCTGACCACCTGAAAATCGACGCCGTCGGCCCCAGCGAGGAACACCGGCTGGGTGGTGTGGGCGCCGCGGACCTTCACCTCACCGCGCGGGCCGCCGTACCGGACCCGGCCCGCATGCCGTTCGATCTCGCGCACATCGAGGCTGCGCGCCGCTTCGGCCAGGGAGGCGAACAACAGCAGACCCTCGTAACAGGATTCGCCGATATTGTTCAGCGCGGGCGCGAAGGTGCCGTAGCGCGCGGTGTAGCGGCTGCCGAAGTCCATGGCCGCCGGCGATATGACGCTCTCGAAATAGCCTGAGGCGGTGAACAATCCGTGGGTGCTGTCGGGGCCGCCCGCGTACAGCACATCCTCGCCGATCATCATGCTCAATCGCAGCCGGTGCTCGTCGAGTCCCGCGTCGGCGAAGGCGCGATTGAACGCCGCGCAGTCGGCGCCGACCATGAACAGCAGGACGCCCTGTGCCGACGAGGTCCGGATGAGGTCGAGCGCGGGCCCGAACGCCCGGCCGCCCAGCGGCACGTACGCCTCGCCGACGATCTCGATATCGCACAGTGCCGCCGATTCGCGGGTGACCCGGGCCGTCTCGCGCGGCCAGACGTAGTCGTTGCCGATGATGCACCAGCGCCGGATGCCCTTCTCCGCCCGCAACCAGCGCAGGGCGGGAAACAGTTGGTGTTCCGGGGTCTCTCCGACCATGTACACCCCGTCGGAATTCTCCCCGCCCTCGTAGAAGGTGGTGTAGATGTAGGGCACCCGGCCGGCGGTGCGGGGTGTGAGCACCCGGCGGGCATTGGACAGATGCCAGCCGACCACCCCGTCGATGGCGCCGGTGCCGATCATCCGGTCGATGCGCTGAGCCAGCAGCGGCAACGGCGCGCCCGCGTCGACCGTGTGCAGTCGCACCGGTCGTCCCAGAATTCCACCCGCGCGGTTCACATCCTCGACCGCCAGCGCGGCACATGCCTCACACGACGGGCCGAACAGACCCGCCGGCCCGCTACCGGGCACCACCAGCGCGATATCGACGGTCTCGCGCCCGCCGCGGGAGTTCGACATCGTCATCGAAACCTCCGCCGCCGGAATCATCGTTGTTGTCGAATAGTCGCTCCCCGGGCTGCCCATGTTAACGACAGTCCACGGCGGCGCCGAGTCCGGACCTCTCCGCAGTGGTGGGAGGCCATCTCTTGCAAGATACCCCCATAGGGTATATGTTCGGGTGGTTGCCGGAGCCGATGAGAGGAGCCGTTGCCGTGGACGACACCGAATACGGAACCGTGGTGCTGGATGTGCGCGGGCTGGCATGGGCGAGCAGTCAGGACACCGCGGCTCGCGTACTGCGGCGCCGCCCCGGGGTGGTCGCGGCGGCGATCAACCCCGTGGCCCAGACCGCCACCGTCACCTTCGACCCGGCCCGCACCTCGGTGCGCGACCTGCGTGGCTGGCTGCGCGATTGCGGATTGCACTGCAGCGGGCAATCCGTGCCCCGGCATCTGTGCGATCCTCTGGCCGAACCGTCCCACGCCGACGGCGTGTCCCCGCACGCCGGACACGAGGCGGGATCCGACGGTGACCGCGACGCCGGGATGCACGGGACCCACGCCCACCACGACATGTCGATGGCGGATATGGCCGCCGATATGCGCAATCGGTTCCTGGTCGCGCTGGTGTTCTCGGTGCTGGTCATGCTCTGGTCGCCGATGGCGACGGATATGTTCGGCATCGACCTGCCGGTACCGTTCGGGCTGCGGCAGGACGTGTGGGCGCTGATCCTGAGCCTGCCGGTGATCGGGTACTCCTCGACGATCTTCTTCACCGGGGCACTGCGGGCACTGCGGGCTCGCACTCTCGACATGATGGTGCTGGTCGCGGTGGCGATCGGGGCCGGCTGGCTGTATTCGCTGGCGATCACGATCAGCGGCGGCGGCGAGGTCTTCTACGAGGCGTCGACCATGCTGGCCACCTTCGTCCTGCTCGGGCACTGGTTCGAGATGCGGGCGCGCGGCGGCGCCACCGATGCCATCCGCACCCTGCTGGATCTGGCCCCGCCGCGCGCGGTGGTGCTGCGCGACGGCCGGGAGGTCGAGATTCCGACCGCCGAGGTCGTCGTCGGAGATCTGCTGCTGGTGCGGCCCGGCGCGAAGATCCCGGTGGACGGCGTCGTGACCGAGGGCGACAGCGAGGTCGACGAGTCGATGGTCACCGGCGAGAGTCTGCCGGTGCACAAAGAGCCCGGATCCGCGGTGATCGGCGCGAGTATCAACGTGGACGGCACCCTGCGGGTGCGCGCGGACAAGGTCGGATCCGACACCGCGCTCGCGCAGATCGTGCAACTCGTGCAGCAGGCGCAGAATTCGAAGGCTCCCGGGCAGAAGCTGGCGGATCGGGCCGCGTTCTGGCTGGTCCTGGTGGCGCTGATCGGTGGTGCCGCGACCCTGCTGGGCTGGTTGCTCGCCGGGGCGACCTTCGCCACCGCGATGCTGTTCGCGATCACCGTCGTCGTCATCACCTGCCCGGACGCACTCGGGCTGGCGACGCCGACGGCGATCATGGTCGGCACCGGGCTGGGCGCCCGGCGCGGCGTGCTGTTCAAGAACGCGCTGGCACTGGAGACGTCGGCCCGCGTCGACGTGGTCGTGATGGACAAGACCGGCACCTTGACCAAGGGGGAACCCGAGGTCACCGAGTTCGTGACCAAGGAGACCGAGCCGTCGCCGGAACTACTCGCGGCGGTAGCGGCGGTGGAGCGGGAGTCCGAACATCCGCTCGCGCAGGCGATCGTGCGCTATGCCGACGCCCACGGCGCCGTCCGGCGGCGTGCCGAGGGTTTCGAGAACGTGGCCGGGCACGGCGCGATCGCTACCGTCGAGGGACATCGAGTGGTCGTCGGCAACCGGCGGCTGCTCGAACGCGAAGGGATCGAACTCGGCGACTGGGCCGGTCCCCGTGCCGATATCGCGGAAGGCGGACGCACCGCGGTCCTCGTGGCGATCGACGACAAGCCGGTCGCGGTCGTCGGGATCGCCGACGCGCCTCGCGACACCGCCGCGGACGCGGTCCGCGAACTGCACGGGCTGGGGGCCGAGGTCGTGATGCTCACCGGTGACAATCGGGCCACCGCCGACCGGATCGCCGGGGAACTGGGGATCGATACCGTGATCGCGGAGGTCCTGCCCGGCGACAAGGCCGCCACCATCGCCGAATTGCAGTCCGCAGGAAGAAAAGTCGCGATGGTCGGCGACGGCGTGAACGACGCCCCCGCACTGGCGCAGGCCGATCTCGGCATCGCGATCGGCGCCGGCACCGATGTGGCCATCGATACCGCGGACGTGGTGCTGATGCGTTCGGATCCGCTCGATGTGCCCACCGCGCTGCGGATCGGGCGGGGCACCCTGCGCAAGATGCGTCAGAACCTGGCGTGGGCGGTCGGATACAACACCGTCGCGTTGCCGATCGCCGCGGGGGTGTTCGAGCCGGCCTTCGGATTCACGCTGCGCCCCGAGATCGCCGCCCTGACCATGTCCGGATCCAGCATCATCGTCGCGCTGAACGCGGTGTCGCTCAAAGGGCTTCGGCTCCCGCAGCGCTCCGCCTGACCGCCGCGGCACACAAGATCAGTCGAGTGCCGACAGTCCGGGCGCCGCGGCATCGCGGGGGACCAGGGCCGAGATCTGTGCGCACAGCTGCCACGGGCGCTCGGTATCTGTGGTGGCCTTGCCGCTGGTCAGGATGGCTCCCGCAAGTCCGCGGCGGAGATCGGCCCAGCCGTACTGGGTGGTCAATCCGCTCCGGCCGAAGTGGGATTCGGTGTGCGGGCCGAATTTCGACCGCCTCCCGCCCAGTTCGAATCCGGCCCGGCTGACCCGCCCGGCGATACCGGGGATCCGCGGCGCTGGCCGGATCGCGTTCCGCAATATCTCGGGGGACAGAACGCGCACGCCGTCGAGTTCGCCTCCACGGCTGAGTATTTCGTAGAAGCGCGACAGTTCCGCGGCGGTCGTGACGAGATTGCCCGAGGGCAGTTCCGCGGTGAGGAAGTCGCGGATCGCCGACTCCGGCATGGACGAGCTCATACCACCGCCGAGGGCCTTCCCGGCCACCACCGACCACGCCCGTGACGGCCGCGGCCCGGTGCGCACACTCGGCACCACCCGGCCCACGTCCTCGGGCCGCACACCGAAGTTGGTCCAGCGGAAACCCAGCGGATCCAGCACCTGCTCGGCCAGATGGTCGCGCATCCGCTTCCCGGTCGCGCGCTGCACCAGCAGGCGCAGGATCAGTCCGCTGGTCAGCGCGTGGTAGACGCGGAAACGCCCGGGCGGCCAGCTGGGCCGCAGCTCGACGAGGGCCCGCACCGCGACCTCCTCGTCCACGACGGCGTCGAATCCCCGATAACCCGCCGGCATGAACGGCACCCCGGCCGCGTGGCCGAGCACATCGGCGATGGTGATTCGGCCCTTGCCGTGCGCCGCGAATTCCGGAATGTAGTCGCACACACGGTCTTCCGCGGCGAACACGCCCTGCTCCATCAGCATCGACATCACCGTCGCGGCCACGCCCTTGGCGGTGGAGAAGCCGCAGAACGGGGTGTCGACGGTGATCGGTTCGCGGTCGGCGTCCGGGCCGTCGGCGGGAGCGTTACCCCGGCCGTGACCGATCGCCCGGTTCAGCGCGATCGAGCCGCGGCGCCGCAGACAGATCTGGATGGCCGGAGTGGTGCCGAGCCGGTACCACGCGCGCACCGACTCCCAGATGGCCTCGACGTCGGCGCGGGTCAGCCCCGCCGCCGCGGGATCGTCCTCGGGGCCGACCGCGGTGACGGCGTCCAGGTCGGCGGGAATGCAAACCATCGGGGTGCTCACGGCGCCAGCATAGTGAGCCGGACGATCGGCGCAGGTCGAGCGCTCAGCGGTGCGTATCGCGGGCGCTCACGGCCTTGCCCGGCGCCCGCACCGCGTAGGCCGGCTCGCGACGCTACAGCGGCGGCCCGACCGGCTCGGCGGTATGCCATCCCACGCTGGTCACCGACGGCTCCAGGCTCAACCGGCTGACCGCCGATTCCATCTGCCGATCGTCGCGCTGATCGCCGACCAGATTCGCGCGCACCTGCACGCGGCCGGCGTCCGCGGCATTCGCGCTGGCGACGGCGACGAGCCGGAAATCGGTCCGAGACAACGCCTGTACCAGCAAGGCCCGTACATGCGCCTCGTGCGCGTCGTCGGTGACCGCGGTGAACGCGTAGTGCGCCGGCTGTTCGTCACCGGACTCCGGCTGGCGGTCCACCGCGCGGCCGGCCGCGCGTAACGCGATGTTGACGATGACGACCGCCACCGTTCCCGCCGCCGCCGTGCCGTACATCCCCGCCCCGGACAGCGCGCCGACCGCGGCGGCGCACCAGAGGGTGGCCGCGGTGTTGAGTCCGCGCACGTTCAGGCCGTCGCGGATGATCACACCCGCGCCGAGAAAACCGATACCGGAAACGATCTGAGCCGCGACCCGGGTGGGATCGGCCGCGCCCCCGTGGAATCCGTGGGCCGACAGCAGTACGAACAACGCCGCTCCGGCCGAGACCAGCGCGTTGGTCCGCAGCCCGGCCATCCGGGCCCGGTACTGGCGTTCGAACCCGATCACCGCGCCGAGGCCGACGCCGGTCGCGAGGCGCAGCAGCATTTCCCAAGTCGACATGTGAACACCCTTCGATGGAGGGCGAGGGACTCGCGCGCAGGCTACCGCGACGGATACGCGCGGCGCGGGACACGGGAGTGGCCGCCCGGTGAATTGTTGGCACAGTGACGTCTGTGACTGTCGTCCGGCATTGCGACCACCTCCTTTCCATGCGCGCCGGAAGGTAGTAAACACCGGTCACACCCCGTCGGCAACCCGTATTCCAGGGGTGGCGCGGTGCGTATCCGGCGGCGGGCGCCACCGCGTGATTCGAACGGCTCGGTCCGGGTAGTACGTCCCTGAGCAGGGGGCGACCGTGCCCTGTATGGCCGAAACCGGGAAACGGAGGTGCCATCATGACCGGACCACAACCGGCCCGCACCAGTACGTCGGAGCCCACTCGGGAACGACGACGGTGGAAGCCGACAACCCGTCGGCATGCCGGTGAGGGGATCGAGGACACCGGAAACATTCCGGGCATCGTGCTGTGTGCCCTGGGGGCCGTGGCGCTGGCCCTCGCCCTGACCGCGGCCGGATACGGATTCGCCGGCTGGGCGATCGTGGCCGGAGTCGTCTGCGCGATCTGCCTGATCGGCGGCATCACCTGGCTCGTGGTCGAGAGCCGGCGGACCAGTCGCCGTGACCAGTGGGAACCCATGCAGCGGCAGGGGCACTGAACCGAGATCACCGATAGCGAAGAGGAGAGCCATGGTCGACACGACTCGAGCCGGTGGCTTCACCACCGACGACGCCGGAATTCCGGTTGCCAGTGATGTGGACTCGCTGACCGTCGGTCCCGACGGTCCGATCCTGCTCAACGACGCGTATCTGATCGAGAAGATGGCCGCGTTCAATCGCGAACGGGTACCCGAGCGCCAGCCGCACGCCAAAGGCGGCGGCGCGTTCGGCATCTTCGAGGTGACGCAGGATATGAGTGCCTATACCTGCGCGAAGGTATTCCAGCCGCGGCAGAAGACACCGATGCTGGCCCGATTCTCCACGGTCGCCGGAGAACGCGGCAGCCCGGACACCTGGCGGGATCCGCGCGGATTCGCCCTGAAGTTCTATACCGAAGACGGCAACTTCGATCTGGTCGGCAACAACACGCCGATCTTCTTCATGCGTGATCCGATGAAGTTCCAGGACTTCATTCGCTCCCAGAAACGCCGCGCGGACAACAACTTACGCGATCACGATATGCAGTGGGATTTCTGGACGCTGTCACCGGAGTCCGCGCACCAGGTCACCTGGCTGATGGGGGATCGCGGGATTCCCCGCACCTGGCGCCATATGAACGGCTACTCCAGCCACACCTATCTGTGGGTCAACGCCGAGGGTGAGAAGTACTGGGTGAAATATCATTTCCTCACCGATCAGGGCGTCGAGTTCTTCACCCAGGACGAGGGCGACCAGATGGCGTCGATGGATACCGACTACCACACCCGGGATCTGTGGGAGGCGATCGACCGCGGCGATCATCCGAGCTGGACGCTGAAGATGCAGATCATGCCGTTCGAGGAGGCCAAGACCTATCGCTTCAACCCGTTCGATCTGACCAAGGTCTGGCCGCACGGAGACTATCCGCTGCACGAGGTCGGCCGGATGACGTTGAACCGTAACCCTTCCGACTATCACACCCAGATCGAACAGGCCGCGTTCGAGCCGAGCAACGCGGTGCCGGGCACCGGACCGAGTCCGGACAAGATGCTGCTCGGGCGCTGGTTCTCCTATCCGGACGCGCATCGTCACCGGATCGGCGCCAATTACAAGGAGCTACCGGTCAACGCGCCCACCTCGCCGCTGCACTCCTACAGCAAGGACGGGGCGATGCGACACCACAATCCCGGTGATCCGGTCTACGTCCCGAATTCGAAGGGCGGTCCGCACGCCGAGCCCGAGCGCGCCGGTCCCACTGCCGGCTGGTACGCCGACGGTGAGATGGTCCGGGCCGCCTATACCCGGCGCCGAGACGACGACGATTGGGGGCAGGCCGGCACCATGGTGCGCGACGTGCTCGACGACGCGGCCCGGGATCGGCTGGTGGACAATATCGTCGGCCATCTGCTCAACGGTGTCAGCGCCCCGGTGCTGACCCGCGCGTTCGAATACTGGCGCAATGTCGACAAGGACCTGGGCGACCGGGTGGAGGCCGGGGTGGCCGCGAAGCGGGACGAGAAGGATCCGAAAGCGGCCGGACAACACAATCCGGCCCGCTCCTCGGCGCAGCGCAAGGCCTGAGCCCGCGGAGCGCAGCGCCGGTAGCGGATCGGTTCCGCCCGGCGCTGCTTTCGAGTGACTCCGCTGCCCGGGTGGGAAGCGGCGCTACGGCGCCGCGCCGGCGCGGCGGGCCAGAATCGACGAGATGCCGGCCGCCGCGGCCCGCACCGAGGTGGCGTGCTGATCCGGCCGGAACTGGGCGACCGGGCCGGTGACCGAAATAGCCGCCAGCGGGCGATCGTCGGTCCCGAGCACCGGTGCCGCGACACACACGATGCCGCGGGCGGACTCCTCGTATTCGTAGGCCACGCCCTGTTCGACGATCTGATCCAGCTGGCGGCGCAGCAGCCCGGGCGCGATGATCGTGCGCGGGGTCCGGCGTGGGAGCGGACCCGCCAGGATCCGGTCGATGGTCGGGCGATCGCTGTGGGCGAGGAGCGCCTTGCCTATTCCGGTGCAGTACAGCGGCATTCGACCGCCGAGCCGAGACGGCGACCGGGCCTGGCGGTGTCCGCCGATCTTGCTGATGTAGACGACCTCATCACCTTCGAGTACGCCCAGATGGACCGTTTCGCGGGTCCGGCCGAACAGATCCTGCAGAAACGGCACCGCGATCTCGAGCAGGGTGCGCTCCGGTGCGGCTCGCATGCCCAGTTCGAACAATCCCCGGCCCAGGCGATAGCCGCTCGGTGTGGCGGACAGCAACCGGGCCGTCACGAGATCCTTCGCGATGCGGTGCACGGTGGGTTTCGGCAGCCCCGTGCGCCTGGCGAGCTCCGACAGCCCCACCGTCTGATCCTCGACTCCGAAGGCCTCGAGGATCAGCATCGTGCGACCCAGCACCGAGGTGTCCGGCAGCCCCGATTCCGCCATATCGCTCCTCGATGACAAGTTCACGGCCCGTTCGGTCCATTCAGTGGACCATTTTACTGTTCCAGGGCCAGCGCCTCGGGTGCACTGTGGGGTGTCCGACGAAAGGAAAGGAGCGGTTGTGTCCACTGCAACCGACCACGCGGGTGAGCGCGTCGACGAGGCGGTCGTCGTCTCGGCGGCGCGTCGACTCGCCGAAGCCGCCGCCACCCGGCGGCCGTGCGCACCCATCCGCGATCTGATCGGCCCCGACGACATCGCGACCGCCTACCGGGTGCAGGAGCATTTCAACGCCGCCCGCACCGGTGTGGTGGGCCGCAAGATCGGCGCGACCTCGAAGGCCGTGCAGGATCAGCTCGGCGTGGATCAGCCCGACTTCGGTGTGCTGTTCGCCGATATGGACTATCGCGACGGCGCCGAGATCCCGATGGGACGGTTGCTGCAGCCGCGGGCCGAGGCCGAGGTCGCCTTCGTCCTGGCGCGCGATCTGGCCGACGGTGAGCTGGATGTCGAGCAGTGCCGGGCCGCGGTGGACTATGCCGTCGCCGCACTCGAGATCGTCGACAGCCGGATCACCGACTGGGACATCTCCTTCGCCGACACCGTCGCCGACAACGCGTCCGCCGGTGTGTACGTTCTGGGCGAGCACCGTCGCGCGCTGCGCGAATTCGAGCCCGTCGACGTGACCATGACGATGCGGATCGACGGTGAACCGGTGTCGACCGGAACGGGCGCCGACTGTCTCGGCGACCCGCTGAACGCACTGTCGTGGCTGGCCCGCCGCGCCCGCGAGTTCGGTGACCCGCTGCGGGCCGGACAGGTGATCCTCTCCGGCGCTCTCGGCCCGATGCGCCCCCTGCATCCGGGGGCGACGGTCACCGCCACGGTCTCCGGACTCGGCAGTGTCACCGCGTCTTTCGGTGCGGATCGGGAGGCGGGCCGATGAGCGCGAGCAGCGGCCGCACCAAGGTCGCCATCATCGGCTCGGGCAATATCGGCACCGATCTGATGATCAAGGTCCTGCGACATTCGCAGTACCTGGACATGGCCGCGATGGTGGGTATCGATCCGGAATCCGACGGTCTCGCTCGCGCCGCCGGCATGAACGTGGCCACCACCCACGAGGGTGTCGAGGGTCTGGTGGCGCTGCCCGGCTTCGACGAGATCGAGATCGTGTTCGACGCGACCTCGGCCAAGGCGCACGAGGTCAACAACGCCCGGCTCGCACCGCTGGGCAAACGGCTGATCGATCTGACACCGGCCGCGATCGGTCCGTTCGTGGTGCCCGCGGTCAATGCCGACGAACATCTCGGCGCCCCCAACGTGAACATGGTGACCTGCGGCGGACAGGCGACCATTCCGATCGTCGCGGCCGTGTCGGCGGTCGTGCCGGTCGCCTACGCCGAGATCGTCGCCTCGATCGCCGCCAAATCGGCGGGGCCGGGAACCCGCGCCAATATCGACGAGTTCACCGAGACGACCTCGCATGCGATCGAGGCCGTCGGCGGGGCCGCGCGCGGTAAAGCGGTGATCATCCTGAATCCGGCCGAGCCGCCGCTGATCATGCGCGACACCGTTTTCTGCCTCGTCGACGCCCCGGAACCGGACACCCACGAGCTGATCCGCGCCTCGGTCGAGAAGATGGTCGGTGAGGTGTCGGCCTATGTGCCGGGCTATCGGCTCAAGCAGCAGGTGCAGATCGACGAAATCCCGGCCGACCAGCCGGTGCACACCCTGCTGGCCGACGGCAGCGTCGCGGCGCCGACCCACCGGGTGTCGGTGTTCCTCGAGGTCGAGGGCGCCGCACACTATCTGCCGGCCTACGCCGGAAATCTCGACATCATGACCTCTGCGGCGCTGCGGATCGCCGAGCGGATCGCGCAGAGCAGCCGGCCCGAGGAGGACCTCCGATGAGTCCGAACCTGTACGTCCAGGACGTCACGCTGCGCGACGGTATGCACGCGGTCCGGCATCGGATCAGCCCGCAGGATGTGGGCCGCATCGTCGCCGCACTCGACGCCGCCGGTGTGGACGCGATCGAGGTCGCCCACGGTGACGGGCTCGCGGGCGGCTCGGTCAACTACGGGCCGGGTTCGCACAGCGACTGGGCCTGGATCGAGTCGGCGGCGGCGAATCTGTCGCGGGCCCGGCTCACCACGTTGCTGCTGCCCGGTGTGGGCACGGCCGCGGATCTGCGGCGCGCCTACGATCTCGGGGTCCGTTCGGTCCGGGTGGCGACCCACTGCACCGAGGCCGATGTGTCCGCACAGCACATCGCGACCGCCCGCGAGATGGGTATGGATGTGGCGGGCTTCCTCATGATGAGCCATATGATCCCGGCCGCGCATCTGGCCGCGCAGGCCAAGCTGATGGAAAGTTATGGGGCGCACTGTGTCTACGTCACCGACTCCGGTGGCAGGCTGACCATGCACGGCGTGGGCGAGCGGATCCGCGCCTATCGCGACATCCTCGACGCCGGAACCGAGATCGGTATCCACGCCCACGAGAATCTGTCGCTGTCGGTCGCCAACTCGGTGACCGCGGTCGAGCACGGCGCTGTGCGCGTGGACGCCTCGCTGGCCGGTCACGGCGCGGGAGCGGGCAACACCCCGATCGAGGCGTTCATCGCGGTGGCCGATCTGCTGGAGTGGCGGCACGGCTGCGATGTGTTCGCGCTGCAGGACGCCGCCGACGACCTGGTCCGCCCGCTGCAGGATCGCCCGGTTCGGGTCGACCGGGAAACCCTGACACTGGGCTACGCGGGGGTCTACTCCAGCTTCCTGCGGCATGCCGAGGCCGCGAGCCGGCGCTACGGGATCGATGCCCGCACCCTGCTGATGGAGGCCGGCCGGCGCCGTCTCGTCGGCGGGCAGGAGGACATGATCATGGATATCGCGCTGACCCTGCTCGCCGAGCGGCAGCCGGTGTAGTCCGATCAGGTGATGTCGACGATCGGCAGCCGGAGTCCGGCTGGTGCACCGGCCGGGACCACCGGCATCAGGGGTGCGACCGGGGCGATCCTGCGGTAGGGCGCGCCGAGCGCCGGCCGCGGATCGGATTCGCCCTTGTTGGGCCACAGCGACAGGGCTCGTTCGGCTTGCGCGGTGATGGTCAGTGACGGATTGACACCGAGATTCGCCGAGATGGCCGAGCCGTCGACGATATGCAGTCCCGGATGCCCGTACATTCGCTGGTAGGGGTCCACGACACCGGTGTCCGGCGAATCCCCGATCACGCAGCCGCCGATGAAGTGACCGGTCATCGGAATGCCGAACAGGCTGCTGATACCGCCGGTGGGGATGCCGTCGATCTTGTCGGCCACCCGGTGCGCCACCTCGTGACCGGCCGGGATGGAGGTCGGATTCGGTTCGCCCTCACCCTGTCTGGTGGTCATCCGGCGTCCGAACAGGCCGCGTTCGGTGAAGGTGGTCAGGGAGTTGTCCACCGACTGCATCACCAGCAGGCCGATCATCCGCTCCGACCAGTGCCGGGGGTTGTGCACCCGGTGCAGATCGCGCCGGCGGCGCCAGTTCTCGCGCGCCCACAGCCGGCCGCGCCCGGTGCGGCCGTCCTCGTCGTACATGACGGTGGTCATCAGCGACAGCACATTGCTGCCCTTGCCGTATCGCACCGGTTCGATATGGGTGTCGGCGTCGGGATGGATGGAGGAGGTGATGGCGACACCCCTGGTGAAGTCGGTGTCCGCCCGCCGGCTCCGAATCGACAGCAGCTCTTCGGAATTGGTGCGCGACAGATAGCCGAGGCGCCCGGACACCGCCGGTAGCGATCCCCGGTCGCGCAACCGGTGCAGCAGTCGCTGGGTGCCCAGCGCCGCGGCGGCGAAGATCACCTGTTCGGCGGTGAAACCGCGGCGTGCCTTGCGTACCCAGCGCCCGGTACGGACGGTGTCGATCCGGTATCCGCCCGAGGCCAGCGGCACCACATCCACCACCGTGGTATTCGGATGCACTGTGGCCCCGGCTTTTTCGGCGAGATAAAGGTAGTTCTTCACCAGGGTGTTCTTGGCGTTGTGCCGGCAGCCGGTCATACATTCACCGCAATGGGTGCAGGTGCGACGGGCCGGGCCCACCCCGCCGAAGTACGGGTCGGGCACCTCCTGGCCGGGCCGGGTTCCCTTACCGCCGAACAGGACTCCCACCGGAGTGGACCGGAATGTCGAGCCCACGCCCAATTCCTCGGCCACCTCCCGCAGGATGCGGTCCGATGCCGTGGTCGCCGGATTCGTGGCTACCCCGAGCATGCGTTTGGCCTGGTCGTAATGCGGTGCGAGTTCGGCGCCCCAGTCGGTGATGTGTGCCCACTGCGAATCGTCGAAGAATGTGGCGGGCGGTTCGTAGAGGGTGTTGGCGTACACCAGTGAGCCGCCGCCGACGCCCGCGCCGCTCATGATGAAAGTGTCCTTCAGCAGGGTCAGGCGCTGGATGCCGAAGCAGCCCAGTCGCGGCGCCCACAGGAACTGCCGGGCGCGCCAGGAGTTCTTCGCGAATTCGTCGTCGGCGAAGCGCCGGCCGGCTTCGAGCACTCCGACCCGGTAGCCCTTCTCGGTCAGGCGCAGCGCGCTCACGCTGCCACCGAATCCCGACCCGATGACTACCACGTCGTAGTCGAATCCCATCGCCGGCGCCTTTCCTCGTCTCGATCGTCTCCTCGTACCGTAGGCGCGGAGCGGAGTCGTCCGAAGAGATCGGCGGCCAACTAATCAATAGTTCCGGTCACGCCGATAGGCGGCCGGGGTGGTGCCGGTCCAGCGTTTGAAGGCGTGGATGAACGGCGTGGCCTCGGCGTAGCCCAGCCGGATGGCGATGTCGTCGATGGTCAGCGGCGTGCCGGAGAGCATCTCCTGGGCGAGCGCCCGGCGTACCTCGTCGAGCAGTGCCCGATAGCTGGTTCCGGCATCGGTCAGGCGTCGCCGCAGCGTGCGCACGCTCATGTTGAGCTCACGGGCCACGGTCTCGATCGGCGGTGGTGTGGTGATACCGGTCGCGCCGCTGCCGGGCAGCAGCCGCTCGCGCACCTCGGCCGCGATACCCGTGCGCGCGCTGCGACGCTGCACCAGATCCCGGCACTGCGCGATGCACACCGCCCAGGTCTGCTGATTGGCCTGCGGTAGCGGCTGGGCCAGGATCTCCGGTGCGACGGTGAACATGGTGTGCGGCCGCCCGAATCGCGCCCGCGCTCCCAGCACCGCCTCGAGCCGGTCCGCGTGCGGCGGTTCGTCGTAGCCGAATTCGATACGGGCGAGGGCGAAGTCGTGGCCGAGGAGATCGCTCATCACCCGGTGCATCGCGACGATATCGCGCTCCACCAGGAACTGCTGCACATCGGGCGGGATGAGCTCGTGGTGGATCCAGGCGATCACATCGTCGCGCCGGTACTCGACAATCGGTGTGCAGAAGGCGAACCCGAGCCGGTAATATCGCATCGCCAGCGAAATCGCCTCGCGCAGTGTGGGACTGGTGACGCAGGCGAAGCCGAAGATGCCGAAGGTGCTCAACCGGTACCGTCGCCCGATCTCGACGCCCAGGGCCGGAACGTGCCCGAGCTCGGCGACCAGATTGCGTACCACCGTCAGTTCGGACTCGGCCGGAATCTGGACGCCGGGATCGGTGAGGGCGGCCGGGCCGATGCCCGATCCGGTGAGCAGCCGGTCGGCCGGCACGCCGTATGCGGCTGCGAATTCCGTCATCACCGCGACGCTGGCGATCCCGCGGGGGAAGTTCCAGGTGCGGACCTCGGGCGTCTCGACGGTGTGCATAGAACCATTATGGCCGGAACTATTGATCTCGGGCCGCGATCGGGCCCTGCCCGTGTCGAATCCCCGGGGATCAGGACGGGAGTGAGTCGCAGAGCGCCTGCCGCCGAATGCCGGCCAGGGTGCGAGTCAGGATCCGCGAGACGTGCATCTGCGAGATGTCCAGCTTCTTCGCGATCTGGCTCTGAGTCTTGGATTCGAAGAAGCGCATGACGAGGATGCGGCGTTCCCGGGTGGGCAGCGCATCGATCAGCGGCCGCACCGCCATCGCGTCCTCGGTCAGCCGGTAACACCGCTCCTCGGCGCCCAGTTTCTCCAGAATCGCGCCGTCGTCGGGGTCGACCACGGCGTCGATCGAATTGGGCTGATAGGCGTTACCGGCGATCATCGCCTGCACGATCTCGCGATCATCCACGCCCAGGGCCTCGGACAGTTCCCCGGCCGTCGGCATCCGACCGTGTTCGTGGGCGAATTGTTCGGTCATCGGACCGATGCGCAGCCACAATTCCTTCGTCGCCCGCGGCACCCGGGTGGACCAGGTGTAGTCGCGGAAATGGCGGCGCACCTCACCCATCACGGTGGGGACGGCGAAGGACAGGAAAGAATTTCCCCGCGCCGGGTCGAAACGATCGACGGCCAGGACCAGGCCGAGCCTCGCCACCTGATGCAGATCGTCGAACAATTCGCCGCGCCCGGAAAATCTGCGGGCGATATGTTCGGCCAGCGGCAGGCATAGTTCGATGATTTCCGCGCGCACCGATTCGCGGTGCGGATCAGCAGCGTCCAGGGCGGCCAACTTATCGAACCACGGCTCGATATCGTCGTAGCTGTTGGCGCCGTGGCGCGCGGCGGTCTCCGCATTCCGGGCGATCGGTTCATCTGTCATCCGAGATACCTCGCTTCCAACCGAAGCCGACCAGAATGGGGTACCCGTCAGCGCGATTCTCAAAAGGAGGGATGTGCGCGTGCGCCCCGGCGATCGCCTATTTCTGGGCGATGACCAGGGCGCACATGAATTCGAACCGATCCGCGATCACTCGTTGTCCGCGGTGCCCACCCGGCGGTTGTAGCCGGCGCGCGCGGCGTGGTCGACCTCATCGGTGAAAATGCGATGCACGCCCATCCGGCGCGCGGTGAATTCCCCGAATGCGCGCGGTGTGAGCTTGTTGAATGCCATCGCCACTCCGGCCAGCCGGGTGACCGTGATCCGCCGCCGCGGCCGCTCGATCAATCGCGCCACCGCCCGCGCCACATCCTCGGGTTCGGCGAGCAGTCCCATCGGGGCCTTCGTTCCGGCGATCAGCTCGGTGCGGGTGAAGGTCGGCAGGACCGTCGAGAAATGCACGCCGCTGCCGCGATATTCCAATCGCATCGCCTCGGTGAATCCGATGACCGCCTGTTTACTCGCGCAATAGGTCGCCATACCCGGCGTCGGATTCTCACCGGCGAGCGAGGCGATATTCACGATATGTCCGTGTTTACGTGAAAGCATCTGCGGCAATGCGGCCTTGGTGCCGTTCATCACGCCGAGCACATTGACCTCGAGGATCCGGCGGGTAATGGTGTCGGATTCGGCGGTGAACCGGCCGACCGGCATGATGCCGGCGTTGTTGATCAGTACGTCCACCGGACCGGCCTGTTCGGCGACCTCCGACAGGAAGGTGGTGAACGATCGCGGATCGGTGACATCGAGCGGGAGCGCGGCCGCGGCGCCGAGCCGGGAACCGGCCTCTCGCACCGCGGCGGCGTCGATGTCACCGAGGGCGACCCGGGCTCCGCCGCGCTGCAACTGCTCCGCGATCGAATAGCCGATGCCGCGGGCGCCGCCGGTGATGGCGACGACCGTGCCCGGCAGGCGCGCGCTCACGCCTGCTGCCGGCGCCGGTAGCGGACGGTGCACGGCTGCCGCAGCTGCACCACCATCTTGGAGTGGTCGTTGCGGTAGCTCTCCGACGGCTGGGTCATCTCGAACTCCCAGTCCCGCAGCAGAATCGAGAAGATGGCCTTGAGCTGCATGAGGGCGAAGGCCGCGCCCACGCAGCGGTGCCGCCCGGCGCCGAACGGGATCCAGGTCCAGCGATTGATCAGGTCGGCCTGGTTGGGATCGATGTAGCGGCTCGGGTCGAAACGATCGGGCTCCGGGAAGTCCTCGGGAATCCGGTTGGAGATGGCCGGGGTGGCCGCGACCATATCGCCCGGTTCGATCTTGTTACCGCACACCTCGAATTCATCGCGCGCGATCCGCATGAGGATGATCAGCGGCGGATGCAGCCGCAGCGTCTCCTTCAGCGTCGCCTCCAGCTGCGGAATCTGGCGCAGCGCGTGGAAACTCACGTCCTGGCCGTCGGCGTAGAGCTCGTCGAGCTCACCGACGACCCCGGCCAGCAGATCCGGATTGCGCAGCAGTTCGATGACCGTCCAGGCCGCGGTACCGGAGGTGGTGTGGTGCCCGGCGAACATCATCGAGATGAAGATGCCGGTGATCTCGCTCGCCGAGAACCGCAGCTCGCCCTGCTCGTCGCGAATCGAGACGAGGACGTCGAGCATGTCGCGATCCTCTTTGCCCTGCGGCGGATTCGCGATGCGGCCGTCCATGATGCCCTGCACCAGTTCGACCAGCTGTGCGCGCGCCTCGTCGCGGCGGCGGAAGCTCTCGATCGGTGCGTAGGGGTCGACGTAGCACAGCGCGTCGGTGCCCTGCTCGAGCTCGTGGTAGAGGTGTGCGAAGCGATCGTCGAGTTCCTCGCGGAACTTCTTGCCGATCAGGCAGGCCGATGAGGTGTAGATGGTCAGCTCGGCGAAGAACTCGAGCAGGTCCATCTCGCCTTCGTCGTCCCAGCGCTCGACGATTCGATAGACCTCGCGCGCGATGGTTTCCGCGTGCCCGCGCATGTGCTCACCACGCAGCGCCTGATTGTGCAGCATTTCCTTGCGCCGCTCGGGGCTGGCGTCGAAGACCACGCCGTCACCGAAGATCGGCTTCATGAACGGGTAGGCGGCGCCCTGGTCGAGGTCCTCGTCCGCGGCCCGGAAGAAGAATTCGTTCGCCTCGGATCCCGAGAGCAGGATGACATCCTTGTCGGCCAGCCGGAACGAACCGACGTCGCCGCACTCCGTGCGTACCCGCCGCATCAGCGCGATCGGATCGGTGCGGAACTCTTCGAGGTGGCCGTGCTCGTGTTCGCCCCCGGACACCTGCCGCGGCTTGACCAACGTCATGAGAAATCCTTCCGCAATCCCTGATCCACCCGTGATGGACACGTGTCTGGACGCTACTACGGAAGGGTGGGTGAGGCAAGGTCCGGCACCGGTTGCGCGCGGTGGGAACAGTGTGGATCGCGCGGATGAGCGGCATCGGTCCCGAGCGCGGGCGGCGCCGCTTCGGTGGACGGGAGTGAGTTCGGATTCAGCGCAGCACCGGCGCCGAGCGCACCGTGCTCAGCTGCCGGATGATGGCGGCGGCGTGGTTGTCGAACCGCTCGCGGTCGATCGCGATCTCGCCGATCAGGTAGGGGCGGTAGCAATAGGCGAGGGCGCCGAAGATCGCCATCGCGTTGAGGCTCGCATCGGTCTCGTCCGGGGTCGGGTTCTCGGTGTCGTCGGCGGCGATGACGGCCGCGATCGGCCCGGTGATCAACTCCACCAGTTCGTTACCGCGCCGGGTGAGCGCCGGAGTCGCCAGCGACTCCACGAACAGGATGCGTCCGCGCCGGGGATCCTCGAGCAGGAAATCGGTGAATGCCCGCACGACGTGACCGAACAGCAGATCCCGGTCCGAAGGCGCGTCGGCCAGCGCCTCGAGCAGGCGATCTCGGCACTGCTGCACGGTCTTCTCGAGGACGGTGGTCATCAGATCGTCGAGATTGGCGAAACTCTCGTAGAAATAACGTTCGGTGAGCCCGGCCTGTCGGCATACTCCGCGCATCGAGGTGTCGGCCGCGCCGGAGCCCGCCATGAGTTCGAAACAGGCCTCCATGAGCCGCTCCCGACGGGCGGCGATGCGATCGGCCGGCTCGCGTCCGCGCCACGGTCGGCTGCCCGTCTTCGGGGTGTGCGGCGAATCGACCATGGTCGTGATGCTACCGGGGCTCGCGTTTACCACGGGTTTCGACATCACGCGTTGTTGACATCTCGTGATGTCAACAATAGGGTCGGGGCACCGCTTCGAGCAGATGCAAGGACGCACCATGAAGACAGTGGTCTACGAGGACCAAGCCCACGCGATCAAGGCTCGCGATGTGCGATTCGATTTCGAGTCCGTCCCCATGCATTACATTCCCGGCGAGGTGATGGCGACCCACATCATCAACGTCATGCACCTGGTGCTCCCGGAGGGTGAGCGGGCGATGGCCGCCGCGCTGGCCGAGGCCCTGCCCTATATCGACGACGAGCGATTGCGCGAAGAGGTGCAGGGCTTCATCGGGCAGGAGAATCAGCACGCGAACTCGCACGCGCAGGCCCGCCGCCATCTGGAAACTCTCGGGCTCGACGTGGCGCCGATGGTCGAGACGGTCGGCTGGCTGGTCGACCGGGTGCTCGGCGATCACGGCCTGAGCGGTCGCGCGAAACGCGAGTGGCTGGCCGAACGGCTGGGATTGTTCGCCGGTATGGAGCACTACACCGCGGTGATCGGCGAGTGGCTGCTCACCAACAACGTCCTCGAGGCCAAGGACATGCATCCGGCGATGCTGGACCTGATCCGCTGGCACGGGGCCGAAGAGGTCGAACATCGCAGCGTCGTCTACGACGCCTACATGCACGTGGACGGTGGATATCTGCGCAAGGCCCGCACCGCCGTGGTCGCCAGTTCATCGCTGCTGGTGTTGTTCGTGATCGCCGGCGGATATCTGTTCGAGAAGGATCCCGAACCCGCCAAGGGCAAGTTCTGGCCGTGGCAACTGCTCAGCGCCTCGGCCCGCGGCGTGGTGCCGCGGATGTCGACATTCTTCACCGAGATTCCGCGCTACCTGCGGCCCGGCTTCCACCCCTCCCAGCTCGGGAGCATGGACAACGCCCTGCGCTACCTGGCTCAGTCGCCGGCGGCGCGGGCAGGGGAGCGGTGACGGGGTATCGGCCATCGCTGCCGCTGCGGGCTGTCGGGGCGGTCTTCGATCTGTATCGGCGCTCCACCACCGCCGGACTGCTGTCACGACCGAATCCGGTGCGCCACAGCGGTTTCGAACGGGAACTGATCGTCGCTCGGCGTGAGGTCCAGGCCGGCGACGTGGTCGTGCTGACCCTGATCGCGCCCTACCGGCGGCCGTTGCCGCGCTGGATTCCGGGTGCCCACATCGATCTGATCCTGCCGTCGGGACGGCAACGGCAGTACTCGCTCAACGGTGATCCCGCCGACCGGGAGAGCTATCGCATCGCCGTGCGGCACCTGCCCGACGGCGGGGGCGGCTCCGACGAGATCCATCGCACCGCGGCGGTGGGGGATCGGCTGTGGGTGCGCGGGCCGCGCAATGCCTTCCCCTATATCGACGCTCCCCGCTATGTCTTCCTCGCCGGGGGAATCGGAATCACCCCGCTGCTGCCGATGGTCGCCGACGCCGAACGCCGAAGGGCCGACTGGCGACTGGTCTATCTGGGCCGCAGCCGCGATACGATGCCGTTTCTGGACGAGCTGGCGGCCCGGCGGGGCGGCAGGCTCGAGATCCTGCCCGACGACGAGTGCGGGGTGGCCGATATCGACCGGGTCCTCACCGGCGTCCCGCGCGGGGCCGCCGTCTACGTCTGCGGGCCACCGCCGCTGATGGCCGCCGCCTTGGACGCGCCGGCCGCCCAGGATCCGACCGTCTCGGTGCACACCGAACGCTTCTCGCCGCCACCCGTCCGGCACGGACGTCCGTTCCGTATCGAGTTGCGTCGCAGCGGCCACAGTGTCGACGTCGCGGCCGACGAGTCGGCGCTCACCGCCATCGGCCGGGTGCTGCCCGATGTGGCCTATTCGTGTCGTCAGGGCTTCTGCGGTACCTGCGCGGTGACCGTGCGCGCCGGGGCCGTCGACCATCGGGATCGGCGGCTGAGCCCCGCCGAACGCGAGACGACGATGCTCCCCTGTGTGTCGCGCGCGGCGGGCGACACCGTCGAACTGGAGCTGTAGCCGGCAGTCGGCGGAGGTGGCGCCGCCCCGGTGCCGATCGCACCGGGTAGCGGGTGTCCTCGGATCGGATTCGAATCTGAGGAAAATCATAGGAACGACACAGATTGCCGTCAGGCCCGATAGGCACCATGGATCCCGAGGACGAACTCGGCGAGATGAGGTGTGCGATGGTCGATATCGAGATCACGGGTACGACGGTCACCGTTCATGTACGGGGCACCCACCGGCTGCTCTCGCTGTGTGAGCGAGTGCGCTTCGATCTGTCGGACATCGTCGCCGTCGCGCCCGCGGAGGTGGATCTGCGGCCGCCGTGGATGCGCGCACCGGGCACGTTCTTCCCCGGCGTCATCGCGGCCGGGATCTTCCGCGGCAAGGGCCGTAAGGAGTTCTGGGATACCCGTTTCGACGGGCGTGGAGTACGGATCGAGCTGCGGGGCACCGAATTCACCCGGGTGGTGGTCGATGTCGACGACCCCGACGATATTCGCCGCATGCTCACCGTCGCCGCGGCGGCCTGATCCGAGAGTCCGGATGTGTCCCGTCTCCGGCGAGGCGTGATCGGCCGGAATCGGCCGGAATCGGCCGAAATTCGCTGCCTCGCAGACCCATTGCGACACGCCGATACGGCGTGGCGCGGGCGACACGCCGAATAACTCTCGCATTGCTGCAAATCCATAGTTTCGCGGATGGCCGTTCATCGACTATGAATGGCATGTGCCGTTCCCACTTCGTGAACACTTGCCGGCCACCGTATCTGATCGGGCGGTGGTCTAGTTGACCGTCGAACACCCCGGGGAAGATGAGGTCAGGCAGCTCGCGCGACGGGTCGAGAAGGCCCGCGGGCGGCTTGCGTACCAATTCGATCCGGCGTTGACCGAGGCCCTCTCGGAGGGCGAGCTCCACGCCGAGCGCGAGCTCGCGGAGAAGATCCGTGAGCAGGAACGCGAACAGCGCTGGAAGAATGTACAGGCGGCGGCGTCGACGTCCGACCGCGCCAGGCAGACCTCCGAAGCGATCGCGAAGGCCGATATGCGAGATCTGTTGATGGCCCGCAAGGCAATTGCGGCGCAGCGACGGGAATCCAGCCCGCATGCCAAGCTGGCATCGCTGTATCGCCACCGGGCCTGGTCGATGCGCGCCCTCGCGGGCGTGGTCATCGCGGGCATGCTGTGGTCGGCGGTCAACGTGCAGCACAATATCGCGCCCGGCGGCGCGAGCGATCCGCTGTACTGGTTCAGCTACCTGCTCGAAGCCATGATCAGCGTGTGTCTGGTCATCATCATGATCGGCACCAACAAGGTCTCCGAATGGGGCATCCTGCACAGTCGCCGGCAGGTCGCGGTCGCCGAATTGGCCCTGCTGGCGCTGACGGTCGGCCTCAACACCTACCCCTACCTGCGCAGCGGTGACTGGTACAACGTCGGCGTCCACGCGGTCGCGCCGGTGATGATCGGTGTCGCCCTGCTGGTGCACGACGCGGCCAGTCAGCGGTACGGCCAGGCGATCACCCAGGCCACCGATACGGTGCGCGATCTGCCCGATCCGGCCGAGCAGATCCGCCGCAGCATGCCGACCTTCGTCAGCTTCATCCGGCAGTCGGCACCGGATACCCGGCCCACTCCCATGGCCGCGCTGCCCGGCGCTTCGGACGCCACGTCCACCGAATCGGATCACCGGGAAACGGCCCGCACCGTCGAAACCGTGGACCCGGTGGTCGAACCCGATATCTGGACGCCGAAGAAGTCGAGTGTTCGCTCCGATACCGCCGCGGCGGATTCGGTTGCCGACGGCAAGCCCGGCAAGTCGTCGAAGTCCGATGCGGCCGATGTCGACTCGGATCCGCTGAGTGCCTACGACACCGGCCAGTTCCGCATCGCGGACTCGCTCGAACAGGAGCTCGCCGATATCCGGGCCGAGCGCAAGCGCGCTCGTGCCGCCAAGCAGCGCGCAGCCAACGGGTCGATCGTGGACTGATCCGCCCCACACCTCTCGAATCGTCCGAAACGACAGCCCGGCGCCCCAAGCGCCGGGTTGTTGTCGTCTCCGACCGGCGTGGCACTGATCACAACCCGCGACGGCCGATTACAGTGCCTGCGGTCAACGCAATCATTGCCGGTGTTCGGGTTTCGGATGGAATTTCGAGGAGGCGTGGTTTGCTCGTTCGTGGTTTCGGGTGCCCATGAGCATCCGTAAGCAGGCGATCGGCTTCGGCGCGTTCGCCATCGTCTCGATCCTGGTCACGGTCGTGATCTGGAATACGCTGGCGCGCACGGTGAGTGGTCCGGTCAACGGCTATTCGGCGGTCTTCAGCGATGTGCTCGGGCTGCGGCCCAACGACGATGTGCGCATCGCGGGGGTGCGGGTCGGCAAGATCACCGCGATCGGACTCGAGTACGACCCCAAGACCAACAAGCCCTCGGCCAAGGTGAGTTTCGATGTGCAGCGCGATCAGCACCTGTACTCCGACACCAAGGCGATGGTGCGCTACCAGAACCTGATCGGCCAGCGGTATCTCGCACTGGCGCCCGGAACCGCGCCCGATTCACAGGTGCTCTCCGCCGGTGCCCGGATACCGCTCGAGCGCACCGAACCCTCCTTCGACATCTCGGCATTCCTCAACGGCTTTCAGCCGCTGTTCGAGAATCTGCTGCCCGAGCAGGTCAACGATCTGTCCACGACCTTGATCCAGGCCCTCCAGGGGGATGGGGTGTCGTTGTCCACCTTCATCGTCCAGGCCGCCGGGCTGGCGTCGGACTTCCAGCGTCGCGACGCGATTCTGGGTGACATCATCACCAATCTGTCGGGCGTCATGTCGGGGCTGGCCAAGCGCAGCAATGAACTGGAAACCCTCATCACACAGACGCGCGCGCTGATCGGCGGACTCTACGAGCAGGGCCAGTCGCTGCTGGCGTCGACGACCCAGATCGCCCATGCCACCGACAGTTTGGTCGCGATGGTCGGCCAGGTGCAGCCGAAGCTGGCTCCGGTGCAGAACTCCACCCGCGACGCGCTGACCCTGCTGTTGGACAACGGGGCGAAACTGGACCAGGCCGCGATCGATCTGCCGGGGATCCTGTCCGATGTGGGGAAGTTCTCCCAGGACGGCGCCTACGCCAACGCCTACGTGTGCTCGCTGGACATCTCGCTCTACGGCATCCTGTTTCCGCGCGGGATCTGGTCGCAGATCGGCGGTCATGCGCATTCGGCGGTGTGCCGCCCCTGACCCCGCCGCAGGCGCGGGCGGGGCCGGGGCGGGCCCGCGGGCTCAGGCCCGGCTGCGAATCGCCTTGTAGATGAACAGGATGATCACCGCGCCGACGATCGCGCCGAGGAAGGTGTGTTGCACCGGCGGATGCACGCTGAACTTGTGCGGTGCGAAGACCAGACTGCCCAGGGTGCCACCGACGTAGCCGCCGACGATTCCCAGGACGATCGTCAGGATCCAGCCGAAGTTCTCCTTGCCGGGGACCAGCAGGCGAGCGATGGCGCCGGCGATCAGGCCGATGATGATCATCGTGATGATACCCATGGTGAAATCTCCTTGCGGGCAACCGGTACTGGGGGATCCGACGGTAACAAGGGACGGCCCTGATTCGCAGGCGCATGTGCCGATGTTCACCGGACCGGCGCTATGTCGTGTGAATAGCGTTCTTGCGGGTATTACCGGAGGTCTGTGTGCGGATACGACTCCGCCCCGGGCGATTCGGGCCCGGGGCGGAGGAGCGGCCGGGGCGCTATATGTCGGCGGGGGTCTTCTTGGCGACGTGGCGGACCTCGAAGGCGTAGACGATCTCCATGGCCCCCATGAAGATCAGCCACCAGCCCACCACCAGCGCCAGCACCGTGATCGAGTGGATGGGCCAGACCACCAGGGCGATACCGCCGATCAGCAGCAGGATCCCGAAGAAGATCGACCAGCCGCGGCCCGGGACCCCGTGCGGCGCTTCGGCCCCGGCGACCATGGCCGCGATGCCGCGGAACAGCCAGCTGATGCCGATCCACAGTCCCAGCAGGACCAGGGAGTTGCCGATGCTGCGGAAGGCGAAGAAGGCCAGGATGAACGACAGGATGCCGCTGATCAGGCTCAGCACCCGATAGCCGGTTCCGACGTGCGGTCCGAATGCGGCGATCAGCTGCAGGATTCCGGAAATCAGCAGGTAGATGCCGAAGAGAATGCCGGCTACTGCGAGCGTCGGACCGGGCCAGACGAGCACAATGATGCCGACGATCACCGACAGCAGGCCGATGACCAGCAATGATTGCCATGCGCCGCGGGCCAGTTGGTGCAATGGCCCTACGTAAACTCCCTCTTTGCTGGTTGTCATGTGGGCAGGATAAGTCCAGCGGGTCAAGTAGCGGACGATTAACCAGTATCGAACCAGTCACGGTGTGCCGGGCGCGGCGCCGACCGCGGCCTCGAGGCGTGCTGACAATCGTTCGTTTCGGGCGCCGCGGTGCCGGAAATCCGCGTCCCGACCGCCCGAAACAGGGGATTTCCGCTCCGGCCGCCCGCCCGCTCGCCGAATTCGCCCACCGACCGCCCGCTGATCCGGTCCGCTCGCCGCGGGCGAGCCGGTGCGTGCCCGACTCGCCGCCCCCGCGGGCGCCGGCGCATCGGGCCGCTTTCGGCCGAGCCCGGTATCGGGGCGGGATAGGCTGAGCGCGGAGACCGCCCTGTCCGCCGCTGCGCAGAATCGAGGCGTCATGGATCTGAGCCTGCACTACTGGAACTTCTCCACTCCCGCCGATCCGGCGCGTACGGCCGGATCCATCGCGGAGAGCGCCCGCATCGCCGAGGAGGCGGGCTTCGCGGAGTTCACCGTGATGGACCACTACTTCCAGATGGAGCTTCGCGGGACGGCCGAGGAGCCGATGCTGGAGGCGTACACCACCCTCGGTTACGTGGCCGCGCTGACCGAGCGGATGCGGTTGTCGGTCCTGGTGACCGGGGTGATGTACCGGTATCCGGGCCTGCTGGCCAAGATCGTCACCACGCTCGACGTCCTGTCGGGCGGTCGCGCACAGCTCGGTATCGGCGCCTCCTGGTACGAGCGGGAGCAGCGGGGGCTGGGCGTGCCGCTGGTGCCGATGGGGGAGCGGTTCGAGCGGCTCGAGGAGACGCTGCAGATCTGCCTGCAGATGTGGAGTGACGACAACGGGCCCTATGCGGGCACGTACTACCAGCTGGCCGAAACGCTGTGCGTCCCCGCGCCGTTGACCCGCCCGCGCCCGCCGATTCTGATCGGTGGTGGCGGCGAGAAGAAGACGCTGCTGTTCGTCGCCCGCTATGCCGATGCCTGCAATCTGTTCGCCTCGACGACCGAGGATGTGACGCACAAGCTCGAGGTGCTGCGGGCGCACTGCGAGGCGGAGGGCCGCGACTACGACGCCATCCGCAAGACCGCCACCTATCTCGGCCCGGTCACCGACGATCCCGACGCTTTCGTCGCGGACGCGGAACGCTATGCGGCCCTGGGCATCACACAGCTCGATATCATGCCGGACGGGGATCCGGTGGCATATACCGAACGCGCGGCGGCGCTGGTGCCGCGGTTGCGTTCATTCTGATTCGCCGCGCACACCGTAGTCGCCGAGAGCGGGTTCCAGCAGATCGAAGATTCGCTCGGCCTCGGCGGTGACGGCGGTGGCGATGCGCCGGCGTGTGGCGCCGGACAGCTGTCGTTCCTGGATGCGCTCGAACAGCAGCCGGTAGGCGGCGGCGAACTGCGCGGCCGCCGCCCGGCGCAACAGGTCGTCGCCCGGCAGAACTGTTGCCAGCGCCTGTTCGCGCAGATCGTGTAGTTCGCGCAACCGGGCGGTGAGCGTCGGGCTCTCGGCGAGCATCCGGCTGAAATCGGGGCCCGAGAAGCCGACGTCCGCGGAATGCGCCTGTGCGGCGGCGCGGAATCGGCGCCGCAGGGCGGCGAGGGCCGATTCGCCGTCGTCGCGGGACTCGACGGTCTCGGCGAGGACGGCGACGAAGCGCTCGTGATGATCGAGCGCCAGATCCTCCTTGCGCGGGAAGTAGTTGGTGACGGTCTTCTTCGCGACCCGGGCTGCCTCGGCGATCTCCGCGATCGTGGTCGGTTCGAATCCGCGCTCGATGAACAGGCGGGTGGCGGTATCGGAGATCTCCTGGCGGGTCTGCTGTTTCTTCGTTTCCCGGAGCCCCGGCGCGGTGGCGGTGGTCACGGGCAAATGTTACCACCGTTGTAAAAATCGCCTTGACGTATTTCATCGGATGGACATAATCTTACGTCCGTCGTAAAAATGAGGAGGTTGCCATGTTGCCCCGTAACAGCTGCTGATCATCCGGTGTGGCCGGTGCTCGCCGGCCACACCGATTCCGCTCCGACAGTTCGCGGCCGTGTGCCGCTCGGTTCGAAAGGCACTGCCAATGCAAGCAATTCAGTTCTCGGCCCGAGCCGATCATCTCCCCGGGGCCCGGATCACCGAGGTGCCGCGACCGGAGCCGGGGCCGGGACAACTGCTGGTCCGCACCGAATTGACCGGTGTCGGTGTCGGGTTGGTGCGTATGCTGCGTGCCGATGCCGCGGCGAATCCCGGCGGTGAGATGGTCGGATCGGTCGTCGCGGTCGGTGCCGGTGTCGACGAGGGGTGGGTCGGCACCCGGGTCGGTGGCGTGGTGTTCGAATCGCTGTACGCCGAATATGTGTGCGCCACACCGGCGTTGGTCGCCGCGATTCCGGATGATGTGGCGGCGGACGCGGCGCTGGCGCTGGTGCGTGGCGGCCTCGTCGCCATGGGGGCCGTGCGCGCGGCCGGAGCGGTGACCGGGAAGTCGGTGCTGATCACCGGGGCCGCCAGCGGATGTGGCCACCTGGCACTGCAACTCGCCCGGGTGGCGGGCGCGTTCCGGGTGGTCGCCGCGGTCTCCTCGGCCGCCAAGTTCGAGTTCGTCGGCAGGTGCGGGGCCGACGCGGCGCTGACCTACGAGCAGCCGTGGCCGGACGGCATCGATATCGTCCTGGACGGCGTCGGCGGTGAACTCGTCCAGCGCGGTGTGGACATTCTCGCCCCCCACGGCACCGTGGTCGTCTTCAGTGCCGGCGGCGGCGCGGTCGATACCTCCACGCTGCTGGGTGGATTGAAAACCGTCACCGGATTCTCGATGGGGCTACCGGCCCGAACCCGGCCGCAGGTCATCGATGGCGACCGGGCGACGCTGTGGAAACTGCTGCGCGAGAACATGATCCGGCCACAGGTGGAGGTACGCGGCTGGGTGGAGATGGACGCGGTCGTGGACTCGATCGCCACCCGCCGCAACCTCGGCCGGGTGGCGCTCAGCGCGGAGGGCGCCCGGTGAGCGCGACCGCGCTCACAGCACCGCCTGCGTCTGGGTGACCTTGCCGACGAGCTTCCCGGCGTCGTCGTGGATTTCGGTCTCCACGACGATGAAGCTGCGGCCGGCGTGCAACGGAGTCGAGGTCGCCACCGCATGGCCGGACCGCACGGCCCGCAGGAAGTTCGTCTTCGATTCCACGGTCGTGGTGCCCTGTTTGCCTTCCGGCAGATTCAGGTAGGCGCAGACCGCGCCGGTGGCGTCGGCCAGCGACATCAGCACCCCGCCGTGCAGGGCGCCGCCCAGCGTGCACAGGCTCTCGTCCCAGGCGAGGCGGCTGCGCACGAGTTTCGGCCCGTGCTCGAGCACCTCGACCCCGAGTTTCTCGGTGAACGGCATCGTGCTGTGGAACAGCTGGGTTCCCTCGGTATCGATCATGAGGTCGAGCTTGCCCGTGCCGATGTGCGCAGTCCATTACCTACCGGGTAACCATCGCGGCGGCCGGGCCGCATGGGCCACCAGTTCGCCGGTCCCATGAGCGTCACCAGCGCCGGGACCAGCAGCATCCGGACCAGCGTGGCGTCGATGATCAGTGCCAGGATCATGCCCAGGCCGAGAAAGCGCATCGGAGTGAGCGGCGACAGTGTGAAGGCGCCGGTAATGATCACCAGAAGCGTTGCGGCGGCGGTGATCACGCGAGCGGTCCGGACGGTGCCGGTGCGAACGGCCGCGACGGTGCCGGCCCCGGAGTTTCGGGCCTCCACCATGCGGGACAGCAGAAACACCTCGTAGTCGGTCGACAACCCGAAGACGACGGCGATGATCAGCACCATCATGCCCGCCGACAGCGGGCCGACACTCACCCGCAGCGCCTCCGCGAGGTGGCCTCGGCAGAAGATCCAGGTCAGGATGCCGAAGGTCGCGGCCAGGCTGAGCGATGCGAGCAGCACCGCCTTCAGCGGCAGCACCGCCGATCGGAACGCCGCACCCAGCAGGACCAGCGTCGCGAGCACCATGACCGCGATCATCGCCGGCATCCGGGAGGTGATGGCCGCGACGCTGTCGACGGTGGCCGCCGTATCTCCGCCCACCCGCATATCGATATCGGCCGGAACGGCGAGATCCCGGATACGAGAGACGGTTTCGATCGCCGCGGGGGAGCGGTCGGGATCGTCGAGCGCGACGTGCACGACCACCGCGTCGTCGACCGTGGCCAATCGCTGGACGTCGTGGACACCGGGGACCGCGCCGATCCCCCGGATCGCGGCCGCGGTCGGGGCGGAATCGGGCGGTGCGCCCTCACCGCGCAGCAGTACCGTGGCGCCGCTGCCCGCGGCGGGGAACCGCGCGGCGAGTTCGTCCACCCCCGCGCGCACCGAATTACCCGCGGGCAGCGCCGTGTGGTCCACATCGCCCAGCCGTACGCCGAGTACCGGGGTCGCCAGCGCCAGCAGTAACCCGCCGACCGTGACCGCGACGATCCCCGGGCGGCGTACGACCACGTCGACCACCCGGCCCCACCAGCGCTCGGCCCGGCGCCGGCCGCGGTCGAAGGCGTCGCGCCGCCAGCTCCAGGCGCCGATTCGCGGTCCGAGCAGCGCCAAGGACGCGGGCAGTACGGTCAGCGACAGCCCGGCCGCCAGCAGGACCGCCGCGATGGCACCGAAGCCCAGCGAGCGCAACACGGCTTGCGGGAAGACGAACGTCCCGGCGAAGGCGCAGGCCAGCAGCAGGGCCGAGAATCCGACGGTGCGACCGGCGGTGGCCAGCGTGCGGGCGACCGCGGCGGGCGGGGGAGCCCCCGCGGCGAGCTCCTCGCGGAATCGGGTCACCACGAACAGTCCGTAGTCGATGGCCAGTCCGAGCCCCAGCAGCGAGGCCACGTTCACGGCGAACACACTCACCTCGGTGAGGTGTGCGATCAGGCCGACCGCACCGAGCGACCCCACGACCGCGAGAATGCCGACCAGCAGCGGCAGTCCCGCCGCGACCACGCCGCCGAAGACCAGGACCAGGATCGCGAGGGTGATCGGCAGCGACAGGGATTCGGCGAGTACGAGATCGTGCCGGGACTGGGTGTCGATCTCGTCGGCCAGGGCGCTGTAGCCGGTGAATCGGACCGCGACGCCGGGAATCCGCAGCGCCGCCGCGATGTCGTGATAAGCCGCGATGCGCTGATCGTCGTCGCCGGACGCGAACACGACGGCCAGCCCCTGTCGTCCGTCCGCCGACCGCAGCACGGCCTGCCGCGGCGGGCTGTTGTTCCAATAGGTCTGCACCGGCTGGGCCAGCAGGGCAGGATCGATGCGGCCGACGGCGTCGCGCACCCGCGGGGTGAGCGCGCCGAGATCCTGTCCGGCGGGTGCGGTGTAGATCGCGATCACGTCGGGATTCTGTCGGCCCAGATGCGCGGTGACCACCTGATCGACCAGGGCGGATTCACTACCGGGATCGGCGAATCCGGCCGCGCTCACCCGCTGCTGCACATCGGCGCCGAACAGTCCGAACAGCACCGCGATACCGATCGCGGCGCCGAGGATCAGTGTCGGGCGGGTGGTCACCAATCGTGCCCAGCGGCTCATGCCGGGGCCGAATCGGTTTGTGGCAGTTCGGCTTCCAGGGTCTCGGCGATGCGATCGAGCAGGGCTTCGAGCCGCTGTTCGATGCCACGGCCGTTGCGGGCCGATACCGACAGTTCGGTGCGCCCACCGCATTCCACCATCGCGAACAGCAGCGGCATCGCCACGCTGTGTTGCGGCAGTACGAACACCGTGGTGGGAGTCCAGCCGGGGACGGCGAGCTCGTCGAGATCGAAACGGCCCATATGCGATACCGTCGCCGAGGCCAGGTTGCGGCCGAAGCGGGCTCCGAGGGCATTGGTGGCGCGCAGGATGGCGCGACCGACCGCATGCGGCGCGTTGCCGATCGCACTCGACGCCATCTGATCGAGTTCGGTGCGGTCACGCAGGCCGGCACGCATCCGATCCCGGACCTGAGGCCACTGCTCGCCCGGGCGAATATCGAGGAACAGCGGCAGCGCCAGATTCGCCGTCGATCGCAGCCGCGGATCGTGGCGGCGCAGGTCGACCGGCACCATGATGCGGGCGGTGGCGCCCGCGTGGTCGGCCAGCAGCGCCGACACCCGCGCGACGGCGCCGGGTCCGGCGGCGGCGATGGTGCGGCGCCGCAACAGATGTCGCGCCGCCCCCGGATCCTGGCGCCCGTGGCCGACCGCCGCGCGGTACCGGGGGACCATCGCGGCGGGACGACCGGAGGTGCCGATACGGCGCACCAATTCCCGGTCGGCGATCGGATCGCCGAGCGGTTCGGGCCGTTCGCCGCGCAAGGCGGCCAGCACGGTGCGTGCCCACAGCACCATGCCCATACCGTCCATGACCCCGTGGAACACCCGGAAGATCATCGTGACCGGATCTCCGGTCAGCAGAAGTACCTCGCAGGTGGTCCCCGGTGTCGGGCCGATCGCGGAACCCAGCACGGAGTCCGCTTCCAGATGTTCGAGATCCAGTGTGTGACCGCTTATTTCACGTACCGCGGGCGGGACTCCGGTATCGACCCAGTAGCGACCTTCACGGCGCAGCCGGGCGCCGGGGCAGACCGCCGCGGCGGTGGCGACAGCACGCCGCACTCGCTCCGCGTCGAGGCCGCCCGTTCCGGAAATGGCCAATTGCATCAGGAACGGCGGCGCCATATCGCGCATGGGAAAGTACATGCGCTCGGTGGGCGAGATTCGCCGCCGGAAGACGGTGCTCATGATCATCGGCTCCTACTGTGCGTTACCGCAACTCGCGGGTGAGGTGCTCGATACCGCCTTGGGATCCGAGCCAGGACAGGAACTGCTCGAGCCCGCGGTCGCGGTCGACGATCGGCGCGTATCCGAAATCGCGTGCGGCCGCGCCGGTGTCGTAGGTGGCGGTTCGGGTCATCAACGCCACGACGTAGCGCGACAGCGGAGGTGACCAGCGCCGGGCGACCGCCGGTATGCGCCACAGGGTTTCGATCACCGCCACCGCGGCGGCGAGCACCCGGGGATCGGGCCGGCGGCTGGGTGGCGGGTAACCGAGCCGGGCGGCGACCTCCGCCAGAAATGCCCACACATCGGTCTTCTCGGCGTCGGCGACGAAATAGGCCCGGCCACCCACCCGGTCGGAGGCGGCGGCCCCCAGACAGGCGTGCACGATATTTTCCACATGGCACAGCGATGCCTGAACCGATCGACCGAAGGACAGATCGGGCAGCCGTCCCTGTGCCGTGCGCCCGAGCAGACGCACGATCGGGCCGGATCGGTCACCGGCGCCCCAGATCGCGCGCGGGCGCAGGGCACAGGTGGTGAAATCGGCAGTGTCGGCGGCCAATACGGCACGTTCGGCGGCGGCCTTGGTTTCGGCGTACGGATTCAGGTACCGGCTCGGATACGGCACCGATTCGTCGATATCGATCTGGTCGCCGCCGTCACGGTCCATCAACGCGCTGGGGCTGGAGATGAAGACGAAGCGGGTGGCACCGGCCGTCCGCGCGGCGCGGAGCAGATATTCGGTGCCGCGCACATTCTCGTTGTGGAACTGTTCGCGGGTGCCGCGCTCGTCGACCCGGGCGGCGCTGTGGAACACCACGTCGACACCGGTGCAGGCGCGCCGCAGTGAAGCCTCGTCGGTGAGATCGCCGTAGACGACGTGCACGCCGTCGAGATCGCGCAGTTCGCCCAGGTTGCTGGTGCGGCGCGCGAGCACCGTGACCTCGTGTCCGCCCTCGGCGGCCAGACGGCGCGCCAACGCGCCACCCAGGAATCCGGATGCCCCGGTGACCAATGCTCTCACCGCGTTCTCCGATCGAAAGTATCGGTGCCGCACGAGGTTCGCGCAGGGCGGGTACGCCACCAGGTGAGGCCGAAGATCTGGGTCATGACAGCGGTGTGCAGCCGCGACCGTCCGCTGTGCTCGGCGGCGCGCAGTGCGGCGGGAATCTGCGCGGCGTGCACCCCGACGCTGAGTACCGCGTCGATCCACCACAGCGTGCGCAGCCACCGGCGTCCGGAGGTGGCGATCACCGGACCGGCCAGCAGAAACAGCCAACCGGCGATCGGAACGAGCCGCAGCGCGACTACTCGCGTCGTCATCGCGGTCCCCTCATCGATTGCCCGCTCGCCCAGACCGCGAGCTGCTCGCGCCCGATCTTCGCGTTGTGCCGGATATCCACCGGGAACTCCGGATGGAACAAGAACTCCGAGATCTTCGCGGTGAGTTCGAATTCGGCGCCGCGGGCCCGCAGTGCGGCCTCGATCCCGGTGCGATCGGCGCCGGGCAGCGTTTGCACACACAGCACGGGCCGCTGGGCGCCCGCGGCGCCCACTCCGACCAGTGCCGTGCGAGCCACGCCCTCCACCGCGTTGAAGATCTGCTCGATCTGGACGGTGAACAGCGGTCCGTCGGCGGTGCGCACGCGCTGAGATTTACGTCCGCAGAACCAGATTCGCCGCTCGTCGTCGATCCAGGCCAGATCGCCGGTGCGGTGCCAGACCGTCTCGCCGTCGATGATCTTGCCCGTCACGTTGGCGTCCGGCGGCCAGTAGTAGCGAGTGCTCACATTCGGTCCCGCGACCACGAGTTCCCCGATGCCGCGGGTGCTGTCGAGTTCCGATGCCCGGTCCTGCGCGTGTGCCCAGGTGGGCAGCGGATCGTCGGTGATCGCGACGATCCGGGCCCGCACCCGGTCGGCGGTCCGGCCGATGCAGGTGCCCGCACCCGTACGCGCGCGGTCTGCCGGGCCCGCCAGCAGCTCCCGCGATTCGATCATCGACATCGGCAGTGCCTCGGTGGAGCCGTACCCGGCGTAGATGCGGACATCCTCGTCGAGGACCGCCCGCAGACCCGCGATACACCAGTCCGGGACCGGCGCTCCGCCGGAATACACGCTGCGCAGTGTCGGCAGCGCGGCGCCGCTGCGTTCGAGGTGACGCAGCAGCGGAATCAGCACCGCCGGGGAGGCGAAGAGGGTACGTACGCCGAACCGGTCGATCGCGGCGGCCACCTGCGCCGGATCGGTGGATCCCACTTTGCTGGGGATCAGCGGCGGCAGCACACACTGCGAGCCGAGCAGCAGGTCGAGGATCCCGACCAGCGGCAGAGTGATCAGCGAGCTTTCCGGCGGCACCCCGTCGCGCGCGGCGTGGACCTGCTCGACCATGGCCGAGAGATTGCCGTGGGTCATTTCCACGGCCTTGGCCGGCCCCGTGCTGCCGGTGGTGAACGCGATCAGCAGGAGATCGTCATCGGGGGCCGGGGTCCTGGCCGGCAGGGCACCGGTGGGCCGGCGTCCCCACGCCCGCAGTCGTGCCCCGCCCCAGAACCACCGTGGCCCGACCGTCACCGCGACGCGCACGCCGCGGAAGTAGCGGCGAAACACCACCCGCGCGGCGTGCGCCCGCGGTATTCCGATGAACGCCTGGGCCTCGGCCGCCCGCAGACAGCGCAGCATCCGGCGCAGCCCCATCCCGGGGTCGATGACGACCGGCACCGCGCCGATCTTCAACAGCCCCAGCATGATCGCGTACAGCTCGGGGCTGGGCAGGACCAGCACGATGGTGCGGGTGCCGCTGCCCACCCCGGCGGCGATGAGGCGTTCGGCGATGGTGTCCGACCACCGGTCGAGGTCGGCGTAGCTGAGCCGGCGATACTGCGGCATCCCCGCACCGCCGGGCTCCGCGGAGTAGACCGCCGCGCGGTCGGGTTGCGCCGCGACGACGGCGCGGAACCGATCGATCGCGCGCCAGTAGGTTCCGTTCACGCCGCCACACCGGTAGCGACGGGCAGCCGGTACACCGCGGCCGCCGCGGACGGTCCGGCACCGGCGGCCACGAACAGCACTGTCGTGAATCCCGACAGTGAACCCTGCTCCACCGCACGGTGATAGGCCAGAGGCAGGGCGGCGGTGTGCGGATCGCCGTCGGTGAGGTCGGGGATCCGCACCGCCCCGATGCCGAGCGTATCGGCCAGCAGCTGCGGGAACTTCGGGCTCGGAGTGGAGGCGATGAGGACGGTGGCGGCGGGATCGATCCCGTCCGGGTCGTCCAGCGCTCGCCGCCCGGCCTCGGCCGCGAGCTCGAGCAGCCGGTCTTCGAATCCGGGCTCGCGTTCCACGGTCATCAGTCCGCGTCCCGCCGTACCCATGGTGGTGACGTCCACATATGACTCGACGCCCGGCCCGCCGGCTCCCGAGACGGTGTGCACCCGGCCGAAACCCACTGCCTCGGTGGTGTGTTCGAGCAGCAGCGCCGCGCCCGCGGTCGCGTACGGGAACTCGTCGTCGGCCACCGATCGGGTGAGCGAGGGATGCGTGTCGCCGGAGACGATCAGCACATGTCCCGCGCCCGCGGTCTCCAGAATCGACTGGGCGACCTGCACCGCGTTGAGGACGCCGGTGGCGCCGTTCATCAGGTCGAAGGAGAACGAGCGCGGATCACCGAAGCGATAGTCCAATCCGATGCCCGCCTCCTTCTGGATCAGCGCGGAGATGGCGGGTTCCACGGTGTTGGAGTCGCGGAAGATGCCGGCATTGATGAGCACCCCGACCTGATCGGGAGCCACCCCGGCGCGTTCGAGACTGCGCCGCGCTGCCCGGCCGCTGTGTTCGACGATGCTGAAAGTGCCCTCGGCACGGCTGATTCCGGTGGATGTGATGCGAACGCCCATGACCAGTACCTCAGACCTTCAGTGACGAAATCGTGGTGGACAGGAAGCCGCCGACGACGCCGGAAGCGGCGGGCACCATCAGCAGCTTCGAGCCGGCCGGGATCTCGTTACGGCTCAACTGGTCGTGCAACACGATGAAATGTGAAGTGCTGGAGGTATTTCCGTATTCGCTGATGACGTTGAGGTCCGGTGGCATCGGCGCACCGAACTCCCGCTCGGCGATGGCGTTCATGAACGGAATCGCGGCCGCGCCGAACTGGTGGTGGATGATGAAGTCGAAGTTCTCCTCGGCGAAGGTGGTGCCGCGCTTGTCGTAGAACATCCGCTGCGAGTCGGTCCACAGCACGAACCGGTCCTCGTTGTGCATCTTGCGGTTGTCGGTGTAGAGCGCCACGCCCGGGGACTTGTCACTGGGCATGCCCAGGCACAGGTGCGAGAACTCCGAGGCGGTCACCAGTTCGATGTAGTCGATCCGGTCGGCCTCGTCGACGGACCGGTCGAGGACCACGGCCGCCGCGGAGTCCCCGACGGTCAGCGAAGCGAATTGTAGATCGTATTTGTCGGATATTTCCCGGACCGCGGTATCGGCGATAGGAGTAATGGCCTCACCGCTGACGACGATGCCGTTACGCACCATTCCGGAGCGAATCATGCGATCGAGAATGTAGGTTCCGCTCAACATTCCGGCACACGCGTTGGAAAGGTCGAAAGTAATCGCGTTCTCTGCCCCTATTCGCTGTGCCAGGGCAGAGGCGAATGACGGCTCCATATACATTCTTGTGGCGTTCTTGCTGCGGGTGATGGAGGTGGAGATGACCACCTCTATCTCCGAGCCCGCATACTGTGAACTGCTCAGACAGTCGTCCAGCGCCTTGCATGCCAGGGTGAAGGAGTCTTCGTAGGACTCCGGCCGGGTGTCGTGGACGCGGCGTTCGCGTACTCCTGTGATCTTTTCGAGATCGAAGGCGGGCGGCACTGCGAGCCGGGCGATCAATTCCTCCGTTGTCACCCGCTTTTCGGGTAGATATGCGCCGATGGATTCGAAACGAGAATGCGGCATGCCGCCTCCTGGAATGGCATGACAAAAGCTTACGGAATTCGTACGAGCGTTGATGCTACCCGAGAGTAACTAGCGCGCGGCGCGGCCGCATCTCGGCGCATCCGGCGTTCGATCGCCGGCGAAGAGTGTTTGTGACCCCCGGTATCAGAAATCAGTAATTGATCAGCAATCGATGGTGTCAGGCAACTACCACCGCACAGCTGACGAGGCTTCGCCTGTTTCGGAGTTCGGCTAACCCGCAGAGTGAGTGATTAGTGGTGAACCTTCACAGCGGACAGCGGTCCCGATTGTGAGTGACTTCACCGTTCGCGCGTGGACTCGACAACCGCGCGCGGTAGCGGGAAGCGATGTCGCGCGGCGCTCAGCCCAACCGTGCCATGACCGATCGCGGCAGCCGGGGCAGGACGAGGTTCAGTGCGCGCCAAGGCCATTGCGGCACACACGCGCGAACCGGTTCGGCCTCGATCGCGGCGACCATCGCGGCAACGCCTCGCTCGAGCGGAACGACCAGGCGAGCGTCGTCGGCGCGAGCCGACATCTCGGTCGCGATGAATCCGGGTTGCACCGTGGTCACCGCGATCGGACTGCGGCGCAGCTCGATGGCCAAACCCTCACCCAACGTGGACAATCCGGCTTTACTGGCGGAGTACGCGGCCTTCTTGCCGGGCAGGCCGCGCACCGCGCTCATTGACGAGATCAGGACCAGATGGCCGGCGTTCTGGCCGCGGAAGATCTCCAGCGCCGCCTCGGCCTGGGCGAGGGCACTCACGAAATTCGTTGTTGCCGTGGCGATATTCGCGCGCGCCCGGCCGGACCCCACGGGGGCTCCCTTGCCCAGGCCCGCATTGACGATCACCCGGTCCAGTCCGTCGAACTCCGTGCGGAATTCGCCGAAGACGCGTTCGACCGCGGCATGGTCGTCGACATCGAGCGCCCGTACCGAGATCCGGATATCGGGATGGGCCCCGGCCAGCTCATCGCGCAGGGCGTGCAGATTGTCCGTGCGGCGGGCGCACAGCGCCAGATCGCGTCCGCGGGCGGCGAACTGCCGGGCCATCTCGGCCCCCAGACCCGCACTCGCCCCGGTGATGAGAATTCTGCGCCTGGTCATGGCCCAACCCTAGTGTGGGCGCGGACGGGGGTTCAGGAAATCCGGCGAGCCCCCGCGGCGGGTACGGCGACGAAGAACCGCGGCGGTGTGAAACCGTCGTGCCGGAACCGCCGCCGGATGGCGGCGGCCACGGAGTCGGTGCGCTCGAGATCGGTGAGCGCGATGACGCTCCCGCCGAATCCGCCGCCGACCATCCGCGCACCGTGTGCGCCGGCCTCGACCGCGGTCTCGGCCGCCGCGTCCAATTGCGCGGTGGAAACCTCGAAATCGTCGCGCAGCGAGTGATGGCCACTGGTCAACAGCGGCCCGATCGCGCGCGGATCACGCCCGTCCCGCAACAGTTCCACCACCGTCAGCACGCGTGCGTTCTCGGTGACCACATGGCGAGCCCGGCGGCGCAGCACCGGATCCGCCAGTCGCCGGATCTCGCCGGGATCGGTGATCGCGCGGAGCGAATGGACACCGAGCTCGCGGGCCGCGGTCTCACATTCGCGGCGTCGCCGGCCGTAGTCGCCGTCGGCCAGCCGATGCGGGGTATCGGTGTCGGCGACCAGCAGCTGCAGTCCGGCGGAGGCGAGATCGAAGGGCACCTGTGCGGATTCGCCGGTGGCGAAGTCCAGGAACAGGGCGTGGCCCGCGGTGCACAGCAGCGCGGCGGACTGATCCAGCGTCCCGGTGGCGGCGCCGACGTAGGAATTCTCCGCTGCCTGCCCGATAGCGATCAGCTCCGCGAGCTCCACGTCGAGGGCGAACAGATCCCGGATCGCCAGGGCGACAGCACATTCCACGGCCGCCGATGACGACAGTCCCGCTCCGACCGGCACCGCGCCGTCGAGGCCCAGGACCACGCCGGGCAGGTCGTAGCCGCGGCGCTCGAATTCGTACACCACGCCCAGCGGGTAGCGCGCCCAGCCGGTGACCGCGGCATCGGCCAATCCGTCGATCGGTTCGACGACCGGCCGCCCGGGGTGCTGGACGGAGCTCACCCGCACGGTCGCGTCGGTGGTCGCCTCCGCGGTGCAGGTCACGACCTGGGGCAGCGCGATCGGCAGGGCGTAGCCGTCGTTGTAATCGGTGTGCTCGCCGATGATGTTGACGCGCCCGGGCGCGACCCAGACCCCGCGGCCGGGCTGTGGTGTCACCGCACCTCCCGCAGTTCCGCGGCGACCGTCTCGGGCGTGGTGTCACTGATGAAGACGTTCATACCCGATTCCGACCCGGCCAGATACTTGAGCTTGTGCGCGGTGCGCCGGATCGAGAACAGTTGCAGGTGCAGCCACCAGTCCTCGCGGGGTGCAACCGATCTCGGCGCTTGATTCCAGGCCGCGACGTAGGGCATCGGCGTCTCGAACAGGCGGGCGAAGCGTTGCAGCACATCCAGATACAGATGTGCGAACCCGTCGCGCTGGGCATCGTCGAGATCCGGGATATCGGCGACCCGGCGATGAGGGTACAGCTGAATCTCGTAGGGCCATCGCGCGAACGGCGGCACGAAGGCGGTCCATTCCTCGTTGCCGGCGACCACCCGCAGCCCGGCCGCGCGTTCGGCGCCGAGCAGATCACCGAACAGATTGCTCCCGTGCGCTCGTCGATGCCGCGCCACATTCGCCGCCATTGTCACCGCGCGCGGCGTGGGGAAGGGATAGGCATAGATCTGCCCGTGCGGATGGGACAGGGTGACACCGATCTCCTCCCCGTGATTCTCGAAGCAGTACACCTGTGCCACCCCGTCGATCGCGCCGAGTTCGGCGCTGCGCTGTGCCCACACGTCCACCACCAGCCGGGCTCGGTCCGGATCCAGGCGGGCGAACGAGCTGTCGTGGTCGCTGGTGAAACAGACCACCTCGCAGCGTCCGAAACCGTTGCGCAGCAGTGTCTCCGGCGATCCCTCGACATGATCGGGCAGATCGGCGCGTCCGGCCGACAGCGAGGGGAAGCGGTTCTCGAAGACGACCACTCCGTAATCGGATTCGGGTATCTCGGAGGGATGCCCTGGCCGGGACGGGCACAGCGGGCACAGATCCGCCGGCGGGAGGAAGGTCCGGGTCTGCCGATGGGAGGCGATCACGACCCATTCGCCGAGCAGTGGATCGAACCGGACCTGGGAATGGGTGTCGGTCGGTGGCAGATCGCGGGTGTCGGTGGCGGTACGAGCGACGGGATCGCTGTCGAAATAGATGATCTCGCGTCCGTCGGCCAGCGACCGGCGACTCAGGACCGGACTCGACCGCGCCATCACATCCCTCCGCTCGATCCCCGGATCTCAGCGGACAGTAACACCGCCCACGGCCGGATCCGGCGCGGCACACCAGGTCGGCGTGCCACGCCGGAGCGGCTGGGATCAGTACTCGCCGCCGAACGATCCGCCCGGCCCGTAGGAGCCGGTCGGCGGTGGCGCCGGCATCATCACCCAGCCGCCGCAGTTGCTCGCGTGGAATGCGACGTCGTTCGGTTTGATCAGCACCCGCACCGGATTGGTCCGGGTGTCGTCGCTGGCGACGATGTACTTGTTCGGGTCGGCGGTATCGCCGGGCGGGGCGATCTCCCACAACCGCTGCCAGGAGCAGGCGTGCGCGGGATCCGCCGGCCCTGCGGACTGATAGATCCCGGGTGCGATATCGACACCTACCCGGTAGAGCCCGTCACCGGGAATGCTCGTGGCCGGATCGGCGGCAGCGGCGCCCGATCCGAGCATTGTCACCGTGGACGCGACGGCCCCGGCGATCACAAACGTGCGTCCACGCACGGCGGTCCTCCTCGACATCGCACAACGACCGCTGATCGACTATCGCGGCCGGAGAAGATCCCCGCATCTTCCGGGGCCTTGGTTTATCAGAATTCGGGGGACCCCGGACCGGATCGGTGAAATATCTGGAGATTCGACAAATGGTCGCCGGATTTCGAAATGTCCCCGCGGGATCCCCTCGGGCCCACGGGGACGGCGCCTCACACGATGCATCCGTCCGAGGTGCGAGATGGGAAGGTACTGCAGCGTCGACGACACGTGCAACATGGCTTATGTTTCAGATTTCAATTAGTATTGCGAATGATCTACGGCGGGCATTCCGGCTGTTTTCGGCTACGTCGCTGGACAGCAATGCAATATGTCGATCTCACGGCTGTCAGCGACATTCGGGCAATGACGATCGCGCCGTCCGACTTTCGGAAGAATGTGCTCAGTGACACAAACCTTCCGGTTGTTCTGTCCATCTCGGCTCCGGCTGTGCCGGCGTGTCCGGTGAGATTGCTCTGAAATGGCCAGTTGACTCGATGGTGTCCGCAGTGTCGTGCGTCTATCGTCGTGTCCAGGTCGAATTGGCGGCGATCGCAGACAGACTGGGGGTAACGGTTCGGTAACTGGGGTTGCGTATGTGTACCACCGTTGCCACAGTGAACCACTGGGTTTGATGTTACTAGTGGGAAGGGAGGGGCGTGCCCATCTCCGGGTGCGCCGTCCGAACATGAACCATCCACGCATCATCAAGACCGGACTCGGGCTCGCCGTCGCCACGGTCACCACGGCCGGTCTGCTCGTGCCCACCGCTGCCTTCGCCGCACCGGCTGCGCCTGCGCCCGCAGATCCCGATATGTCGACCAGATTGGCCGGTAAGACGGTCTTCCTGGACCCGGGCCATCAGGGCGCCGGTGATCCGGGCGATCTCAACCGACAGGTGGACAACGGCCGCGGCGGTACCAAGGAATGCCAGACCACCGGCATGATCAGCCGCAACGGCGTCCCCGAACACACCATCAACTGGAATGTCGCCCAGCTGGTCCGGCAGTCGCTCGAGGCCTTGGGCGCGCAGGTCGTGCTGAGCCGTCAGGACGACACCGGCTGGGGCGGATGCGTCGACGAACGCGCGGCCGCGGCCAATCGCTCGGGCGCCGCCGTGGCGGTCAGTATTCACGCCGACGGGGCGCCCGAACAGGACCACGGCTTCCATCTGATCGTGCCCCAGCTGCCGATTCCCGACGCCGCGGCGAATCAGGCGCAGTCCGGCCCCGGACAGGTGGCCACCAAGGCCGTGCGTGACGCCTACGTTCAGGCGGGATTCACACCGGCGAACTATGCCGGTGCGGTCGACGGACTGCAGACCCGTTCCGATATCGCGGGCCCGGCGCTTACCCAGGTGCCCGACGTCTTCATCGAGATGGGCAACGGCGCCAATGTCGACGACGCGAAAATGCTGGAGTCGCCCGACGGGCAACTCGAGCATGCGATCGCCATCACGACCGGTCTGGTCAGCTATCTGATCGGAGCGGCGCCCGGTGCGCCGTCGCCGGCGCCGGTACCGTCCGACAGTCCCGCGAATGTGCCGCAGTCGGCTCCGGCCGAGCAGAGTCCCGCCGCACCGGGTGCGACCGCGCCGAATGCGACCTGGCCCGGCGCGACAGCACCGACCGCGGTGCCCGGGAATCCGGCGCCGCCGGGGGCCGCTCAGCAGAATTCGACAGCACCCCAACAGAATTCGGCCACCGACGCCTTGCGAGGTGCGCCGCGTGCGGTACCCGCCGAACCCGCTCCGGGCGCGACCCAGGCGGCTCCGGGCACCTCGGCCGCGCCCGGTGCGGCGCAACCGGGGATCGCGGGTTCGAATCCGGCGAGTTCGCCGCCCGGGACCTACCAGACCGCGCCGGGCACCTATTCGACCACCGATCCCGGCACTTCCGGTGCGGCACCGCAGCAACCGGCGAACCCCGGAACCAGTGCGCAGGCCCTGCCCGGGCAGGCCGGGACGCAGCAGAGCAAACCCGGGTCGGGCTCGGCCGCCAACGGTCTGACCGGCACGGCGATGCGGTTCCTGCTTCCGCTGGCGAAATCGCTCGGTATGGACGACAGCGCGCTCGATTCCGAATTGATCAATCTCGCCTACACCCTGGTCTCCACCCTCATGGGGTCGAGTAAGTAATTCGTCCCGCCGTGCCCGCCCCCCCGCACGAGGGGCGGGCACGGCTGTGTCCGGGACTGGGTAAGCTCGCCGGAATGGATCGGCGCATACCTGTTCTGGTGGTGGCGGGATTTCTGGGGGCCGGTAAGACCACATTGCTGAACCGGCTGCTGCGACGGCGTGAGGCCCGGATCGGTGTGGTGGTCAACGATTTCGGCGCGGTCAACATCGACGCCATGCTGGTCGCGGGACAGGTCGACGCGATGGTTTCGCTCGGCAACGGCTGCGTGTGCTGCGCGGTGGATGTGAGCGAGCTCGACGAGCTGTTCGCCCGCTTGGCCGAACCGCGGCAGCGTATCGACGTGATCGTGGTGGAGGCCAGCGGCTTGGCCGAACCCCGGAATCTGATCCGCATGGTGATCGGCAGCGACAATCCGCGTCTGCGCTACGGCGGACTGATCGAGGTGGTGGACGCCGAACACTTCGACGACAGCCGCGCCCGGCATCCCGAGCTCGCCGCCCACCTGCGGCTCGCGGATCTGATCGTGCTCAACAAGGCCGATCGGGTGCCGGCCGCGCGGAGGGAGGAGCTCCGGGCGCAGCTCGCGCGGATCGCCGGGCCGGTACCGGTCCATTCGACCGCACACGGACGTATCGATCCGGCGCTGCTGTTCGACGTGCCCGAGCGGGCGACGCCGCGAGTGGCGCAACAGCTGTCGTTCGACGAACTGCTCGACGACCACGATCACGACGATCCGGATCACCACCATCTGCACGACGGGTACGACAGCGTATCCTTCACCAGCGCCACCGATCTCGACCCGCGAGGTCTGGTCGGATTCCTGGAGGATCCGCCCGCCGGCCTGTTCCGGGCCAAGGGCGCCGCCGCGTTCGGGGTGCGTGGCGAGAATCGAAAGTTCCTGCTGCACATGGTCGGCCGTCATGTGGTGTTCGAACCGGCGCCGTGGTCGCGCGGTGAGAGTCGCGAGACCCGGCTGGTGCTCATCGGCTCCGGCCTCGACGCCGACGCCGCCGTCACCCGCCTGCACGCCACCACCCACACCGGCCCGGAACCGCTGGACGAAGAGGCATTACTGCCGGTCTGGCGGTACGTGCCGCGCGATATCGACGATCAGAGTGCGTGAATATCGGGCAGCAGCTCGATGATCCGATCGAGGCGGCGCGCCGTCCACGGCCCCCTCGGCCCGAGCAGGACGTGATCGATGCCGATGTCGGCCAGTCGCTTCAGGTGATCGAGGACGTCGGTTCGGCCCGCGTCGATATCGAGCGCGGTGGTGACGGTGGTCTCGATCTCGGTATGGTCACGTCCGATATCGCGGCAGTGCCGGCGCAGTACCTCGAGCTTGTGCGTCAGGTTGTCGGCGTAGCCGGTGCCGGGCAGGTCGAACAGGTTGCAGGCGTCGCCGTACCGGGCCACCAGGCGCAGCGTCTTGCGTTCACCGCTGCCCCCGATCAGGATCGGGGGATGTGGACGCTGGACGGAGTTCGGTGAATTGAGCGGCCGTGTCAGCTTGTAATGTGTTCCGTGATAGGGCGTTTCGTCCTCGCTCCACATGCGGTGTGCGATCTGCAGCAATTCCTCGAGCTGCTCGAACCGCCGGGCCAGCCGCGGGAACGGAATACCCAGGCCCTCGGCCTCGAATGAGGTGCGCGGGCCCATCGGCTCGGGATCGAACGGCGCGCCCGCGCCGACGCCGAAGATCAGCCGGCCGCCACTGAGGACATCGATGGTGGTCGCGGATTTGAGCAGCACTCCCGGATGGCGGTAGGGGGCCGCCGTGACCAGCGTGCCGAGCCGGATGCGGGTGGTGATTCCCGCGAGAAAGCCGAGCGCCGCGTAGGCCTCGAGCATGGGTGATTCCGGCGGATGTCCGGAGATGCCGATCTGGAAGAAGTGATCCATCACCCACAGGCTGTCGACTCCGGCGACGTCGGCTGTGCGTGCGACTTCCCCTACGGCAGTGCCGATGTCGCCCCCCGGGATGGGCCAGGAGAAGTCGGTGATGGCGATGCCGAGTTTCACGAGGTGTTCCCTTCGGATTTGTTAGCCGGGTAACGACCATAACGTGAGTCGGCTAATGAATACAAGGCATCTACGCTGAACCCACCATGACCGACGACGACTTCCAGACGGCCTTCTGGTCCACCAAACACGCGCTCGCCGCGGCGGCGGCCACTGCCTACGCCCGGCACGGCGTGTACGAGGGGCAGCAGTTCATTCTGCGGCAACTGTGGCAGGAGGATGGGCTCACGCCCGGTCAGGTGGCCAAACGGCTGGGACTGGCGACCCCGACCGTCACCCGCGCGACGACGCGCATGGAGGCGGCCGGACTGGTCCGGCGAGAACCGCACCCCACCGACCGCCGGCTGGTTCGCCTGCATCTGACCGAGCGCGGACGCGAACTGGAGCGTGAGATCGAGGCCGAAAGCGCCGGACTGACCGAACGGGCGCTGATCGGCTTCAGCGCGGCCGAACGTTCCGGGCTGGTGCGGACGCTACGACGGATCGAAGCGAATCTGACCGACGGCGGCGCGCAGCCGCGCTGATCGGTACGGCCGGCGTCAACCGCAGGCGTTGACCCACTCGGACATACCGTCGGCGAAGAGCTGGCGTTTCCAGATCGGCACCTCGTGTTTGATCCGGTCCACCAGCTCGGCGCAGGTCTCGAAGGCTTCCCGGCGATGCGGCGCCGCGACCGCGACCGTGATCGCCGCGTCGCCGATGGTGAGCGCGCCGACGCGGTGAGCGGCCGCGACCGGCAGGCCCGAGGCCGCCGACACCTGCGCGCACACCCGGGCCAGGAACTTCTCCGCCTCCGGGTGTGCCGAATACTCCAATGCCGAAACCGCCTGTCCGCCATCGTGATTGCGCACCTTACCGGTGAAGACGACCACCGCGCCGTGCTCCGGGCCGGTGACCGCTCGCTCGACCTCGTCGGGATTCAGCGGCTGATCACTGATCCGGGTGAGCGGCGTGTGCTCACTCATGGCGCCCTCCTCCGGCGACCTGGGCCAGCAGATGGTCCAGCAATGGTTCCAGAACCGCGATCCCGTCGCGGACCCCACCCGGCGAACCGGGCAGGTTCACGATCACCGTACTGCCGGACAGCCCGGCCACGCCACGACTCAACGCCGCCAAGGGAAAAGCGGCGGTCCCACGCTGACGGATCGACTCGGCCACCCCCGGCAATTCCCGGTCCAGGACGGCCGATGTCGCCTCCGGGGTGGCGTCGCTCGGCGCGGCGCCGGTGCCGCCGGTGGTGATCACCAGCCCGGGCGCACCGTCGAGCGCATCCCGCAGACCGGACGCGATCTCGGCATCGGCGACGATCAGTGGTCCACGCACCGAAAAGCCCAGTCCGGTCAGCCAATCCGCCAGCACCGGTCCGGTCCGGTCGACCCGGGTCCCGGCCGCGGCGCCGGTGGAGGCCACCACCACCACGGCGGAACGGGAACCCGCGTCCGAGTGCGGGAAGCCGGGCGCCGACGGTTCGTCGCCGCGATGCGGGCGCGCCGAGTGTTCGTGCTCGACGACCGGCGCTGCCCCGCGCGGCGCTCCGTCGCTCACCGCGGATTCCGGGATCTCTTGGGCCGCAACGGATTCGGCGGCGATATCGGAGCGCTTCCAATGGCCGCGCTTGCCGCCCTCCTTCGTCAGCAACCGAACCCCGTCGAGCACCGCCGCCGGATCCACCGCCTTGACCATGTCGTGCAGTGTGAGACCGGCGATCGCGACCGCCGTCAGGGCCTCCATCTCGACACCGGTGGGCCCCTTGGTCTTCGCCCGCGCCTCGATCGTGATGGCATCCTCGGTGAAACCGAACCGCACATCCACCGACGACAACGCCAGCTGATGGCACAGCGGAATCAGTTCGGAGGTCTTCTTCGCTCCCGCGATACCGGCGATCCGCGCCGTGGACAGCACATCGGCCTTCGGCATCTCGTCGGCGCGCACCAGGGCCACCACATGCGGCGTCGTGCGCAGCTCACCGGCCGCCACCGCTACTCGTGACGTCTCCGCCTTGGCGCTCACATCGACCATGCGGGCCCGGCCTTCGGCATCCACATGCGACAGGCCCTCGCCGCCGTGCGATATATCGCTCACAGTTCGCGCACCTTCACCAGCGAACCGGCCGCCACCGCGGTGACCTCGGCCGGAATATCGATCAGAACATCGGCCTGCGCCATCGCGGCCACCAGATGTGATCCGGGACCCGATACCGACCGCACGCCCGCACCCTCGCGGCGGCCCCGCAGGAACTGGCGCCGACCGGCTGGGGACCGTACCGAATCCAGCAGCGGCACTTCGCTGTTCGGCACTTCGGGCAAGCCGGTCAATCGCCGGAGGATCGGCCGGGCGAAGACTTCGAACGACACCATGGTGCTCACCGGATTTCCCGGGAAACTCAGAATCGGAACCCCGTCGACCACACTGACACCCTGCGGGCCGCCCGGCTGCACCGCCACCGCGCCGAACTCCCCGCCGACCTCGGTGAGCACATCCCTGACGACCTCGAAATCGCCCTGCGATACTCCGCCCGAGGTGAACACCACATCCGCCGCGCCCGTCGCGACCGCCAGCTTGCGGCGGAACTCGGCCGGATCGTCGCGACTGTGCGACACATCCACCACATCGATCCCGTTGGCGCCCAGCGCCGCCGCCAAGGCGATCCCGTTCGAGTTGTAGATCTGGCCCGGTCGCAACGCCATCCCCGCGGCCACCAGCTCGTCACCGGTGGTCAGCACCGCCGCCCGCACCGGCCGTGCCACCGGCACCGAACCGAAACCCACCGCCGCCAGCGCCGCGATCCGATGCGCCGACAGCAACGCCCCCGCCGCGACCAGCAACTCGCCGCGGCGAATATCGGTCCCCGCCTCACGCACGAAATCGCCCGCGCTGCGGCCACGTTCGATCAGTACCCGATCCGCCTCGGCCCGGGTGTCCTCCACCGGCACCACACAGTCGGCGCCGGGCGGAATCGGCGCACCCGTCATCACCTTCACCGCGGTCCCCACGGCCAGCCCGTCCGGACCGCCCTGCCCTGCCGCGACCACGCCCGCGACCGGCAACGTCACCGGCGTCACCGCGACCGACTCCGCCCGCACCGCGTACCCGTCCATACCGGAATTACGGAACACCGGAAGATCCAGCGGCGACCGCACATCCTCCGCGAGCATCCGCCCCCGCGCGGCGGACAGAGCCACCCGCTCGGCCTCGCGCCCCGCCAGCGGGCGCAACAGCTGTTCGATCCGCTCACGATGGTCCTCGACGGACCGAGCCGAAGTCGCGGCAGGCCGGGTACTCATAGAGGTGATTATCGGCCTCCGCCCCGCGGGCTGTGTCGTCGGCCTCCGCTTCGCCGGGGCGGGTCCGATGGTGGCGCTGCCGAGGGCCGGCGGGTTCGACGGCGGCCGGGGGCGTGTCGCCGTCCGACGCGCCCGGGCTCGATTTTCATTGTGCGCGGTGTTTCGCCGCGCCGGCGTCCCGCGGGCGGTGCGCCGGTTCCTCGCTCGGTTGCTGGTCTTTCACACCGAATCGGTTCCGGGGGTTCCGCGATCGCGGCGTAGGAGACGGCGGGGCGGCCTGTGATGTGGAATCGGTTGAGCTCACAGTCGGTGACTCCACGGACGTGAGGTGGGGGTGGCGGCCATAATGGGGGAGTGACCGTCGTTCTCATGGGGATTCCCGCCGTCCGGGGCGGGCGGCCCTCGCTGGACGGACGACCCGACACCGACCTGCTCATCGACAAATTCGGGCGCACCGCACGGGATCTGCGCGTATCGATCACCGAGAAATGTTCGCTGCGCTGTACCTACTGCATGCCGGAAGAGGGTCTGCCCGCCATTCCCGCCGACGAGTTGCTCTCGGCCGAGGAGATCGTGCGGCTGGTCGAGCTGTCGGTGCGGCGGCTGGGTGTGCGGGAGGTGCGATTCACCGGGGGTGAGCCGCTGATGCGGCGCGATCTCGAACGGATCGTCGCCGGTTGCCACGCGGCGGTGCCGGAAACGCCGCTGGCGATGACCACCAACGGCGTCGGACTGCAATACCGCGCCGCCGCGCTCGCCGCCGCGGGCCTGGGCCGGGTCAATGTCTCTCTCGATACCGTCGACCGCGCCGGATTCGCCCGGCTGACCCGGCGCGACCGGCTCGGCTCGGTGCTGTCGGGGATTCGCGCGGCCCACGCCGCCGGCCTGGCGCCGGTCAAGGTCAATGCCGTGCTGATGCGCGAAACCCTCTCCGGCGCAGCCGATCTGCTGCGATGGTGTCTGGACGAGGGCTGTGAGCTGCGGTTCATCGAGGAGATGCCGCTCGACGCCGATCACGAATGGGCGCGGGCGAATATGGTCACCGCGGACGAACTGCTCGACGTTCTCGGCGTCGGTTTCACCCTCACCGCGGCCGGGCGCACCGATCCGTCCGCGCCGGCCGAAACCTGGCTGGTCGACGGCGGGCCCGCCACGGTCGGCATCATCGCCTCGGTAACCCGGCGATTCTGTGGTGACTGCGATCGCACCCGCCTGACCGCGGACGGCATGATCCGCTCCTGCCTGTTCAGCGATCAGGAGTACGACCTGCGGTCACTGTTGCGGGCCGGCGCCACCGACGAGGAGCTCGCACAGCGCTGGCGTGGCGCGATGTGGAACAAGTGGGCAGGACACGGCATCGACGCCGCCGACTTCGTGCCCCCGGAACGCACGATGGGAGCCATCGGTGGTTGAGGTCCGATATTTCGCCGCGATCGCCGACGTCGTCGGCAAATCCAGCGAACAACTCGACCTGCCCGACGCGGCGACGATCGCCGACCTGCGCGCCGCGTTGCGCGCCGCCTACGGTGCGGATCTCGATCCGATGCTCAAGGTCTGCGCCTACCTGGTCGGCGAAGAACTCACCCGCGACGACACCGTCCACCTGACCGCGCGGGTCGACGTCCTGCCACCGTTCGCGGGTGGTTGAGCGTCAGCCCTCTTTCCACCAGGTGTCCAGCGGTGTCACGGGGACCGCACGCTTGTGGCGGGTGTTACGGAAGATCGTCTCCAGGCGCTCGGCGACCTCGGGTGTGACGTCCTTGCCCTCGAGGTAGTCGTCGATCTCGGCATACCTCAGGCCGAGTGCCACCTCGTCGGGTAGCGCCGGGCGGTCGTCCTCGAGGTCGGCGGTGGGCACCTTCTCCCAGATACTCGGCGGGGCGCCCAATTCCTGCAGCAACGCCGCGCCCTGCCGCTTGGTGAGACCGGTCAGCGGTGTGATGTCGACACCGCCGTCGCCGTACTTGGTGAAGAAACCCGTCACCGCCTCGGCGGCGTGATCGGTACCCACCACGACCAGATTCAGCTGACCGGCGATCGCGTACTGGATCACCATGCGTTCGCGGGCCTTGATATTGCCGCGTACGAAATCGCGCAGCTGTACATCGTCACCGAGCAGTTCGCGCACACCCTCCGCCGTCGCGGCGGCCACGGCATCGGCGCCCGGTTTGACGTTGACCTCGACCGTGCGGTCGGGGCCGATGAAATCCAGCGCCCGCTGCGCGTCCTCGGCATCGGCCTGAGTGCCGTACGGCAGCCGGACCGCGACGAATGTCGCGTCGCGACCACGCGAGCGCGACTCCTCGACGGCGAGCTGGCACAGCCTGCCGGTGAGGCTGCTGTCCTGGCCGCCGCTGATACCGAGCACGAAACCCGATGCCGGGGTGGAACTCAGATACTCGACCAGGAATTCGACCCGGCGCCGCACCTCGACCTTCGGCTCGATATCGGCCACGACACCCAATTCGGCGATGATCTGTTCGCGCAGCTGCCCCATGCGCTCACTCTACTGGGCGGGTGTCACCAGTGCGCGCACCACGTTTTCCCAGTGGTCGGCGATCTGCTCGGGGCGATAACCGACGACCCGTATCTGATGCAGCACCAGTGCGGCGTCCAGATTGGCCAGCAGGGTATCGGCCAGCAGGGTGATGTCGCCGGTGACGCCGATCTGCCGAAGCAACAGCGACACATGGGTTTTGGAGATGTTGTACGGGGCGCTGGCGTAGCGGCCGGATTCGTCTGCCGCCCGGCGCATTTCGCCCTCCACCTCGATCCCGGCCAGCCGCGCGCGGCCGAACGCGATCAGCCGCTGCATCGGCGGTGCGCCCGGGCCCAGCGGCGGCGGCCCGAACATGAACGCGGCCTGCAACTTCTGCTCGGACTGGTCGAGCAGGGCCAGCATCAGACCGGCCCGGTTCCCGAACCGCCGGAATACGGTGCCCTTGCCGACCCCGGCGCGTTTGGCGACCGCGTCCATGGTCACCCCGTCGGCCCCGAACTCCCGGACCAGTGCCTCGGCGGCATCGAGCAGCAGCTGCCGATTCCGGGCGGCATCGCTGCGTTCGGCGTGTTCGGCCACCGGCAGGGCGGTGACGACCGCGTGGGCGGGTATCTCCACCTCGATGGCCTCGAGTGGCAGCGCGCCGGGACGTGGCTCGGCGGCGAGTGGCAGATCCGATGCGTTCGGATCGGACGAGCGGAATGAATTCGACGGTGTCGAACTCGGAGTGTCGCAGTTCACGGTTCGGCTACCCCAGGGCCCGGGAATGAAAACGGACTGTAGTCCGGTTATCGTCTCGTGAAAGCGGACGCCATCGCCTCACCGCACAAGGAGTGATCATGTCACAGACTCGCATTCTGGCTCTCGTCGGCAGCTTGCGTGCCGGTTCCATCAACCGGCAGCTGGCCGAGGCCGCCGCCCATACCGCACCGGAGGGTGTCCAGGTCGATATCTTCGACGGCCTCGGAGATATTCCTTTCTACAACGAGGACATCGACGTTCCGGGTCAGGTTCCGGCGACCGCGCAGGTTCTGCGCGACGCGGTGGGCGCCGCCGACGCTCTGTTGCTGTTCGTGCCGGAGTACAACGGCACCATTCCCGCCGCGCTCAAGAATGCGATCGACTGGGCTTCCCGCCCCTATGGCGCCGGCTCGATCAAGGGCAAGCCGATCGCCGTGGTCAGTGCCTCGATCAGCCAGAACGCCGCCAAGTGGGCGCACGGTGACACCGTCAAGGCCGCCGGGGTGGCCGGTGGCACGGTCGTGGAGAGCGCGCATCTGCACTTCGCCACGATCGGTCAGCGGTTCGCCGAGTCGCACCCGCGCGATGATGCCGAGGCGCTGACCCAGCTCGCCGCCGTGGTGACCGAGCTGGTGGCCGCCGCGCGTCAGTCGGTCGACGCCTGACGGCGGAGATCGCGCGCTGCACGCCGTTTCGAGGGGCCGTACCCGGTGGTGCGGCCCCTCGGCGTCGCCGCGGCGGGTCTCGTCGGTCCGCCGCCGATCCGAGGGCGCGGTCGGGCGTGATCCGCGTCCTAGGGGACCGACGCCCCGTCCTATAGGATATGAAAACCATTTCCAATAGGAGGAATGATCATGAAGGTGCGGAACTCGTTGCGCTCACTCAAGGACAAGCCGGGCGCGCAGGTCGTGCGCCGCCGGGGCAAGACCTACGTGATCAACAAGAAGGATCCGCGGTTCAAGGCCCGTCAGGGCTGAGTCGCGGTCCGGCGTTCGACGGCCGAATGCCGCTTGCGCTCCCAGGGGGCGGAAGTGGCGTTCGGCCGTTTCTCGTGTGCTGGGTGTAGTTTGCCGGGGTGGTTGTGGCCGATGTTGCCAGAGGTGGCATTGGGTTTGCTGAGAGAGAGCTACGACACAAAATCGTGATCTGTGCCACTGTCGTGTCGGGTTGCGAATCGACTGTCCAGGTACTTACCGGCGGCGAATTTCATCTTTGTGGTTCGCAACATGTCGTGTTGTATGAATCTGTCGGCCACTAGGTGTAGTGTCTACGGCACTGGAAGGGGAGACGAATTCCGAGCCGATCACCGCAGGGTGATCACCGGTGGCGCCCCTACTTCCAGGGGTTTGCGCAGTACCGCACGGATCGTTGCTCAGCACGGAACTCACCGCAGATGGCATATCGATTCAAGGCTGCATCGGATAAGGCAAGGAGAGAGGGTCCCCCATGAGTATCACGGTCTACACCAAGCCCGCTTGTGTCCAGTGCAATGCCACCTACCGCGCTCTCGACAAGGCCGGTGTGGAGTACGAGGTCGTCGATATCTCCGAGAACCCCGAGGCCCGCGACTACGTGATGGCGCTGGGTTACCTGCAGGCCCCCGTGGTCGTCGCGGGTGACGACCACTGGTCCGGCTTCCGTCCGGACCGCATCAAGTCCCTGGTGACCGCCGCGGCCTGATCCGCCCCCGGTCGCCGTTCGTCCGATAGCAGAGTAAGGGGGAGTGGGATGGCTGGGTTGTCTGGGGAAGAAACCCGATCGACGCCCGCTCTGGTCTACTTCTCGAGCGCCTCGGAGAACACGCACCGCTTCGTCGAGCGGCTGGGTTTGCCCGCCGTTCGCATTCCGCTCCACACCGCCGATTCGCTGCGCGTCGATGCGCCCTACGTGTTGATCTGTCCCACCTACGGTGGCGGCCGGCATGTTTTCGACGCGCAGCGCGGCGCAGGAGCATCCGGCCGGTCGGATAAGGAATTCGTGCCACGGCAAGTGGCGAAGTTCCTCAACGATCCGCATAATCGTGCGCTGTTGCGCGGGGTGATCGCGGCCGGCAACACGAACTTCGGCGATACGTATTGCTATGCGGGAGAGGTGATCTCGCGCAAATGCGGAGTGCCTTACCTGTATCGCTTCGAACTGATGGGAACCGCCGAGGACGTCGAGCGCGTCCGAGAGGGATTGGGATTGTTTTGGCAACGACAACAGCACCGGCCGGAAAGACGGCCCGCCTAGAGCGCCCGGTCAGTAACGAGACCTCGACCGAGGGGCTGGACTACCACGCGCTCAACGCGATGCTGAATCTGTACGGTCCGAACGGCGAGATCCAGTTCGACAAGGATGTCGCCGCCGCCCGTCAGTACTTCTTGCAGCACGTCAACCAGAACACCGTCTTCTTCCACAATCTCGACGAGAAGCTCGACTATCTCGTGGAGGAGAACTACTACGAGTCCGAGGTGCTGGACCAGTACAGCCGGGCGTTCGTGAAGAAGCTGTTCCAGCAGGCCTACGCCAAGAAGTTCCGGTTCCCGACCTTCCTCGGCGCGTTCAAGTACTACACCTCGTACACGCTCAAGACCTTCGACGGTAAGCGCTATCTGGAGCGGTTCGAGGATCGCGTCTGCATGGTCGCGCTGACGCTGGCCGCCGGTGACGAGATCCTGGCGCAGCAGCTGGTCGAGGAGATCATCGACGGTCGCTTCCAGCCGGCCACGCCGACCTTCTTGAATTCCGGGAAGAAACAGCGTGGTGAGCCAGTTAGCTGCTTTCTTTTACGCATAGAAGATAATATGGAATCCATCGGGCGTTCCATCAACTCCGCGTTGCAGCTGTCCAAGCGCGGCGGCGGTGTCGCCCTGCTGCTCAGCAACATTCGCGAGCACGGCGCGCCGATCAAGAAGATCGAGAACCAGTCCTCGGGCGTCATCCCGATCATGAAGCTGCTCGAGGATTCGTTCTCCTACGCCAATCAGCTCGGTGCGCGTCAGGGCGCGGGCGCGGTGTATCTGCACGCCCATCACCCCGATATCTACCGCTTCCTCGATACCAAGCGGGAGAACGCGGACGAGAAGATCCGCATCAAGACGCTGTCGCTGGGTGTGGTGATCCCCGACATCACCTTCGAGCTGGCGAAGAAGAACGAGGACATGTACCTGTTCTCGCCCTACGACGTGGAGCGCATCTACGGGGTGCCGTTCGCCGATATCGACGTCACCGAGAAGTACTACGAGATGGTCGACGACAAGCGCATTCGCAAGTCGAAGATCAACGCGCGCGAGTTCTTCCAGACCATCGCCGAGCTGCAGTTCGAGTCCGGCTACCCGTACATCATGTACGAGGACACGGTGAACCGGGCCAACCCGATCGCGGGCAAGATCACCCACTCGAACCTGTGCTCGGAGATCCTGCAGGTCTCCACGCCGTCGGTGTTCAACGACGATCTGTCCTATGCCACCGTCGGCAAGGACATCTCGTGCAATCTGGGCTCGCTCAACATCGCCAAGGCCATGGACTCACCGGATTTCGGGCAGACCATCGAGACGTCGATCCGGGCGCTGACCGCGGTCTCGGATCAGACCCACATCTACTCGGTGCCCTCGATCGAGCAGGGCAACAACCAGTCCCACGCCATCGGCCTGGGCCAGATGAACCTGCACGGGTATCTGGCGCGTGAGCGGGTCCACTACGGATCCGAAGAGGGTGTGGACTTCACGAACATCTACTTCTACACCGTCGCGTTCCACGCGGTGCGGGCCTCCAACAAGCTCGCCATCGAGCGTGGTACCGCCTTCGGCGGCTTCCCGGATTCCAAGTACGCCAACGGTGAGTATTTCGACAAGTACACCGAGCAGGTGTGGGAGCCGAAAACCGAACGGGTGCGCGAGATCTTCGCCGAGGCGGGCGTGCACATCCCGACTCAGGACGACTGGCGCGAGCTGAAGGCCTCGGTCATGGCGCACGGTATCTACAACCAGAACCTGCAGGCCGTGCCGCCGACCGGATCCATTTCCTACATCAATCACTCCACCAGTTCGATCCACCCGGTGGCTTCCAAGATCGAGATCCGCAAGGAAGGCAAGATCGGCCGCGTCTACTACCCGGCCCCCTACCTGACCAACGACAATCTCGACTATTTCGCCGACGCCTACGACATCGGCTACGAGAAGATCATCGACACCTATGCCGCGGCCACCCAGCACGTGGATCAGGGCCTGTCGCTGACCCTGTTCTTCAAGGACAGCGCCACCACCCGCGACGTCAACCGCGCTCAGATCTACGCCTGGCGCCAAGGCATCAAGACGCTGTACTACATCCGCATCCGTCAGATGGCTTTGGAGGGGACCGAGGTGGAGGGCTGCGTCAGCTGCATGTTGTAGTCGCGCGGCGAGTGCGGCGGGCGTCCCGGTTCCGGCTGGGGCGCCCGCTCGTATGTTGTCGGGTTCGTGGTTCGGCGTGGCGGCGGTTGGAGGTGTAGCCTGCATTCGGGCGTTGTATGTCCGCGCGATGACCAGGCGACGGTGCAGGTTATCGGTGGATGCCGAGAGGGCATCCGAAATTCTCTGACGGTGAAGTGCTGGCGATGAGGAGGTGGGTAGCTGTGCGTAGCGAACCCCCGAGTCGAAGGCCGCGCGGCGCCGTCCTCCTGTTCTGCCGGTAGAGCTTTCGGTGGCGAGGTCGGTGCCTCGCGGTGTGAATCCGTGATTCCCGTACCCACTCGCTGTATGCCGAGGTTCTGTCATGTCGCCGACCGATCTGTACTTCGCCGCGCCCGCACGTTCGCGTGTCCTGGGTGACGATCACTCGTCCGCCGGGCCCGAAAACCATGCCGCCGACACTGTGGTGGAAGCGAGTCCCGCCGCCGTGCACGGACCGTGCCGGGCAGCCGCCGAAACGCGCGCCGCCGAACTCGGGGCCGCTGCGGAGGCCGCGGAAACGATTGCCGCCGAACAGCATCCGGACCGCGCGTCGCTGTGGGAACTCCTCGACGCGCGCCGCGTCGATGCCGCGCTCACCTGGCTGGACGAGCACGCGCCGCATCGGATCGCCGATGAACTCGCTCGCATGGACGCCGTCCAGGCCGGAATCGCGTTCCGGCTGCTGGACAAGGACCGCGCGCTGGCGGTGTTCGAGGAGCTCGAACCCGTCGATCAGCAGCAGATCCTGTCCGGGATGCGGGATCAGAGCTTCCGCGAACTGATCGAGGGCATGGACCCCGACGACCGCGCTCGCATGCTGCGCGAGGCGCCGGCCACGGTCGCCAAGAAGGTGCTGGCCGGGCTCAGCCCGCGCGAACGGCGGATGACCGCCGCCCTGCTCGGCTATCCCGAGGGATCGGCCGGTCGATACATGACGCCGGAAGTCGTTGCGCTGCACCGGGATCTCACGGTGGCCGAGGCGCTGGGCGTGGTCCGGGCCAAGGGCGCGCACGCCGAGACCGTGTACACCCTGCCCGTGGTCGACGGTGGCCGCCGGCTGATCGGGGTGGTCGAGATGCGAGAGCTGGTGCTCAGCGATCCCGCCACCATGCTGACCGAACTCGTCGTCACCGAACCGGTTTTCGCGCGGGCGACCGATGCCGCGGAGAAGGCGGCGCGGCTCATGCGTGAGACGAATCTGATGAATCTGCCGGTGGTCGACAGCGAGGATCGACTGGTCGGATTGTTGACCATCGACGATGCGGTGGAGGTGATCGAGGCCGCCGACAGCGAGGACGTCGCGCTGCAGGCCGGCACCAGCCCGTGGACCGGTCACTACATGGCGGCCGGCGTCTTCCAGCTGGCCCGCTACCGCGCGATGTGGTTGCTGTTGCTGCTGGTGGCGGCCACTTTGACGGTCTCTGTCACCGACGCGTTCGAGGCGACACTGGCGCAGGCCGCGAATCTGGCGCTGTTCATTCCGCTGCTCATCGGCGCGGGCGGCAACGCCGGGGCACAAGCGGCCACCTCCTGTGTGCGGGCACTCGCGGTGGGCGAGGTGCGAGTGTCGGACCTGCTGAAGGTCATCTGGCGCGAATGCCGGGTGGGCCTGGTGCTCGGTTCGATGCTGGCGGTGGTCGGCATGGTCATCGGCGCGACCTTCGTCGGCGCGCAGATCGCGCTGGTCGTGGGCATCACCCTGGTGATCATCTGCGGGTGGGCGGCCACCATCGGCGGCACGATGCCGCTGCTGGCCAAGAAACTGCGCATCGATCCGGCGGTCATCTCGGCGCCCATGGTGACCACACTGGTCGACGCGACCGGTTTGATCATCTACTTCACCACCGCGAAGCTGGTGCTCGGCATCTGAGTCTCGCTCGACCGCACCGCATGGTTGGCGGCCAACAGGTCTCAGGTGGCTCTCTGTCGGTAGCAAGCCACGCCCCTGGCCGGTGACACTGTCTCCATGCCGATGGTCTTCGAGGCGGCGTGCCTCGACACCGCGGTTCGAGAGTGGGAAAAACCCATAATACCGCTCAGCGAGTGACCCGGAACGCGCCACCGCGCGTGACCGGTGAATGCCCTGCATCGGGCCGGGAATCCCTGGGGCCGCGGCGTAGTTGAGCCTGGAGTTGTCTCGGTTCGAAGGTGGAGGTCAGGGTATGCACGGCGTGCGTTTCGAGGAGTTCGGTGGCCCTGAGGTGCTACAGCACGTGGATTTGCCTCTGCCGCAACCCGGGCCGGGGCAGGTGGCGATCGACGTCGAGTATGTGGGGGTCAATTTCGCCGATCTGCAGGCCCGCACGATCGGTTATCGGGTTCCCGGGCTGCCGTTCGTGCCGGGACTGGAACTGTCCGGGCGCGTGCGGTCGCTGGGGGAGGGTGTGCAGGGGCTGGTTGTGGGGCAACCGGTCGCGGCGATCACCGACGGCGGCGCCTATGCGGAAGTCGCCGTGGTCGATGCGGCGACCACTTTCCCGGTTCCCGAGGGTATCGATCTGCGCACTGCCGCAACGCTTCCCACTGTTTTGCCCACTGCGTTCGCGTTGATCCACACGATCGGGCGGGCGCAGCCGGGGGAGACGGTTCTCGTACAAGGTGCGGCCGGCGGAGTGGGAAGCGTGGCCGGGCAGATCGCCAAGCTGGCCGGAGCCGGTGCGGTATACGGAGTGGTGTCCGGTCCGGCCAAGGCCGAGTACGCCCGCGAGGTGGGCTACGACGATGCCTTTCTCAGCGAGACCTTCGACGAGGATATCCGTCGCGTCACCGCCGGACGCGGTGTGGACCTGGTGCTGGACTCGGTCGGTGGACAGACCTTGAGCCGCGGACTGAGCGCGCTGGCACGATTCGGTCGTCTGATCTCGTACGGCAACGCCGGTGGGGAGCCCGCCTGGCGCGTCGGTCAGCCGGAGCTCTACCCCAGGGGTATTTCGGTATCGGGATTCTCGATCCTCGGCCTGAGCATCGACGCACCTGAGGTCCTGCGTGATATCGCCACACGTGCATTCGAATTGGTCACGGGCGGAGACGTGAGTCTCCCGATCACCGCCGAGTTCCCGTTGGCCGGCGCGGCGGATGCGCACAGGCTGATGGAGAGCCGCAGCTCCACCGGGAAGTTGATCCTGGCTGTCGCCGGCTGAGTGGGTGGAGGCTGTCTACTCGTCCCGGTCGGGCCGGAGATGTCCAGCCGACATTGCCCCAACCATCCCCCGGGACAGTCCGCCGACGGGAGCTTCGCGGCAAACCCTCGGCGTTGTTGCTGTGATCCGATGTGGCGATAGTGGCCTGTGCGTCGCGCGCGATGGTCATGCGCCGGCGACTGCGGTGTGGAACCTCCCACCCCGCAGGGTATTTTCCCAGGAACCATCGAGACACAAGGTGTTGTGTTCTTCGTTCTTGTCGGCCCCAAGTAGTAGTGTTCAAGTTGACATAGAACGACGTGATCCGGCGAGGTCGAAAGGGTGAGTGAGCGGGCGTGAAGCTGATCGATCGAGTGTCTGCGATCAACTGGAATCGGGTGCCCGACGAGAAGGATGCCGAGGTCTGGGATCGCCTTGTCGGCAACTTCTGGTTGCCGGAGAAGGTTCCGGTGTCCAATGACATTCCCTCGTGGAACACGCTGAATGCGCAGGAAAAGCAACTGACCATGCGGGTGTTCACGGGCTTGACCCTGCTGGACACCATTCAGGGCACGGTCGGCGCGGTGAGCCTGATCCCGGATGCGCGCACCCCGCACGAGGAAGCGGTGTACACCAACATCGCGTTCATGGAGTCGGTGCACGCCAAGAGCTACAGCTCCATCTTCTCCACGCTGTGCTCCACCCGCGAGATCGACGATGCCTTCCGCTGGTCGGAGGAGAATCCGAATCTGCAGCGCAAGGCCGAGATCGTCCTCGACTACTACCGGGGCGACGAACCGCTCAAGCGGAAGGTGGCCTCCACGCTGCTGGAGAGCTTCCTGTTCTACTCCGGCTTCTACCTGCCGATGTACTGGTCCTCGCGCGCCAAGCTCACCAACACCGCCGACCTGATCCGCTTGATCATCCGCGACGAAGCCGTGCACGGCTACTACATCGGCTACAAGTATCAGAAGGGCCTCGAGGATCTCACCCAGCCCGAACAGGAAGAACTGAAGAACTACACCTTCGAGTTGCTGTTCGAGCTGTACGAGAACGAGGTCGAATACACCCAGGACCTCTACGACGAGGTCGGTCTCACCGAGGACGTCAAGAAGTTCCTGCGCTACAACGCCAACAAGGCGCTGATGAACCTGGGCTACGAAGGCCTGTTCCCGCGCGACGAGACCGACGTCAACCCGGCCATCCTGTCGGCGCTGTCGCCCAACGCCGACGAGAACCACGACTTCTTCTCGGGTTCGGGGTCCAGCTACGTCATCGGTAAGGCGGTCAACACCGAGGACGAGGACTGGGACTTCTGAGCCGCAGTCGTCGATGAGCGGACTCGGGCGTATCTCGCGGCGTGCGCCCGGGTTTCGTGTCGTGCGCGATGCTCCGCCGCTTACTCTCGAAATCACGTGGCTCGCGGCCGCCCTGCACGCGCAGCACGCCTAACCGCGCTTCGCTGATCGAGCAACGTCGGTCGTGGATCTATCGGGTCCCTTGCACGGCAGCGAGTTCGATCCGGTCGGCGAGGGTGACGTAGTCCACCGGGCTTGTGGTGTCGACGGTGACCACCGGTGTCAATCCGAGGGGTGCGGCCGCTCGTGCCCAGATATCCCAGTGTGTGACCAGGCGCTGGGCATCGCCGTAGTAACTCGGGCGGTGCCTGCTCGCGTAGCGGGCTCTCGCCACGGGTTCCGTTGCGTCGCACCAGACTTCGACGGTGCGGTCGGCGGCGGCCCGGGCGATGCCGCGCCGGGCGTGCTCCCGGTCGCGCGGTGCGAACCACCACGAATCGACGACGACCGCCGAGTTGGTCGCCCGGGCCAGGGCCCAGATCGCGTCCATAGCGATACCGCCCAGCTCCGGTAGGTCGGCGGCATCGTCGACGCAGTTCGCCAAGGCGTCTTTGACCGTGTCTTTCGATAGGAACCGCGCATCCAATGTGCGGGCCAGCGCCCGTCCGGTGGTCGATTTGCCGGCGCCCGGAAGGCCGTTGACCAGCACCAGTAGTTTGCCCACCCGGACATCATGACGTCTGCTGTGGTGGTGGCGCCCGGGTGCTGGAGCGCGACACGGCCGGGACCGGCGGGGCGGGTGTCGGTCGGGCCGACCGATCGGTATCATTCGAATATGTGTTCGAGTTCCGGTCGGGATGTGCCCGCGGCGGGTGACGGGGAGCCCGCTGCCTCCGCCCGGCCGCGGCGGCTTCCGGCCGATATCCCGCGGACCGAGGGAACCGAGCCGCAGTTGCAATATCCGAACGAAACGGGCTACTACTACCGCGTCCTGGTGCAACCGCCCAAACCGGTGTGGGTGCGGTTGGACGCGATTCTGATCCGGGATCCCGGCGCGCCCACGCACGTCAACGGGGCCGGACTGGATATGACAGGGGAGCGGCCCGGAACGCTCACCCACTGGGTGCCCTCGTTCAGTGGTGAGTGGCTGGGCCGGGTCAATTTCTCGGTCTGCTACGCCGACGGCCGGGCGCCGCTACACCTGACCGATCAACTCGTGCCCGCCTACGCCCTGCGTCCTCGGGCCGCGGGTGACGATCCGCGCCGCCCGCCGAACGGGCGGTGACCCCGCTCAGTCGGTGACGTACCCGTTGAGGGTCTTGCGCAGATCGTCGAGGATCGCGCGTGCGGCGGTGACACCCGAACCGTGCCAGATATCGTCCTCGACCACGAAATCTCGCTTGTCGCTCACGGCGCTGAGCTTCTTCCAGTCGTCGCCCTTCATGACCGACTCCGCGTAGCTCTTGCCGTCCGGACCGTCGAGCATCAGATAGATGATGTCGCCCTCGATCTTGTTGCGATCGTTCTTCGTGGACAGGCTGTCCACCGGGAAGGAGCCGTCGCGCTGGGCGCCCGGGCGCTGGACCCCGGCATCGGCGAGTACCTGCCCGGCGAAGGTGTCGTCGCCCTGGACCTGAATGTCCTTGTCGGAGAAGCGGATAACCGATGCCTGGGAGAAGTTCGCGGCGATCGAGGCGCCGGTCTCCCGCGCGTCCGTGCGGTAGTCGGCGAGCGCCTTCGCCCCGGCCGAACCGCGGCCCAGCGCAGCGGCGTAGCCGGTGAAGTCGTCGGCCCAGCCCTTGCGCTCGACCAGGACCGTCGGGGCCACGCCGCGCAGCGCGCCGAGGTCGCCGTCACCGGCGCTGCCGAGGATCAGATCCGGCTGCAGTTCGGAGATTTTCGCCATGTCGACCGCGCCGGTGCCGCCGACGCTCGGAATCTTCAGCACGCCGGTGCCCAGATAGCCGGGCTGCGGCGCCGGCCCGGGCAGTGTGGTGGTTCCCACGACCCGCTCCCACAACCCGACGGCGCACACCGCGTCGAGAGCGGCGGTATCCAGTACGACAATGCGTTTCGGATCGGCGGGCACCTGCGCACCGGCCACCGTGTGCGTACCCGACGCCTGATCCGGGGCACTCGGCAGCGCGCAGGCGCGGGTGGTGTCGCGCTCGATCCCGACCACGCTCGCACCCGCGATATTGGTGGTGGTCCGGACGATAGTGCTGGACGCGTCGTCGCCACCGGTACCGCAGCCGGAGACCAGGGCGACCGCGGCGCCGATCGCCGCCGCGCCGAGTGATAGCCGACGCGCACTGGTGCGCTTGCGGGTCTTGGGGTTTCGGGTGGAGACGCGTTCGCTCACCGGCATGCAGCGTAGGGTACATGCGCCTGCCCGCCGCGACCCCTCGCCCTGGGCCGATCAGGGAATCGCGATCCTTCCGGCGGGCAATTACGACACAGAGTAGGACCCGTTCGGTCGCCTGTGGCGCCACGGTTTACGATGCCTTTAGCGCAAGCCACCGTCGTTTCGTCATGCACCGGAACGCACGAGCGTGCGAAACGAGCAGAAGGCCACACCTTCAGGAGGATCAGTGACTGCTGTAGAGCCCCAGCCAGTCCCCAAGTTGGAAGCGACACGGCCGTATCCGGCACGGCTGGGCCCGAAGGGTTCGTTCATCTACAAGGCCGTCACAACGACCGACCCGAAGGTCCTCGGCGTGATGTACCTGGTGACCGCGATGTCGTTCTTCATGATCGGCGGCCTGATGGCGCTGCTGATGCGTGGTGAGCTCGCCCGCCCGGGTCTGCAGTTCCTGTCGCCGGAACAGTTCAACCAGCTGTTCACCATGCACGGCACGATCATGCTGCTGTTCTATGCGACCGCGATCGTGTTCGGCTTCGCCAACATCGTGCTGCCGCTGCAGATCGGCGCGCCCGACGTCGCCTTCCCGCGCCTGAACGCGTTCAGCTACTGGCTGTACCTGTTCGGCGCGACCATGGCGACCGCGGGCTTCATCACCCCCGGTGGCGCCGCCGACTTCGGCTGGACCGCCTACACCCCGCTGTCGGACATCGTGCACTCCCCGGGTGTCGGCGCCGACCTGTGGATCCTGGGTCTGGCCGTCTCCGGTCTGGGCACCATCCTGGGTGGTGTCAACATGCTGACCACCGTCGTCTGCCTGCGTTGCCCGGGTATGACCCTGTTCCGGATGCCGATCTTCACCTGGAACATCGCCGTCACCAGCGTCCTGGTCCTGCTGGCCTTCCCGCTGCTGACCGCCGCGCTGATGGCACTGGCCTACGACCGCCACCTGGGTGGTCACATCTACGACCCGGCCACCGGCGGTTCGCTGCTCTACCAGCACTTGTTCTGGTACTTCGGCCACCCCGAGGTGTACATCATCGCGCTGCCGTTCTTCGGCATCGTGTCCGAGATCTTCCCGGTCTTCAGCCGTAAGCCGATCTTCGGTTACACCACGCTGGTCTACGCCACCCTGGGTATCGCCGCGCTGTCGATCGCGGTCTGGGCGCACCACATGTACGCCACCGGCGCGGTGCTGCTGCCGTACTTCTCGTTCATGACCTTCCTGATCGCGGTCCCGACCGGTGTGAAGTTCTTCAACTGGATCGGCACCATGTGGAAGGGGCAGTTGACCTTCGAATCACCGATGTTGTTCTCGGTCGGCTTCCTGGTCACCTTCCTCTTCGGTGGTCTGTCCGGTGTCATCCTGGCCAGCCCGCCGCTGGACTTCCATGTGTCCGACACCTACTTCGTCGTGGCGCACTTCCACTACGTGCTCTTCGGCACCATCGTGTTCGCGACCTTCGCCGGTATCTACTTCTGGTTCCCGAAGATGACCGGCCGCATGATGGACGAGCGCCTGGGCAAATGGCACTTCTGGGCGACCATGGTCGGCTTCCACACCACCTTCCTGGTCCAGCACTGGCTGGGCGCCGAGGGTATGCCGCGTCGCTACGCCGACTACCTGCCGACCGACGGTTTCACCGCGCTGAACACCGTGTCCACGATCGGCGCCTTCATTCTCGGCGCCTCGACGCTGCCGTTCATCTGGAACGTCTTCAAGAGCTACCGCTACGGCGAGGTCGTGACCGTGGACGATCCGTGGGGTTACGGCAACTCGCTGGAGTGGGCCACCACCTGCCCGCCGCCGCGGCACAACTTCTACGAGCTGCCGCGGATCCGGTCCGAGCGTCCGGCGTTCGAACTGCACTACCCGCACATGGTGGAGCGCATGCGGGCCGAGGCCCACGTGGGCTGGGGCTCGAAGTCCCACCATGTGGCCGAGCTCGAGAAGGTGTCGAGCTAGTAGCTACAGCAGTCCAGGCGCGGCGGCCGTCCAGTGCGACGGCCGCCGCGTTCGGCGTTTCGGGGTGGTGTCCCGGCCGGAGGCGGCGCGCTCGCGGGGCGCGGGATTCGACCTGAGAGAATGTCCCCTGGCCGCCGGCTGACGCCGATCACCGGTGTGTGTGGAGCTGTGACGAGAGATGGAGTTGCGCGTGGGCACGTCCGAGTCCGACAGTGGCAATGCCACGGAGACGACGGTGCTGATCACGGTCACCGGACCCGATAAACCGGGCGTGACCTCCGTACTGCTGGCGGCGCTGTCGCGGCACGGGGTGAGTCTGCTGGATGTGGAGCAGGTCGTGATCCGCGGCCGGTTGACCCTCGGGGTGCTGGTGACCAGCCCGGGTGATCCGGAAGAACTGCAGGATCAGCTCGAGGACGCCATGGCGACGGTCGGTATGGAGGTCGACGTCGAGATCGGGGCCAATTCGGTATCGGGCGCACCGTTGTCGACCCATGCCGTGGTCGTTCTCGGCAGTCCGGTCACCGCGCGAGCGTTCAGCACCATCGCCCGCACCCTCGCCGCACAGGGGGTCAATATCGACTCCATCCGCGGGGTCGCCGACTATCCGGTCACCGGCCTCGAACTGATGGTCACCGCACCGGCGGTCGCGGCCGACGCGGCGTCGGCTGCGACGCAGGCCGCCGCCTCCGGCTCCGACCGGAGCATCGCGGAGACCCGCCTGCGCACGGCACTGGCCGAGGTCGCCGGTAAGGAGAACATCGATGTCGCCGTCGAGCGCGCCGGCCTGGCGCGGCGGGCCAAGCGGCTGATCGTGTTCGACGTCGACTCCACCCTCATCCAGGGAGAGGTGATCGAGATGCTGGCGGCGCACGCCGGTGTCGAGGACGAGGTCCGCAAGGTCACCGAGGCCGCCATGCGCGGTGAGATCGACTTCGCCGAATCGCTGCGGCAGCGGGTCGACACCCTGGCAGGACTGGACGAGACGGTGATCGATGAGGTCGCCGAGCGCATCGAACTGACTCCCGGCGCGCGCACCACCATTCGCACGCTGCGCCGGCTCGGCTTCCGCTGCGGTGTCGTATCGGGTGGTTTCCGCCAGGTCATCGAACCGCTGGCACATGAACTGGAACTGGATTTCGTCCACGCCAACACCCTCGAGGTGGTCGACGGCAAACTGACCGGCCGGGTGATCGGCGAAATCGTCGACCGTCCCGGAAAGGCCGTGGCGCTGCGGCGTTTCGCCGCCGAGGCCGGGGTGCCCATGGAACAGACCGTCGCGGTCGGTGACGGCGCCAACGACATCGACATGCTCAACGCCGCGGGGCTGGGTATCGCGTTCCAGGCCAAACCCGCATTGCGGGAGGTCGCCGATACCGCGTTGTCGCATCCGTTCCTGGACGCGGTGCTGTTCATCCTCGGTGTCACCCGTGACGAGGTCGAGGCGGCCGATGCCCGGGACGGCCTGTTGCGGCGCGTACCGCTGAGCTGACGATGACCCAGCGTGAGGTCGGCGCACCGGATATGACCGGTGATCCCGATAGTCCGATGAGCGTGGATCCGTCGAGCGAACCGTCCCAGGTCTCGGGCGCCGCGGACGGTCCGCCGCCCCTGCGGCTCGACGCCGGTTTCCGCGCGCGCCATGCGGAATTGGCGCTCGGTTACGGTGGCGGCGGCGATCCGGACGATCCGGCCCAGGTGCAGGCGATGCAGATGGTGCTGCACATTCCGAAGGCGGACCCGCCCTCGCGCAGTGCGGTGCTGGAGGCGGCGGCCGCGGCGGCCGTCGCCCTCTGCCTGGATCCGCGCGTCGGTCCGGGTGGGGAATGGGAGGACCGCTACCTGGCGTGGAAGCGCTCGCGGATCCGCAAGGTGGCGAGGCGGGCCCGCGGAGCGCAGTGGGTCGCCTCCGGTGCGGTGGACGGCGTCACGATCGAGCTCGACGGCGCTCAGGCGCGGGCCCTGGTGCCCGGCCCGGTCGGCGCGATCGATCCGCGTATCCGCAAACTCCAGATCGGCGGCACCGATCTCGAACACGACGAGCCCGGACCGCCGGATCCGCAATCACCGGTCCTGTGGGTGAATTCGGCATTGGGTATGACGGTCGGGAAGGCCGCGGCACAGGTCGGCCACGCGAGCATGTTGCTGGCCGGCGCGCTCACGGTCGAGGAGGCGTTCATCTGGGCCGGGCGCGGATTCCGGTGCGCGGTGCGCGACGCCGACCCCGCACAGTGGGCCCGGCTGTGCGCGCTCGTGTCCCGGGGGGACGGCGCATCGACCGTGGCCGCGGTGCGCGACGCCGGATTCACCGAAGTCGCACCGGGATCGATGACGGTGATCGCTGTCGCGCCGCACGGGTGATCGGCAGGTCCCGGTGCCACGGCTGTCGGCGTGTCGGTCTGCGGATTCAGCCGAAACGTGCGGAATCTCACTGTGGCAATGGCTGATTCGGATCGTGATCGCGCGGGCAGCCGACTATGACAGATAGCGTGCACACCGACCAAGTTGGCAACCGATCGCGCGCGTCGGCAAAGATGGAGCTCGTGCCGCAACCGGATCCCGATCTGCTCATCGACTTCGACAAGGTGACCGTCCGGCGTTCGGGCCACACACTGGTAGGTCCCATCACCTGGCAGGTGGAGCTCGACGAACGCTGGGTCGTCCTCGGTCCCAATGGCGCCGGTAAGACGTCGCTGCTGCGCATGGCCGCCGCGGAGCTGTATCCGACCTCGGGTTCGGCCACGTTGCTGGGCGAAGTGCTCGGCAAGACCGATATCAGTGAGCTGCGCCCGCGGATCGGCCTGTCGTCCGCGGCGGTGGCGAGCCGGATTCCGACCGACGAGAAGGTGTCGGATCTGGTGGTGTCGGCCGGATACGCCGTGATGGGCCGTTGGCGCGAACGCTACGACGAGGTCGACACCGATCGCGCCGTCGACATTCTGGAAAGTCTGGGCGCGGAACATCTTTCCGACCGCTCCTACGGCACACTGTCGGAAGGGGAGCGCAAGCGGGTGCTGATCGCGCGGGCGCTGATGACCGATCCCGAGCTGCTGCTGCTCGACGAACCGGCCGCGGGCCTGGATCTGGGCGGGCGTGAGGAACTGGTCGAGCAGTTGGGCGATCTGGCCGCCGACCCCGACGCTCCGGCGACCGTGCTGGTCACCCATCACGTGGAGGAGATTCCGCCCGGATTCACCCATGCGCTGCTGCTCAACGAGGGCGATGTGATCGCGCAGGGCCTGCTGTCGGATGTGCTGACCGCCGACAACCTCAGTGAGGCGTTCCGGCAGTCGATCGCGTTGGACCGGATCGACGGGCGGTATTTCGCGCGCCGCTCCCAGCGGTTCGGCCGGCATCGCGCCTGAGCCGGCGAGCGGCGGCGCGGCCTTCGCGGACGCCTCTTATCGGTGGTTACCAAGTGAGCGTTAGGGTGCGGATGTGAGTGAAATCGTTGCGGACGCCGATATCGAGCCCGTGCCGCCGAAGGACGCCTCCACCGTTCTGCTCGTGCGTGACGGCGCATCCGGGCCCGAGGTGTTCCTGCAACGGCGGGTCAAGGCGATGGCCTTCGCCGCCGGGATGACCGTCTTTCCGGGGGGAGGCGTCGACTCCTCCGACGCCGCCGCCGAAATCGCCTGGGCGGGGCCGGACCCGACCTGGTGGGGGCAGCGTTTCGGCGTCGATCGGGCCCGCGCGCAGGCGCTGGTCTGCGCGGCGGTGCGGGAGACCTTCGAGGAGTGCGGGGTCCTGCTGGCCGGGCCCACCGCCGATTCGGTGGTATCGGATACCGCCGCCTACCGCAGTGCCCGGGAGGGCCTGGAGCGGCGCGAGCTGTCGCTCGGCGAGTTCCTGGCGAAGGAGAAGCTGGTGCTGCGCGCGGATCTGCTGCGGCCGTGGGACAACTGGATCACGCCGGTGGTGGAACCGCGACGCTACGACACCTACTTCTTCGCCGCGGTGCTGCCGCAGGGCCAGCGGGCCGATGGCGCGACCTCCGAGGCGCACGAGGTCGCCTGGCGCACTCCGGCGCAAGCCCTGGACCGCTGGCGGGCCGGTGACGATGTGCTGCTGCCGCCGACCTGGACGCAGTTGACCACGCTCGCCGAATACGGTTCCACCGCCGAGATTCTCGCGGCCGAGCGCGCGATCTCGCCGATCATGCCGATCTTCGAACCGGTCGACGGGCAGCCGATGCTGCAGTTCCCGCACAACACCCGCTATTTCGCCGATATGCCGGATGCGTCCCGGCTGCAGGGCTCCCGGCGGGATTGAGTCCGGGTGCACAGTAGGCTCGCCGCCGTGGCCGAATTCGTGACCGTGGATCGTGTCGAGGCGGGTATCGCCGTATTGCGCTTCGCCCGTCCGCCGCTGAATCTGATCGATCTGCAATTGGCGTCCGAACTGGCGTCGGCCGCCGGGGCGCTGGCCGCCGACCCGGACGTCCGGGCGGTGATCGTCTACGGCGACGAGCGGATCTTCAGCGCCGGTGACGAGCTGGCCGAACTGTCCCGCTGGACCCGTGCGCAGGCCGATGCCATCGCCGGTGATCTGCAGCGCGCGCTGGGATGCCTCGCGCGGATCCCGCAGCCCACGGTCGCCGCGATCACCGGCTACGCGGTGGGCGCGGGCCTGGAACTGGCCCTCGGCGCGGACCGGCGCGTGATCGGCGACAACGTCAAGATGGGCTTGCCGCAGATCCGGGCGGGGCTGATCCCGGTGGCGGGAATTCGGCGACTGAGCCTGATCATCGGCCCCGGACCGGCCAAGGATCTGGTGTACACCGGCCGATTCGTCGAGGCCGAGGAGGCCGCCGCGCTCGGCCTGGCCGACGAGGTGGTCCCGCCCGACGATGTCTTCGCCGCGGCGCTGCGGTGGGCGCGGCAGTTCACCGCCGGACCGGCGCGGGCGCTGGCCGCCGCCAAACAGGTTTTCGAGGCCGGTCCGCACGGTCTCGACCGGGCCCGCACCGAGTGGTCGGACCTGTTCGGGACCGAAGATCGCAGCATAGGAACACGTTCCTATTTCGCGGCCGGCCCGGGCGCCGCGGAATTCGTGGGGCGCTGACCGGCGGCCGGTGATCACTCGATACCCTTTTCCACCATGACCGCACGTCCTGACGACCCCGCGCCGAACCCGCACGCCACCGAGGCGGAGGTCCAGGCCGCGCTCGCCGACAACAAGCTCGCGCAGGTCCTCTACCACGACTGGGAGGCCGAGACCTACGACGAGAAATGGTCCATCTCCTACGACGAGCGCTGCATCGAGTACGCGCGCGGCCGCTTCGACGCCGTTGCCCCGAACGCGCCCCTGCCGTACGAGCGGGCTCTGGAACTCGGCTGCGGCACCGGCTTCTTCCTGTTGAACCTGATGCAGGCCGGGGTGGCGAAATCCGGCTCGGTGACCGATCTGTCGCCCGGCATGGTGAAGGTCGCCACCCGCAACGGCCGGAACCTGGGCTTGGACGTGGACGGCCGCGTCGCCGACGCCGAGACCATTCCCTACGACGACGACACCTTCGACCTGGTCGTGGGTCACGCTGTGCTGCACCACATTCCGGATGTCGAATTGGCGCTGAAGGAATGTCTGCGCGTACTCAAGCCGGGCGGCCGTTTCGTCTTCGCGGGTGAGCCGACCACCATCGGCAACCTCTACGCCCGCAAGCTGGGGCAGATCACCTGGAAGGTGACCACCGAGGTGACCAAGCTGCCCTTCCTGTCGCAGTGGCGGCGACCGCAGGCGGAGCTGGACGAGTCCTCGCGGGCCGCGGCGCTCGAAGCCGTGGTCGATCTGCACACCTTCGATCCCTCCGACCTCGAGCACATCGCCCGCCGCGCGGGCGCGGTGCAGGTCCACGCCGAGACCGAGGAATTCGCGGCCGCGCTGTGGGGCTGGCCGGTACGCACCTTCGAGGCCGCCGTGCCGGACGAGAAGCTCACCTGGCGCTACCGGATGGCGCAGTACCGGGCCTGGCTGGGCCTGAGCAAGCTCGACGAGAAGGTGCTGCGCCACGTGGTGCCGCGCCAGTTCTTCTACAACGCCATGATCACCGGCGTGAAGCCGGGCGCCGCCGGAAAGTAGCAGGCGAGCGCCGGTAGTGGGCTACCACTTCACCCGCGCGGATGTCGATTATCTGCGCGGTAGTGCGGGACAGGCCGCGCTGACCGCGGTGCGGGAGCGCCCGCTGAGCGCGGCCAGCCTGCTGGGCGACCTCGAGGCCGTACGACGCGAGTACGGCGAGTACACGGCCGCGCTGGTGGAGACCGTCCGGCTGAGCCGGCGGGCGGCGGCCAAACTGGATGACGCGGCCGATTGGCTGCTCACCGACGATGCGCTGCAGCAGGCGACCCCGAGTGTCGTGGCCCGGCATCGGGCCCGGCGGCTGGCCGGTCGCGCGGTCCACGACATCACCTGTTCGGTCGGTGCGGAACTGGTTGCCCTGCAACAGGTGTGTCCCGCGGTGATCGGCAGCGACCTGGACCGAGTACGCCTGGCGATGGCGGCGCACAACGTGGCCGCCACACCGAATGTCGCACTGGTGCGGGCGGACGCGTTGTGGCCGTGCACGACCGAGACGGTGGTGATCGCCGATCCGGCCCGCCGCGCCGACGGCCGCCGCACCCACGATCCGGCCAAGCTGCAGCCACCGCTGCCGGATCTCCTGGAGGTCTACCGGGGCCGCGACCTGGTCGTGAAATGCGCTCCCGGGCTGGATTTCGACCGCTTCGCCGGTGGCGGACCGAGCACCGCGACGCCGCCGCGCTCCGCTCGGGCCGCCGGCGATTATGCCGGACTGTCGTGGGACGGTGAGGTCGAGGTGGTGTCCCTCGACGGTACGGTGCGCGAGGCTTGCCTGTGGTCACGTGGGCTCGCCGAATCCGGTGTCAGTCGGCGGGCGACGGTCCTGCACGGCGACGGCGCGGGCTGGACGCTCACCGATGCCGACACCGACGATATTCCCGAACGGGCGCCGGGCGCCTGGATCGTCGATCCGGACGGGGCGGTGGTGCGGGCCGGCCTGGTCCGCCACTACGCCGCGAAATACGGCCTGTGGCAGCTGGACCCGCGGATCGCCTATCTGACCGGTGACAGTGTGCCGCCGGGGGTGCGCGGCTTCCGGGTCCTCGACCGGTTCGAATACCGGGAGAAGGCGTTACGCGCCGAACTGCATCGGCGCGATTGCGGGCCGCTGGAAATCCTCACCCGCGGTGTCGATGTCGACCCCGACGCGTTGCGGCGCCGGATCAAACCCCGCGGCGGCGTCGCGCATACCGTGGTGCTCACGCGGATCGGTCGTACCGCAACGGCGTTCGTCTGCGAGACTCCGCCGGTGCGCTGAACTACCGATCCGGGGTGAACGCGAACAGTTCGCCGATGCGGGCCGCGACCACGACCTCGCCTTCGGGGCCGATCGCGGTGGCCACCGTCGAGCCCTGCGCGCCCGGCAGCGGTGCCGAGGCGACCGTCTTGCCGGTCGTGGTCTCGAAGGTCAGCAGATTGAGCGCATCGCCCATCGGCACCACCACGTAGCCGGTGTCGCCACCGGTCTGCACCGGACGCCCGCGCAGCGTGAGATCCTTGCGTTCCCAGGCGATGTCGACACCGTTGCCGTTGTCGCGCAGCGCCATCAGGTGGCCGTCGTCGCCGCTGGGGATCAGCAACTTGTCGTGCACCGAGATCCCACCGCGCGGGGTGAAGCCGAGCTGCTGGGTCCACTCGGTGTGGCCGTCGGCGGTATCGACGGCGAGCAGCCGGCCACTGTTGTCACCGACGTACAGCGTCTTGCCGTCGGCCGACAGCGCCGGACTGGTGGCACTGCCGTCGGCGAGGATGTCCACGCTCCAGTCCTGGGTGACCTTCTTGTCGGCGTAGTGCAGCGCCACCAGCGACGCCGCCGGTGCGCCCGGCCGCCACGCGGTCAGATAGAACCGGCCCGAATCCCGGTCGAGCGCCGAGACATTCGCCACCGGACATTGTGGCCCGCCGACCGCGCAGTCGCCGATGCCCTGTCCGTCGGGCGGGCGCGCCACATCGGGATGTGCGAGGAAGTCCGGATCGCCCAGCACCTGATAGGTCGAGACCTCACGGTCGCCGGTCTGGCGGTTCAGGATGTCGACCTGACCGGACTGCGATACCGACAGCACGGTGCTCTCGGCGGTGAACTGCACCGAGACCGGAACCCCGGCAACGGGTGTGCGCCAGCGCGGCTGCCCCAGTGCGTTGAACGAGAACACCGCGCCGTCGTCGCCGACGTAGACATTGCTCAGGCCGTCGACCGCCGATGCCGCGGCGATGGCGTCCGGTCCGAGCGCGTTGCAGAAGCGTTTGCGTCCGGTCGGCATTTGGAAGGAGAAGATCGTCCCGGTGGTACCCGGTTTGCCCACACAGTCGGTTTCGGTGCGGGTGGTGACGAACATCTGGCCGTCCGGGCCGATCGTGGTGGCGGCGGCCAGTGGTCCGCCGATGGGGCGCGACCAGCTCAGAGTCAGGTGGCGGGACCCTTCGATCGGGCTCGCGCCGCTGTTGCGGGCGTCGCGGAACGCCGACTGCCAGCCCTTGTCCGGGCCGACGGCGATATCGTCGATGGTGGTGCTGCCGCACCCGGTGAGCGCCAGCATGCCGAGCGCGCCGAGTGCCGCGAGGGTTCGCAGCGGTGCGGACTTCCGAATTGCCGAGTGTCGCAATGCTGTCGGGTGGTGTCCGGCGCGGTCGTGCTCGCTGCGCTCCGGTCGCCGGCTGCCGCTTCGCACCTGCTGGACTCCCATCTGTTCGTCACGGGCCTGCACGAGACTAGAACATCCATCGCCGCCGCAGCGTGCTGGGTGAGAATGACGGGCGCCGGAGCGGGCCGGGGCGGGTGCGCCCGGCGTCCGCGCCCGGAACTTCCGGGGCGGAATCCGAGGCCTGCGATCCGAAAGTACCCTGGTACCTCGATCGGGCATCCGCTGTGGTAACCGACGCCGGAGGAAAGGGAGCAGACCCGTGACGAGCATGTGGGGCGCACCGTTGCGTTCGCGTTGGCGGGGTTCGCGCCGCCGGGATCCGGAGCAGGCGCGTTTCCTGACCGTGGCGTCGCTGCGCTGGGTGCTCGCCAACCGGGCCTACACCCCGTGGTACCTGGTGCGGTACTACCGGCTGTTCAAGTTCCGGATGGCCAATCCTCATATCGTGTTGCGCGGCATGGTCTTTCTGGGCCGCCGGGTGGAGATCCACGCCACTCCCGAGCTCGGCCGCATGGAGATCGGCAAATGGGTGCACATCGGTGACGGCAATGCCCTGCGCTGTCACGAGGGTTCGCTGCGCATCGGCGACAAGGTCGTCTTCGGCAAGGACAACGTGGTCAACACCTATCTCGATATCGAGATCGGGGAGTCGACCCTGGTGGCCGACTGGTGCTACATCTGCGACTTCGACCACCGCATGGACGATGTGAACATGCCGATCAAGGATCAGGGCATCGTCAAGAGCCCGGTCCGGATCGGCCCCGACACCTGGATCGCGGCGAAGGTGACCGTCCTGCGCGAGACGACGGTGGGCCGCGGTTGTGTGCTCGGTGCGCACGCCGTGGTCAAGGGCGATATCCCGGACTACAGCATCGCGGTCGGCGCTCCGGCCCGGGTGGTCAAGAACCGCAAGAAGGCGTGGGACGAGGCCGCCGACGAGCGGGCCCGGCATGCGGCCGCCCTGGCCGATATCGAACGTAAGAAGGCCGGCGTCGGTGCCGGATCGGCGGACTGAGAGCGGTATCGCGTCGAACGACCGTTCGACGCGATACCGTCGGTGCCGCCGGGTAACGTTCCTGCCATGAACCGGTATGCGGCGTGGTTGCGGGGGATCATGCCCAGTAACCCCAATATGCGCAACGAGAAGCTGCGCGCGGTCTTCGAAGGTCTGGGTTTCGAGGCGGTCGGCTCGGTGCTGGCCAGTGGGAATATCGTCTTCGGCAGCACCGAAACGGATACGGCGGCAATGGAATCGCGCATCCAGGACGCCTTGCGGTCGGAACTGGGCATCGCCGGCGGCACCATCATCCGCAGCCGGGAAGAGTTGCGGGCGCTGGTCGACTCGGATCCGTTCCCCGGGCTCACCCATGCGCGCGGCACCTATCTCACCGCGACCTTCCTCAAGGACCGGAAGGGTGCGGCCCCGCCGGAATTGCCCGGCACCTTGGAACCGGCGGTGCGGATCGTCGGCTACGACCGGACCGCCGCGGCGGTGCTGGCGGTCATCGACAACACCGCCTCCAGCACGCCCAATCACATGTCCTGGCTCGAGTCGGTGTACGGCAAGGACATCACCACGCGCACCTGGCTCACGGTCCACAAGGTGCTCGCCAAGCTGTAGCCCTAGCAGCGGAAATAGTGCAGATCCATCGGTTGCGAGGTATTGACTCCGGCTGGATCCGGAGGAGACTTATAGGTACACCGGAGCACCGGAAAGGGTCGAGTAGCCGATCGAGACGTCGATCGGCCGACGAGATGTTTTCCAGGATCTGGCCAGGCCCCCGGCAAGTCAATCGGGTATCGGATCCATCAGCGACGACTGAGGTTCGAAACGTCGATGAAGACTACCGGGGACTGCTGTGTTCGGGGGGTTGTCGATCCGGAGTCCGTCAGTCGAGCGTCATCGCCGCGCGGACCAGTTCGGGATCGAGGGGGCTGCCGGGAAGTGGATGGGCGGCGTCGGCGCGCAGGCCGTCGAGCAAGGCCGCCAGATGGCGCTGCCAAGCATCGGGGGCGAGATCGCGTACCCCGTCCGTGGCGCGAACCACCGACCACACGAGCAGGCCGATATCGGTCTCGGTGACATCGGGGCGCAACTGCCCGGATTCCCGTGCTCGGGCGACCACCTGCCGGAACAGTTCGTGGCCGCGATGCTTCGCGATCTCGATCGGGCTGTCCGCGGGAAGCGAATAGACGCAGATGTCAGTGAAGCCGCGGTCCTGCGCCTGCCACCGCGCGATGGTCGTCAGATGAGCCACCAGGCCGGTCCACGGATCATCGGCGCGCAGCGCGTCCTCGGCGCTGCGCCCGGATTCCTCCACGCTGTCGAGTAACGCGTCGTTGATCAGTGCCTCCCGGGTGGGGAAGTGGTTGTAGAGGGTCCCGATGCTGACTCCGGCGTCGCGCGCGATCCGGTTCAGTGAGGTGTCCAGACCTTCGGCGGTGAATCTCGCTCGCGCGGCGGCCGCGATCTTGGCGCGATTGTCGCGGGCGTCGCGGCGGCGAGGTCGTGCGGATGCGACGTCGTCGTGCCCCGTCTCACCACTCTCGGCGACGCGTTCAGCCATGAATTCACTCTAACAACTTGAAAACCCTCTCGACTTCGCTCTAAATTGAGAGGGCACTCAAATTGAGTAGTATCTCAACTTATTTCTGGAGGTTCGGTCATGGCTCATCTCGCGGTGTTCGGTGCTGGTCCCGCGCTCGGATTGTCCACGGCATCGCGGTTCGGCCGCGCCGGCTATTCGGTCACTCTCGTCGGGCGCACTGCCGAGACGCTCGAACGGTTGCGGGCCCGGCTGGCGGGGGAGGGAACGGCAGTGGACGTCCTGCGCGCCGATCTGACCGATGAATCCGATGTCGACGATGTGCTCGCGGAACTGCGAGCCGCGCACGGTATTCCGGATGTGGTCGTCTACAGTCCCGGTGACGTCGGCCGGCTTCCGGTCGACGCGCTGTCGCTGGACGCCGACGCCCTGCGCAGTTGGCTGCCGATCAACCTGACCACTCCGGTGCACCTCATGCATGCCCTGCTGCCCGCGATGACGGCGCGCGGCTCCGGCGCCGTCCTCATCGCCCAGGGCGGATCGGTCCGGCAACCGCAGGCGGCGCTGGCCAGTTCGAGCGTCCCCCAATCGGCCATGCTCAACTACCTGCACTCGATCGATCAGCAGGTCCGGCCGCACGGTGTCCGCGTGGGCGCACTGCTCATCGGCCGCCTCATCGAGAACAGCGCGGCCCAAGAACTTTTCGACTCCGGCCACTTCGCCACGGTGGAACCGAACGAGGTGCAGCGTGTTCATCCGGACGAACTGGCCGAAGAGCTGTACCTCATGGCGACGACGGACGCGGAGGTGGAACGGGCGGCCTGAGGGCCGGGCGGTACACCTCGCCGGGTGCCCGGCGGACGCCGCCGCCCGTCGAAGCCCGCCGGTGTCGTGACCGGCGGGCCGGGTATTCGTCTGTCCGCGTTGCTAAGCGGCTTGCCGCTGCTCGGGAACCGGTGTCGCCGCGGGCTTGTCGCTCTCGTCGAAGCCCGGGCGTCCGGTGCCGATGAAGGCGACCAGCCAGGACAGGACGGCGACGAAGCGGTTGCGGAAGCCGACCAGGTAGAACAGGTGCACCGCCAGCCAGGTGGCCCAGGCGATGGTTCCGGTGAACTTGATGCGGTCGTTGAGCTTGGTGACCGCGCTGAACCGGCTGATCACCGCCATCGAACCCTTGTCCCAGTAGACGAACGGGGTGCCGGGCTGCTTCGCGCGGCGGATGATGTCGGCGACGTGGCGACCTTCCTGCATGGCCGTCGGCGACTGGCCCGGGTAGCCGTTGAGCGAGGTCATATCGCCGATGGCGTAGATGTCGGCGTGACCACCCACGGTGCAGTCGGGGTTGATGAGCAGCCGTCCGGCGCGGTCGGTCTCGCAACCGGTCGCCTCGGCCAGTAGCGCGGCGAAACCGCCGGCCGCGACACCCGCCGACCACACCACGGTCTCGGCGCCGATACCGCGCTCGACGCCGTCCTTGGTCTTCACCGTCACCTTGCCGGCCTCGATATCGGTGACGAAGGTGTCCAGCAGTACCTCGACACCGTTGCGGGTCAACGACTCGCGCGCGTATTCCGACAGGCTCCCGCCGAACGGCGGCAGGACCGCGCCCGCGCCTTCCACCAGGGTCACCGAGATCTCCTGGTGGTAATATCGTTTCGCGAGTTCCTTGAGCTGGCCCGCGACCTCGACCCCGGTGGGCCCGGCGCCGACGACGACGAAGCTCAGCAGCCGTTCACGGGTTTCGCGGTCGGCCGCGGCGGCCTCGGCGAAGACGCGCTCGATCTGCGCGCGCAGCAGTTTCGCGTCCTCGATGGTCTTGAGCGAGAACGTCTTCTCCGCGAAATCGTCACGGCCGAAATAGGACTGGGTGGCGCCGGTGGCCGCGATCAGCGAGCCGTAGCGAATCCGGCGCGGACCCTGCTCGGTCTCGTAGGTGAGTATCGCGGCGTCGGCATCGATGTCGACGACCTTCCCCAGTCGCACATCCCCGCCCTTGTGCCGGCGCAGGATCTGCGCGATCGGCGGAGCGATATCGGTCGACGGGAGCACACCTGTCGCTACCTGATAGAGCAGCGGTTGGAACAAGTGTTCCGGCGTCGCCGAGATGAGTACATAGTCGGTCCCCGATTTGCTGAGCTGCTTCGCGGCGGCGAGCCCGCCGAATCCCGAACCCACGATGACCACACTCGCGGTTTCGATTCCCGCATCCACGTGTTGCATGACAGCCTCCTTCTGTCATTACTAACCGCGATTCGTTGCGTAGATGTTCCAGGGGTCAGGGCGCATAATATTGATGACTCTTATCTGGATCGATCATGAATGGGAGATCTCGATGGAACTGCGTCAGCTCACCTACTTCGTCGCGGTATGCGATGAATTGAGCTTCAGCAGAGCGGCTACTCGCTGCTTCATATCGCAATCGGCTATCAGTCATCAAATCGCTCGGCTTGAACATGATCTTGGTGTGCAGCTCTTCGAGCGCTCGACGCGCTCGGTGGTTCCGACTGAGGCAACTATTCGGCTACTTCCTCTTGCGAAACAAATGCTGAGCCTGGAATCCGCTATTCGCGCTGCTGTGCGGGACTCCGGGCCCCGTATTCGCTTGGCAGCGAACATGTCCTTCGCAACAAGATCGCTCTCGGCGATAGCCGGAGCACGCGAAGCGCATCCGGGTGCCGAAATCGAGTTCGTCATCAAGCCTTTCCGGCAGCGCATCGCCGCCGTCGCCGATGGCGATTGTGATCTTGCTCTCATCCGTGGCAGTGTCGAGCAGCCCGGTCTGACGGTCGAGCAACTATGGGTGGAGGACCTGGTGATCGCCGCCTCCACCGCCCACCCACTGGCCGGCCGGACGGATGTGACACTCACCGAATTGGGGAAATATCCACTGCTACTGCCCCCGGAGACGGAACAGGTGCTGTTGCACAACGTGGTCCGGCACGCCTTCGCCGAACTGCCGACCCGCCCGAGCTACGGCCCGTCCATCCCGCCCGACCACACCGCGACGATGGAATTGATCAACCGGCCCGATGCCTGGACCATCCTGTACGCCGACAGCGCGACCGAGGGGATCGCGACGTTGAGGCTCGCGGGCCGGCCGCTGCGCATCCCGGTCTCGGCCGTGCTGCGCGGCGACATCCGTCGCTCACCCATCCTGGTGACCCTGCTCGCCGCATTGCACAGCTCCTGACCCGCGCGGCGGGGACGCGAACGCGGATACCCCCAGTGATGAGGATCGGCCTGTCGGCCCACTTCGATAGTCTGCTGCGAACACACGAGGGGAAGCGTGAGGTGGCGGGGTGCGAACGGTAACGCGATCGGCTGGACACGGGTGGTTACGCCGGATCGGCGTCGTCGCCGCGGTCGTGCTGATGGCGGCGGCCGGCGCGGCCCACGCGGTGGCCACCCCCGTGATGCGCACGCGCGCGGGCGGTTTCGACGAGATAGTCGTGCCGTCGGGCATGGGCCCGATCACGGTGCAGGTGCAATGGGCGGCCCGGGGTGGTGGTGCGGCGCTCTACGTCCTCGACGGTCTGCGCGCACCGGACGATCACAGTCAGTGGACCACCGACACCGACGCACTGCGCCGATTCGCCGGTGACAACGTCACCTTGGTGTTCCCCGTCGGTGGCCGATCGAGCTTCTACACCGATTGGTACCGGCCGAGCGGCACCAATCGTCAAGTGACGACCTATAAGTGGGAGACCTTCCTCACCCGGGAACTTCCGAACTTCCTGGCCCGCTACGGCGTCTCACGGACCGACAACGCCGTCGTCGGCGCGTCCATGGGCGGTAACGCGGCACTGGTGCTCGCCGCACATCATCGGAATCAGTTCCGATTCGCCGGATCGTTCTCCGGCTTCGTCCATCCCACCTATCCGCTGTGGGATCAGGCGATGCGCGCGGCGATGTGGGATGAGGGCAACTTCGACGTCGACGCCATGTGGGGTCCGGCGGGTGATCCGGCCTGGCGCCGCAACGACGCCACCGACCAGGTCGAGCTGCTGCGGGGGCTGCCGGTGTACGTCTGGTCGGGCAACGGATTGCCCGGCCCGCTCGATCTGCCCAACGGGATCGGCAATACGGCCAATGCCATGGGCTTGGAAGCGATGGCGAGCGCCGCTGCCGGCATGTTCGGTGAACGGGCGGCGGCAGCCGGTATCGGTGCCCGGGTCGAGATCGGCAACGGAACGCACACCTGGCCGTACTGGCAGCGTGCTCTCGCCACCGCACGGCCGATGATCCTCGACGCACTCGGTGCGCGCTGACCACGGTCCCCCGGAATGCGACATCGCCGTACCGGAGCGGTACGGCGATGTCAGCGATATTCGATTGTGTGGTGCGAGTTCAGGATCGGGATTCGATCCGTTGGAACAGGAACTCGACCAGGGTGATCAGCGACCGCAGGCAGGTCCCGCGGTCACGGGCGTCCAGTGCGGTCAACGGTGTGCCGGGTTCGAGATCCAGCGCATCGCGGATCTCGGACAGCGGGAAACGTTGCGCGCCGTCGAACTCGTTGATCGCGACCGAATACGGCACGCCGCGTTCTTCGAGTATCGACAGCACCTCGTCGGCCTTGTCGATGCGTCGGGTGTCCACGAGGACGAGGGCACCCAGTGCTCCGTTGGCCAGTTCCTCCCACAGCGGCAGGAAGCGCCGCTGCCCGGGCGTGCCGAACAGATACAGCGCCAACTGCGGATTGAGCGTGATACGCCCGAAATCCATGGCCACCGTGGTGGTTTCCTTACCGGGGAGACCGGCCATATCGTCGACGCCGACACTGGCCTCGGTGATGGTCTCCTCGGTGCGCAGTGGCCGGATCTCCGACACACTGCTGACGAACGTGGTCTTACCGACGCCGAAATTACCTGCTACCAACAGCTTTACCGACCGCGTGACCGTTTCCGGCACATAGTCGACCGTACGGTCGTTCACGGCGGTGGGACGTTCGGACAGGGCAGTCGGGCGCTCAGACGGCGAGAGCGCGGAGCCCATTGAGTACCTCCTCGAGCAGGGCGACCTCCGGCACTTGGTCCACCGGGGTCGGGTTGACCAGATGGCCGCTGTCGAGAAGGTCGGATACCACGATCTTCACTACCGACGGCGGCAGGTCGAGATATGCGGCCACCTCGGCGAGCGACAGTGCAGCATGCCGACTGCACACGCTCAGGACCCGGCGCGCGTCCGGAGTGGCACCAGGCATGGGATCCTGAGCTGCCACAACGAGTGTCACCAGGTTGACCGAGCGGGAAGCACGGGTGCGCCCGCCCGTGCGCACATAGGCACGGACCAGGTCGGGATCGCGCCGGTGCTTGCTCATGCCCGGTCGCTACCGGGCCTGTGGCGGGGCAGACTACCCAGTTCCCGGCCGACTCTGACGGCGAGCTCGTTCATCCGGTGGGCGACCATGCTGACGTCGACATCGGCCGTGGTGGAGACGCCGATCAGGGCGCCCTCACCGGCGGCGGTGATGAAGATCATGCCTTCGTCGTATTCGGTCATGTTCTGGCGCACCGTATTCGCGCCGCCACAGAACTCGGTGAGCGCCTTACCCAGTGATCTGAGTCCCGAGGCGGCGGCGGCGAAGCGTTCGGCGTCGTCGAGGGAGATGGCGCCGACGTGGGCGATACGCAGCCCGTCCTCGGACAGCAGTACGGCGAACCGCACGCCCGGAACGGTGAGGTCCTCGAGCAGCCACGACAGCTTGTTGTCGCTGTCGGTCACGGTGGTGCCGGGTGTGGCCATCAGGATGTCATCCCTTCGGAGTTGTCATGTGCGGCTGCACGTCCGCTGGTGGAACCGGTCTGCCAGGCCTCGGCGATATCGACGCGGGGCAGGGCGGTATCGGTTCGGGGTCCGGAAAGTCCGGTATCGGTGCGGGGCCCGCGTGCCGACGCGGGTGCGGCCACGCTGCGACGGCGCCGGCGCGGCAGACCGCCGGGCGTGATCTCGTGCACCGTGGACGATTGGCCGGTCGGATTCGGGTCGGCGGTGGAGGACGACACCGGCTCGGGCACCGCGGCGACCGGAGCCGGCGCCGGGGAGATGCTCACCGCGGCCGGAATATCGATACTGCTCGGGACCGCGACAGGTGCCGGTGCCGGCACCGCGACCGGAGCCGGTGCTGCTGCCGGAGTCTCGACCGGGGTGGAAATCGGTGGCGCGGTGACGGATTCGGCCGCGTTGTCCGGCCGGGCCGCCAGCAGGCCCTCGGGTACGTAGACCATCGCGCGCATACCGCCGTAGATATTGGGTCCATCGATGTACACGGTGAAGCCGTAGCGACGAGCGAGTGCTGCGATACCCGGGAAGCCGACGCGCGGGGTCGGGCCGAGCTGGTGGATATCGACGGTGCGCTCACCGGCGAGGACCTGGCGGGCCTCCTCCATCTGCTCGGGGTTCATGCGAACACCGGCGTCGTCGATGATGACGGTCAGGCCGTGGTGGCCTTCCTGGAAGGTGACGTCCACGAACGACGTCGGCGGCGAATAGCGCAGCGCGTTGTCGAGCAAGGTCGCCAGCGTGTGCACCAGCGGTTCCACGGCGCGGCTGATCACGACCCGATCCAGCTGCTGCGGCCGGACCCGGGTGAAGTCGCGGACGCGGCCGACCGCACCGCCGACGATGTCGGTCAGTGCCTGCTGCGGCCAGCGGCGACCGGGCAGACCACCACAGACGATCACGTACGACTGTGCCTGGCGGATCATCTGCTGCACACTGTGGTCGATCCGGATCAGCGTCTCGTAGACGTCGTCACCCCGGTGCTCGCGCAGCGCGGCGCTCACCACCTGGCTGACGTCGGCGCCGAGGCTGACCACGGAGGTGCCGAAGGCGCGCACGGCCGCGCTGGTCGCCTCGCGAGAGGCGTTCTCGACCTTCTCGCGGGTGCTGGTCTCGGTGGCGGAAATCGCCTGCTGCTTCTCGTAATCGAGTTCGTGGCTGGTGCGCTCGTGGGTTTCCGCGGCGACCCGGTGCAGGTCATCGGCGTAGCGCTCGGTCAGCCGCTGGAGCAGCTGAGCGAAGCGGGATCCGCCGCGGTCGATCGCGGGCAGTTCGACCGTGGATTCGGCGCGGCGCACCGAGTCGGCCACCAAACCCATTGTGGTGCTCGTGAAATGCTCGAGCTCATCCTCGTGGGCTCGCAACTCGGCTTCCGCGCTGCGAGCGCGGGTACGCTGTTGCGACGCGTAATAGGCGGCGTACAGGGCTCCCGCGATTGTCAGTATCAGAATGGCGGCGAGGATCCACGAAAGCGTCACGGCGGTAGCTTGATTCATCAGTTCCCTCGGTGCCGGATGTCCGGCCGTTGTGTCCTTCCCTACTCGACGACCGCGAGCTGCACGGCCTTATGACACTTGGGTCGGACGGCGGGAACGCGGCAGGCAGGATGATACTGCAACCTAACCTGAATGGGACCTCGAAGCGCTTACCGGACAGGCGAATTCACCATCGACCCGCCGGTGGAGGATCCCGATCGGCCCCAGCACCCGACGACAGCCAAGATAGCAGCAATTCCGGGTGGCAGCGACCGATTCGTTATCTACGGTTCGGTAGGAAAATGTTCATCGTGGGCGTTTCGGAATCGTATCGTCCGGGAATGTTTCGCGGAGGTGACCGGAACTGACGGAACAGCCGCGAGCGCGGTGGCCACCGCGAGATGTAACCGCAGGTCATCGGCTGCGTGATCGGCCACGGCCCAGGAGATTTCCTCCATTGTCCGCAAATATGCCCACGCATGAGAACGGGTGGCGTCGACCGCGGTCGCGGCCGCGGTGGAGGAGACCATTCGTTCCGCTCGCGCGGCCGTCGGAAACCGCTGCACTCGAATCATGATCAGAAACCCGATATCGAATGCCGCCTCACCCAGATACGGTTTCGGATCGATCAGCAGCCACGGCTCGCGTTCGGCGGCAACGATATTGCCCAGGTGGGTATCTCGATTGACGATCACGGCCGGGCCCTGCGGGGTCGAGAGCTCGGCGCAGTACCCCACCGCGAGGTCCAGCAGGGCGTGCGGCACGATCCGGGCCAATTCGGGTGCCGGCGAACCGAACCGGTCCGACCAGTCGGTGAGCAGGGCCGCGACGGTGGGAAAGGCCGGAAAGCCCGAGGGCAGCGGGCCGGGTTCGCGGCGCAGCCGCCGGTACAGCGCGCAGGCCGTCTTCACCTTGGGCGCATGGTCGGGCAGGCCCTCCAGGCTCGGGAAACCCGGCTGTTCCAGCAGCGGTGTACCCGGCCGCGCCCACTCCAGCAGCAGTGCGCCACTGCCGGGGTCGTAGTCGTGCAGCCGGACCGCCCCGTCACCGTCGTAGCAGAACAGGCCCGCGGCCTCGGCGACGTTCTCCTCGTCCACGATCGGAACCTTCAGCACGGCCACCGAGCCGTCCTCGCGGCGGACCGGGGCGGCATAGGAGTGGGTGCCGCCACCGAACGCGGCGCCGACGGTTTCGAGCCGCCAGTGTGCGCACAGCGCCTCGACGCGTTCGGGAAGGTCGGCCAGCCAGGCGCGCCCGCGGGCGCCGAAGACCGCGGAAACGGTGTCGACGACTTCGGGCGGCAGTGCGATCGGTGGCATCGGCATGCGCCCAGCCTGCGGTAGTCCCGGGCGCGCCCGCAAGCGGATTACCCTTGCCGCGTTCGGGTTCCGGGTCGGCCGAGTTCTCCGGCGCGGCCAGGTCCCGCGTTCTAGGGTGGGCTCGTGGGAAACGAGAACGTGCGGGCCTCGGACGCGGACCGGGAGAAGATCGTCGAACGGCTGCGCTCGGCCATGAACGAGGGCCGGTTGAACCTCGCCGAGTTCGACGATCGCGTCCAGCAGGTCTACGCCGCGCGTACCTATGGTGAGCTGTCGCCGATCCTGTCGGATCTACCGGCCGTGCGCGAGCAGGGCACGGCATCGCGCCCGCACCGGGTGCCGCCGTGGGTGCTGATCATGTGGACGCCGTGGGTGTTCGTCAACGTGCTCTGCCTGCTGATCTGGCTGGCGACCGGAGCCGGTTACTTCTGGCCGTTCTGGGTGGCGGTGCCGTGGGGCCTGGCGCTGTGTATCCCGACCGTCATCGGAATCACCGTCGGCCGGTCGCCGGGTGAGCGCCACCCGCGCCACGACGATCCGCGGTCCTGATCGGAGCGCCGACGCAGACGGCTCGCCGGATCGATCCCGATCCGGCGAGCCGTACTCCCTGCAGGGGTCTGGAATCAGCCCTTGTGAGCCTTGACCGCCTCGGTCAGCTGCGGGGCGACGTTGAACAGGTCGCCCACGATGCCGTAGTCGCTGATCTCGAAGATCGGCGCCTCTTCGTCCTTGTTGACCGCGACGATGGTCTTCGAGGTCTGCATACCGGCCCGGTGCTGGATGGCGCCGGAGATGCCCAGGGCGACGTACAGCTGCGGGGAGACCGTCTTACCGGTCTGACCGACCTGGAACTGGCCCGGGTAGTAGCCCGAGTCGACGGCGGCACGCGAGGCGCCGACCGCGGCACCCAGGGCGTCGGCCAGCGGCTCGACGACCTTGTGGAAGTTGTCCTCGCTGCCGACGCCGCGACCACCGGAGACCACGATGGTGGCCTCGGTGAGCTCCGGACGGTCGCCACCGACGACGGGCTCACGGGAGGTCACCTTGGTGACGCCCTCTTCCTGAGCCGGAACCTCGACGGTCACCTTCTCGCCGGCGGCGGCCTGCGGAGCGGCCTCGATCGCACCCGGGCGCACCGAGATCACCGGCACGTCACCGGTGGCCTTGGCGTCGACGGTGAACGCGCCACCGAAGATGGAGTGGGTGGCGGTGCCGTCGGCCTTGACGTCGATGACATCGATCAGCAGGCCGGAGCCGATGCGGGCGGCCAGGCGACCCGACACCTCCTTGCCCTCGGCGGAGGCGGCGACCAGCACGGCGGCCGGGGAAGCCGACTCGGCCAGACCGGCCAGGACGTCGACCTTCGGGGTCACCAGGAAGCCGTCGACATCGTCGGACTCGGCGACGTAGATCTTCTCGGCACCGGCGGCGGCCAGCGCGTCGGCGATCTTGTCAGCCGAGCCGGGCGCGCCCAGCACGACCGCGGCCGGCGAGCCCAGCGAGCGTGCGGCGGTGAGGAGTTCGGTGGTCACCTTCTTGGGTGCGCCTTCGGCGTGCTCGACGAGCACAAGTACTTCTGCCATGGGTATCTCTCCTGAAGTCTGTGGTGAATGCGCTCGGCGGGATCAGATGATCTTCTGGCCGACGAGGTACTGCGCGACCTGGTTGCCGCCCTCGCCTTCGTCGACCGTCTTCTCGCCCGCGGTACGCGGCGGCTTCGGCGTTACAGCAGTCACAGCAGTTCCCGCATTCGACACACCGACGGTCGACGGGTCGATGCCCAGGTCGGCCAGGGTGAACGTCTGCACTTCCTTCTTCTTCGCGGCCATGATGCCCTTGAAGGAGGGGAAGCGGGGCTCGTTGATCTTCTCGGTGACCGAGACGATGGCGGGCAGGTTCGCCTCGAGCTTGAACACACCCTCGTCGGTCTCGCGCTCGCCGGAGATCTTCTCGCCGTCCACGGTCAGCTTGCGCAGGTGCGTGAGCTGCGGGATGCCGAGGTACTCGGCGATGATGGCCGGCACGGCACCCGCGCGGCCGTCGGTGGCCTCGTTACCGGCGATGACGAGCTCTATGCCTTCGATCTGGCCCAGCGCACCGGCGAGCACCCACGCGGTCTGCACGGCGTCGGAGCCGTGGATGGCGTCGTCCTTGACGTGGATGGCCTTGTCGGCACCCATCGACAGCGCCTTGCGGATGGCTTCGGTGGCACGCTCGGGGCCCATGGCGAGAACGGTGACCTCGCCGCCCTGGGCTTCCTTGATCAGCAGGGCCTCTTCGACGGCACGCTCGTTGATCTCGTCCAGGATCGCGTCGGCGGCCTCCCGGTCGAGGGTGTAGTCACCATCGGTCAGCTTGCGCTCGGACCAGGTGTCGGGAACCTGCTTGATCAGTACGACGATGTTCGGCATTGGTCTTCGTCGACCTCCTGTTCTGGTGGCACGTGAGGTGGGGTCGCACGATCGGCTGGCCGTACGTCCACGGAAAAGGCTCTGTCAGTTCGAAAACTCTGTCACTTCGAAAGCTCCGATCGGGAGATTACCCTACATTAAGTTACTCGCGGGTAACTTAGGGTGTGATGTTCTCCATCGCCGGTCCGGACGCGGGTGTGATACGCGCAACCGCTAACGTCGACTGAATGAGTGAGGCTGTCGTCTCCCCTGTGAGCGGGGAGTCTGCCGAGGTGGAGCCGCTGCCGCTGACCGGCGAGCGGACCGTTCCGGGTATCGCGGAGGAGAACTACTGGTTCCGCCGGCACGAGATCGTCTACGCGCGCCTGCTCGAACGGTGCACCGGTGCAACGGTTCTGGAGGCGGGATCCGGTGAGGGCTACGGCGCGAACATGATCGCCGATGTAGCCACCGCGGTGATCGGCCTGGACTACGACACCAGCGCCGTGGCACATGTGCGGGCGGTCTACCCGCGGGTGGAAATGATCCAGGGCAATCTGGCCGAGCTGCCGCTCGAGGACGCCACGGTCGATGTGGTGGTGAATTTCCAGGTCGTCGAACATCTCTGGGACCAGGCACAGTTCCTACGCGAATGCCTGCGGGTATTGCGCCCCGGCGGTGAGTTGCTGATCAGCACGCCCAATCGGATCACCTTCTCACCTGGACGCGATACGCCGCTCAATCCCTTCCACACTCGGGAATTGAACGCGACCGAACTCGCGGAACTGCTGGAGCAGGCCGGTTTCCGGGTCGATGTGATGGCCGGTGTCCATCACGGTCCGGCGCTGCGGGCTCTCGACGAGCGATGGGGTGGTTCGTTCATCGACGCTCAGATCGAACGGGCGCTGGCGGGGGAGCCCTGGCCCGCCGAGCTCACCGCGGCGGTGGCCGGTGTTCGCACCGACGATTTCGACCTGCGTCCCACGCCGGCGGGCCGGGGCACCGCCGTTGCGGCGGGCGGCGCCTGGGATCCGGATATCGACGCCAGCCTCGATCTGGTTGCCATCGCGGTGAAACCGTGAGCGATTCGCAGGCGGTGCCGGGTCAGTTCACCCTGGTCCTGCATTCCCATCTGCCGTGGCTGGTGCACCACGGGCGCTGGCCGGTCGGTGAGGAATGGTTGTATCAGTCGTGGGCAGCGTCCTATCTGCCGGTGGCGCGGGTGCTGAGAACACTTGCCGCGGAGGGGCGTTCGCATCTGCTCAGCTTCGGCATCACGCCGGTGCTGGCCGCGCAGCTCGACGATCCGCATGCGCTGTCGGCCATGCATCACTGGCTGGGCAACTGGCAGCTGCGGGCCGATGAGGCGTCCATGGCCGGCAAGGGTGAGCTGGGCCGGTACGAACACGCTCTGGCCGCCGAGGCGCTGGCCGATTTCGAGCTGCGGTGGCGGCACGGCGGCTCTCCGGTGTGGCGGGAGCTGATCGACGCCGAAGCGATCGAACTGCTCGGCGGCCCGCTCGCGCATCCGTTCCAGCCGCTGCTGGATCCGCGGCTGCGCGAGTTCCAATTGCGGGAGGGGCTGGGCGACGCGCGCCATCGCTGGGGCCACACGCCCGCTGGGATCTGGGCGCCGGAATGCGGTTTCACCCCCGGGATGGAACAGGGGTACGCGGCCGCCGGTGTGACGCATTTCATGGTCGACGGTCCGGCGCTGCGCGGTGACACCACTGTCGGCCGCCCGGTGTGGGATACCGATGTGGTCGCGTTCGGCCGTGATCTGCAGGTCAGCTATCGGGTCTGGTCGCCGAAATCGGGTTATCCCGGCCAGAGCCACTATCGCGACTTCCACCACTACGACCACGACACCGGTCTCAAACCGGCGCGGGTCACCGGTAAGCAGGTGGCCGGGCCGGACAAGGCGCCCTACGATCCCGCGGCCGCCGCGGCCGCGGTCGAGCGAGATGTCGCCGATTTCGTCGAGACCGTGCGGCAGCGCCTGATCACCGAATCCGAGCGCGCCGGGCGCCCGGCACTGGTGGTGGCCGCCTTCGACACCGAACTGTTCGGGCACTGGTGGCACGAGGGACCGCAGTGGCTGGAGCAGGTGCTGCGCGCCCTGCCCGAGGCCGGCGTCACCGTCGGCACCCTCGCCGATGCCCGCGCCGCCGGATTCGTCGGCGCCCCGGTGGAACTCGCCGACTCCTCGTGGGGATCGGGGAAGGACTGGCGGGTCTGGGCCGGTGATCAGGTCCGCGACCTGGTCGACCTGAACGCCGAGATCGTGCGTGCCGCGCTGGACACCGTGGACAAGATGGCCGCGCAGGCCGACGGACTGCGCGATCCGGTCGCCGATCAGCTGCTGCGCGAGGCTGTTCTCACCGTGTCGAGCGACTGGGCGTTCATGGTGAGCAAGGACTCCGCGGCCGGGTACGCCCGCGACCGCGCGCACGAGCACGCCCATGCCGTCCGGGAGATCGCGGCGGCGGTGACCACGGGCCAACTCGCCAAAGCGCGGCAGTTGGCGGCAGGATGGTATGCGGCCGACGGATTCTTTCCCGCTCTCGACGCGCGGCGACTGGGCGCACGGGGGACCGATATCCCCGCAGTCGGTCACCGCTCGGCGGGAGCAACAGAAGGACCGGCATGAAGATCTTGATGGTGTCGTGGGAGTACCCACCGGTAGTCGTCGGCGGGCTGGGGCGGCACGTCCATCATCTGGCCGTCGAACTGGCGGCGGCCGGCCACGAGGTCGTCGTACTGGCCCGCCGCCCGATGGGTACCGATGCCAGCACCCATCCCACCCACACCTTCATCGAGGACCGGGTGCTCGTGGTCGCGGTCGCGGAGGATCCGCCCGCCTTCGATTTCGGCGAGGACATGCTGGCCTGGACGCTGGCCATGGGGCATGCCATGGTCCGTGCCGGGATCGCGCTGAGCAAACCGGGAATCGCCGAGGGCTGGACTCCCGATGTCGTGCACGCCCACGACTGGCTGGTCGCGCATTCGTCGATCGCGCTCGCCGAATACTACGACGTGCCGCTGGTATCGACGATCCACGCCACCGAGGCCGGCCGGCACAGTGGCTGGGTCTCGGGCCGGGTGAACAAGCAGGTTCATTCGGTGGAGTGGTGGCTGGCCCGCGAATCCGACGCGCTGATCACCTGTTCGGCCTCGATGCAGGACGAGGTGGACAAGCTCTATCGTCCCGACCCGGTGCCGGTGACCGTGATCCGCAACGGAATCGACGTGGGGGCGTGGACATTTCGTGATCGCGCACCGCGCTCGGGCCCGCCCCGGCTGCTGTATGTGGGCCGGCTCGAATACGAGAAGGGCGTCCAGGACGCGATCGCAGCGCTGCCGCGGATCCGGCGCGCGCACCCCGGTGCGACCCTGACCATCGCCGGGGTCGGCACCCAGTTCGAATGGCTGCGCGAGCGTGCCCGGGTCCATCGGGTGGCGCGCGCGGTGAATTTCGCCGGGCGCCTGGATCACGCGGAGCTGCTGGGCTGGTTGCACGGCGCCGACGCGATCGTGCTGCCGAGCCGCTACGAGCCGTTCGGCATCGTGGCCCTCGAGGCCGCCGCGGCCGGCACACCCCTGGTGACCTCGACCGCGGGCGGACTGGGCGAACTCGTCGTCGACGGTGTCACCGGGGCCTCGTTCGAACCGGCGGATGTCACCGGACTGGTCGAGGCGGTCACCGCGGTCCTCGACGATCCGGTCGCCGCGCAGCAGCGGGCCTATGCCGCCCACGCCCGGCTGACCGCCGACTTCGCGTGGGACGTGGTGGCGGCCGAGACGATTCAGGTCTACCAGGCCGCCAAGCGCCGGGTTCGCAATCCGCTGGGCCGCCCGGTGATCACCGAACGCCCGCTGCCGGAACGGGATCCGAACAGCCCCCTGTGAACCACCCGGGTCGTTGTCCGCGTCGCCTCGGCGGCGGTGCTGCTGATCTCGGTGATGGCGGCCGGGCCGGCGTCGGGCTCCTACGCGCTGGCGCTGTGGGGGCGCTCGGAGGACACGCTGGCCTCGGTGCTCAAGGTGCTCAACAGTGTCTCGGTTCCGTTGATGCTGCTGTCGGGCATCCCGCTGCCGATGAGCCTGGCGCCGCGCTGGCTGCGGATCATCGCCGACCTCAACCCGTTCCAGCACACGGTGGAGGCGGCCCGAGCGTTGTTCCGCGGTGACTTCGCGGTGTCCCAGGTCTACCTGGGTACCGGGTTGACCGTGGCGGTGGCCCTGGTGCTGATGGTGATCGGCGCGCGCAGCTTCGCTCGCGAGAACGCCTGATCGGTGGCCGTCGCGCACCGCCGTACCGGGCTTCCGGTGCGGCGGTGCGGCACTCGCGGCGAACCGGAGGAGACGGGGTGGTGAACGTTCGGTGTGACGGGGATCTCGTTCACCGGACTGGCATCGGCACGACACTCGAACGTCGCCCCGTCGCCGAATCGGCCTGGCTTCATCGACACCATGACGCCAACGTCCGTGCTGACACCGACCCGCACGACAGGCCCAGGGGTGACGTCGCCACAGTACTCCCTGGTTGTGTCTTCCGATCGCGACCACCGCCGGGCCGCCCAGGCACTGCGCTACGGGGTGTTCGCCAATGAACCCGGCTTCGACATCCCGGTCGACGCCGACGGCCTGGATGCCGACCGCTTCGACGAGCACTGCGACCATCTGCTGGTTCGCGACGATCTGACCGATCGGTTCGTGGGCTGCTACCGGATGCTGCCGCCGGACAAGGTCCGCGCGGCCGGCGGCTACTACACCGCCACCGAATTCGACTTGAGCGCAATGGATCCCGAGGGGCGGCGGATCGTGGAGATGGGGCGCGCGTGCGTCGTCCCCGATCACCGCAACGGTTCGGTGCTGACCCTCATGTGGGCGGGCATCCTGCACTACATCCAGCTCACCGGCTACGACTGGGTGATGGGCTGCGTCTCGGTCCCGATGCGCGACACCCCCGCCGATCCGCCCGGCGCGAACGTCGCGGCGGTACGAGATCTGTTGCTGAGCAAGCACGCCGGTGATCCCGCCCGCCGGGTCCGTCCCTACCGGCCGGTGGTCGTCGACGGCCACGGCCTCGACGAACTCGAGGCTCCCGCCCGGCCGAAACTGCCGCCGCTGCTGCGCGGATATCTGCGCCTGGGCGCCGAGATCTGCGGTGAACCGGCCCACGATCCCGACTTCGGGGTCGCCGACTTCGTCGCCCTGCTGGGCCTGGAAACCATCAACACCCGTTACCTGGAACGTCTGCAGAGCGCGGCGGGCGCGATGGACGCCCGATCCGCGGCACCGGCCGCCACGGCGGCACAGGATCTCGATACCGGCGGAGGCGCATGATGTCCTCGACAACGAAAACAGCCGCGGAGACCGGTATTCCGGTCGGCGCCGATCCGGCTCCGGCTCGCGGTGGGCCGGCCTGTCCGCCGACCGCCCCGCTGCACGCGTGGATGCCGGCCAGTCCGTGCGGCGCCCGCTGTGTGGAGACACCCGACAGCGCGGGTGTGCTGCGGGTGACCGCGCGCGCGGCCGGGGTGGCGGGACTGCTGGTGGCGTTCCCGCTGGTCAACCTGGTGACGCCGGCCGCCCGGCGCAACGGTCTGCACCGGCGCTACGCCCGGACCGTATTGCGTTGCTGCGGAATCGGACTGCGGGTCGTCGACGAGCGCACCGCGCCGCCGCCGGACACCGGGACGCTCGTCGTGGCCGGACATGTCGGGTGGACCGATGTCCTGGCCTTGGCCGCCGTCTCGCCGATGGGTTTCGTCGCGCGCGGTGACCTCGTCTCCTGGCCGCTGCTGGGCCGGCTGGCCCGTCAGATGCGGGTGATACCGATCGACCGGGAACGGTTGCGGCAATTGCCGGAAGTGATCGAGACGATGTCGGCGCGGCTCGCGGCCGGGGAGCGGGTCGCGATGTTCCCCGAGGGCACCACCTGGTGTGGCCGGGCGCACGGACGAATGCGTCCGGCGCTGTTCCAGGCCGCCGTGGACAGCGCCACCCCGGTCCAGCCGATTCGCCTGCGCTACGTCGATCCGGACGGCGGCGTCTCGACCGTTCCCGGCTTCGTCGGGGTGGACACCTTCCTCGATTCGGCCCGGCGGGTGCTGCGCTCGCGGGGTGTTGTCGCCGAACTGGTCCTGCTGCCGGTCGAGGAGCCCGGCACGGACCGCCACGATCTGGCCGGTCGCTGCGAGCGTGCGATCAGAGGCCGCACCGAAGTGCGCATCGACGCGCATGCCACCGCGGTGGGCACCGGGCCCACTCGCGACATCGTCATCGCCGAGCCCGCGGTCGCGCACTCGGCCTGACCCGCACAACCGCCGGCGCCGGACCGGTCAGTCGCGCGGCACCAACCGATGCGCGGTGAGCACGATGTGATCGACGCGGGTGCGCGTGGCCGTGTTCTGTCCCTTCAATCGGCGGAACTCGTCGACCAGCTGCACCGCGAGATCACGCAGTTTGGTGTTGGTCTCCTGCGAGCGCCAGCTCAGCACGCGGAACGCCTGTTCGGGGCTGATGCCGTAGGCGAGGACCAGCGCCCCCTTGGCCTGCTCGATGACCGCGCGGGCCTCGATCAGTTCGGGCAGCACCTCCGAGAGGGCCTCGTTGCGTTCATCGGCGATCGTCTCGGTGATGTCGACGAAGAAACCGCAGGTGCCGATGGTCGCCCCGTCCTCGTCGGTGAGGTGGTCGCCGACCACGATGATGTCGCGCGCCTGACCTTCGCTGTCGAGAATGCGGTGCTGTCCGCAGATCGGCTCGCCGGTCTCGAGGGCGGTGGCGATACTGGCCGCCATTCCGTCCCGGTCGTCCGGGTGTTTGTGTGACAACAGCAGGTCGGTGGAAGGTTCGGTGTCGGCGGCGGAGTAGCCGTACATCCTCGCTACCTCCTCCGACCACTCCCAGCGCTGGTCGGCGAACCAGAACCGGAACCAGCCGACACCGCCGCACGGCTCCGCGCCGAGCACAGTTGTCACGAGATCGAGCTCTGCGGCATTCGGCCGCTGTTCCGTACCCACCGTTCCAGTATCCGCCGGATGCCGATCGCCCCGCATACCAGGTAGGACTGATCGGCATCGCACGCCCGGGCGGCGTCACGCGCACCAACTTTCGGTTTGGTACCCGATTTCGGGGGCATTTCGAAAGACGCGAGCGTGGCGTCGCACCGAATCGGTGCTCGATGCCGGCGCTCGCGGTCCGAGACGTGACGGCCGGTGCCGGCGCCCGGACCTGGACCGTTCGACATCGAGAGGACCGGATCGTTCGTGGTTGCGCTGCTTGTGGGGATCGGCTCTGTTTCGCTGATCGTCATTTCGATGTATGCGGCAGTGGTCGCGGTGTGGTCGGCGAAACTGCGCGCCCGGTACGCGTCCGGAAACTCCGGCCCGGTGCGCCGCACCGAATCGAGCGGCCTGCGACTGGCCGCGAAAAGTGTTGTGGGCCAGCCCTTCGGCGCCGAGCGCGCGCCCGCGGACGCGCTGCGCTGATCCGCGTGCCGGGGCCCTGGATGCCCGCGTGGGTACATCGGGCGCTGCCGAGCGGCGTCGGCTAAGATCAGCTCGCCTCACGGTCGAGCAACTGGCCGCTGAGCAAGTAGGCGTGCGCTCGGGCCGTCGCTTCTTCGATCGGAGGCAGCATTGTCGAAACGTGCCGCTCCTGGCACGATCGCTCACCCCTCGTCCACGGTCACCAGGTCGATGTCCGGCACCGATGCGCCGGCTTCGCTGATGGACCGAGTCGTGCTGCGGGAACAGAACCCGCAGGTCCGCGATATCTCCGGCCGCGCTGTGCTGCGCGCGTCCGAGGGGGCGCGGCCGGGATCGGCCCGCAGGGCGAACCGCCCCTCCGAGCTCTCGGCGTCGGCGACTGTGCCGTCGCTCGGGCCGGGGGTGCCGACCGGGCACACGATCCTGCTCGTGGAGGACGACCCCGGCGATGCCCTGCTGGTCGAAGAGCTCGTGGCCGACGGTGCGCCCGGCGCTCGGCTCGAACACGTCCGGTCACTGTCCGAGGCGGGTGCGTGGCTGGCCGCGGGACTGCCCGATTGTGTCCTGCTGGATCTGAACCTGCCCGATTCCCAGGGACTGGACGCGCTCGCCCAGCTGCGCGAATACACCGACCAGGTCGCGGTCGTGGTCATGACCGGACTCGACGAGGAGCAGACGGGGCTGGCCGCCATGGCGGCCGGTGCCGAGGACTACCTGGTCAAGGGTCGGGTCGAACCCGAGTGGTTCGGCCGTGCCGTGCGCTACGCGATTCAGCGCAAGCAGGCCGAACGTACTGCCACCGCGCTGCGCGCGACCACCATGCGGGCACAGGAGAACGCCCGGCTGGAACGCGGCCTGCTGCCCAAACCGCTGCTGCGCGGCGAGCCGGTGATCGATGTGGTGTCGCGATACCGGCCCGGCCGGGCCTATTCGCTGCTGGGCGGCGACTTCTACGACGTGGTCCAGGAAGCCGACGGCACCGTGCACGCGCTGATCGGCGATGTGGCCGGTCACGGACCGGACGAGGCGGCGATCGGCGTCGGACTGCGGCTGGCCTGGCGCACCCTGGTATTCAGCGGCGTGACCGGGCCGAGGCAATTGGAACTGCTCGAGCAGGTGCTCGTCGCCGAGCGGACCGGCCCGCAGACCTTCGCCACCCTCACCACGCTGTACGCGCCGTCCGGGCGTGAGCAGGTGCAGGTCATCCGCGCCGGACATCCGGGCATGCTGGTACACCGGCCCGCCGGCACCGAATGGCTCGAGGTCCCCGGCGGCCCGGCGCTCGGCTTCGTGCCGGGCCGTGCGGACTGGCCGGTGCGCCACGTCGACGTGCCCGCGGGCGCCGGCCTGGTGCTGTTCACCGACGGCCTGTTCGAGGCGCGGATCAGCACCGACGGCGGACGCCTCGGGGAGGACGGCCTGCTCTCGATGGCCTCCGCGGTGTCGGTCGATCAGCCCGCGCGCTACCTGGACGAACTGCTGGGCCGGGTCGAAGACGCCGCCGCGCCGGCGGGCGGACTCGACGACGATGTAGCCGTCGTGTATCTGCGCTGGCGCGAACGCGGACAGGAAGGCGACCGGTGACGGCGAAGCGGCGCCACGGTGGAATCGTCGGACGCTTCACCGTGCAGACGTGGTTTCAGATCGTGCTGGGGCTGATGATCGTGATGATCGTCATCGGAGCCGTCGTGGCCGGGCAGGTGATCGCCCGGACCAATGCGGTGACCGATCGGCTGCTCGACCGCACCCAGCCCACCGCCACGGAGTCCTATCGCCTGCAGTCGGCGCTGGTCAACCAGGAAACCGGCCTGCGTGGGTTCGCGATCGCCGGCGACCCGCAGTTTCTCGAGCCCTACAACCAGGGTTTGCGCGACGAGGTCGCCGCGGTGGCTCGTCTGCGTGAGCTGGCGGGTGAGCGGCCGAGGCTGCTCGCCGACCTCGACCGCGTCGAGTCGGCGGCACGGCGCTGGCGCACCGAATACGCTGATCCGCTGATCGCCGCGGGCGGCAACGCCCGCGCCGCCGAGACGACGGCATTGGTCAGCCGTGGCAAGACACTCTTCGACGGGTTGCGGGTGGCCTTCGCCACGCAGAACGCCGACACCAACGCCGCGATCATCGCCGACCGGCACGAACTGGCCAATGCGCGCACCTTGCGCGATCGGGTGCTGATCGCGGTGGTGGTCGTGGTGCTGCTCACCGGTCTCGCGCTGGTCGTACTGATCCGACGGCTGGTGGCGCGCCCGCTCGATGTGCTGACCGCGTCGTCGCTGCGGGTGGCGGGCGGCGAGTTCGATCACCACATCACCGCGCGTGGGCCCGCGGATCTGGCGACCGTCGCCGAGGCGGTGGAGCAGATGCGGGTGCGGATCGTCACCGAACTGTCGGCCTCGCGCGACCAGCAGGATCAGCTCGCTCGCCAGGCCGAGGATCTGGACCGGCAGACGGTGCAACTGCGCCGATCCAACGCCGAACTGGAGCAGTTCGCCTACGTCGCCTCGCACGATCTGCAGGAGCCGCTGCGCAAGGTGGCGGCATTCTGTCAGCTGCTCGAGAAGCGGTACCACGAACAGCTCGACGACCGGGGCAAACAGTACATCGACTATGCCGTGGACGGCGCCAAGCGGATGCAGCGGTTGATCAACGATCTGCTGACCTTCTCGCGCGTGGGCCGGGTGATCGACGGCACCGAACCGGTCGATCTCGATGCGACACTGGATTCGGCGCTGGACAACCTGTCCGATGTGATCGAGGACTCCGGCACGGTGATCGAAAGACCGGAGCAGCTGCCCGAGATCACCGGTGATCACACCCTGCTGACGATGCTGTGGCAGAACCTGATCGGTAACGCGGTCAAATTCAGGGCGCCCGACACCGCCCCCCGGGTGCGGATCGAGTGCGAGCCGGCCGACGACCCCGCCGAATGGCAGTTCTCGGTGTCGGACAACGGGATCGGTATCGCGCCCCAGTTCGCCGAGAAGGTGTTCGTGATCTTCCAGCGCCTGCACAGCCGGGAGGAGTACAGCGGCACCGGCATCGGCCTGGCGCTGTGCAAGAAGATCGTCGAGTACCACGGCGGCACGCTGTGGATCGACACCACCTACACCGGCGGTACCCGTTTCCGCTTCACCCTCGCGGTGCGCATCGCGCCCGCCCTCATCGAACCCGTAGTCGAAGGAGTCGACGCATGACCGAACCACTGGGCCAGCCCATCGACATCCTGCTCGTGGAGGACGATCCCGGCGACGAGCTGATGACGCGGGAGGCATTCGAGGACAACAAGATCGGCAACACGCTGCACGTCGCTCACGACGGACAGGAAGCGCTCGATTTCCTGTACCGGGAGGGTGAATTCACCGAGGCGCCGCGGCCGGATCTGATTCTGCTGGATCTGAATCTCCCGAAATACGACGGCCGGCAGATTCTGGAAAAGATCAAATCCGATCCGGATCTGAGCCATATTCCGGTGGTCGTGCTGACCACGTCGGCCGCGGAGGAAGACATTCTGCGCAGTTATCGGCTGCACGCCAACGCATATGTGACCAAACCGGTCGACCTGGACCAATTCATCGCCGCGATCAAGCACATCGACGAATTCTTCGTCCAGGTCGTCCGTTTGCCCAGGCAGCTGTGAGGTCGCCGGATACGGTCCGGTTCAGTTCGCCGGTGAGCCGTCCGGCGCCAGCGCGGCCTCGACGGTCGGGAACAGTTCGAGCAGCTTGTCCAGCGCCGTCACCTCGATCGGACGGCGCACCGCGGGCGAGGTCACCACACGCAGCGCGGTGGTTCCGGCCTGGGAGACGGCGAGCAGCACGCTCAGGCCCGCCGAACCGAGAAATCCGACACCGGTCATATCCAGCACGACGGCGGCGGGCTCGCCCCGCAGCGCCTCGTCGAGAGCCGATTGCAGTTGCGGTGCGGAATTCATGTCCACTTCACCGTGCACCGTCACAATGGCGACGGAACCCTCTGTGCGCTGTTCGGTGCGCAGCACCGGTGAGACGCGTTCGCCGGTCATCGGGCAACCTCCGGCGCGAGGTGGTGCGTACCGCATGTGGTCACTTCGATACCTCCGACATATCGCGATCTATGCCGCTTGGAGCGGCGCGGCGATTGGTCGCCGGTGAACAACATACCCGCTTCGCCGGGATCGGAACGGGCGCCTTCGAAGGGATCCGCCGATACCGCGCGACCGCTCGCGTACGCTGGGAAACCGTTTCGCGGCACGATAATTGGGAGCAAGAAATGGGCATGGTGGAGAAGGTGTCTCCCGACGCGGGGACCACTGCGGTCGGATTCCAGGTGCCGGCCACCGCGGAACAATTGATCATGGTCCGCGCCCTGACCGAGACCGTGGCGCTGGTGGCCGATTTCGGCATCGACGAGGCGACCGATATCCGGCTGGCCGTCGACGAGGTGGTCAGCGCCCTGATCGTGGGCGCCGCCACCACCTCGGTGATCGATTGCTCGTTCACCGCGAGTGATGCGGCCATGGACGTGCGGGTGGCCGCGGTCACGACGAGCGCCGACTGCCCGGATACCAGCGGTTTCGGCTGGCATATCGTCTCGACGCTGACGCAGTGGGTGCGCACCTCGAGCGCCGATTACGACGAATCCGCGGGCGGCTACCCGACCGTCGTCGAATTCCGCTGGGCTCGTGGCGGAACCGATGTCGCCTGACGACAGCGCGGGCTCCGCGCCGGAAAAGCAGTCGGCGCACACCGGCTCCACCCGGGCCCATGCCGACGGATACGACGATGTCGCGCCCCTGTTCACCGAGCTCGATGCCCTGCCCGCGGACGATCCGCGCCGGGCGCAGCTCCGCGAGCAGGTGATCAATCGCTGCCTGCCGCTGGCCGAACACATCGCCCGCAAATTCAGCGGCCGGGGTGAGAACTTCGAGGATCTGCTGCAGATCGCGCGGGTCGGACTGGTCGCTGCCGTTGACCGCTTCGATCCCTCGCAGGGCGCGCCGTTCCTGGCCTTCGCGGTGCCGACCGTGATGGGTGAGGTGCGCCGCCACTTCCGCGACCACACCTGGGCGCTGCGGGTTCCCCGGCGGATCAAGGAGATCCAGACCTCGCTGGGACCGACGGTGGAGGACCTCTCGCAGCGGTTGGGCCGTATGCCGCGCGCGCGAGAGATCGCCGAGGCCATGGGCGCCGATCTGGGCGAGGTGACCCAGGCGCTGATCGCGCGCAACGCGTATCAGACCCAGTCGCTGGATGTGCAGCCCACCGACGACGACAGCAGTTCGCGATCGATCCTGGACACGCTCGGCGACGAGGACCCGACCTACGGGTCGATCGACAACACCCTCACCGTCAAGCCGCTGATCGATGCCCTGCCCGAGCGGGAGCGATACGTGCTGACGATGCGGTTCTTCGCCGGGATGACCCAGGAGCAGATCGCGCGCAATCTCAATTGCTCGCAGATGCAGGTATCACGCATCCTGTCCCGGACGCTCAAACAGCTCCGGGAAAAGGCGCTCCGTGATTGATCGGTGACGCTCGCCGCCGCATGGTGTGCGCGAAAGCGGGTATCGCGGTGGCGAACGGGTCATCGGCTGTGATCGGAGTGAGAACTATGAGCGTGTTTCGGAATCCGCTGGACGACCACGTCCGGGGGGCCGGGATACGCGACGTCGCCCCGGACGGGATCGAGCCTTTCCAGTCGGAGTTCCTGTCCGAGGCCACGCGCCTCACCGAGGTGCGCCATCGGCTGCGGGAGTGGCTGGAACGCGGCGGGATCGGCTCGGATCAGATCTACGACGTGTTGCTGGCGGTGGACGAGGCCTGCACCAACGCGGTGGAGCACGGGTATCGCCACGGTCCGGGCATCGTCCGCCTGCGCGGGGCGATCAGTGGATCCGACCTGTACCTGTCGATCGTCGACCGGGGCAGCTGGGAACCCGCCGGTGAACCGGCGAATCCGCTGCGTGGTCGCGGGCTGATGATGATGCGTGCCCTGGTCACCGATGTCGACATCAGCAGCGGCCCGGAGGGCACGCGGGTCGATCTGCGCGCCGAAATACGGTCCGCGCATCAGGATTCGGCCGCGTGCGGCGACGGTGACCGCGGCGCGGATCGGTGGTGAGTCGTGATTCACAGCGGCCGCGGCGTCGCGTACGGCCGGACGGGACTTTTCCCACCCCCGTTCGGGTTGTATCGGTGCAAGATCCGGGTGGGGACTCGACGCTGAAGGAGGAAGCGTGACCGACACACGCAAGGCGATTCTGGCAGGCGGATGTTTCTGGGGCGTGCAGGAGCTGATTCGCCGCCAGCCGGGTGTGATTTCCACTCGCGTCGGATACACCGGCGGCAGCAACGATCACCCCACCTATCGCAATCATCCCGGCCATGCGGAGGCCGTGGAGATCGTCTACGACCCGGCGGCCACCGACTACCGGGCGCTGCTGGAATTCTTCTTCCAGATCCACGATCCCTCGACGAAGGATCGTCAGGGCAACGATGTCGGGTCGAGTTATCGATCTGCCATCTTCTACCTCGATGATGAGCAGAAGGCGATCGCGCTGGACACCATCGCCGATGTGGACGCCTCCGGACTGTGGCCCGGCAAGGTCGTCACCGAGGTGACCCCGGCCACCGACTTCTGGGATGCCGAGCCCGAGCACCAGGATTACCTGCAGCGCTTCCCGGACGGCTACACTTGTCATTTCCCCAGGCCCGGATGGAAGCTGCCCAAGCGCACCGCCGGCTCGCACTGATCGGGCGCCATGGCACAGCGCAGACGGTTCCCGGCATTCGCCAATCCGCTTCCGGCACTGGGCCGGTCGATCGCGCGCCGGCCGTGGGTGATGCGCGCCGGTCCGCTGGTGGTCCTGCTGGAGCGGCTGGTGCGACTGCTGACCCGCGGCCGCCACGGCGTCCTGGATCTGGCCGGTCTGCCGTCGATGGAACTGACGGTGCTGGGGCGCCGGTCGGGGGTGCCGCGGACGGTGTCGCTGCTGTACGTGCCCGACGGTCCGCAGCGCTATCTGCTGGTCGGCTCCAATTGGGGCCGGCCCGAACATCCGTCGTGGTCGGCCAATCTCGCCGCGGCCTCCGACGCGGAGGTCCACAGCGGTGGTCAGCGGGTCAAGGTCCGGGTGTGCCGGCTGACCGGGGCCGAGCGCGAGGCCGCCTGGGCGCGCGCGGTCGACTACTGGCCCGGGTACACCATGGAGCAGCGGCTGGCCGGGCCGCGCCAATTCCGGCTCTTCGAATTGACCGCGATCTGAGCGGTGCGCAGCCGCCGGTTTCGCCCCCGCGACCGGCCGTTCTGCTGGACAATGACGCTGAGCCGACTATCGTGCGGTCCGACTCTCGCGGCACACCCGAGCCAGCGCCGAATCGCCGGTGGCGGCGAACCGGCGACTGGTGACGGGTGAGATGCGGATGCGAGCAGGACACGACAGCGCTCTGCGACAGCGGCGAGCCGCTCTGGAGCGGCAGTGGGCCCGCTGGGTTCCCGAGACCGACTCCGCTGCCTCCTCGTCCGCCGAGGACACCCGGGCCGTATCCGGCGCCGCGCCGGCCCAGCCCCGTGCCGAGGTCGCCCAGTCCTGGCTGCGGTCGCGCGCCGTCGTCGACCCGGCCACCGACTGTGCCCCGGCCGTCGGTGACGACATCGCCTCGAGCTGGGCGGAGTCGCCACTGCGCGGTCCGGTCGGCGAACTGTCCGACCAGTTGCACAGCATCACCCACGATGCCGGATTCGTCGCCGCCGTCACCGACGAGGCGGGCACCATCCTGTGGTCGGACGGCGGTCACGTGATGCGTCGGCGCGCCGAACGGGTCGGCTTCACTCCGGGCGGGCGTTGGGACGAGGACCACATGGGCACCAACGCGCTGTCGCTGGCCTTGCACACCGGCCGTCCCAGCAGCGTGTTCTCCGCCGAACACCTGGTCGAGGCGCTGCACAGCTGGGTCTGCTACTGCGCGCCGATCCGCGCCGCCGACGGCCGCCAGCTCGGTGTGCTCGATCTGTCCACGACGTGGGATCGCTCGCATCCGTTGGCGATGTCCACGGTGCTGTCGCTGGCGGCCGCGGTGGAGGCGAAACTCCAGGGTTCGGCCGGGGTGGAATCCGGTGTGCGGCTGCGATGTCTGGGCGCGGCCGTCCTCAGCCGGGGCGGGCGGGCGATCCGGCTGCGCCGGCGCCAGCTCGAGATTCTCACCCTGCTGGCGCTCGAACCCGAGGGGTTCACCCCAGAGCGCCTGCACCTGGCCGTCTACGGCGACCGCGTCAGCGGTTCCAGCACACTCAAGGCCGATGTCTCCCACCTGCGCCGCGCGACCGGCGGCGAGATCAGCAACCGGGTGTACCGGCTGACCACACCGGTGGACTGCGATGCCACCGATCTACTCGCCGCGCTGGCGGCCGGTGACGCGGCCACCGCGGTGCGGTTGTACGGGGGACCGCTGCTACCGGGCTCGCAGACGCCGGGCATCGTCGAATGGCGGGAGCATCTCGAGGTGGGCGTGCGCACCGCGGTGCTGTCGTGCCCCGATGCCGCGCTGGCACTCGAGTACGGTGCGAAGGCGTTGGGCGACATCGCGGTTCACGAACACGCGCTGCGCCTGCTGCCCGCGGCCGACGCCCGTCGCGCGGTGGCGGCGGCCCGGCTGCACACCGCGCTGCGCGACTGAGCCGGACACGCTCGCCGAGGGTCAACCTTGTGCCAACCCGAGCGGCCCATAGTGGTCTACATCACGATGACTCCGTCGTGATGCCGACACGTTCGTGACTCAGCGAGGAGCACCCGACATGATCTACGCCAAGCCCGGCGCCGAGGGCAGCATCGTCGATTACGCCGACCGCTACGACAACTTCATCGGTGGCGAGTGGAAGGCCCCGGTCGAAGGCCGATACTTCGAGAACCCGTCCCCGGTCGACGGCGAGACGTTCTGTGAGGTGGCGCGATCGTCGGCGGCCGACGTGGAGCTGGCGCTCGATGCCGCGCACGGCGCCGCCGACGCGTGGGGCGCCACCTCGGCCGCCGAACGCGCCAACATCCTGAACAAGATCGCCGATCGGATCGAGGCGAATCTGGATCAGCTCGCGGTCGCCGAGACCTGGGACAACGGCAAGCCCGTGCGCGAAACCCTCGCCGCCGACCTGCCGTTGGCCGTCGATCACTTCCGCTATTTCGCCGGCGCGATCCGCGCGCAGGAGGGCGGGGTCAGCGAAATCGATTCCGACACCATCGCTTACCACTTCCACGAGCCGCTGGGTGTGGTCGGGCAGATCATTCCGTGGAACTTCCCGATCCTGATGGCGACCTGGAAGCTGGCGCCGGCGCTGGCCGCGGGCAATGCCGTGGTGCTCAAGCCCGCCGAGCAGACTCCGGCCTCCATCATGAAGGTGGTCGAGCTGATCGCCGATCTGCTGCCGCCCGGAGTTGTCAACGTGGTCAACGGTTTCGGTGTGGAGACCGGTAAGCCGCTGGCGTCCAGTTCGCGGGTGGCCAAGGTCGCGTTCACCGGCGAGACCACCACCGGCCGGCTGATCATGCAGTACGCCAGCGAGAACATCATCCCGGTCACCTTGGAACTGGGCGGTAAGAGTCCCAACATCTTCCTGCCGGATGTGATGGCCGCCGACGACGAGTTCCTGGACAAGGCCGTCGAGGGCTTCGTGATGTTCGCGCTGAACCAGGGAGAGGTGTGCACCTGCCCGTCGCGCGCGCTGATCCACTCCTCGATCTACGACGAGTTCATGGCGCGTTGTCTCGAGCGCACCAAGGCGATCGTGAGCGGTAGCCCGCTCGACAGCGAGACCATGATCGGCGCCCAGGCCAGTAACGATCAGTACGAGAAGATCCTGTCCTACCTCGACATCGGGCGTCAGGAGGGCGCGCAGGTGCTGACCGGCGGCAGTCCCCGCAAGGTCGACGGCCTGCCAGGCGGTTTCTACGTCGAGCCCACCATCCTGGCCGGCCGCAACGATATGCGGGTGTTCCAGGAGGAGATCTTCGGACCGGTCGTCGCGGTGACCACGTTCGATTCGACCGAGCAGGCGCTCGCGCTCGCCAACGACACCCTGTACGGACTCGGTGCCGGTGTGTGGACCCGGGACGGCAATACCGCCTACCGGCTGGGCCGCGGCATCAAGGCGGGCCGGGTGTGGACCAACTGCTATCACGCCTATCCCGCGCACGCGGCCTTCGGTGGCTACAAGAAGTCCGGTATCGGGCGCGAGAACCATCGCATGATGCTCGATCATTATCAGCAGACGAAGAACCTGCTGGTCAGCTACTCGCCGAATAAACTGGGCTTCTTCTGATGGGTGCGCGCGTCGACCTGACCGAAGCCGCGCAGTCGTTACTGGACGACCTGGTCCGCCGGCACGGCCCGGTCATGTTCCATCAGTCCGGCGGTTGCTGTGACGGCAGTGCGCCGATGTGCTTCCCGCGCGGGGAATTCCGCGTCGGGGCCTCGGATGTGCTGCTCGGCCGGGTCGGCGCCGATACCCCGTTCTGGATGAGCGCCGACCAGTACGAGTACTGGAAACACACCCACCTGACCGTCGACGTGGTCCGCGGCCGCGGCAGCGGATTCTCGCTCGAGGCGCCGGAGGGGGTGCGATTCCTCATCCGGTCCCGCCTGCTCACCGACGACGAGGTCGCCGAATTCGCCGACGAGCGACCGCTCACCGGCGCCGACCAGGGGGACTGATAGGGCGATCGCCCCTGGTTCTCAGAGCCGGATCAGGTGTGCGCCGTACTGCAGATTCGCCCCGACCGCCGCGAGGACGACCGGCGCACCGGAACCCAACGAGACGACACCGTGGCGGAGGTCTTCGGCGAGCAGGATCAGCACGCTGGCGCCGGAGGTGTTGCCGTAGCGATCGACATTGATCGCGGTCCGCTCCTCCGGCAGGCCCAGGGCCTCGCGCAGCGGCTCGATGAGCCGTCGGTTGGCCTGATGTGGATACAGCCGCGCGAGATCGGCGGCTTCCAGTTCCGCGTCCGTGAGCACCGCGTCGATCGACTTCTTCATCACCGGCACGTACGCGTCGGCTACCCGTTTGCCGATGATGTGCACCGCGAGGTCCGCGAGGGAGGTCGTCGGAAGTCCGGCCGGACGAAGATTTCCACCACCGGGTTGCACCGCGATCTCGAAATGTTCATTGGTGGTCGATACGGCGATCATCGCTGAGTCGCTGTCGTCGTCGGTGGCCTCGAGAACAATGGCGCCGGCACCGTCGCCGAACAGCAGTGCGCTCAGAAAGGCCTCCGTGTCCTTGCCGGCGTATTCGATACTTCCGCCGTAGGTCGCCGGATTGAGCAATGATGATACGACTTGAACCATCACCACCGCGACGCGCTTGCGAGCACCGCTGAGGATCATCTCCTTGGCCCATTGCAGGCAGAAAATGGCGCCGGCGCAGCCGATGTTGGTTTGCAGAATGATCGCATCCGGGCGCATACCGAGCCGGTGATGAAGGTGCTGTGCGTCGTCTCCGAAATGTAGTCGATCCGGAGTGCTGCCGCCGACGATCAATGCGTCGAGAGCGTCCGCGTCGATATCGGCGGCCGCAAGCGCTTCTCGCAGTGCCTGTTCGGCGAGCAAACCGGCCGGACCAGGTGGTTCCCCGTAGCCCTCCGGAAACACCGGGCGACCGGTCGCATCGTCGTAATCGAAACTGAACCGCCGCTCGCGGATACCTGTCTTTTCTTCGAGTTCGGGCGCGGTCCACGGCATCCTGCGCGGTCCGGGAAACATGCTCAATAATCGAACGTTGGTCATGACCACCGGTGGAACCGATGCGCCCGCACCGGAAATTTTCACTTGCACTTCTGTTCCGATCCTGATAACTGTTCCGACATATCGATATATTCTTGATAGGCGCCGGCTATCGTCAGTGCCGGAAGAGTTGTTTCCGCGTTCATCGGAACGGAACGGGCGCCGGATCAATAGCCGAACAATACCCTTGAGTTTTTTCCTCTGCCTAGATCGGAGGAATTCCCGACGGTGGGAAATCTGTTACGGGCGAGCCCGATCGTCGCTCGCTCGGGTGGTCGCGCCGAGCGGAATGCGGAGAGGATGCCAGGATCGTGAGTGGACCCGACACGGTGAGGAGCGTCGATGGCATCGACCGTGGCGTCGCTCGCGGCGCGGATCGCCGCTGACGCCGACGTGGCCTACGGCGGCCACCGGTATCTGCTCGGTGTCACCGGCCCGCCCGGTGCGGGAAAGTCCACGCTGGCCGCGCGGTTGGCGCGGGAACTGACGGCGTCCGGACTGCCGGCGCAGATCGCGGGAATGGACGGATTCCATCTGACCTCGGCGGAGCTGCGGGCGGCCGGTGCTCTCACCCGCAAGGGGCAGCCCGACACCTTCGATGTGGCCGGCTTCGTGGCGCGGCTGTCGGCACTGCGGGACACCGAGATCCCGGTGCCCTGGCCGGTCTACGATCGTGTCCGCCACGATCCGGTACCGGATGGCGTTGTCTTCGCCGCGGAGCGCATCGCGATCGTCGAGGGCAACTATCTGCTACTGGACCGGCCCGGATGGGCGAAAGTGCGAGAGAGGCTGGACGCGGTCTGGTATCTCGATGCCGGGGAATCGGCGCTCCAGCATCGGCTGTTGCGGCGGCATCTGCGTGGCGGGAAGTCGCCGGAACGGGCGCGCGCCATGGTGTTCGACAGCGATCTGCCGAACGCCCGGCTCATCGCCGAGGGTCGTGAACACGCCGATCTGGTACTGGCGGCCACGTCCGGCGGCTATCTCATCCGGGCAGCTCGCTGACCGCGTCGCACCAACCCCGGGTTCCGAAGTGGCGGCACGAGAGAGTGGCGACCGCACTCGCACGGGTCAGCGCGTCGACGAAATCGCGGCGTCGTGAGTAGTAGGCGCAGAAGGCGCCGTGCAGGATGTCCCCGGCTCCCAGCGTATCCCCGCCGCCGATCTCCCGTACCGCGATCTCGCCACGAATACCGTTGTCGGAGTATTGGATCGGGTCGGGTCCGTTCGTGCGCGCCACCCGGCGCGGTCCGATCCGGTGCAGATATCCGAACAGGTCCTCGGCGTCGGGCGGTGCGAACGATGCCGAACAGATGGCGATATCGACCAATGGCAGCAGCGCCGCATGTTCGGGCCGCCAGCGGCCGGCGTCGAGGACCACCGGGATGTCGCTGTCGGATGCCACCCGCGCGGCACCGAGCGCCAACTCGTGATGGTGTCCGTCGATCAGCACCAGCGACGAGTTCCGGACCGGCTCGGCGAACTCGGCCGCGAAATCGACGTCCATACCCGAACCATCCAGGGAGACGATGGTTCTGGTACCGCTGCCGATCGCGACGACGATCGAGGACACCGGTGGTGGATCCGTCCGGTGCGGCGTCGCGTCGATCAGTTCGACGCCGTGCCCCAGCAGGTCCTCGCGGACGAGCTCGGTCAGCGGATGCCGCCCGACGGCGGTGAGCAGCCGCGCCTGCCCGATCAGCACCGCGCAGGTCACCGCGGCGTTGGCGGCCGGTCCGCCCGCGCCCAGAAACTGTTCCCGTGCACGGGTTTTGGTGTCCTCTGCCGGATAGGCGTCGACGGAATAGGCGAGGTCGACGGTGGTGAGTCCGGTGAACAGCGGTGTCGGCGTGCTCATGTCACACCTTCCGTGGCGGTGCCCCCGCCGGCCGGGCGACCGCGGGACCGACGAATCGCTCCACCATCCGGCGTTCGGCGGCGGCGTCCGGTAGCGGCCAGGCGAGCAGAGACAGCACCACCCGCACGATCCATTGGGCGGCATCGTCGTCGCCGGTGATCCCGGTGAGCGCGGTGGCGATCCCCCGGAGTTCGGGAGTGGCCACCACATGATCGCCGGTGGCGCCGGCACCGGCGAGGAAGGCGGACAGGGCCGGTTCGGAGCGGACCGCGGCCACCGAGGTGAGCACGGCCTCGACGACCCGCCGTGATCCGCGCAGGGGAGCCACCGTCGCGGCTACTCGGTCGGCGACATCGCGCGCCGCGGAACTCATGACGATGCGGACCAGCTCGGGTTTGCCACCGACGTGGCGGTACACCGTGGCCCGGGAGCAACCGGCCCGTGCGGCGACATCGTCGATGCTCACCCGGTCGATCCCGCGTTCGCGAAACAGTTCGGTGGCGGCGGTTTCGATCCGGGAGCGGGCGACCGTTCGCCGCACTCCGCCCGCCAGCCAGTCCACATCGGTGGTGCGCAGGGCAGACGGCCTCCCTTCACGATGTCGTCCGAGACGTCTCACAATGCGACAATTTTGACCTATCGTCTCACCACTCGATCAGGTTGTACAGAGGCTGTGGGCTGCATCGACTGTGCTGACGGGCAGCCATCACCACATACCGGCAGCCGTCATCGGGTCGACCGCGATTCTCACTCTGCGACCGTGATTGACAGTTGTATCCAGGGCGCGCACGGTGGGCCGCACCTCGTTCCACGATGGGAGTCCTTCGATGACCACGACACTGCCGGGCGCATCGCAGCTGTTCGCCTCCGCGCACCTCGACGATCCGTACCCGCTCTACGACCGCCTGCGGCGCGACGCCCCGGTATACCGGGTGCCGGGCACCGACTTCCATCTGGTGTCGTCGTGGGAGCTGGTCGCCGAGGCGGCCGGCCGTACCGGCGACTTCTCCTCACATCTGACCGCGGTGCTGTTGCAACATCCGGGCGCGGCACCCACCGGATTCGAGATGGACGGCGGCGGCCGGGTGACGCATGTCCTGGCCACCGCGGACGATCCCGTCCACCGCGGGCACCGCAAACTCGTGTCGAGCGTGCTCGCCGGTCGTCTTCGCGCGCTCGGTCCCACGGTCGGCGATCTGGTGGACCGATTGTGGTCGGCTCACGCCCGCGACGGCCGCATCGACTGGGCCGCCGATATGGCCGATCGCCTGCCGCTGGCATTGATCGCCACCCTGATCGGACTGCCGGGCGAGGATGTGCCGCGACTGCTCGGCTGGGCCTACGACAGCACCGAGATGCTCGGTGGTGTGGTGGCGGCGGATCGTCTGCCGCAGTTGGTGAATTCGGCCGCGGCGCTGACCGGATATCTGTACGAGCGGTTCCAGCGGGCGGTGCGGATCGCGGCGCCGGACGGCCCGCCCCGGGATCTGCTCGACGCCCTCGCCCGGGCCTGCCGCCGCGGTCAGCTGAGCGACGAGGTGGCGGTGCTGATGCTGGCGCAACTGGTCGGAGCGGGTGGTGAATCCACCGCGGGACTGATCGCCGCCGCGGGCCGAATTCTGGCCACCCACAGGGATATTCAGGATCTGCTGCGGGAAAGGCCGCAGTTGATTCCCGCCTTCCTGGACGAGGTATTGCGCATCGAGTCGCCGTTTCGCGGGCACTACCGCCATGTCGTCGCCGATACCCGGCTGGGCGCGGTCGAGCTGCCGGCGGGCAGTCATCTGCTGCTGCTCTGGGGCGCGGCCAACCGTGATCCGTCGATCTTCTCCGAGCCGGACACCGTCGACCTGCATCGCCCGAACGGCAAGTCCCACCTCGCATTCGGGCGCGGCGTCCATTTCTGTGTCGGATCGGCACTGGCCAGACTCGAAGCCCGCACGGCGATCACGGCACTGCTCGAACGCAGCACCGACATCGGCCTGGACGCCGAGCCGCGGTGGGTGCCGAGTGTATTCGTGCGCCGCCACCGCACCCTGCCCCTGCGACTGCGTTGATCCCACCCGGAAATAGGCTGGGCCCCGCGCGGGTTGTCGCGAACGAGCACCCGACACCGAAAGGATCATCCGATGCCGACCATGACCAGTTCCGAGCGTGAGACGTTCCTGGCCGAGTTGCATGTGGGAGTTATCGCGGTCGAGCGTGCGGGCCGGGCACCGCTGGCGGTACCGATCTGGTACGGCTACGAACCCGGCGGGGAGGTCCTGCTGTGGACCGACGCCGGCACCGTGAAGGACAAGCTCATCCGGGCTGCCGGGCGCTTCTCCATCACCGCCCAGGTGGAACAGCCCCCGTACCGCTACGTCACCGCGGAGGGGCCGGTCACCGATGTCGCACCGGCGACCCCGGAGATCGTGCGGTCGATCGCGACCCGCTATCTGGGCCCCGACGCCGGTGCCGAATTCGTCGAGCAGAATCTGGGCCCGAATTCGATCGTGATCCGCATGCGTCCCGAACGGTGGCTGAGCACCGACTACTCGAAGGAGTAGCCGCACCGGCGTTTGCGCCGCAATCGCCGGACTCGCTGTGTGACGATGAGCCGATGGTGCTGCTTGCCGAGGCGTCATCGGAATCCGGTCCATCGGCGATCGTTTCGTTGTTCTGGATCGCGCTGGCCGCGATGGCGGCGCCGTTGATCGCGCGGTTGCTGCGCGGATATGTCCCCGATGTGGTGGTACTGCTGCTGTGCGGTATGGCCATCGGGCCGTTCGGACTGCACTGGGCCGATTCGGCGGGTGGTGTGGATCTGCTCGCCGAACTGGGCCTGGGCATGCTGTTCCTGCTGGCCGGCTACGAACTGGATCCGGCACTGCTGCGCGGGCGATCCGGGCGGCTGGCCTGGTCGACCTGGGTGTGCTGCCTGTTGTTCGCGCTGGCGCTGGTGGCGCTGTCGGCGCCGGAGGCCGATTTCACCGCCCATATCGCGGTGGCCATCGCGATGACCTCGACCGCGCTGGGCACGTTGCTGCCGATCGTCAAGCAGGCCGGGGAGCTGGACCGCCCGCTCGGGCGGGCCGTGCTCGCCCACGGCGCGGTGGGGGAGCTGGCGCCCGTGGTCGCGATGTCGCTGCTGCTGACCAGTCGCAGCGTGGGTGCGGCGGCCGTGATCCTGGTGCTGTTTCTGATGGCGGCCGGGCTGGTGGGACTGCTGCCGCGGCGCATGCTCGACCGGGTGCCGGGATTCGGCCGGGTGCTGACCGAATTGAGCGGTGGTACCGCGCAATTGCCGGTGCGTGCGGTATTCCTGCTGCTGATGATTCTGATGGCCGTCGCCGAGGTCTTCGATCTGGATGTCGTGCTGGGCGCCTTCGCGGCCGGTGTGATCCTGCGCCGGCTCATCGCCGCGGGACATCCCGAAGTCGGTCCGTCCCTCGAGACTGTCGGATACGGCGTGCTCATCCCGATCTTCTTCGTCGACTCCGGTATGGGGATCGATATCGGCGCCGTGATCGGCGAACCGGTGCTGTGGCTGGCCTTCGTGGCGTCGATCGGGGTTGCCCGAGGTATGCCGGTGTGGCTGAGCGAACGGTTCGTGGCGCACGGAGCGAATCTGGCCTCGGGACGGGAACGGGCGCGACTGGCGTTGTACGCGGCCACCGGGCTCCCGATCATCGTGGCTGTCACCCAGGTGGCGACCGGTGCCGGACTGATGGGGCAGAAACTGGCATCGACCCTGGTAGCAGCCGGGGCGACCACAGTATTGCTGTTCCCTCTGATCGCCCGCGTGATCGGTGGCACCGGTGCTTCCGGCCAGCGATCCGGCAATGCGGCGCAGCCCGCAGATCCCGGCGACGGGCCACATTCGCCATAAGTGCGCCGGGCGTCGTTTTCCATCCCGCGAAAGGGCTCCGGGCGTGGTGGGCGCGAACTAGCCTGAACACCGACGCCGGTGCGATCGCGCGCCACCGAAGCCGCTCGACCGAAAGGAATGGCGCTATGAAGGCACTGCAGTACGTCACCGTGGGGTCCGAACCGGAGGTACGCGAAATCCCTACGCCCGAACCGGGTCCCGGCGAGGTTCTGCTGAAGGTGACCGCGGCCGGAGTCTGCCATTCCGATGATTTCGTGATGTCGATGCCGATCGAGGCGTTCGGTTTCGATCTGCCGCTGACCCTGGGGCATGAGGGCGCGGGCACGGTCGCCGCGGTCGGCGACGGGGTGCGGGGGCTGGACCTGGGAACCAACGTCGTCGTCTACGGCCCCTGGGGCTGCGGCACCTGCTGGTTCTGCGCCCAGGGCCTGGAGAACTACTGTTCACGCGCCGCGGAATTGGGCATCTTCCCGCCCGGACTGGGCGCGCCCGGAGCCATCGCCGAATACCTCATCGTCGACTCGCCGCGCCACCTCGTGCCGATCGGCGATCTCGATCCGGTGGCTACGGTGCCGCTCACCGATGCGGGGCTCACCCCCTATCACGCGATCAAAAGGTCGCTGGGCAAACTGCGCCCCGGTTCCTGGGCCGTGGTGATCGGCAGCGGCGGACTCGGCCACGTGGCCATCCAGTTGCTACGGCACCTGTCCTCGGCGCGTGTCATCGCCCTCGATGTCAGCGAGGACAAACTGGCGTTCGCGAAATCGGTCGGTGCGCACGAGGCCGTGCTGTCCGATGCCGAGGCCGCCGACAACGTCCGTAAGATCACCGGGGCCGCGGGAGCGAGCCTCGTGCTGGACTTCGTCGGCTATCAGCCGACCGTCGACACGGCCATGGCGGTAGCGGGCGTCGATTCGGATGTGACGATCGTCGGCCTCGGTGACGGAAAGGCCGCGGCGCGAGTCGGATTCGGCATCAGCCCCTACGAGGCATCGGTGAACTCGCCGTACTGGGGTTCGCGTAGCGAGCTCATCGAACTCATCGATCTCGCGCACGACGGCGTGCTCGATATCGCCGTCGAACGCTTCACCCTCGACGACGGACCGGAGGCGTATCGCCGGCTCGCGGCGGGAACGTTGCGCGGGCGCGCGGTGATCGTGCCCTGAGTCGTCGGCGTATCGCGGTGCTCAGTAGCCCTTCGCGGGGCGGCCGGCATCGGCCTGCTGAACGTTCGCGGTCAGATTGGAGCCGTCCCGCGACACGTGGTAGCGGTCCATCACATAGTTCATACTCGCGGCGATATTCGCCTCCGGATCGGTGATATTCGAGGATGTCCCGGCGACGTGGTATGCCTCGAACGTGCTGGGGATGGTCTGGGTCAGACCTTGCGACGGATGCCCGGCGTCGGCGTTGGAATCCTCGAGGTTGATCGAGCCGGTGTTCCCGCTCGATTCGCGCTTGATGAGCGTCAGGTATCCCTCGGTCCACCTCGCGCGGGCGGCCGGGTCCGTGATGCCGAGTCGGTCCAGCGCCTTTCCGATGTAGTACTCGAGTTGCTGATCGTTGAGGTGCTGACCGGGGCCGCCGCCGGTCGAGCTCACCGGCTGGGTGTATTGGCGGTCGTAGCTTCCACTGCTGTTCGGGGGCACGTAGGTGGACGGCACGGGACCGTAATCACCCGAACCGCCACCCGTGGACAGCGAGGGAATCTTCGACGAATTCTCGTCGTGGAGCTTGTGCGCCTGGGAGACGACGATATCGGCCTGTTCCACTGCCTTGTCGATCTTGTCGATGAGGCTCAACTGCAGCGCCACACTCGGATGCGGGGCGATATCGCTCAGAATTGCCTTGATATCGGTGACGAGCTGCGTGATCGCGGCCCGGGTCTCCTTGGAGACCCCAGCGGAATTCTCCGCGATATCGGACATGTAGGTGTCCAGCGAGTTCCATTCCTCGTTGTATTGCTTGATCTTCCTCTGCCGGTCCTCGTAGTCCGTGACCATGGCGCCGGTGATTTCCTCGGTCGGCTTCTTGCTGTCGGCGAGGGCCGCCATCACCATCTTCTGTGCGCTACCGTCACCGAGGCCGTTCAGCAGGCCCTGGAGCACGGTCTCCAGGCGGGCGACGGCCGAATTCAACAGTGGCGCCTCGGCAACCCGAGGCAAACTCACCGACTCGGCCATGACCCACCTTCCGCCACACCATTTCGGTGTCGACCGGCGGCACCTGCCGGAAGCATAGAGCCCACGCGTCGTCCGGTTGCTCCCGTGATTGGGAAGCGGATGCCGGTGGTCGCTACTCCGACGCGCACTTGGACCAGGTATTGAACGGCCCGGAGACCCCGTAGTTGTTCTGCGCGCTCGTGATTGCCTTGGATTCGGCCTCTTCGGCGGTATTGCCCCAGGTGGAGGCCCAGCCGTTGCCCTGGCCGACGACGACCGCCACACAGGCGTTACGAGCCCATGCCGCCGGCTGTGCGCAACCGGGACAACGGTTTTGGACCTGGGCGGTGGCATCGTCGGAGCTGACGGTGCTGCGTGCCCACGTCACCTTGCCGGTGTCGACGTCGTAGCCCGCCGCGACCCAGACGTCGGCCGGTGCGGGCGGAGGCGGCGGCGGAACGTTGGGCGTGGTCTCCCTGGTGGTGGTCTCGGGATAGGCCGAGGTGGTGGTCGACTCGGAGGTGGTGCCGTCGGCGCTGGTCTGCGGGTCGTTCCGATCGTGGTTTCGATACACCACGACCGCGATGATCGCGCCCACGAGGAGTACGGGCACCAGGATCGCCGCGATGATGGCGACCACCTTGCCGCTCGAATTCGACGGTGGCGGGGGCGGATACCCGGGATACGGCTGCCCGCCCGGATAGTGCTGATCCTGCTGATACGGCGGCGGATACTGCGGTGCGCCCGGATAGCCACCGGCCGGTGGATAGCCCTGGCCGGCGCCGTAGATCTCGGTCGGCGCGGCCTGGTTCGGATCGGCCGGATACGGTTCAGCGCCCGGATAGCCCGGTGCCGGACGCACGGTGGGGTCGTCGGAGCCGCCGAACTGCTGTCCGGGTTGCGGATAGGGCTGCCCGGCCGGATAGGCCTGGGTCGGCGGAGCCTGCCCGGCGGGGTAGGGCTGGTTCGGTGGCACCGGCTGATACGCCTGGGTGGGCGGTACCGGCTGACCCGGCTGGTAGGCCTGCGTCGGGGGAGTCGCGGAGGCGTCGGGTGACGGCAGGCCGCCGGGATAGGCGCGGGTGGGTGGCGCCTGCTCGGGGCCCGGATCGCCGGAGGGGGACTGCTGCGGGGAGTCGGATCGATCGTCGCCGGCCATCGTCTACCCCAGCCGACCCGTGGTGGAAATGCGCTGTGCCGTGGCCGATATGGACATCGAGCCTGCCCCCGTCCGTGCTGTGAACCGTATCGGCGAGCAACTGTAGCGCATCACCACGACACCATCCGGGCGTCGATCCGGTCCGGAAGTCCGAGTATGTCCGAAACTCCATTCTCCATTATCGGCGACGGCCGGACCATCGCCGCCGATTGCGAATACGCCGGAACCCGGTTCGAGGAGGGGGAGCGACGGTGGTTGTCGTGGGCCATGGCCCATCGCGATCCGGCGCTGTTCCCCGAGCCGAATACCGTCGACCTGGACCGGAAGGGTAACCGGCACTTCAGTTTCGGCCTCGGTATTCACCGCTGCATCGGATCCGATGTCGCCCGCACGGTCTTCAAGCGCATGCTGATCGCGGTGCTCGACCGGATGCCCGACTTAGGGTGTGATCCCGATGGCGTCGTGCATTACGACACCATCGGCATCATCCAGGGCATGCGACATCTGCCCGCCACGTTCACTCCCGGCCCGCGGCTGGGGCCGGGGCTCGATGAGACCTGCCGAACCTGCAGCGGATCTGTGACGAGCAGCGCTTGGCCGAGCCGGTCACCGTCCGCCGCGATCGGGCCGAGATCTGAGCCGTGCCGCTGCTAGCGGATGATCTGCCCGCCGTCCACGTTGAGGATGTGCCCGGTCACCCACGCCGCGTCGTCGGACAGCAGATACAGGCATGCCCCCACGAGGTCCTGCGGCGTACCGATGCGCTTGAGCGGCAGCCTGCTGACCATATCGTCGACAATGGTTCCCGGCGTGACGGTCTGGGTGGCCTCGGTGTTGATCGGGCCCGGCGCGATGGCGTTGATGCGGATCCGGGACCCGCCCAGCTCCACCGCCAGCTGCTGGGTGAGGCTGTTCACGCCCGCCTTCGCCAGACCGTAGAAGTTCGAGTACACCCATGCCGCGGTGGAGGACTGGTTCACGATGGAACCGCCGCCGCTCTTCGACATGTGCTGCCAGACCGCGCGAGTCATGTTCAGCGCACCGTCGAGGTTCACGCTCATGAACTTCTTGTAGTAGTCCCACGGCACGGTGAGCAGCAGGTCCAGCTTCATCCCGCCGTAGATGGCCGCGTTGTTGACCAGGTGGTGGATCGCGCCGAACTCGTTGTTGGTGAAGTCGGCGAGGACGGTCGCCGACTCGGGGTCGGAGACGTCGACGGGATGGAATACCGCGTTGCCGCCGCTGCTGGTGATCTCCTCGGCGACCTGCTTGCCCTTGTCCTCGTTGAGGTCCGCGACCACGACGGTGGCGGCCTCGGCCGCGAGGGCCTTCGCGTACTCGGCGCCGATGCCCTGTGCCGCGCCGGTGACGATCGCGACGCGATCGGTGAAACGAGCCATGAGTTGTTCTCTCCTACGGTCGGTTTCGCGAGGGTTCGCGTATGTCTACTTCTGGGCGGTGGCGATCAGCTTGGTTTCGAGGTACTCCTCGAATCCCGCCACACCGAGTTCCCGGCCGATGCCGGACTGCTTGTAGCCGCCGAACGGGGCGTCGGCGCTGTACCAGATGCCGCCGTTGACGCCGAGGGTTCCGGTCCGAACTCCGTTGACCACGTGGTCGATTCGCGCCGGGTCGGTGCCCCAGACCTCCCCCGACAGGCCGTAGGGTGATTCGTTGGCCAGCCGGATGGCGTCGTCGTCGCCGTCGTGCGCGATCACCACCAGTACCGGGCCGAAGATCTCCTCCTGCGCGGCGGTCGAGGTGTTGGACAGCCCGCTGATCAGTGTGGGTTCGATGAAGAACCCCTGATCGCGATCGGGCCGCCCGCCGCCGGTGACGATGGTGCCGCCCTCGGATTTCGCGATATCGATGTAGCGCTGCACCCGGTCGCGTTGGCGTGCCGAGATCACCGGCCCGCACACGGTTCCCGGCTCGTTCGGATCGCCGGGAGCGATACCGCTCATCGACTTCGCCGCCGCCTGCACCGCCGCGTCGTAGTGCTCGCGCGGGACCAGCAGGCGGGTGGTCAGCGCGCAGCCCTGTCCGGCGTGGACGCAGACGGTGAAGCCGGCATAGCTCGCCGCCGCCGCCACATCGGTGTCGTCGAGCACGATGAACGCCGACTTGCCGCCGAGCTCGAGGAAGACCTTCTTCAGGCTCTGGGCGGCATCGGCCATGATCGACCGGCCGGTCTGCGTCGATCCGGTGAACGAGATCATGTCCACCCGTGGATCGGTGACCAGCTGGGCGCCCAGCTGATGGTCGTCGCAGGTGACGATATTGATCACGCCCGCCGGAATGTCGGTCCGCTCGGCGATGACGGTGCCGACCAGCGCCGCGACCCACGGGGTGTCGGGGGCCGGTTTGAGCACCACGGTGCACCCGGCTGCCAGTGCCGGCCCGATCTTGGCGAAGTTGATCTGATGCGGGAAGTTCCACGGTGTGATCGCGCCGACCACACCGATCGCCTCCCGGCGCAGCGTGCGGGCGGTGGGGATCCCCATCGGCTTCGCCACTCCGAGATCGCTTGTCCACTCGTAGCTTTCGGCCAGGGCGGCGAAGTATCCGAGATCGCCGATCGGACCCTCCAGCTGGGGGCCGCTGGTGAGCATGCGCGGTGCGCCCACCTCGGCGATGGTGATCTCGCGCAGTTCCTCGATGTTGTCGCGTAGCGCGTCGCGCAGTTGCCGCAGGCAGCGCGCGCGGAACGCGTGATCGCGCGACCAGTCGGTGTTGTCGAAAGCCGCGCGCGCCGCGGCGATGGCCGCGTCCATATCGGCGGCGTCGGCGTTGGCGGCCTGACCGATGACTTCCTCGGTCGCCGGGTTGATCGTCGCGAACACACCCGCGCCGCCGGCGACCAGTTTGCCGTCGATCAGAAGCCGGGAGCCCTCGTCCTGGGGTAGCAGTTTTGTCATCGACCTCTCCGATAGGGCTGTCTGGACACCTGTACGGAATATAGTTTGGACTGGGCTGTGAATACAAGAACGTGTTCCAGGCAAGTCCGATCGGGAGAGGTGGTGCCGGCGATGACCGGAGATGCGGCGCTGGCCGGTAAGGCGGCGATCGTGGTGGGTGGCGGCAGCGGTATCGGCCGCGTCGTCGCCGTCGAATTGGCGCGCCGGGGCGCCGGGGTGGTGGTCAATTCCCGCACCGAGGCCGCGGTGGACGCGGTCGTGGGCCGGATCGGCGCCGGCGGCGGTCGTGCGGTCGGTGTCGCGGGCTCGGCGGCCGAGGAATCGGTCGCCGCGCGGCTGGTGGATCGGTGTGTGGCGGACTTCGGCGCGGTCGACGTCCTGGTCAATTGCGCCGGAATCGCGGAACCGCGGCACTCCTCGATTCTCGACATCACCACCGAGGATTGGCGCACACTGCTGGATTCGCATCTGACCACGGTGTTCAACAGCTGCCGGGCGGTGGCGCCGCTGATGGTGACACGCGGCGCCGGCTCGATCGTGAACACCGGTTCGTTCGCCTATCTCGGCGACTACGGCGGCACCGGCTATCCGGCCGGAAAGGGGGCTGTGGCCAGCCTGACCCTGTCGATGGCGGCCGAGCTGAAGGAGTACGGCGTCCGGGTGAACGCGGTCTGCCCGGGTGCGCGCACCCGGCTGTCCACCGGACCCGATTACGAGGCGAAGATCGCCGAACTGCGCGAACGCGGTCTGCTGGACGAGTTCACCGCGCAATCGTCGCTGGACGCGCCGCCGCCGGACTACGCGGCCTCGGTGTATCTGTATCTGGCCGACGATCGGTCGGAGGCGGTGACCGGCGAGATCTTCATCGCCGCGGGCGGATTCGTCGGCCGGTTCGCGCGGCCCGCGATGGAGGCCATCGGCTTCCGTGATCACGCGCGGACCCCGCCGTGGTCGGTCGGGGAGGTCGACGCGCTCATGCGAGACCGGCAGTGACCGCCTGCGCCCATTGTCGGTTCTCCGCTCCGGTGGTAGCGTCCAGACACATGTCCAGTCCTGTGTCTCGGTTGGCGGTGTGCAGATGAGGTTCGATGTGAACGCGTTCTATTCGGAGAGGTGGGTGTGATGACCGCGGCATCGCTGCATCCGGTCGTATTCGATCCCTACGACTACGGGTTCCACGAAGACCCCTACCCGGTGTACCGGAGGCTGCGTGCGGAAGCGCCGCTCTATCACAATCCGGATCTGGACTTCTGGGCATTGTCGCGGCACGCCGATGTGACCGCCGCCTTCCGTGACGCCACCCGGTTGTCGAGCGCCAACGGCGTATCCCTGGACCCGGCGGCCTGGGGGCCGCACGCGCACAAGACCATGTCCTTCCTGGCGATGGACGATCCTCGTCACCTGCGGATGCGTCAGCTGGTCAACAAGGGGTTCACCCCGCGCCGGATCGCTGCCATGGGCGACCGGATCCGGGAACTGACGCTGCAACACCTGGAACCGGCGCTCGAGAGCGGCACCTTCGACTGGATCGAGGACTTCGCGGGCAAGCTGCCCATGGACGTCATCTCCGACATGATGGGCGTGCCCGAGGCCGATCGTGCCGAGATCCGTCGCATGGCCGATCTGGTGGTGCATCGCGAGGAGGGCGTGCTCGACGTGCCCGAGGCGGCGATCGAGGCCTCGCTGAATCTGGTCGTGTACTACTCCGACATGGTCACCCAGCGTCGGCGCAGCCGCACCGAGGATCTCACCTCGGCGCTGCTCGACGCGGAGATCGATGGTGACAAGCTCACCGACGACGAGATCATCGGCTTCATGTTCCTCATGGTCGTGGCCGGGAACGAGACCACCACCAAGCTCCTGGGTAACGCGCTGTACTGGGCCGGGCGCAATCCCGAGCAGTTCGCGAAGGTGGTCGCCGACGCGGACCTGGTCCCGGACTGGGTCGAGGAGACGCTGCGCTACGACAACTCGAGCCAGATGGTCGCCCGGTCGGCGCTGGTGGACGTGCCGTTCGAGCACGGGGTGATTCCCGCCGGTTCGAAGGTGGTGCTGCTGATCGGATCGGCCAATCGCGACGACGCGGTCTTCACCGACGGCGATCGCTACGACATCGAGCGCACCGACAAGAGCGCGCTGGCCAGCTTCGGCGGCGGCGTGCACTTCTGCCTGGGCGCGCACCTGGCCCGGCTGGAAACCGTGGTCGCGTTGCGTGCGTTCGCCTCTCGGGTCCGGGAATACACGATCGACGAGCCCGGTATCGAGCGGGTGCATTCGACCAATGTCCGAGGGTTCGCCAAACTCCCTGTCACCGTGGAGGTTTCGTAATGCCACGTTTCGATCCGCATCCGGAGGTGCGGCCGGTCCTGATCGCGGGCGCCTCATCGGGCATCGGCACCGCCACCGCGATCCTGCTGGCCGAGGCCGGATTCCCGGTCGCGCTGGGCGCGCGCCGGGTGCAGACCTGCCGAGAATTGGCCGGCAAGATCACCGCCAACGGCGGTAAGGCCTTCGCCGGCGCGCTCGACGTCACCGACGACGCCTCGGTCGACGAGTTCGTCACCGCGGCCGAGAACGCGCTGGGGCCCATCGAAGTGGTGGTGTCGGGCGCGGGCAATATCGAATTCGGCGTGGCCCACGAGATGTCGCCGGAGGTGTTCCTGCAGCAGGTGAATGTGCATCTGGTCGGGGCGCACCGGCTGGCGCACCGGGTGATTCCGGGGATGATCGAGCGCCGTCGCGGTGATTTCGTGGTCATCGGCTCCGACTGCGCCGATCAGGTGCGGCCCCGCAACGGCGCCTACAACGCGGCCAAGACGGGCCTCGAGGCGATGGCCCGGCAGATGCGAATGGAGCTGGAGGGCACCGGAGTCCGGGCCTCGATCGTGCGGCCGGGGGCGACCCAGACCGGTATGGGTATGGACGCCGCACCGGAACAGGTCGGCCCGCTGCTCGACGACTGGGTGAAATGGGGCTTCGCCCGGCACCCCTACTTCCTTCGGGCCTCCGATATCGCGGCCGCGGTGTCCGCGGTCGTGAACACCCCGCGCGGCGCCCATCTGGTGCTGGCCGAGGTGCAGCCGGAAGCGCCGCTACGGGAACAGGATCGCGCGCCGGAGGGCACGAGCTGATGCGCGTCGAGGTGGATCTGGACCTGTGTCAGGGCCACGCGATGTGCCTGGGCGAGGCGCCGGATTACTTCGCGGTGCCCAAACACGGCAAGGTCGAGATCCTGCGTCCCGAGGTGGACGAGGCCGACCGCGCCGATGTCGAGAACGCGGTTCGGTACTGCCCGACCATGGCCCTGTCGCTCGTGGAGGACGGGTCGTGACCGCGGTCGTGCGGGCCGCTGCCACGGACCGGAGACCGCCTCATCGGAACCGCCGCGGGGCCGGAACACGGACAGGAGCACGATGACCGTCAGGGTGATCCAGTGGGCGACCGGCGGAGTCGGGCGGGCGGCGATCGAGGGCATCCTCGATCACCCGGACCTCGAACTGGTCGGTGCCTGGGTGCACAGTGCGGACAAGGACGGCGCCGACCTCGGCGCCCTGGTCGGGCGTGATCCGATCGGGGTCACCGCCACCACCGACGCCGATGCCCTGCTGGCGCTCGATGCCGACTGCGTCGTCTACAGCCCGATCTTCGCCGACACCTCGGTACTGCGGTCGATCCTGCGGTCCGGGAAGAACGTGGTCACCCCGCTGGGCTGGTTCTATCCACGGCAACGTGACCGGGAGAAGTTCGACGCGGTCTGCGCCGAAGGCGGAGTAACCCTGCACGGCACCGGAATTCACCCCGGCGGCCTGA